>NZ_JBXASG010000002.1:0-749877 GCF_058809075.1 Acidovorax sp. GW821-FHT11A03
TCGACCACACTCCGCTCTCAACCATCAGCCGCCCATGAGCCGCATTCCGGCCATGAACAACCTCCTGAGAATCAACAGCTAGCCCTTCAGTGGCCAGCCACCATGAAAAACGCCTGCACAGAGCAGGCGTTTGACTGCGTGCGAGTGGCCTGGGACTTGGCCATCAGCTGGTGGCAGCCAGCACCAGATTGTCGCGGTGCACCATCTCCGGCTCCGCAACATACCCCAGCAGCCTTTCGAACTCCGTCGAGGGCTTGCGGCACAGCATCCGCGCCTCGGCCGCCGCATAGTTGGCCAGGCCGCGGGCAATTTCAGCGCCGGAGGCGTCGCGCACGGCAATCACGTCACCACGGGAGAAGTCGCCCTCCACCGCCGTCATCCCGATGGGAAGCAGGCTCTTGCCTTCATCCCGCACCTTGGCGGCCGCCCCGGCGTCCACCACCACCGAACCCCGCAGTTGCAGGTGGTCGGCCATCCACTGCTTGCGGGCCTGCTTCTTCTGCGTCTGGGCCACGAGCAAGGTGCCCAGCGCCTCGCCCCGCACGAGGCGGACCAGTACGTCGGATTCACGCCCCCAGGCAATCACGGTGGACGCCCCCGAGCCGGCAGCCCGTTTGGCCGCCAGGATCTTGGTGATCATGCCGCCCTTGCCGATGCTGGAACCCGCGCCGCCGGCCATGGCCTCCAGTGCCGGGTCGCCCGCCTTGGCTTCGTGGACAAACTGCGCCGATGCATCACGGCGCGGATCGGCCGTGTACAGCCCCTTCTGGTCGGTCAGGATAATCAGCGCATCGGCCTCCACCAGATTGGCCACCAGGGCACCCAGCGTGTCGTTGTCGCCGAACTTGATCTCGTCGTTCACGACGGTGTCGTTCTCATTGATCACCGGCACCACGCCAAGGCGCAGCAGCGTGAGCAAGGTCGAGCGCGCGTTCAGGTAGCGCTCGCGGTCAGCCAGGTCCGCATGGGTGAGCAACACCTGCGCGCTGCCCATGCCCTGCTCGCGCAGTTTGGTTTCGTACATCTGCGCCAGTCCCATCTGTCCGACGGCGGCAGCGGCCTGCAACTCGTGGACTTCGTGCGGCCGCGTGGTCCAGCCCAGGCGCTTCATGCCTTCGGCAATGGCACCACTGGACACCATCACGACCTCGCGGGGTACGCCGCCGTCGCCACGCACCAGGGCCGCCAGCTGGCGGCTCCATTCACCAATGGCGGTTTCGTCGAGGCCACGCCCCTCATTGGTCACAAGACTGGAACCCACCTTGACCACGATGCGGCGGGCATCACGCAATACGCTGGAAACCATTTTTTTAGTGTTTTTGGCCACTAGCGCCTGTCCATCAAGCGCCGATAGCTATTAAAAATATAGCACTCAAACCAGAAAGGCTTTGCGGCGGATCAGGCCGGAGCATCTCCGGCAAAGCGGGGATCCACCTCCACCGGCTCGTTCTCCACCCGCTGCTCGGACTGCACGCGGCGGAAGATGGCATGGATCAGCGGCTCGCAGCCTTCGCGCGTGAGTGCAGAAATCTCGAAGACGGGCCCTTTCCACTTGAAGCGCTTGACGAAGTCCTTCACCCGCGTTTCCCTCTCTTCGGTGGGCACCATGTCCAGCTTGTTCAACACCAGCCAGCGCGGCTTGTTGTACAGCTGCTGGTCGTATTTCTTGAGCTCGTTCACGATGGCCTTGGCCTGGGCCACCGGATCCACCGCATCATCGAAGGGCGCCAGATCGACAATGTGCAGCAGCAGGCGGGTGCGCTGCAGGTGGCGCAGGAACTGGTGCCCGAGGCCTGCACCTTCCGAAGCGCCTTCGATCAGCCCGGGAATATCGGCCACCACAAAACTCTGCTCAGGGCCCACGCGCACGACGCCCAGGTTGGGGTGCAGCGTGGTGAACGGGTAGTCCGCGATCTTGGGGCGGGCGTTGGACACCGCCGTGATGAAGGTCGATTTGCCCGCATTGGGCATACCCAGCAGGCCCACGTCGGCCAGCACCTTCAGTTCCAGTTTCAGGTTCTTCTTCTCGCCGGGCCAGCCCGGTGTCTTCTGGCGGGGCGCGCGGTTGATGGCGCTCTTGAAGCGCATGTTGCCAAAACCACCATCCCCGCCCTTGGCGATGGTGATGACCTCGCCCGGGTTGAGCAGCTCGTACAGCACTTCGCCTGTTTCAGCGTCGGTGATGATGGTGCCCACGGGCATCTTGAGGGTGATGTCGGTGCCAGCGGCACCGAACATGTCCGATCCCATGCCATGCTCCCCGCGCTTGGCCTCATGGCGCCGAGAGTAGCGAAAATCCACCAGGGTGTTCAGATTCGGATCCGCCACCGCGAACACATGCCCGCCGCGCCCACCGTCGCCCCCGTTGGGACCGCCGAACTCCTTGTACTTTTCATGCCGGAAAGACACGCAGCCATTGCCACCATCGCCTGCGGCAATGTCAATAAAGGCTTCATCGACGAACTTCATGGGATATCCAGTTTACAAAAGGGCGCGGCACCGACGGCAGGTTACCCGGCAGGTCGGAGCAGCGGAACGCCTCGGAGGCGCTGTCTGCGAATGGCTTGAACGCGCCATCGTACAGACCAAACAACAAAGCCCCGGCAAAGCGGGGCTTCGATGGCTACCGGAGGAATGAACCTCAGGCAGGAGTCACATTGACCGTGGACTTGGACAACGCACCCTTGGTGCCGAACGACACGTGGCCGTCCACCAGGGCGAACAAGGTGTGATCCTTGCCCACGCCGACATTGTTGCCGGGGTGGAAACGCGTGCCGCGTTGGCGCACGATGATCGAGCCAGCGCTGATCAGTTCACCACCGAACGCCTTGACACCCAGCATCTTTGGCTTGGAGTCGCGCCCGTTTCGCGTAGAGCCGCCGCCTTTTTTCTGTGCCATGACTAGCTCCTTCGATTAAGCAGCAATCGCACCGATTTGCAGCTCAGTGAACTGCTGGCGATGGCCTTGGCGTTTTTGATAGTGCTTGCGACGGCGCATCTTGAAGATGTGCACCTTGTCGTGCTTGCCGTGGGCCACGACAGTGGCTTTCACGGTTGCGCCGGACACCAGGGGCGTACCGATCTTGAGTTCAGCGCCGTTGCCGACTGCCAAAACCTGATCGATCACAATTTCCTGGCCTACGTCCGCAGCAATCTGTTCTACTTTAATTTTTTCGCCGGAAGCAACGCGATACTGCTTGCCGCCGGTTTTTATGACCGCGTACATGTTGACCTCTTGATATGAGTTCTGCAGACGAATTTCCGCAGAGCCCAAGAGTATAGCGCATCGCTCCGAGCAGCGCCAGCCCCCGCATGCCGGCCGAGCGGCAGCCTCGCGCAACGCGCCGGGGCGCCTTCAGGGCTTCCTATAATCCGGTCTCTTTCTGCGACCACCATCTTGACTGACCACACCGCCCCCGCCGCATCGCCCCTCCTGCTCGTTGCACAAGACATGCACGAGGTCGACAAGGTCATCGGTCAGCGCCTGACTTCCAGCGTTCCCCTGGTCGCGCAGATATCCCAATACATCATTGCCGCCGGCGGCAAGCGCCTGCGGCCCGCGCTTTTGCTCATGGTGTGCGGAGCCCTGGACTACCGAGGCGCGCAGCGCCACAGTCTCGCGGCCGTCGTGGAGCTGATCCACACCGCCACCCTGCTGCACGACGATGTGGTGGATGCCTCCACCCTGCGCCGCGGCCGCCCCACTGCCAACGAAACTTTTGGCAATCCTGCCAGCGTGCTCGTCGGCGATTTCCTGCACACCCGCTCCTTCCAGATGATGGTCGAGGCGGGCAGCATGCGCATCATGGAAATACTCTCGGAAGCCACCAATGTGATCGCCGAGGGGGAAGTGCTGCAGCTCATGAATATGCACGATGCATCGCTGGACGAAGCGGGCTACCTGCGTGTCATCCGGTCCAAGACCGCCAAGCTGTTTGAAGCCAGTGCCCGCCTCGGCGCGGTGCTGGCGGGCAGCCCGCCCGATGTCGAAGAGGCCTGCGCAACCTACGGGCAGGCACTGGGAACCGCCTTCCAGATCATTGACGACGTTCTCGACTACGACGGCGACGCAGTGGAAATGGGTAAAAATCTGGGAGACGATCTTCGGGAAGGCAAGTCCACCCTGCCCCTGATCGCCGCCATGGAACGCGGAACGCAAAGCCAGGCGCAAACCGTGCGCCACGCCATTGAACAGGGCTCCACCGACCAACTGGCCGAGATCGTGCAGATTGTCCGCGACACCGGGGCACTGGACATCACCCGGGCAGCGGCCTTCGGCGAGGCCCGCCGCGCCATGGCCGCGGCCGAGCAATTACCCGCCAATGCCTATTCAGCAGGTTTGCTAGAATTGGCCGCGCAATTGCTTGCACGACGCAACTGAGATGCCCCATTGCATCCACTTTCGAGTGCAATCGCACACAACGGGGTGTAGCTTAGCCTGGTAGAGCGCTACGTTCGGGACGTAGAGGCCGGAGGTTCGAATCCTCTCACCCCGACCACAAGACCGCATTTTCAACAAAAGCGCCGGTTCTGTGGTGCTGTTGCCAATATCGACGGCTGTACAGCTTGTGGCTGATCGGTGATGATAGGATGGATTCTTTTCCACACCTAACACATTACCGGTTACATGGCCGCTGTTGATACTGCCCCCAAAGAAGCCTCTGCAGTGGCCCTTCCCGGATTGGGCAGGGCGTTGATGTCCGCCGGCAAGTTGACCCAAAAGTCGGCAGAGGACATTTACAAAAAATCACAAATCAGCCGCACCAGTTTTATTGCGGAATTGACGGGATCTGGTGCCGTGTCGGCTGCCGATTTGGCGCACACCGTTTCAGCCGTGTTTGGTGCGCCCTTGCTGGATCTGGAAGCGATTGATCCGCTTCGACTGCCCAAAGAGCTTCTCGATCCCAAAATATGCCAGGCGTACCGGGTCGTTGTCCTCAGCAAACGCAATAATCGCCTTATCGTCGCGACTGCCGACCCCACTGATCAAGAGGCCGCCGAGAAAATCAAATTCACGACCCAGATGGGGGTGGATTGGATTATCGCCGAATATGACAAGCTCAGCCGGCTGGTAGAGTCCACCACGAAATCCACCAGCGAGTCGATGGACACCTTGGTGAGTGGTGGGGGCGACTTTGATTTCGACGATGTAGCCATCGAAGAAGCACCCGACAACAACGATACCGGTGCCGGCGATGTGGAAGATGCACCCATCGTCAAGTTCCTGCACAAGATGCTGCTTGACGCATTCAATATGCGGGCCTCGGACCTGCATTTTGAACCCTACGAACACCAGTATCGGGTGAGATTCCGGATCGATGGAGAACTCCGGGAAATCGCATCCCCGCCCATTGCTATCAAGGACAAACTCGCATCCCGCATCAAGGTGATCTCCCGGCTGGATATTTCTGAAAAGCGAGTCCCGCAAGACGGACGCATGAAATTGAAGGTGGGCCCGGACAGGGTGATCGATTTTCGTGTAAGTACCCTCCCCACCCTGTTTGGGGAAAAAATCGTTATCCGTATCCTGGACCCGAGCAGCGCCAAGCTTGGGATCGATGCGTTGGGCTACGAACCTCAGGAAAAAGAGCGGCTGCTGGAGGCCATAGGGCGCCCCTATGGGATGATTCTGGTCACGGGCCCGACGGGGTCCGGCAAAACCGTGTCGCTATATACCTGCCTGAACCTGCTGAACAAGCCAGGCGTGAACATTGCCACCGCGGAAGACCCTTCGGAAATCAACCTGCCCGGGGTCAATCAGGTCAACGTCAATGAAAAAGCGGGGTTGACTTTTGCCGTGGCCCTGAAATCCTTTCTGCGGCAGGATCCCGACATCATCATGGTTGGTGAAATTCGCGATCTGGAGACCGCAGATATTTCCATCAAGGCAGCGCAGACGGGTCACCTGGTTTTGTCGACCCTGCACACCAACGATGCCCCCACGACCCTGACCCGGATGCGCAATATGGGGATTGCCCCATTCAATATCGCGTCCAGCGTGATTCTTATTACCGCGCAACGCCTTGCGCGCAGGCTGTGCCCCGTGTGCAAGGTGCCGGCCGATATACCGCACGAATCCCTTCTCGAAGCGGGATACAGGGAGGAGGACATCGACGGAAGCTGGGTGACCTACCGCCCTGTAGGCTGCTCGGCCTGCAACAACGGCTACAAGGGCCGGGTCGGCATATACCAAGTATTGCCAATCTCGGAAGACATCCAGCGCATCATATTGCGAGATGGAAGCGCGCTTGAGATCGCCGAGCAGGCACGCGCGGAAGGTGTTCGCTCACTGCGCGAATCTGGCCTGCACAAAGCAAGATTGGGTTTCACTTCGCTGGAAGAAGTGCTTGCCGTCACCAACGAATAACGAGCTAGAGGGACCAGCATGGCAACTGCTGCATCATCACGGGATATCAAGGAATTTGTTTTCGAATGGGAAGGCAAGGACCGACACGGGAAAATCGTGCGCGGCGAGGTGCGCGCTTCCGGGGAAAACCAAGTGCAAGCCACCCTGCGCCGCCAGGGCGTTTTCCCGACGAGGATCAAGAAAAGGCGCATGCGGTCGGGCAAGAAGATCAAGCCCAAGGACATTGCTCTGTTCACACGGCAGCTTGCAACCATGATGAAAGCTGGGGTGCCTCTCCTCCAATCATTTGACATTGTGGGGCGAGGCAATACCAATGCAAGCGTTACCAAGCTGCTGAATGACATCCGCTCTGATGTGGAAACAGGCACATCGCTGAATGCGGCGTTCCGCAAACATCCAATGTATTTCGACAGCCTTTATTGCAATTTGGTAGAGGCAGGGGAGGCGGCAGGCATTCTGGAGGCCTTACTCGACCGATTGGCGACTTACATGGAAAAGACTGAAGCCATCAAATCAAAAATTAAGTCAGCTTTAATGTATCCCGCATCGGTGGTCATAGTAGCTTTTGTGGTTGTCACTGTAATCATGATTTTTGTTATTCCTGCATTCAAAGAAGTTTTTACTTCCTTTGGCGCAGATTTGCCTGCCCCTACCTTGTTTGTGATGGCTATCAGCGAGATTTTTGTGAAATGGTGGTGGTTGATTTTTGGCGTAATAGGCGGAGGATTTTTCTTCTTCATGCAAGCTTGGAGAAGAAATGAAAAAATGCAAATGTTCATGGATAGGATATTATTAAAAATACCAATTTTTGGCGTTCTGATAGAAAAATCCTGTGTTGCACGCTGGACACGCACATTAGCTACCATGTTTGCCGCTGGAGTACCCTTGGTGGAAGCACTGGACTCTGTTGGCGGCGCATCCGGTAATTCCGTCTATCTTCTTGCGACCGAAAAAATCCAACAGGAAGTCTCCACCGGCACGAGCCTTACCGCAGCCATGGGCAATGCCAATATTTTCCCGTCCATGGTGCTTCAGATGTGTGCCATTGGTGAGGAATCCGGCTCCATCGACCATATGCTGGGCAAGGCTGCCGATTTTTACGAGGCAGAAGTGGATGAAATGGTGGCAGGCCTGTCGAGCCTCATGGAACCCATCATCATTGTCTTCCTGGGAACGTTGATTGGCGGGATCGTGGTCTCGATGTACCTCCCCATCTTCAAGCTTGGCCAAGTCGTGTGATGGAGATGGAGACTTGGTGGAATGCGAGTTGGGGTGCGGTATTGGGACTTCTGATCGGCAGTTTTCTCAATGTGGTCATTTACCGGCTGCCCAAGATGATGGAGCGCCGGTGGACTGAAGAGGTTCAGGCGATGCAGGCACCGGCCGCACAAGCTGATACCAGCCCGGCGCATCCCGAGCCAGAACGGTTCAATCTCATGGTCCCCCGCTCTCGCTGCCCGTCTTGCGGGCACTTGGTGCAGTGGTACGAGAACATTCCTGTCGTCAGCTATCTCTTTCTACGGGGCCGCTGCTCGGCCTGCAAGGCGCGGATCTCGGTCCGATACCCTCTGATCGAGATGGCGACCGGTGCCCTGTTCTTCTTTTGCATCCAGCGCTGGGGTGTCACGGCCACGGGGATTGCATGGTGTGGTTTCTCGGCGGCCCTGGTGGCACTGGCATTCATCGACTGGGACACCACCCTCCTGCCCGACGACATCACCCTGCCGCTGCTGTGGGCCGGCCTTTTGTCGTCTGCCCTGCAGTGGATCGCAGTACCGCTGCACGCCTCGGTGTTCGGCGCCGTGGCGGGCTATCTTTCGCTTTGGCTGGTCTACTGGGGGTTCAAGCTCGCCACCGGCAAGGAAGGCATGGGGTATGGGGATTTCAAGCTGTTTGCCGCGCTGGGGGCCTGGTTCGGCTGGCAGGCCCTCGTACCCATCATTCTGATGTCCTCGGTGATCGGCGCCGTCATCGGCATCGCGATGAAAATCTTCAGCAGCCTGCGTGAAGGCGGCTACATCCCCTTCGGCCCCTTTCTTGTCGGGGCGGGATTCACGGCGATGGTGTTCGGGCCCCACGCCATTCTGGACACGGTGCTGAAACTCCTGGGCCTTTGAACGATGAATCCACGCAAGCATCCCTTGCGTCTGGGCCTGACTGGTGGCATTGGCAGCGGCAAGAGCACGGTGGGCCATGTGCTGGCCTCTCTGGGCGCCAGCCTGATCGACGCGGACCAGATCGCCCGCGAGGTCACAGGCCCGCACGGAGCGGCCATGGAGGCCATCCGCGCGACTTTCGGCAGCGACTTCGTGGATACCACCGGGGCGCTGGACCGGGGCCGCATGCGTGCATTGGCCTTCAGCCGGCCGGAGGCACGGACCCAGCTCGAAGGGATCGTGCACCCGCTCGTCACCCTTCACGGCAATTTGAAGGCCGAGCAGGCGGCGCACGAGGGCCATGTGCTGATCGTGTTCGATATTCCGCTGCTGGCGGAATCCGGTCGTTGGGCCCGCAGGCTGGACGCGGTGCTGGTGGTCGATTGCTCTGCTGAAACGCAGATCGAACGCGTCATGCAGCGCAACGGCCTGACGCGGGAGGTGGTGCTGGGCATCATTGCGTCCCAAGCCAGCCGCCCGGCCCGGCGGGCCGTCGCAGATGCCGTGATTGCCAACGACAGGGATTGCACGCTGGAGAACCTGCACGCGCAAACCCGGCAGGCAGCGGCGCTGTTCGGGCTATGATGCGAACGAAACCGTTTGTGCTTTCACTCCATGCCGTGCGCCACCGGCGTCAGAATACCCCCTGAGCCCCCAGGAACCCGCCAGCGTGATCCTTTACGAATATCCCTTTAACGAGCGTCTCAGAACCTATCTGCGGCTTGAGCAGTTGTTTCGCCGGTTGGGGGAATTGATACCCCGCTCCCACGCGCTCGATCATCACTTCGCGCTGGTCACGATCTTCGAGATCATGGACGTCGCAGCGCGGGCCGACCTGAAGTCGGACGTGCTCAAGGACATCGAGAAGCACAAGCACCAGCTCGACAGCTACCGGGGCAACCCCTCGATCTCCGAAGCGGCGCTGGATGCGATCATCGCCCAGTTGGACCGTTGTTTCACCGCGCTGAATACCCAGTCCGGCAAGTCGGGCCACTCGCTCACGGAAAACGACTGGCTGATGAGCATCCGCAGCCGGGTCGGCATTCCAGGGGGTACCTGCGGCTTTGACCTGCCCGCGTACTACGCATGGCAGCACCATGCGCCCGCCGTGCGGCAGCAAGCGCTCGAGGAATGGGCGTCCACACTGGCCCCCCTCGCTGAATCCATCTACGTGCTGCTCAAGCTGCTGCGCGATTCCGGCGTGCCCCAGAAGGTGGCTGCCGAGCGCGGCCAGTTCCAGCAGAATCTGCCGCAGGGCCGCACGTTCCAGTTGCTGCGCCTGCGCATCGATCCTGCCCTGGACCTGATTCCCGAAATCAGCGGCAACCGCCTCATCGTCTCGGTGCGGCTCATGCGGCTGGAGGGCGATGGACGCCTGCACGCCTGCAGCGAGGACGCTGCGTTTGAACTGACCCTGTGCGCCTGAGGCTCGGCGCTGGATCGTGATTTGAGGACGACGACGAGACATGGCCGCTCCCGCCCCCCGCCCCGATGCGGCAACCGCCGCCCGCACCGTGACCTGCCCCACCTGCGGTGGAGACAGCGTCTACAGCCCTGCCAATGCTTACCGCCCGTTCTGCAGCGAGCGCTGCAAGCAGGTCGACCTCGGTGCCTGGGCAAGCGAGGATTTCCGGATGCCCGCAGAGGCCCCGCCCGCCGATGCGCAGTACGGCGATCCACGCCTGCAACACTGACCCCGGCTGGCAGGCCAGCCCGCATCTTCAGGGAAATCGCCGCCCAGCGCCCGATCTGCAAGCGCAAATAGCTATTAATTCAATAGCAGTCTACGGAGGTGGCGGCGAAAACTCCACGCCCCGCTCCTGCGCAAGCCACTGCAGAACCGGGTAGGCACCTGGCAAGACAGGCGATACCGTCAGCGGAATCTGCTGCCATTGCATGGCCTGCCCTTCACGCATCTCGAACTGTCCCGACCATTCCCACACCTTGCACCAGTGCAGGCGCACCAGGGCATGCGGGTAGTCGTGCTCCGTGACTTTCCATACGCTGGCCGCCCCAATGGTCACGCCCAGCTCCTCGATCAATTCGCGGCGCAGTGCCTGCTCCACGGTTTCGCCCGCCTCCAGCTTGCCGCCCGGAAACTCCCAGTACCCGGCATAGGGCTTGCCCGGCGGACGGGTGGACAACAGCATGGCGCCATCAGCGCGCAGCAGGATGCCCACTGCGACCTCCGTGTGCTTTCGGCTGGCTTGCGGGGCGGGAACCAGGGGCGTGGTTGCGGAATCAGCCACTGTGCCGTCCCGCATAGTCGCGCGCGAACTGGTAGGCCACGCGGCCGCTGCGCGAGCCGCGCTCCAGCGCCCAGACGAGTGCCTCGGGCCGCGCGGCCGTGATCGCGGCCCCGGACACCCCCAGGGAGGACAGCCATTGGGCCACGATGGTCAGGTACTCCTCCTGGCTGAAGGGGTAGAAGCTCACCCACAGGCCGAACCGCTCCGACAGCGAAATCTTCTCTTCCACCACTTCGCCGGGGTGCACTTCGCCATCCTCGGTGTGGGTGTAGGTGAGGTTTTCCGCCATGTACTCAGGCAGCAGGTGGCGCCGGTTGCTCGTCGCGTAGATCAGCACATTCGGCGTGGCCGCCGCCACCGAACCGTCGAGGATCGACTTCAGGGCCTTGTAGCCCGGCTCGCCCTCCTCAAAGCTCAGGTCGTCGCAGAACACGACGAATTTCTCTGGCCGGTCGGACACCACGTCCACGATGTCGGGCAGGTCGACAAGGTCGGCCTTGTCCACTTCGATCAGGCGCAGGCCCCGCCCCGCATAGGCATTGAGGCAGGCCTTGATGAGCGAGGACTTGCCGGTGCCGCGGGCTCCGGTCAGCAGCACGTTGTTGGCGGGCTTGCCCTGCACGAACTGCTCCGTGTTGCGCGCGATCTTCTCCTTCTGCCCGTCGATTTCCTTGAGGTCCGACAGCTGCATGCCGGCGACATGGCGCACGGGTTCCAGGGTGCCGTGGCCACTGCTGCGCTTGCGGTAGCGCCAGGCAATCGAGCCCGACCAGTCGGGCGCGCCCAGCGGCTGGGGCAGCACGGATTCAATGCGGGCGATCAGTTGCTCGGCCCGCTCGATCAGGTGTTCAAATTTTTCGTTCATTTTCGCATTCAGCGCTTGTGAATAAAGCGCTAGCAGCTATCAAATCAGGAGTTACTCACGAACGGTAGTCCGCATTGATGGTCACGTACTCGTGGCTGAAATCACAGGTCCAGACCGTGTCGGACACGCTGCCCCGGCCCAGCAGGACACGCACGGTGATCTCGCTTTGCTTCATCACGCGCTGCCCATCCTCCTCGCGGTAGGCCGGATTGCGGCCGCCCTTGACCGCCACATGCACATCGTCCAGGTACAGGTCGATGCCGGTCTGGTCCAGATCATCGATGCCGGCATACCCCACGGCCGCGAGGATACGGCCCAGGTTCGGGTCGCTGGCATAGAACGCTGTCTTGACCAGGGGCGAGTGGGCGATGGCGTACGCCACCTTGCGGCATTCGTCCCCCGTCTTGCCACCTTCCACCCGGACGGTGATGAACTTGGTGGCTCCCTCGCCGTCGCGCACGATGGCCTGGGCGAGCTTTTGCGACACCGCCAGCATGGCTGCCTTCAGGGCCTGGCCCTCGGCGCTGGCCAGGGAAGCGATGGGCGCATGCGCGGCCTTGTTGGTGGCCACCACCACGAACGAGTCGTTGGTCGATGTGTCGCCGTCGATCGTGACCCGGTTGAAAGAGCCATCGGCCAGTTCGCGGGCCAGCTGCTGCATCACGGCCGGGGCCACACAGGCGTCCGTGGCCATGAAGCCGAGCATGGTGGCCATATTGGGCCGGATCATGCCGGCGCCCTTGCTGATGCCGGTGATGGACACCGTGGCGCCGCCAATCTGCACCTGCGCGGAGAACGCCTTGGGCAGCGTGTCGGTGGTCATGATGCCTTCCGCCGCACGGGCCCAATGGCCGGGCTGCGCGTCGGCAATCGCGGCGGGCAGGCCGGCCTCGATGCGGTCGCTGGGCAGGGGTTCCATGATCACGCCGGTGGAGAACGGCAGGATCTGCTCGGGCGCCACGCCGAGCTGGCGCGCGAGCGCGCCGCAAGTGGCCCGAGCACGCGCCAGGCCATCGGCTCCCGTGCCCGCATTGGCATTGCCGGTGTTGACCACCATCGCACGGATCGCCTGGCCGGCGGCAAGGTGGTCGCGGCTGATCTGCACCGGTGCGGCGCAAAAACGGTTCTGCGTGAACACGCCCGCCACGCTGGCGCCCTCGTCCAGCAGGAACACGGTGAGGTCCTTGCGATGGGCCTTGCGAACACCGGCTTCGGCAACACCAATGCGGACGCCGGCGATCGGGTGCAGATCGGCGGCCACGGGGGCGACAAGATTGACAGGCATGGGAGACAGGGCCTTTCTGATAAAAACTGCGGCCGATTATCCGGAAAACCGTGGCCTGCCAATGAAAACACGGGCCGAAGCCCGTGTCATGTAAATCCACAGGCGTGGTTTCAACGCCTGCACGCGGGGGCGGTGCCCCGGGGCCTCAGGCCAGCTTGCCGTGGCACTGCTTGTACTTCTTGCCGCTGCCACAAGGGCAGGGGTCGTTGCGGCCCACGCGCATGCCTTCGGGCAGGTTCAGGCCGTCGCCGGGCTGCGCGCCCGCGGTGGTCTCCACCTCCCCCGTTTCGGTGGGGGCGGTATAGGTTACGTTGGCAATGCTCTCGCCGCGGCTTTCCATGTCCTGCGCAGCCTGGTCGAGCTGGGCCTGCGACTGCACCTGCACGGTCATGAGGATCTTGGTGACCTCGTTCTTGACCTGGTCGATCAGCTGGCGGAACAGCTCGAACGCCTCCCGCTTGTACTCCTGCTTGGGCTGCTTTTGCGCGTACCCGCGCAGGTGGATGCCCTGGCGCAGGTAGTCCAGCGCGCTCAGATGGTCGCGCCAGTTGGAGTCAAAGCTCTGCAGCAGCACCATGCGCTCGAACTGGGTGAAGTTCTCGCGCCCGACCTGCTCCACCTTGCCGTCAAAGGAGGCATGGGCGGCCGCCAGAACCTTGTCCAGGATCTCGTCGTCGGTGATGGCGCTGGCACCCTGCACCTGCTGCTGCAGGGCAATGGACACCTGCCATTCGTCCACCAGCGCCTTCTCCAGCGCCGCGAGGTCCCATTGTTCTTCCACCGACTCGGCCGGCACGTACTGGCGCACCAGGTCGGTCATGCAGTCTTCGCGCATCGCGGCGATCACGTCCGACAGGTCGGATGCGTCCAGGATGTCATTGCGCTGCTGGTAGATCACCTTGCGCTGGTCATTGGCCACGTCGTCGTATTCCAGCAATTGCTTGCGGATGTCGAAGTTGCGGGCCTCGACCTTGCGCTGGGCCGATTCGATGCTGCGCGTCACGATGCCGGCCTCGATGGCCTCGCCATCGGGCATCTTCAGACGGTCCATGATCGCCTTGACGCGGTCGCCCGCGAAGATGCGCATCAGCGAATCGTCCAGGCTCAGGTAAAAGCGCGAGGAACCAGGGTCGCCCTGGCGGCCCGAGCGGCCACGCAGCTGGTTGTCGATGCGGCGTGATTCGTGGCGCTCGGTGGCGATGATGCGCAGGCCGCCCAGTGCCTTGACCTTCTCGTGGTCGATCTTCCACTGCTCGCGCAAGGCGCTGACCTTGGCGGCGCGGTCGGCTTCGGACAGGCTTTCATCGGCTTCGATGGCCGCCACGTCCTTTTCGATGTTGCCGCCCAGCACGATGTCGGTACCACGGCCCGCCATGTTGGTGGCGATGGTGATCATGCCCTCGCGGCCGGCCTGGGCCACGATATCGGCCTCACGGGCGTGCTGCTTGGCGTTGAGCACCTGGTGCGGCAGGCCTTCCTTGTTCAGGAGCTGGTCGATGATCTCGGAGTTCTCGATCGACGTGGTGCCCACCAGCACCGGCTGGCCGCGCTCATGGCATTCGCGGATGTCCTTGATGGCCGCTTCGTACTTCTCGCGCGTGGTCTTGTACACGCGGTCGAGCTGGTCGTCCCGGCGGCTCGGGCGGTTCGGCGGGATCACGGTCGTTTCCAGGCCGTAGATCTCCTGGAACTCGTAGGCCTCGGTGTCGGCCGTGCCGGTCATGCCCGCGAGCTTGTTGTACAGGCGGAAGTAGTTCTGGAACGTGATGGAGGCCAGCGTCTGGTTCTCGGCCTGGATGTTCACGCCTTCCTTGGCCTCGACGGCCTGGTGCAGGCCTTCGCTCCAGCGGCGGCCCGACATCAGGCGGCCGGTGAACTCATCCACGATCACGATCTCGCCGTTCTGCACCACGTAGTGCTGGTCGCGGTGGTACAGG
The DNA here is from genome assembly GCF_058809075.1 of Acidovorax sp. GW821-FHT11A03. Classification (NCBI taxonomy): domain Bacteria; kingdom Pseudomonadati; phylum Pseudomonadota; class Betaproteobacteria; order Burkholderiales; family Comamonadaceae; genus Acidovorax; species Acidovorax sp. GW821-FHT11A03. The sequence continues at coordinate 14,860 of NZ_JBXASG010000002.1, forward strand.
TGGTTGGCCCGGAGCGCCGCATACAGGTGGTGCATCAGCGTGATGTTGGCCGGGTCGTACACCGAGGCGCCCTCGGCGATCAGGCCGTGGCTGGCCAGGATGCGCTCGGCGCTCTCGTGACCCTGCTCGGTCAGGAACACCTGGTGGGTCTTTTCGTCCAGCGTGAAGTCGCCCGGCTTGGTCACGCCCTCGCCCGTGCGCGGATCGGCTTCGCCTTCCTGGCGCACCAGCAGCGGCACCACCTTGTTCATGGCGATATACATGGCCGTGTGGTCTTCGGCCTGGCCACTGATGATCAGGGGCGTGCGCGCCTCGTCGATCAGGATCGAGTCCACCTCGTCGACGATGGCGAAGTTCAGGCCCTGCTGCACGCGGTCCTGTGCTTCATAGACCATGTTGTCGCGCAGGTAGTCAAAGCCGTATTCGTTGTTCGTGCCGTAGGTGATGTCGGCGCGGTAGGCTTCCTGCTTTTGCTCGCGCGGCATGTTGGGCAGGTTGATGCCCACCGTGAGGCCCAGGAAGTTGTACAGCCGGCCCATCCATTGCGCGTCGCGGTTGGCCAGGTAGTCGTTCACGGTCACCACATGCACGCCCTTGCCCGACAAGGCATTGAGGTACACCGGCAAGGTCGCGGTGAGGGTCTTGCCCTCACCCGTGCGCATTTCGGAAATCTTGCCAAAGTGCAGCGCCATGCCGCCCAGCAATTGCACATCGAAGTGGCGCATCTTCATGATGCGCTTGGAGCCCTCGCGGACCACCGCGAAAGCCTCCGGGAGGATATCGTCCAGCGACTCGCCCTTGGCTACACGGTCCTTGAACTCCTGCGTCTTGGCGCGAAGCTGCTCGTCCGACAGCTTTTCGTAGTCGGGCTCCATCGCATTGATGCGGGTCACCGTCTTGCGGTACTGCTTGAGGAGCCGGTCATTGCGGCTGCCGAATAGTTTGGTGAGGAAGTTGGTGGCCATGCGAACAGGACCGCTTGCCCGCTGCAATCAGCGCGCCAAGCGACCGAAATCCCTAAGATGAATTGAGTTCAGGTGGGTCCATCGCCATGGATTGCAAGCTGCTTGCAATCCCGGGCCTGAACACCGGACCCGCGATTTTACCTGCCCGCTGCGGGCACGGCCGGCTGGCCGGGCGATGCGCGGGGCTGGACCGCCGCAACCTGCGCCGCGGGGCCCGCGCCGCCCGCGCTCAGAAACTTCTGCGGGTCCTGGAAAACACCCTGCACCAGCACCTCGAAATGCAGATGGGGGCCCGTGGAACGCCCCGTGGTCCCCACCTCCGCAATCTTCTGGCCACGGCGCACGATGTCCCCCTGCTTGACCAAGGTGCGCGATGCGTGGGCGTAGCGCGTGACCAGCTGGTTGCCGTGGTCCACCTCGATCATGTTGCCGTAGGCGGGGTGGTATTCCTGGGTCACCACCACGCCACCGGCAGCGGCCAGGATGGGCGTACCCGTATCGGCCTGGAAGTCGAGCCCCGTGTGCAGCGCCGACTGGCCCGTGATCGGGTCCACCCGCCAGCCAAAGGACGAGCCGGGCACGCGGCCGGTCACCGGCGCATGGGTGGGAATCATCTTCTTTCGGATGTGCTGGTCGAATAGGCGCGATTCGAGCACCGTCATCAGGTCCACCCGCTGGTTGGTCAGGCGCTCCAGCTCATCGAGCGTGGACTGCAGCTCCTCCATCGACAGATTGCGCGCGCTCACGAGCACGCCCCCCCGGACATCCGATTTCTGGATATCGGAGGGCGCCATGCCCGCCAGGCCCAGCACGCGGTCGCCCAGCGATTCCAGCTGCACCATGCGGGCCTGCATCTCGCCGACACGGCGGGCCATCGCATCCAGGTTGGCGCGCATGAACCGGTCCCGCTCGGCAAACTCGTCCTTCACGACCAGCCGGACCAGCGAGCCCACGATCGGCCAGCCTTCGCGCGCGCCCTTGAGGAAAACCCAGTGGTAGAGCGTCGCAGCCACCAGCATGAGGCACAGCGACACCGCCAGCCCGGCCAGGAGCAGGCGCGTGCCAGACAGGTGAATGGCCCGGCTGCGCGCCAGCCTGGCGTCCGTGATAATCAGATGCACTACGAATTCTCCACGCCCGAAGACGCACACCATGAACCGCCGCCACTACGCCGTCAGCCTGCAGCAGGCCAGCGAGGACTCTCCCACGCTGGCCAAGCTCACAGCGTTGACACGCGATTCCAGTGATCGGCTCAAGGCCATTGAAATGCTGATTCCTGCGGCGCTGCGTCCCACGGTCCAGGCGGGGCCCATCGATGGGGACTCCTGGTGCCTGCTCGTCAAGAGCAATGCCGCAGCGGCAAAAATACGCCAGCTGCTGCCTGCTCTGCAGGCGCATTTGCGCAGCCGGGGGTGGGAGGTTAACGCGATTCGCCTGAAAGTTCAAACCTGACGGCCTGCGCCAGGATCGGGGAATGCGTGGGAGACACCAGGGACATGGTGCCGGTTGTCGGAATCGAACTGACGACCTACCGCTTACAAGGCGGGTGCTCTACCAACTGAGCTAAACCGGCGAAGGCTGCATTTTATAGTGGAAAAAGCAGCCTCAAAAAAATGCTGGGGCCGTTATTTGACCCGCTTGAGAGAAGGCCGGGCACCACCCGCTGCCGGGGGAGGCCGCGGCGCGTCACCGCCGTCGCCGTCCTTCTTGCCATCGTCGGAGGGCACCAGTTGGACCACGCGGTCCTCGGGAGCAGGCACAGCCCCGGCCGCCACCACATCCTGCGCCGATGGCAATGCCTCCGGCAGCGCTGGCGCCGCCGGGCCCGCACCGCTGCTACCAGCGAGCACATCCACCGGGGGAGGAAACGCCATGCCCTGGCCGTTTTCACGGGCATAGATGGCGATGACCCGGCCCACGGGCACCAGGATCTCGCGCGGCTTGCCGCCGAAGCGGGCCTTGAACTCGATGAAATCGTTGCCCAGCTGCAAGGCGCTCGTCGCGTCAAAGCTGATGTTCAGGACGATCTCGCCATCCTTCACGTACTCGCGCGGCACTTGCACGGAATCGTCCACGCGCACGGCCACATAGGGCGTGAGCCCGTTGTCGGTGCACCACTCGTACAGGGCACGAATGAGGTACGGGCGCGTGGAGGTGGATTCCTGTGCGGTCATGAAGATGGGTGGCTGCTGCGGTAGATGAAGAGAAATTGGGCAGGCCGCAGATTACTTGCGCATGACCTTTTCGGACGGCGTCAGCGCTTCGATGTAGGCAGGGCGCGAGAAGATGCGCTCGGCGTACTTGAGCAGCGGCGCCGCGTTCTTGGACAGGTCGATGCCGTAGTAGTCCAGGCGCCACAGCAACGGGGCAATCGCCACGTCCAGCATGGAGAAGTTGTCGCCCAGCATGTACTTGTTCTTGAGGAACACGGGGGCCAGCTGCGTGAGACGGTCGCGGATGTGGGCGCGCGCCTTTTCCAGCGCCTTTTCGTTGCCCTTGGTGGCGCGCGACTCCAGGATGTTCACGTGCACGAACAGTTCCTTCTCGAAGTTGAGCAGGAACAGGCGCACGCGGGCGCGGTCGACCGGGTCGCCGGGCATCAGCTGGGGGTGTGGGAAGCGCTCGTCGATGTACTCATTGATGATGTTCGACTCGTACAGGATCAGGTCGCGCTCGACCAGGATGGGCACCTGGCCGTACGGGTTCATCACGCTGATGTCTTCGGGCTTGTTGTACAGGTCCACATCGCGGATTTCAAAGTCCATGCCTTTTTCGAACAGGACGAAGCGGCAGCGGTGGGAGAAGGGACAGGTCGTACCCGAATAAAGCACCATCATGGTGGGAGGCTCCTAAAAATCAAAAGAGTGGGACGCCAAAAGCGCCCACTCTGCAAACAATCCGGCGGCACCCCGAAGGGCGCCTTCTCATGGATCTACGGCTCGTGCTGCTTACTTCACATCCTTCCAGAAGGCTGCGTTCAGCCTCCAGGCGATGATGGTGAAGAAACCGAGGAAGATCAGCACCCACACCCCCACGCGCACGCGGGTGTTCTGGGCGGGCTCACCCATCCACTGCAGGTAGTTCACGAGGTCGCCCACGGTCTGGTCGAACTGCAGCGGGGTCATCGTGCCTGGCTTGACCTGCTCCCAGCCCTTGAACACCTGGGTCTTGTGGCCATGGCTCTCGTGCTCTTCGAACACGGGGCGGCGGTCGCCCTGCATTTCCCACAACACATGGGGCATGCCCACGCTCGGGAAAGCCAGGTTGTTCCAGCCGGTGGCCTTGGTGTCGTCGCGGTAGAACGTGCGCAGGAAGGTGTAGAGGTAGTCGGCACCCGTGCCGCCGTGGCCGGCGCGCGAACGCGCGATCACGGTCAGGTCCGGCGGGTTGGCGCCGAACCATTCCTTGGCCTGCTTGGGATCGATGGACGCCTTCATGGTCTCGCCGACCTTGTCGGTCGTGAACAGCAGGTTGTCCTTGATCTGCTGCTCGGTCAGGCCGATGTCGCGCAGGCGGTTGAAGCGCATGAAGGCAGCCGAATGGCAGCTCAGGCAGTAGTTGACGAATACCTTGGCGCCGTTTTGCAGGGAGGCCAGGTCGTTGGTCTTGTTGGGCGCCTTGTCCCAGGCGATGGTGTCACCACCCGAGGCGTGGGCGGCACCGGCCGCTAGGCCCACCGCGGCGATCAGCGTGAGGATGAGTTTCTTCATTGTTGTTGTCTCCAGGCTCAGTGCGCCACAAAGGTCACGCGGTCGGGCACTGCCTTGGCCTCGCCAATGCGGCTCCACCAGGGCATCAGCAGGAAGAAGCCGAAGTAGAACAGCGTGCCCACTTGCGATACGCGTTCGCCGATGGGAGACGGGGGCTGCACGCCCAGGTAGCCCAGGATCAGGAAGATGATCACGAAGACGCCATACAGGTACTTGTGCCAGTCCGGACGGTAGCGGATCGACTTGACCGGGCTGTGGTCCAGCCAGGGCAGGAAGAACAGGATGACCACGGCACCGCCCATCACCACCACGCCCCAGAACTTGGCGTCGATGGACAGCATCATCGCGATCACGACCACAGCCGCACCCGCGATGCCCACCTTGATGAAGCTGGGCAGCTTCGCCTTGAGCACGCCAAAGCCCGCACCGGCCACCACGCACAGGACCAGCACGTACATCATTTCGGTGGTGATCGCACGCAGCATCGAATAGAACGGCGTGAAGTACCAGACCGGCGCGATGTGCGCGGGCGTCTTGAGCGGATCCGCGGGGATGAAGTTGTTGTACTCGAGGAAGTAGCCGCCGAACTCGGGCGCGAAGAACACCACCGCCGTGAAGGCCATCAGGAACATGGACAAGGCAAAGATGTCATGCACCGTGTAGTAGGGATGGAAAGGCACGCCGTCGAGCGGCTTGCCATTGGCATCCTTGGGCGCCTTGGGGCCCTTGATTTCCACGCCGTCGGGATTGTTGGAACCCACATCGTGCAGCGCCAGCAAGTGCGCCACCACCAGGCCGAGCAGCACCAGCGGCACGGCGATCACGTGGAAGCTGAAGAAGCGGTTCAGCGTGGCGTCGCCCACCACGTAGTCGCCACGAATCAGCAGCGCGAGGTCAGGACCGATGAAAGGGATGGCCGCGAACAGGTTCACGATCACCTGGGCGCCCCAGTACGACATCTGGCCCCAGGGCAGCAGGTAGCCCATGAAGGCTTCCGCCATCAGGCACAGGAAGATGGCGCAGCCGAAGATCCAGACCAGCTCGCGCGGCTTGCGGTAGCTGCCGTAGATGAGGCCACGGAACATGTGCAGGTACACCACCACGAAGAACGCCGACGCGCCCGTGGAGTGCATGTAACGGATCAGCCAGCCCCAGGGCACGTCGCGCATGATGTACTCGACCGACGCGAACGCCAGGCTGGCATCGGGCTTGTAGTGCATGACCAGGAAGATGCCGGTCACGATCTGGATCACCAGCACGACCAGCGCCAGCGAGCCGAAGATGTACCAAAAGTTGAAGTTCTTCGGAGCGTAGTACTCCGACATGTGCACCTTGTAGGCGTCGAAAGCGGTCGGGAAGCGGTTCTCGAACCAGTTCGTGACCTTGGCGCCCGCCGAGGCGTTGGGAGAGATTTCCTTGAATTCAGCCATGTCGTCGTGCTCCTTCAAGCCTTCTTGTCTTCACCGATCAGCAGGCGCGTCTCGGTAAGGTACATGTGGGGGGGCACTTCGAGGTTGTCGGGTGCGGGCTTGTTCTTGAAGACGCGGCCGGCCATGTCGAACGTGGAGCCGTGGCAGGGGCACAGGAAACCGCCCTTCCAGTCGTCGGGCAGCGACGGCTGGGCGCCAGGCTGGAACTTGTCGGAGGGCGAGCAGCCCAGGTGCGAGCAGATGCCCACGCCCACGAAGATTTCCGGCTTGATGGAGCGGGCTTCGTTGCGCGCGTACTCGGGCGTGAGTTCGGAAGGCTTGCGTTCAGACTTGGGATCCGCGAGCTGGCCATCGAGCTTGGGCAGCTCGGCGAGCTGCTCGGGCGTGCGCTTGATGATCCAGACGGGCTTGCCGCGCCACTCCACAGTGACTTTTTCTCCGGGCTTGAGGGCGGAAATATCCACCTCGACGGCAGCACCGGCGGCTTTGGCGCGCTCGGAGGGCTGAAAAGTACTCACGAAAGGTACGGCGGTTGCCACGCCGCCCACCGCACCAGCACAGCCGGACGCGATCAGCCACGTCCGTTTGCTGGAGTCGATTGGAGTGTCACTCATGGGGATCCTCGATGAACATCGCTAGATTGGGGTCAACCGCGAATTGTAGCGGAGTGAAAATGGTTATTTCAAAGTGAGGGACTGTCTTGACAGGCCACCGCTCCGGGCAATACTCCGGGATCGCCATTCACACAAGGAGCACAACATGGGGATGATGCAGGAGTTCAGGGAGTTCGCGGTCAAGGGCAATGTGATTGACCTCGCCGTGGGCGTCATCATTGGGGGGGCCTTCGGCAAGATCGTGGACTCTGTCGTGTCGGACCTGATCATGCCGGTGGTCGGGCTGGTGTTCGGCAAGCTCGATTTTTCCAACCTGTTCGTGGTGCTGGGCACGGTGCCGCCGGGCACCGCCATGACGCTGGACGCCCTCAAGAAGGCAGGCGTGCCGGTGTTTGCCTACGGCAACTTCCTGACCGTGGCCGTCAATTTCATCATTCTGGCGTTCATCATCTTCATGATGATCAAGCAGATCAACCGCCTCAAGCGCGAAGCCCCCGCTGCCCCCGAAGCCCCGGCCGCGCCACCGGAAGACATCGTGCTGCTGCGCGAGATCCGGGACAGCCTGAAGAGATAGCCCCCTGAGGCGCTGCGCGCTTCCCCACGGGGGACGCGCCCGGTGGCCTGGCAAAGCCGGCTCCACGGGTGCGCTGCCGTGAGGTGCGCCGGTTTCGCGGGTGGCGCTGGTTTGGTGCCACTCTCTCGATTGCTATATAAACAGTAGCATTCAGCGCTTTACCATCAAGCGCCAGCGTGCAATTCACTCACACAGCGCCCGCGCCATGCGCACCGCCTCGATGAGGCTCGCGGCGTCGGCCACGCCCTGCCCCGCGATGTCGAACGCCGTGCCATGGTCGGGGCTGGTACGCACCAGCGGCAGGCCCAGGGTCACGTTCACGCCCTTGTCCACGCCCAGGTACTTCACCGGGATGAGGCCCTGGTCGTGGTACATCGCGACAACCACGTCGAACTCGCCAGCGCGTGCGGGTGTGCTGCGCGCACGCATGAACACCGTGTCCGGCGCGAACGGGCCGTGCACGTCCAGGCCCTGCGCCCGCGCCGCGGCAATGGCCGGTGCAATCACCTCCACTTCCTCGCGCCCGAACAGCCCGCCCTCGCCCGCGTGGGGATTGAGCCCCGCCACCGCCATGCGCGGCGCGCGGCCCAGGCTGCGCGCCAATGCGGCGTGCGTGATCTGCAGGGTCTGCAGCACATTGCCTGGCGTGACCGCGTCGATGGCGTCGCGCAGCGACACGTGGATGCTGACCAGCACCGTGCGCAGCTCGTCGCTGGCGAGCATCATGCGCACGGGCATCTGCGCCAGTGCCACGCCCTGGTGCGCAGCGGCCTCGGCCTGCAGCAGCTCGGTATGGCCCGGGAAAGCGACGCCGGCGGCCGACAGCGCCTCCTTGTGCAGCGGCGCCGTCACCAGGCCCGCCACCTCGCCCCGGAGCGCTGCCCGCGCGGCCCAGACCACGCTGTCGGCCGCCGCCCGCCCCGCCTCGGCGCTGATCCGCCCCCAGGGCTGCGGTCCCGGGATGCCGGGCAGGGCCAGCACCGGAATGCAGCGGGGAGGCATCGCCAGGGCCTGCGCCGCCGCCGCGATCTGCGCCACCGGCACGGCCGGAACGCCGGGGCGCACGATGGCCTGCGCCGCACGGCGCAGCGTGGCGACGTCGCCCACCACGAAACAGCCCTGCAGGTCCTGGGGCGCATCGCGGAAGGCCTTGGCGACGATCTCGGGGCCGATGCCTGCGGGATCGCCTTGGGTGATGGCCAGTGGTGTCATGGGGATGGAATGGAAATGGAATCAGCGTCCAGCGCCGGAGGGAAAAGCGCCAAATGCTATTGATTAAATAGCAATATCACCAAAAGGCTTCGCGGCCCTCAGGCCGGGTTGGGGATTTCGATGAACACATGCTCCAGGCCCAGCAGCCCGGACACGTGCGCGGCGACGGCCGGCGCTCCGTAGCGCTCGGTGGCGTGGTGCCCCGCCGCGATGAAACACACGCCCATCTCGCGTGCCAGATGGGCCTGGGGCTCCGAAATCTCCCCGGTGATGAAGGCATCCGCCCCCGCGGCAATCGCTGATTCGAAGTAGCCCTGGGCGCCGCCCGTGCACCAGGCCACGCGGCCCAGAGGCTGCTGCCGCTGCGCGCCCGCCGCCTCGGGCTGCACGAGGGTCACGGCCCGTCCCAGTGCCCGGGCCACGTGGTCGGCCAGCGCCTGGCCGTCGGCGAAGGCCGCCGGCGCGGAGAATCCCAGGTCCTGCTCCCCGAACCGCGCATCGGCGGCAAGGCCCAGCACGCGCCCCAGCTGGGCGTTGTTGCCCAGTTCGGCGTGCGCATCCAGCGGCAGGTGGTACGCGAACAGGTTGATGTCGTGCGCCAGCAGCAGCTGCAGCCGCTGCTTCATCCAGCCCGTCACCCGGCCGTCCTGGCCACGCCAGAACAGGCCATGGTGCACGAAGATGGCATCGGCCCGCTCGCGGATGGCCGCCTCGATCAGGGCGCGGCTGGCCGTCACGCCACTCACGATGCGGCGGACTTCGGCCTTGCCCTCGACCTGCAGGCCGTTGGGACCGTAGTCCTTGAAACGCTCGGGCTGCAGCAGGCTGTCGAAGGCCTGCAGAAGGTGGGTGCGTGAAATGCTCATGCGGCTATTGTCGCGCGCGCCGGCGGTCCCAGTTGGGGGACAATGTGCCCGCAGAGGCGGCCAGGGCCTGCCGTGCAGGCCGAAAGCCCCCAGCCCCACACCCCCTTCCGCCCCTTCCTCATCGGTACAGAAGAATTTCATGAAGCGCATCTGGTTGCTGTTTTCCCAGGCCGTGACGGTGTTCGTTGCCGCCTATTTCGTCGTCGCCACGCTGCAGCCGAGCTGGCTGGGCCGGGGTGCCACCACGCGCTCGGGCGCGGGCATCGCGCTGCTGGAGGCTCCCGCGACCACCGCCAGCCCGCAGCCAGCGGCGGGAAGCTTCAGCGCTGCCGCGCGCCAGGCCGCGCCCGCCGTGGTCAGCATCAATACCAGCAAGGCCGTGCGCCATCCGCGCAGCAACGACCCCTGGTTCCAGTTCTTCTTTGGCGACCAGGGCGCGCAGGCGCAGGCCGGGCTGGGCAGCGGCGTGATCGTGAGCCCCGACGGCTACATCCTCACCAACAACCACGTGGTGGAGGGCGCCGACGAGATCGAGGTGACGCTGACCGACAGCCGCCGCGCCCGCGCCCGCGTGATCGGCACCGACCCCGACACCGACCTGGCCATCCTCAAGATCGAACTCGACAAGCTGCCCGTCATCGTGCTGGGCAACTCGGACGTGCTCGCCGTGGGCGATCAGGTGCTGGCCATCGGCAACCCGTTCGGCGTGGGCCAGACGGTGACCAGCGGCATCGTGAGCGCGCTGGGCCGCACGCAGCTGGGCATCAACACCTTCGAGAACTTCATCCAGACCGACGCGGCCATCAACCCCGGCAACTCGGGCGGCGCGCTGGTGGACGTGAACGGCAACCTCATGGGCATCAACACCGCGATCTACTCGCGCTCGGGCGGCAGCATGGGCATCGGCTTTGCGATCCCCGTGTCCACCGCGCGGCTGGTGCTGGACGGCATCGTGAAGGACGGCCAGGTCACGCGCGGCTGGATCGGCGTGGAGCCCAACGAGCTCTCCCCCGAGCTGGCCGAGACCTTCGGCGTGAAGGCCACCGAGGGCGTGATCATCACCGGCGTGCTGCAGGACGGCCCTGCGGCCCAGGCCGGCATGCGGCCCGGCGACGTGATCGTGCGCGTGGATGGAAAAAACGTGGGCAATGTGTCCGAACTGCTGACCGCCGTGGCGGGGCTCAAGCCTGGAACCGTGGCCCCGTTCAACGTGCAGCGCGGCGACAAGCTGGTGGAGCTGAGCATCAACCCTGGCGTGCGCCCAAAGCCGAGAAAGAGGTAACAAGCCCCGCGCCGCCGCGCGGCGCCCTCAACGGGGGCGCCGCGGACGGCCCGGCGAAACCCGCGTTCCATGGCCCCTGGCTGGCTGCGCGCCAGTTCCCACCGATGGCCACGCAGCTGCGGCCGCGCTGCGGCGCACTATCAAAAAAATAGCTGCCAACGCTTGACGGACAAGCGCTGGCAGCTATTTTTATCTGGATATTCCTTGCGGAGCAGGAGGCCCGGGGCTCCCAGTGCAACCCCGCCTTCCAGCGCGCCACGGCGGCGCGCCGATCGATCAGGACGACGCGGAGGCGGATTCCTCGGTGTCCTCAGGCGCCTTGGTGTGCTTGATGAAGATCTGCGCGGCCCAGATGCCCACTTCGTACAGCAGGCACATGGGCACGGCCAGCGACAGCTGCGAGACCACGTCCGGCGGCGTGACGACGGCGGCGATCACGAACGCCAGCACGATGAAGTAGCCGCGGAACTCGCGCAGCTTCTGCACGCTCACGATGCCCATGCGGGCCAGCACCACCACGGCGATGGGCACCTCGAACGCCAGGCCGAACGCGAGGAACATCGACAGCACGAAGCTCAGGTAGGCCTCGATGTCTGGCGCGGCCGTGATGCTCTTGGGCGCGAAGCTCTGGATGAACGCAAACACCTGCCCGAACACGAGGTAGTAGCAGAACGCCACCCCGATGAAGAACAGCAGCGTGCTGGAGACCACCAGCGGCAGCACCAGCTTCTTCTCGTGCGAGTACAGGCCCGGCGCCACGAAGGCCCACACCTGCCACAGCACGAAGGGCAATGCCAGCAGGAAGGCCGACATCAGCAAAATCTTGAGCGGCACCATGAACGGCGAGATCACCGAGGTGGCGATCAGCGTGGCGCCCTTGGGCAGGTGGGCCACCAGCGGCGCCGCCAGGAAGTCGTACAGCGCGCCAGGGCCGGGAAAGAAGAACAGGATCGCCGCCGCGATGGCGATGGCAATGAGCGCCTTGACCAGCCGGTCGCGCAGCTCCATCAGGTGCTGCACGAAGGGCTGCTCGGTACCGGCCAGCTCGTCTTCTTTGGAGGGGGTTTCGGACATATTGGGTTTTCAGGGGCGTGGAGGCCGCCCATGCAGCGCGCACGGCACGCCGCGCCGCATCGTCGTCATCAATGGAATTTCTGGGGGCGGTAGCGCGCGACGCGCGCCGCGCCGGACTGCGCCTTCGTGCGCACGCCACTGCGGGACTTGTACCACTGAGGCACCGCGCCCCGCTTGAGGCGCCAGTTCTTGCCAGGGTGCTTGTAGGCCGGCACCACGGGCGCCTGCGGCTCGTGCAGGTCGGCGTTGCTGGTCTCCGTGGCCGAGGCCCAATCCTTCTCGAACTCGCTGGCGCTGGTCTGGATGGAGTTGTGCACGTCGCGTGCGGCGGTCTCCACCGTGTCCTTCATTTTCTTGAGCTCATCGAGCTCCATGGACCGGTTGACCTCGGCCTTGACGTCGGACACGTAGCGCTGGGCCTTGCCCAGCAGCGTACCCACCGTGCGGGCCACGCGCGGGAGCTTCTCCGGCCCGATGACGATGAGTGCCACCGCGCCGATCAGCGCCATCTTGGACAGGCCAATATCAATCATGGGTCAGGCGAAAAGGCATGCGGGGGCCGGTGCGGACGGCGCGCTCAGCTCTTTTGCTTGGCTTCGACATCGATGGTGGTCTTGTCGGCCGCCGGGTTGTTGGCAACCTGGCCTGCGGGAGGGGTGGCGGGGGCATCGGCCGAACCGTCCTTCATGCCGTCCTTGAAGCCCTTGACGGCGCCCCCGAGGTCGGAGCCCATGTTCTTGAGCTTCTTGGTGCCGAACACCATGACGACGATCAGCAGCACGATCAGCCAGTGCCAGATGGAAAAAGAGCCCATGGAATATCTCCTAACGAATTGCAGTCATTTTAGACGGGGGCCGCGACCGAAGTCCGACGCCCTTGCCCGCCAGCGGGAAACTATCGGCACGCGCCGTCAGCCTGGTTCAGCCTTTGAGCCACGGGCGGGGGCCGCCCATCACGTGAACATGCAGGTGGTGGATTTCCTGCCCGCCTTCAAGCCCCGTGTTTACCACGACGCGAAAGCCACCCTCGGGGTACGGGTTGCAGCCCTGCTCCAGGGCCAGCCGGGGCGCCAGCGCCATCATGCGCCCCAGAACTCCCGCATCGTCTGCGGTGACCTGCGCCATCGAAGGGACATGCCGCTTGGGCACCATCAGAAAGTGCACCGGCGCCCAGGGGTGGATGTCGTGGAAGGCGAAGATCTCCTCGTCCTCATAGACCTTCTTCGAAGGAATCTGGCCCGCGATGATCTTGCAGAAAAGGCAGTTCGGATCGTGCATGAGAAAAATGTCGGTACGAAGTTAACAGTTCACCGGGCGCTGCTCAACCCCAAGCCATTGCCACCGGCGCGCCCCAGGCCAGCGCCACCGTGGAACTGGCTCCGCCAGGCCACAGGTGGCGTCCCCCTGAGGGGGAAGGCGCCACAGGCGACACAGGAGGCTTCACGCATTGTCAGCGATCTTGATGGTCGGGCGCACGCCCACATCCTTGCGGTGCGCATGCAGCCATTCCTGTCCGGCCGTGCGGCCCAGGGCGAACAGCTTGCGCACGAAGGCCAGGTCCGCGCGCATCTTGCTGTCGGCGCCGAACGGGGCCAGCACCGAGCCGCCGTCGATGCGGTGCATGCGCACGCTCTTGTAGCGGCGCGGGTCGAGCTTGCCCTCGGCGAGCAGGCGGCGCACGAACTCGATGGCGCGCATCTCGGCCAGCAGGCTGGCGTTGAAGGTGACCTCGTTCATGCGTTCCATGATCTCGGCGCCGGAATGCGGCAGCTCCAGGTGCTCGATGGGGTTGATCTGCACGAGCAGGATGTCCGAGGCCTCGGTCTGATAGATCAGCGGGTGCAACGCGGGGTTGCCCGAGTAGCCGCCATCCCAGTAGTGCTGGCCGTCGATCTCCACGGCCTTGAACATCAGCGGCAGGCAGGCCGAGGCCATCACGGCATCGGCGCTGAGCCTGGAGCCCGAGAAGATCTCGCCCCGCCCCGTGCGCACGTTGGTGGCGCAGACGAACACCTTGGGCCCGCCCGCCGCGCTGCTGGCGCGCCGCGCGGTGCACAGCAGGTCGAAATCCACCTCGCGCTCCAGCAGGCGGCGCAGCGGGTTGATGTCCAGCGGGTTGGTCTGGTAGGGCGACAGCCACTGCCGCATCAGCCCCATCATGGGGTTGGCGGCCGACAGCGGCGAACCCCACATCAGGCTGCCCAGCGTGCCCACGCCTTCCCACAGGCGGGTGAGCGTCTCGCGCGCCTGCTGGCAGCCCGCCAGGTGGGCTTCGTGCGGGTCCTTGTGTTCGTGTGCGGCCTTGGCAAAGCCGTGTGCCAGGGCCACGGCGTTCATGGCTCCGGCGCTGGTGCCACTCACGCCCTCGAAGTGCCACTGCCCGTCCTCGAGCAGCGCATCCAGCACGCCCCAGGTCAGCGCGCCGTGCGAGCCGCCGCCCTGCAGGGCCAGGTTCAGGCGGGGGAGCGGCGCGCCAGGCTCAGGCATCCACGGCCTGGTTCTTGCTCATGGCCAGCATGCCGCGCACGATGCGGTACAGGAACCACAGCGAAATGACGCCCCAGGCGATCCAGCCCGGCGCGATCAGCAGCAACCACAGCGGCGACGTGACCGCGTACAGCACGCCGGCCCACAGCACGGACCGGATGCGCCAGGAAAAATGGTTGGCCTGCCAGGTGCCTTCGGCATCTCCGCGCTTGACCAAATCCAGCACCAGCGCAATCAAGAGCAGCACCAGGCTGCCCTGCGCCCCCGGAAGGACGGCGCCCACCGCCACGATCAGGTGCAGCACATAGCTGACCCAGCCGATGTTCTTGAGGCCCTGCGCCTTCTGGCTGGTGGTCTGCACGTCGACGATATCGTTCATGGGGAACCCTCCTGGGTGGCGCGCGCAACGGCCTTGCGCAAGGCTTTTTCCTCGATGCCGCTGGTGCCCTCGCGGCGCTCCAGCTCGGCCAGCACGTCGGCGGGCGTGAGGCCATAGTGGGCCAGCGCCACCAGGGAGTGGAACCACAGGTCCGCCACCTCGTAGACGAGCTTGGACTTGTCGGCGCCGTGGTCCACGTCCTTGGCGGCCATGACGACCTCGGTGGCTTCCTCGCCGATCTTCTTCAGGAACGCGTCCGGCCCCTTGTGCAGCAGGCGCGAGACGTAGCTCTTCTCGGGATCGCCGCCGTTGGCCGGCTTGCGGCTTTCAATCACATCGGCCAGGCGTGCGAGGGAATCGTTGGAACTCATGGCTCTTACTTGTAGATGGATTCAGGGTCTTTCAAGACCGGATCGACCGCCTGCCAGGCGCCATCCTTGAGCACGCTGAAAAAGCAGCTGTGGCGGCCCGTGTGGCAGGCGATGCCGGGCTCGTGGCCCAGCTGGGTCACCTTGAGCAGCACCACGTCGTTGTCGCAGTCCAGGCGGATTTCATGCACCGTCTGCACGTGGCCGGACTCCTCGCCCTTGAACCACAGCTTGCCGCGCGAGCGGCTGAAATACACGGCGCGGCCGAGCTCCGCGGTTTTCTCCAGCGCCTCGCGGTTCATCCACGCAAACATCAGCACGTCGCCCGTGCCCTGCTCTTGCGCGATCACGGGCACCAGGCCCTGCGCATCCCATTTCACTTCGTTGAGCCAGTTCATGGGCGGGATTGTCGGCGATTTGGATCGCTGGGAACGTGCGTGCCCCCGGATTTACTCAGTCTTTTGGGCATCTGGCGCTTTTCCATCAAGCGCCGACAGCTATTCTTTTAATAGCAATTGCTTCACAGCCGCACGGGAATGCCGCGTTCGGCCATGCGCGCCTTGGCCTGGCCCACGGTGTATTCGCCGTAATGGAAGATGCTGGCCGCCAGCACCGCGTCGGCTCCACCGGTCTGGATGCCGTCGGCCAGGTGGTCGAGGTTGCCCACGCCGCCCGAGGCGATCACGGGCACGCCCACGGCGTCGCTCACGGCACGCGTGAGGGCGAGGTCGAAGCCGGACTTGGTGCCATCGCGGTCCATGCTGGTGAGCAGGATCTCGCCGGCGCCCCGGCGCGCCATCTCGGCGGCCCAGGCCACGGCATCCAGGCCCGTGTTCTTGCGCCCGCCGTGGCTGTACACGTCCCAGCCCTCTCCCACGGCCCGGCCGTTGGCGCCGGTGCGCTGGGCGTCTTCTGGCGAGCGGCGCTTGGCATCGATGGCCACCACGATGCACTGCGCGCCGTACTTGGCCGAGACGGCGTCGATCACCTCGGGGTTGGCGATGGCGGCCGAGTTGAAGCTGGTTTTGTCGGCGCCCGCGTTGAGCAGGCGGCGCACGTCCTCGACCGTGCGCACGCCGCCGCCCACGGTGAGCGGGATGAACACCTGGCTGGCCACGGCCTCGATGATGGGCAGGATCAGGTCGCGGCCATCGCTGGTGGCGGTGATGTCCAGGAAGGTGAGTTCGTCGGCGCCCTGCGCGTTGTAGCGCGCGGCGATCTCGACGGGGTCGCCCGCATCGCGCAGTTCGACGAAGTTGACGCCCTTGACCACGCGGCCTCCGGTGACGTCGAGGCAGGGGATGATGCGTTTGGCAAGCATGTCAGTCAGCGATTCGTGGATGGGGCGTTGCCGAGGCCAGCGGACGCCGTGGAACTGGCTTCGCCAGGCCACTGGCGTCGTCCCCCTTGGGGGAAGCGGCGCAGCCGCTCAGGGGGGTTATCCATTCAACTCGTCGGCGCGCGCCTGCGCTGCCGCGAAATCAAGGTCGCCGCTGTAGATGGCGCGGCCGCAGATCACGCCTTCGACACCCTCTTCCTCGACGGCGCACAGCTGTTCGATGTCGGCCATGTTGGACAGGCCGCCCGAGGCGATCACCGGGATGGAGAGCGACTGCGCGAGCTTCACCGTCGCGTCGATGTTGATGCCCGAGAGCATGCCGTCGCGGCCGATGTCGGTGTAGATGATGGACTCGACGCCCCAGTCCTCGAACTTCCTGGCCAGGTCCACGACCTCGTGGCCCGTGAGCTTGCTCCAGCCGTCGGTGGCCACCTTGCCGTCCTTGGCATCCAGGCCCACGATGATGTGGCCGCCAAAGGCGCTGCACGCGTCCTTCAGGAAGCCGGGGTTCTTGACCGCCGCCGTGCCGATGATCACGTAGCGCAGGCCGCCGTCGATGTATTTCTCGATGGTGTCCAGGTCACGGATGCCGCCGCCGAGCTGCACCGGGATGTCGTCGCCCACCTCCTGGAGGATGGACTTGATGGCGGTGTAGTTCTTGGGCACGCCCGCGAAGGCGCCGTTCAGGTCCACCAGGTGCAGGCGGCGCGCACCGGCATCCACCCACTTGCGCGCCATGGCGGCAGGGTCTTCTCCGAAGGTGGTGGATTGGTCCATATCGCCTTGCTTGAGGCGTACGCAGTGGCCGTCCTTGAGGTCGATGGCGGGGATGAGCAGCATGGTGGTGAAGTTCGGGAGGAAAAGGGCGAGGCAGGGCTCGGCCCGAACGGGTTGGATTAGGGATTCCAGTGCAGAAAATTGCGGTACAGGGCCAGGCCGTGCTCCGCGCTCTTTTCAGGGTGAAATTGCGTGGCGAAAATATTATCGCGCGCAACGGCGGCGGCGAACACACTGCCGTAGTCCGCCTGCCCCGCGCAGTGGGCCGCGTCTCGCGGCACCGCATAGAAACTGTGCACGAAGTAGAAGTAGCTGTGGTCGGGCACGCCGGCCCACACCGGGTGCACCTTGCCCGCGTGCGGCACCTGGCGCACCTGGTTCCAGCCCATCTGGGGCACCTTGTAGCGGCTGCCGTCGGGCTGGGTGCGGCCCGCCAGGTCGAACTTGCGCACATCGCCGTGGATCAGCGACAGGCCGGGCGTTCCTCCATGGGGGCCCTCGGCACTGTGGTCCAGCAGCATCTGCATGCCCACGCACACGCCGAACATCGGCTTGGAGGCGGCCGCTTCGAGCACGGATTCCTGCAGGCCGGATTCGCGCAGCTCGCGCATGCAGTCGGGCATGGCGCCCTGCCCCGGCAGCACGATGCGCTGCGCCGCGCGCACGTCCTCGGGACGCTGCGTGACGACCACGGTCCAGCCGGTGCCCTCTGCGGCGGCCTGCACGGCCTGCGACACCGAGCGCAGGTTGCCCATGCCGTAGTCCACGACCGCAACGGTTTTTGCTTCCATATTCATAGCTATTGGCGCTTATTCATCAAGCGTTAGCGCTTGATCTGGCTCAAAAATTTCACAAGGAGCCCTTGGTGGACGGAATGACGCCCACCGAGCGCGGATCGCGCTCCAGCGCCGCGCGCAGCGTGCGCCCGAAGGCCTTGAAGATGGTCTCGCACTGGTGGTGGGCGTTGATGCCCTTGAGATTGTCGATGTGCAGCGTGACGCCCGCGTGGTTCACGAAGCCCTGGAAGAACTCGTACACCAGCTGCGTATCGAGCTGGCCGATGCTGCCGGCCGTGAACTTCACGTCGATGTGCAGCCCCGGGCGGCCCGAAAAATCGACCACCACGCGCGACAGCGCTTCGTCGAGCGGCACGTAGGCGTGGCCGTAGCGGCGGATGCCCTTCTTGTCGCCCACGGCGCGCGCAAAGGCCTGGCCCAGCGTGATGCCCACATCTTCGACCGTGTGGTGGCCGTCGATGTGCAGGTCGCCTTCGCAGTCGATGTCGAGGTCGATCAGCCCGTGGCGAGCGATCTGGTCGAGCATGTGGTCGAAGAAGCCGATGCCGGTGGAAAGCTTGGCCTGGCCCGTGCCGTCGAGGTTGATGCGCACGCGGATGCGCGTCTCGGCGGTGTTGCGGCTGACCTCGGCGATGCGGTCGGCCAGGGGATCGGGCGTTGCGGAAGTGACGAGTGCGGAGGAAGTCATAGGGAGGCTTGCAGGGCGGCGAGCATCTGCGCGTTGTCGGAGGCGGCGCCCACCGTGAGGCGCAGGCAGTTGGCCAGCAATGGGTGCATTGTAGAAACGTTCTTGACCAGGACCTTGCGGTTTTTCATGCCCTCGTACGCCCGGGCGGAATCCGCCACACGGACGAGGATCATGTTGGCCTCGCTGTCCCAGCATTTTTCGATGCCGGGCATCTGCCGCAGGGCCGCCAGGAGCTTCGTGCGCTCGGCGCGGATCTCGGCGGCCTGCCCGGCGAACACGTCGGCGTGCTCCAGCGCGAACAGCGCGGCCTCGCAGTTGAGCACGCTCACGTTGTAGGGCGGGCGCACCTTGTCGATCTCGCTCACGAACGCGGCGGGGCCGATGAGGTAGCCCAGGCGCACGCCCGCCAGGCCGAACTTGCTGAGCGTGCGCATGAGCAGCACGTGGGCGTTGCGGGCTGGCTCGGCCCGCATGCGGTCGATGAAGGTGCGGCTGGCAAAGGGCTGGTAGGCCTCGTCCATGACCACGATGCCGCCCTGCGCGCCCGCGGCGTCGACGATGCGCTGCACCGCGCCCTCGTCCCACAGCGTGGCCGTGGGATTGTTCGGGTAGGCGATGTAGGTGATGGCGGGGTTGTGCTGCGCGATGGCGGCCAGCATGGCGGGCTCATCCAGCTCGAAATCGGGCGTGAGCGGCACGCCGACAAAATCCAAGCCCTGCAGTTGCGCGGACAGCGGGTACATCACGAAGCCCGGCATGGGCGCCAGCATGGTGGCGCGCTGGCCCGTGCCGGGTTGCGCGCAGGCCAGGGCCAGCAGGGTGATGAGCTCGTCCGAGCCGTTGCCCAGCACGATGCCGTAGCCCTCGGGCAGGCCGGCGTATTGGGCCAGCGCGGCCTTCAGGTCCAGCAGGCGGTCACCGGGGTAGCGGTTGAGCGCGACCGCGCCCAGGCGCTGGCCCAGCGCGGCCTGCAGGTGCGCGGGCAGGCGGAACGGGTTCTCCATCGCGTCCATCTTGAGCATGCCGGCGGAAGGCTGCACGCCGTAGGCATGCATGGCGCGCACGTCGGGGCGGATGCGGGCCAGGGCTTGGAGAGGAGACGACGCAGGAGTAGTCATTCGGTAGTGTCCAGTTCGTTGGGGGTGACAAGAAAAGGGTTGATGGGCCGCACCGCGTCCATCGGCTCACCATGCGGCAGCGCCTCGGTCAGCAGGTAGCGGCAGCCCTGCTGGTGGGCGGACGAAAGGATGAGCGCATCCCAGTAGCCCAGGCGGTAGCGGTCCTGCAAGTCCCAGGCGCCGTCCACGGTGTAGGAATCGAGGTGCGGCGGCAGCCACACGCGCAGGCGGCGCACCTGGGCGCGCACCTGCTGCAGCACCTGCGGGCCATCAAAACGCTGGATGGCCTGGTTGTACAGCTCGTTGAGCACCTGCGAGCTGATGCGGCCGCTGCGCGTCTGCCAGCAAAAGCTGATCCATTCGCGGGCCCGCGCCTGGCGCTCGGCGTCGCGGTCGTCCACGCTGGCCAGCAGGATTTCGGTATCGACAAAGATGGGGACGGTGCTCATGGGTATTGCACCGCTCAGCGCAGAAACAGGGTTTCGCGGGGCACATACGGGCCGCTGGACGCACCCCAGGATTCAAACCCCAGCGCCTCGCGCATGGCCTGGGCGTAAGCGTCTTCCTGGCGCATCTTTTCGGCCAGCCATTCCCCCAGCAGGCGCGAGACGCTGCTGCCGCGCCTGGCGGCTTCCACGCGCACCCATTCGGCGACGGTGTCGTCCATGGTCACGGTGATGTTTTTCATGGCTGAAATATTACACGAACTTCGTGCACCACGAACTTCGTGTTGTTTTCTGGGCGGTTACGCGGCCTTGAGCTGTGTCCCTGCCCGCAGCATCTGGCACGCCATGTCGCCCACGGTGCGCAGGGCCGCCAGATGGGCAGGCGACCAGTCACCGCCCACGCCAATGCGCAGGCAGTTGCGAAACCGCCCGCTGGCGCTGAACACCGTGCCGGGCGCGATCAGGATCTGCTGCGCCAGGCAGGCCTCGTGCAGCTGCACCGAATCGAGCGCGCGCGGCAGCTCCAGCCACAGCAGCAGCCCGCCGGGCGGGTCGCTCACCCGGGTGCCCTGCGGAAAGTGCGCGGCGATGATGCGGCGCACCTCGTCCATGCGCGCGGCCACGGCCGCGCGCAGCTGGCGCATCGCGGCGGCATGGCCGGCCTGGGTGATGAGGTCGGCCAGCGCCAGCTCCAGCACGGCCGACTGCCCGCCCGCCTGCAGGTCCTTGATGGCGCGCAGCTTGTCGGCCCAGCGCCCGGCCTCCAGCCAGCCCAGGCGCAGGCCCGGCGCCAGCGTCTTGGAAAACGAATCGCACAGCATCACGTGGCCCGTGGTGTCGTACGACTTGACGGTGCGGCGCATCTCGTCCACCTCCACGAGGTCGTTGTAGATCGCGTCCTCGATCACCGCCATGCCATGGCGCGCCGCCATCTGCGCCAGGCGCTTGCGCTCGGCCTGCGGCATGCAGCTGCCCAGCGGGTTGCTGAGCGTGGGGACGATCATCACGGCCTTGACCGGCTGGGTTTCCAGCGCCAGCTGCAGCGCATCCAGCGACAGGCCGTTGCGCGGGTGGGTGGGAATTTCCAGCGCCTTGAGGTGCAGGCCCTGCAGCACCTCCAGAAAGGAGAAATGCGTGGGCGACTCCAGCGCCACCACGTCGCCCGGCTGGGTGACGGCGCGCAGGCACAGCGCAATGGAGTCCATGCAGCCGCCGGTGACCACGATGTTCTCGGGGTCGAGGCTGCAGCCCAGGCCCACGGCGTAGCGCGCGATGGCGCGGCGGGCGTCTTCGTGGCCCGAGGAGCTGGGGTAGGTGCACAGCAGGTTGCGGTGGCGCTGCGCGGCGCGCACGACGGCGCGGCGCACGCGGTCGGGGTTGAACAGCTCGGGGCCGGGCGTGCCGCTGCTGTACGAGATCATGTCCACCGGCTGGTTGCGGCCCAGGATGCGCTGGCCCAGCCAGTCCACAGACACCTCGCGCGGGCGGCGCAGGGGGCGCGGTGTGCTGGGCTCGGGCAGGCTCACCGGCCGCGCAGCGACGAAGAAGCCCGAGCGCGGGCGCGTGGTGATCAGGCGCGCATCCTCGAGCCAGTGGTAGGCCTGCACCACCGTGGTCTGCGCCACGGCATGCTGGCGCGCCAGCTCGCGCACCGACGGCAGCTTTTCGCCGCGCGCCAGGGTGCCATTGCGGATCAGCTGCGCGAGCTGCTCGGCGATCTGCAGGTACAGCGGGGGTGCGTCATCGGTGGCCATGCTGCATTCTGTACTGGCACCCTGGCCGGAAGACAGTACAGAGGCGGGCCAGTACAACCAGTACAGATGGGCTGGTACATGGTTCTGTACTGGCCCAGATGGTCCATGCCTGTGGCTGGCGGCGCACGGCGGGTGGCCGCACAGTGAAGGCATGAACTCGCTGCACACCCCCACCCTCCCGTCGCCCGCTCTGCCGACCCCGCCAGCGGTCCCGCTCACCCTGCAATGGAAGCGCCAGCCGCTGCCGCCGCTGCAGGCCGTCCAGGTGCTGGACTTCCGTGCGGGCGACATGGCCCTGCTCGAAGTGGAACAAGGCCGCGTGTGGGTGACCTGCGACGGCCTGCTGGAAGACTATTTCCTGGAGGCCGGCCAGCGCCTGTCGTTCACCGGGCCCGTGCGGCTGCGCGTGAGCGCCGAAGGCCACCGGCCCGCCCGCCTGAACTGGGCGAAGCACCGGTCCGTGGCAGGGGCCGCCTGCCCGCCCGCCCCCGCTGCAGCCTCTCAGCCCAAGGCGACGGCACCCGCGCCAGGCACCCTGCCACGGGGTGCGATCAGCGCGGCTTGAGGGGCGTCGTCAGCCGCATCTCTGCCGCCTGCGCGTGGGCCTGCAGGCCCTCGCCATAGGCCAGCTCGGCGGCGATGGTGCCCAGCACCTGGGCACCGGCCTCGCTCACCTCGATGAGGCTGCTGCGCTTCTGGAAGTCGTACACGCCCAGGGGCGACGAGAAGCGTGCGGTGCCGCTGGTGGGCAGCACGTGGTTGGGGCCCGCGCAGTAGTCGCCCAGGCTCTCGGAGGTATACGCCCCCAGGAAGATCGCGCCGGCGTGGCGCAGCAGCGGCTCCCAGCGGTGTGGGTCGGTGCTGCTCACTTCCAGGTGTTCCGGTGCGATGCGGTTGCTGATGGCGCAGGCTTCTTCCATGTCCTTGGTGAGGATCAGCGCGCCCCGGCCGGTGAGGCTCTTGGCGATGATCTCGGCGCGCGGCATGGTGGGCAGCAGGCGGTCGATCTCGCGCTGCACGGCGTCGAGGTAGGCGGCGTCGGGGCACAGCAGGATGCTCTGGGCCAGCTCGTCGTGTTCGGCCTGTGAAAACAGGTCCATCGCCACCCAGTCGGGCGGCGTGCTGCCGTCGGCCAGCACCAGGATTTCGCTGGGGCCCGCGATCATGTCGATGCCCACCGTGCCGAACACGCGCTTCTTGGCGCTGGCCACGTAGGCGTTGCCGGGGCCGGTGATCTTGTCCACCTTGGGCACGGTTTCGGTGCCGTACGCCAGCGCGGCCACGGCCTGCGCGCCGCCGATGGTGAAGGCGCGCGTGACGCCCGCCACGTAGGCAGCCGCCAGCACCAGGTCGTTGCGCTCGCCCTTGTCGGATGCAAGCTGCGCGCCCGAGCCACCCGTGGCCACGCTGCCGCGCACGGGCGTGGGCACGACCATGATGATTTCCTGCACGCCGGCCACGTGGGCCGGGATGGCGTTCATCAGCAGGCTGGACGGGTACGCGGCCTTGCCGCCGGGCACGTAGATGCCCACGCGGTCCAGCGGCGTGACCTTCTGGCCCAGCAGCGTGCCGTCCTCGTCGCGGTAGCTCCAGCTCTCGCCCGAGGCTTTTTTCTGCGCCTCGTGGTAGCTGCGCACGCGTTTGGCGGCGGCCTGCAGCGCGTCGCGCTGGGCCTCTGGAATGGCGTCGAACGCGGCCTTGAAGTCGGCCTGGGTCAGCTCCAGCGCCGCCATATCGGGGGCCGAGAGGCCATCGAAACGGGCGGTGTACTCCAGCACCGCGGCGTCACCGCGCTTTTGCACGTCGGCCAGGATGTCGGCCACGCGCTGCTCGATGGCCGCGTCGGTGTCGGCCGACCAGTGCAGTCGGGCTGCGAAATCAGCCTCGAAAGTGGCCGCAGCGGTGGACAGACGGGCGGGAGCAGCTACCAGAGTCATAGTGTCAGTCAGTGGGTGGGGGTCAATTCTTTTCCGCAGGAATGGCCGAGGCGAACGCATCGATGATGCGGCGCAGCGGCGCCTGCTTGAGCTTGAGCGCGGCCTGGTTGACCACGAGGTGCGAGCTGATGTCCATGATGCGCTCGACCTCCACCAGGTGGTTGGCCTTGAGCGTGTTGCCGGTGGAGACCAGGTCCACGATGGCATCGGCCAGCCCGGTGAGCGGTGCGAGTTCCATGCTGCCGTAGAGCTTGATCATGTCCACATGCACGCCCTTGGTCGCGAAGAAGTCGCGCGCGATGCTGGTGTACTTGGTGGCGACCTTCAGGCGCGAACCCTGCTTGACGGCACGGGCGTAGTCGAAATCGTTGCGCACGGCCACGCTCACGCGGCACTTGGCGATCTGCAGGTCCAGCGGCTGGTACAGGCCCTGGCCGCCGTGTTCGATGAGCGTGTCCTTGCCGGTCACGCCGATGTCGGCGCCGCCGTACTGCACGTAGGTGGGCACATCGGTCGCGCGCACCAGCACCACGCGCACGTTGGGCTGGTTGGTGGGCAGGATCAGCTTGCGCGACTTTTCGGGGTCTTCCAGCACCTCGATGCCGGCGGCGGCGAGCAAAGGCAGGGTTTCGTCGAAGATGCGGCCTTTGGAAAGCGCCAGGGTAATCATGCTGCTGCTCATGCTGTGATCCGTTCAATGTCCGCGCCGATGCCGCGCAATTTCGCTTCCATGCAGTCGTAGCCGCGGTCCAGATGGTAGATGCGGTCCACCATGGTTTCGCCGTCGGCCACCAGGCCCGCGATGACCAGACTGGCCGAGGCGCGCAGGTCGGTGGCCATCACGGTGGCGCCCGACAGGCGGGGCACGCCCTCAATGATGGCGACCTTGCCGTCGGTCTGGATCTTGGCGCCCAGGCGCACCAGCTCGTCGACGTGCATGAAGCGGTTTTCAAAAATCGTCTCGGTCACCGTGGCCGTGCCCTGCGCGATGCAGTCGAGCGCCATGAACTGCGCCTGCATGTCGGTGGGAAAGCCGGGGTACTCGGTGGTGCGAAAGCCCTGCGCCTTGAGCGTGGCGCCGCCCGCGCTCTGCACGCGGATGCCGCCGTCGACGGCCTGCACCTGCACACCGGCCTCGCGCAGCTTCTCGATCACGGCGTCCAGGTGGTCGGCGCGCCCATGGCGCAGCACCACGTCGCCGCCCGTGGCGGCCACGGCGCACAGGAAGGTGCCCGCCTCGATGCGGTCGGCCACCACGCGGTGGGTGCAGCCGTGCAGCTTCTCGACGCCCTGGATGCGGATGCGGCTGGTGCCGTGGCCTTCGATCTTCGCGCCCATGGCAATCAGCATCTCGGCCAGGTCGGAGATCTCGGGCTCCTGCGCGGCGTTCTCCAGCACGGTCTCGCCCTCGGCCAGCGCGGCGGCCATGAGGAAGTTCTCGGTGCCCGTCACCGTGACCATGTCGGTGGTGATGCGCGCGCCCTTCAGTCGCGTCCAGCCTGCGGGCAGCTTGGCGATCATGTAGCCGTGCTCGACCACGATGTCGGCGCCCATGGCGGCCAGGCCCTTGATGTGCTGGTCCACCGGGCGCGAGCCGATGGCGCAGCCGCCGGGCAGCGACACCGTGGCCTCGCCGAAGCGCGCCAGCAGCGGGCCCAGGGCGAGCACCGAGGCGCGCATGGTCTTGACCAGCTCGTACGGCGCCTCGGGCGTGTTCAGGTCGCTGGCATCGATGCGCACCGTGCCATCGTCGGCACGCGCGGCCGCCACGCCCATGTTGCGGATCAGCGTGAGCATGGTGCTCACGTCCTGCAACTGCGGCACGTTCAGCAGCGTGACCGGCTCGGCCGTGAGCAGCGCGGCGCACAACTCCGGCAGGGCGGCGTTCTTGGCGCCGGATACCAGCACCTCGCCATGCAGGCGGCGGCCGCCGCGGATCAGGAGTTTGTCCATCTCGAAACCAGAAATATGAATAAAAAGTGCCGCCAGCGCTTTTCCATCAAGCGCAGGCAGCTATTAAAAGAGGAGCATTCCAGCAATCACCGGGGCTGCGCGGCCCATTCAGCGGGCGTGAAGGTCTTCATCGACAGCGCATGCACCTCGTCGGTGTGCATTTTGGCGCCCAGCGTGGCGTACACGCGCTGGTGCCGCTGGATGGCGCGCCGGCCCTCGAACTCGGCCGAGACGATGGTGG
Organism: Acidovorax sp. GW821-FHT11A03; assembly: GCF_058809075.1. Classification (NCBI taxonomy): domain Bacteria; kingdom Pseudomonadati; phylum Pseudomonadota; class Betaproteobacteria; order Burkholderiales; family Comamonadaceae; genus Acidovorax; species Acidovorax sp. GW821-FHT11A03. The sequence goes on from NZ_JBXASG010000002.1 coordinate 40,870, forward strand.
CGTACCAGTGGCGGCCGTCACCCTCGAGCGCGATGTGCTCGCAGGCCAGGCCGGCGGCGATGATGTCTTTGAGTTGGTCTGCGGTCATGTCAATTCCGAATTTTGTAGCCGGTGCGCAGCAGGTGGACCGCCAGGGCACTCACGGCCAGCCAGGCCACGCCCACGATGGAGAGACTGAGCCACGGCGAGGTATCGCTCTGGCCAAAGAAGCCGTAGCGGAAACCGTCGATCATGTAGAAGAACGGGTTGAGGTGGCTCACGGTCTGCCAGAAGGGCGGCAGCGACTGGATGGAATAGAACACGCCCGAGAGGAACGTCATCGGCACCACCACGAAGTTCTGGAACGCCGCGAGCTGGTCGAACTTGTCGGCCCACAGCCCGGCAATCAGCCCCAGCGTGGCCAGCAAGGCCGCCCCCAGGAAGGCGAACGCAAGAATCCACAGCGGCGCGGCGAACTCGGGCCGGGCGAACGCCAGCGTGACGATGAACACCCCCAGCCCCACCACCAGCCCGCGCACGATGGACGAGCCCACATAGGCCAGGAACCAGGCCCAGTGCGACAGCGGCGTGAGCAGCACGAACACCAGGCTGCCCATGATCTTGCTCTGGATCAGGCTCGACGAGCTGTTGGCGAAGGCGTTCTGCAGCACGCTCATCATCACGAGGCCCGGCACCAGGAAGGCGGTGTAGCTGATGCGGTCGTAGACCTTCACATGGTCTTCGAGCACGTGGCCAAAGATCAGCAGGTACAGCACGGCCGTGAGCACGGGCGCGGCCACGGTCTGGAAGCTCACCTTCCAGAAGCGCAGCACCTCCTTGTAGAACAGGGTCTGCCAGCCGGTCATCGTTGTGCTCCCACGCTCGGCACTGCGGTCTCCGCGCCGCCCCCCAAGGGGACTGCGCCCTGCCTGGGGCGGCCCGGCGCTGCGGCAGCCTCCACCCCCGCCAGAGGAATATTGGATGCCGAGGTGCCCGACATCACCTGCAGGAAAACGTCTTCCAGGTCGGGCCGGCGGATCTCCATGTCATGCACGTCCACGCCCGCCACCCGCAGCGCGGCCAGATGGCTTTCGATCTCGGCCGCGTCGTGCGCGGGCAACTGCACGATGCGGCCCGTGACGCGGGCGAGCGCGTTGAGCGAAGGCGGCAGGACCGCATCGGTCTTGAACTGCAGGATACTGCCGGAGGCCGCCTGCAACAGCTCGCTCGTGCGGTTCAGGGCCACGATGCGGCCCGACTTGAGCATGGCGATGCGGCCACACAGGGCCTCGGCTTCTTCCAGATAGTGCGTGGTCAGCAGCACGGTGTGGCCTTCCTTGTTCAGGCGCGCCACGAAATGCCAGAGCGTCTGGCGCAACTCCACGTCCACGCCCGCAGTGGGCTCGTCGAGCACGATGATGGGTGGCTTGTGCACCAGCGCCTGCGCCACGAGCACGCGGCGCTTCATGCCGCCCGACAGCTGGCGCATGTTGGCCGTGGCCTTGTCGGCCAGGCCCAGGTTTTCCAGCAGTTCGTCGATCCAGGCTTCGTTGTTCTTCACGCCGAAGTAGCCGGACTGGATGCGCAGCGACTCGCGCACGTTGAAGAAAGGGTCGAACACCAGCTCCTGCGGCACAACGCCCAGCTTGCGGCGCGCCTGGGCAAAGTCGGCCTGCACGTCGCTGCCCTGCACCAGCACACGGCCGCTGCTGGCACGGGCCAGGCCCGCGAGAATGCTGATGAGGGTGGTCTTGCCGGCACCGTTGGGGCCCAGGAGCCCGAAGAACTCGCCCTCCTCGATGTCCAGGCTGACCTGGTTCAGTGCCTGGAAAGGGCCTTTGGGCGTGGCAAAGGTCTTGGAGATGGCTTGGAATGAGACTGCGGGCATGAAGCCCCTGATTTTACGGCCTTGCACCAAAGAGCGCCGACCGGGGTCTGGCACGGCCCCTGGGCCGTCGCCGGCCCGGCCTGCCGCCGCTGTCAGGACGCGGGCGCGAGCAGCGTGCCCACGCCATACAGCCCCGCCAGGCTGCGCAGGGCGGCGGGCAGGCCTTGGACGGCAAAGGTCTTGCCATCGTCGATCGCTTCGCGCCGGCATTCGAGCAGCACCGCCAGCACCGACGTGTCAAACACCGCCAGTGCATGGGCATCCACCATGACGCAGGGCTCGCGGTGCGCCTTCAGGCCCTGCAGCAGCATGTGCAGGCACACCGTGGCCTGGCGGTGGGTCAGTTCGGCGGGCAATACCAGCATGTCAGTGCCCCGTGGTGCCGCACGCCGGCCGCGGCGCATGAAACCGGTGTGCCATTTCAGCCCTTGGCGCCGGCATTGCTCTTGTTGCGGGCCACCAGGGTCTCGATCAGGCCGTCGATTCCCTTGGCGTTGATCTCCTGCGCGAACTGGCCGCGGTAGGTTTCCACCAGCCACACGCCCAGCACGTTCAGGTTGTAGATTTTCCATCCCGCACCGTCGCCGGGGGTTTTTTCCAGCCGGTAGTCCAGCTGGATCGGATCGCCACGGCCGACGATTTCGGTACGCACCAGCACGTCCTTGTCCTCCGGGGCGGCCCGCAGGGGCTTGACCTGGATGGTCTGGTCGTTCACCTGCGCCAGCGCCCCCGCGTAGGTGCGCACCAGCAGGATCTTGAACTCGTCCTGCAGGCGCTTTTGCTGCTCGGGGGTGGCCTGGCGCCAGCCGGGGCCCACCGCCGCGGCGGTCATGCGGCGGAAGTTCACGTTGGGCATCACGGTCTTGTCCACCAGCGCGATGATCTTTGCCAGGTCGCCGCTCTGGATGGCCTTGTCCGCCTTCACGGTGCTGAGCACATCGGCCGACAGGCGCTTGATCAGCGCATCGGGAGCTTCATCCGCGGCCAGGGCGGCCAGGGGCGCGGCGCCCAGCGCGGCCACGGCCGTCAGGCACAGGGCCATGTGGCCCAGGGTACGTCGGTTCATCGTCATGATGTCTTCTACTTTCTCGGGAGCTGCGGGCGCCGGTGGCACCCGGCGTTCATTCATTGTGGGCGGCCAGCGCAGGCCCCGTGCGTCGCGCGGGTTGCGGATTGCAAGCAAGTGCAACACGCCTGCCCCGGACACGGCCCGCCACGGATTGCGCCGCCGCCTCAGCGCGGAGGCTCTTCGGGCAGCACGCCATCATTGGCGTTGCGCTCGTCCTTGTCGTCGCCATTTTGCGCCGTGCCCGCCTGCTGCTGGCTGCGCACCTGCAGGAACACGTCGCGGGTGAAGCTGTACTTGTCCAGGGCGGCGCTGTCGAGCACGGACCCCGCGCGCAGCAGGTTGGCGCGCACGTCCACGGCACGCAGTGCATACAGCGCATTGCGGGCCGATACCGGGTCCACATAGCTCACCGCGTTGCCCTTCCAGTCGACGGGCAGGGCCAGCGTGTCGCGCACGGTGGAGGGGCCCAGGATCGGCAGCACCAGGTACGGGCCCGTGCCCATGCCCCAGTACCCCAGCGTGAGGCCGAAATCCTGCTTGTAGCGGTCGATGCCCAGTTCGCTGGCGATATCGAGCACGCCGCCCAGGCCCATGAAGGTGTTCACGTTGACGCGCATGAAGGTGGACGCGGCGGCTTCCGCCCGCAATTGCAGCACGTTGTTCACGAACGACCACACATCTCCCACGTTGGCGAAGAAGTTGCTGACGCCCGTGCGCACCGGTGCGGGCGTGGCTTCCTTGTAGGCAATCGCCACCGGCTTGAGCACCATCGCATCGACCTGCTCGTTGAAGTTGGTCATGCTGCGGTTGTAGGACTCCAGCGGGTCGCGCGGGTCCGGGTTGGCCACCGTGGCGCAGCCCGTGAGCAGTGCCGCTCCCAGCAGAAAGGCCAGCCACGCGGCGGCGCGGGCGGCGGGTTGGGAAAGCTTGGTCATCGTCGTCATTTCTTGTCACCTGCCCCTGCGGGCTTGCTGTTGCTGCCGTCTTCGGCCTTGTTGTAGAGGAATTGTCCGATCAGGTTCTCGAGGACTACGGCCGACTGCGTGGCGGTGACCATGTCGCCCGCCACCAGGTTCTTCTCGTCGGCACCGGCCTCGATGCCGATGTACTGTTCACCCAGCAGGCCGCTGGTGAGGATCTTGAGGGAGCTGTCCTTGGGGAAAGCGTAGCGGTTTTCCATCGCCAGCGTCACCCGCGCCTGGTAGGTCTTGTCGTCGAACGTGATGGACTCCACACGGCCCACCACCACGCCGGCACCGCGCACCGCGGCCTGGGGCTTGAGGCCGCCAATGTTGTCAAAGCGCGCGGTGATGCGGTAGCCGGGCTGGAAGTTCAGGCTCAGCAGGTTGGCCGACTGCAGCGCCAGGAAGACCAGCGCCACCGTGCCGAGCATGACGAACAGCCCTACCCAGAGATCGTTTTTGGATGGTTGCATTGTTTGATTTCTCCACTCCGGCGGCTTTTCGGGCCCGCCTCAGATACTGAACATCAGGGCCGTGAGCACGAAGTCCAGCGCCAGCACGGCCAGGGACGCCATGACCACCGTGCGGGTAGTGGCGCGCGCCACGCCTTCGGGCGTGGGCTTGGCGGCATACCCCTGCAGCAGCGCCACGAACGTGACGGTGAAGCCGAAGACCACGCTCTTGATCACGCCGTTGCCCAGATCGCGCCAGACGTCCACGCCGCCCTGCATCTGGCTCCAGAACGCCCCGTGGTCGACGCCGATCATGAGCACGCCCACGATCCACCCGCCAGCCACCCCCACGGCGCTGAACACCGCCGCCAGCAGGGGCATGGTGATCACACCGGCCCAGAACCGCGGCGCGAGGATGCGGCGCACCGGGTCCACGGCCATCATCTCCATGGCGGAAAGCTGCTCACCCGCGCGCATGAGGCCGATCTCGGCCGTGAGCGAGGTGCCCGCGCGGCCGGCGAACAGCAGGGCCGTCACCACGGGCCCGAGCTCACGCACCAGCGACAGCGCCACCAGCATCCCCAGGGCTTCGGAAGCCCCGTACCGCTGCAGCGTGTAGTAGCCCTGCAGGCCCAGGACAAAACCCACGAACAGGCCCGACACCGCGATGATGGCCAGCGAGTAGTTGCCCAGAAAATGGATCTGGTCGCGCACCAGCGACGGCCGCATGAAGGCCGCGCCCGCCAGCTGCAGCAGCCGCGCGAACAGGCGGGCGGCCATGCCGATATCGGACAGTTTCTGGCGCACGGCGAAGCCCACGTCGGACGGCTTGTACCAGCTCATAGCACCCGCCCCCCGAACGGACCGAAGTCCTGCTCCACGGTCGGGCCCGCGTAGTGAAACGGCACGGGCCCGGTCGGCAGCGCGTTCACGAACTGGTGGACCAGCGGGTCGGTGCTCGCCCGCACCTCATCGGGCGTGCCCTGCGCGGCCACCACGCCCGCGCCCAGAATGATCACATGGTCCGCAAGCCGGAAGGTCTCTTCCAGGTCGTGCGAGACCACGATGCTCGTGAGGCCCAGGGCATCGTTGAGCTGACGGATCAGCTGCGCCGCCGTCCCCAGGGAAATGGGGTCCAGCCCCGCAAACGGCTCGTCATACATCACCAGTTCGGGGTCCAGCGCAATGGCACGCGCCAGCGCCACGCGCCGCGCCATGCCCCCGGAAATCTGGCTGGGCATCAGGTCGCGCGCGCCGCGCAGGCCCACGGCATGGAGCTTCATCAGCACCACGTCCCGGATCAGCGCCTCGGACAGGTCGGTGTGCTCGCGCAGCGGGAACGCCACGTTCTCGAACACGCTCAGATCCGTGAACAGCGCCCCGAACTGGAACAGCATGCCCATGCGGCGGCGCGCTGCATAGAGCTGGTGGGTGTCCATGCGCCCCACGTCGTCGCCATTCAGGAGCACCTGGCCAGCCTGCGCGCGCTGCTGGCCGCCGATCAGGCGCAGCACCGTGGTCTTGCCCCCTCCGGAGGCACCCATCAGCGCCGTCACCTTGCCCCTGGGCACCGCCAATGTCACGTCGCGCAGGATGACGCGGTCACCGTAGGAGAACGTGACATTGCGCAATTCGGCAAGGCAGGAAGACTCAGGCATGCAATGGAAGGGGTTCGGAAATCCGGAGAACGGGCGGCCGCGACGCATGGGAACATGCTGCGCTCACACAGCGGCGATGGTAGCTGAAGAAACATACATTCATGTATGTTTGCGTTTCAACGCCGCCGCCGGCGGGGCCACGGAAGCTATCCCGCGTGCGGCAACCCCGGATTGACAGGCACCGATTGTGCCAATAAAGGCCGCCATCCGCTGCGCTCTGCTCCAAGGCCCTGACCGACGGGCGTCCTGGCCGCGCCGGTGGCGCTGCCGCTCCCTCGGGCAAAAAAAAACGGCGCCCCAGGGCGCCGTTGTTGCAGTGCGACACTGCCTCAGCGCGGCAGGTCGGAATATCCCATCAGGAACTCATCCACGGCACGGGCGGCCTGGCGGCCTTCACGAATGGCCCACACCACCAGCGACTGGCCCCGGCGGATGTCGCCGGCGGCAAACACCTTGGGCGCGTTGGTCGCGTAGCCGCCATCGAAGTCCGTGGTGGCGCGGGCGTTGCCGCGGGCATCCTTGTCCACGCCAAACGCCTCCAGCACGGCAGCCACGGGGCTCACGAAGCCCATGGCCAGCAGCACGAGGTCCGCCTTGAGGATCTGCTCGGAGCCGGCCACCTCAACCATCTTGCCGTCCTTCCACTCGACGCGCACGGTCTTGAGGCCGGTGACCTTGCCGGACTTTCCGTCTTTCCCGTCGCCGATGAACTCCTTGGTGGAGATCGCGAACTCGCGCTCGCAGCCCTCTTCATGGCTGGAGCTGGTGCGCAGCTTGATCGGCCAGTAGGGCCAGGTCATGGGGCGGTTTTCTTCTTCGGGGGGCTGGGGCATCAGCTCGAACTGCGTGACGCTCGCCGCACCGTGACGGTTGCTCGTGCCCACGCAGTCGCTGCCGGTGTCGCCGCCGCCGATCACGATGACGTGCTTGCCGTCGGCGCGCAGCTGTCCCTTGAGCTTGTCGCCCGCGTTGACCTTGTTCTGCTGGGGCAGGAATTCCATGGCGAAGTGGATGCCGTCGAGGTCGCGGCCCGGCACGGGCAGGTCGCGCGACTGCTCGGCGCCGCCGGTCAGCAGCACGGCGTCGAACTCCTTGTGGAGTTGCTCGGGCGTGACGGTTTCCTTGGCCCAGTTGGTGACCTTGGAGCCCTTGCCCAGGCCGTCCTTGGGCGCGCCCACGAACACGCTGGTGCGAATGACCACGCCTTCGGCTTCGAGCTGCTTGACGCGGCGGTCGATGTGCGACTTCTCCATCTTGAAGTCCGGGATGCCGTAGCGCAGCAAGCCGCCCACGCGGTCATTCTTCTCGAACAGCGTGACGCTGTGTCCGGCGCGCGCCAGTTGCTGCGCGGCCGCCATGCCGGCTGGGCCCGAGCCCACCACGGCCACTTTCTTGCCGGTCTGGTGCTTGGCAGGACGCGCCTGCACCCAGCCTTCGTCCCAGGCCCGGTCGATGATGGCGTGCTCGATGGACTTGATGCCCACGGCGTCGTCGTTCACGTTGAGCACGCAGGCCGCCTCGCAAGGCGCCGGGCAGATGCGACCGGTGAACTCGGGGAAGTTGTTGGTGCTGTGCAGCACCTCGATCGCGCTCTTCCAGTCCTGGTGGTACACCAGGTCGTTGAAGTCCGGAATGATGTTGTTGACCGGACAGCCGTTGTTGCAGAACGGCGTGCCGCAGTCCATGCAGCGCGCGCCCTGCACCTTAGCCTGGCTCTCGTCGAGGCCGATGACGAATTCCTTGTAGTGCTTCAAGCGCTCGGGCACGGGCTTGTAGCCCTCTTCGATGCGCTCGTATTCCATGAAGCCGGTAGTTTTTCCCATGACGATGTCCTTGTCTATGAATGCTGTGCTGGTCTCTGCGGCATCGCCTTACTTGGCGGAGACCGCTTCTTTTTTGGTAGCAGCTACCGCTGGCGTAGCGGACTCCTCCAGCACTTTTCGTTCATAAATTTCAGCCAACGCACGCTTGTACTCGGTCGGGAAGACCTTGACGAACTTGCTGCGCGATGCCGCCCAGTTGTCCAGGAGCTCGCGCGCACGCTTGCTGCCCGTCCAGCGGTTGTGGTCCTCCAGCAGCTTCTTGAGCTGCGCCTCGTCGGTCTGGCCGTTGTGCCAGATGGCGCGGGGCACGCTGGCCTTCTGCTCTTCAGCCGGAAGGATGCGCTCCAGGCTGACCATGGCCATGTTGCAGCGCGTGTCGAACTGGCCGTCCTCGTCATAGACATAGGCCACGCCGCCGCTCATGCCCGCGGCGAAGTTGCGGCCCGTCTTGCCCAGCACCACCACCGTGCCGCCGGTCATGTACTCGCAGCCGTGGTCGCCCGTGCCTTCGACCACCGCCGTGGCACCCGACAGGCGCACCGCGAAGCGCTCGCCCGCCACGCCGCTGAAGAAGGCTTCACCCGTGGTGGCACCGTACATCACGGTGTTCCCCACGATGGTGTTGCGCACCGCGTCGCCGCGGAAGTCGATGCTGGGGCGCACGATCACGCGGCCGCCCGACAGGCCCTTGCCCGTGTAGTCGTTGGCGTCGCCGATCAGGTACAGCGTGATGCCGCGCGTGAGGAACGCGCCGAACGACTGCCCGCCCGTGCCTTCGAGCTGGATGCGGATGGTGTCGTCCGGCAGGCCCTCAGGGTGCACGCGTGTCACGGCACCGGAGAGCATGGCGCCCACGGAGCGGTTCACGTTGCGCGCCACCTCGATGAACTGCACGCGCTCGCCCTTTTCAATGGCGGGCTTGCTGCGCTCGATGAGCTTGCGGTCCAGCGTGTGCTCGATGTTGTGGTCCTGCACATCCACGTGGAAGCGCGGCACATCGGCGGGCACGTTGGGCTGGGCGAACAGGCGGCTGAAGTCCAGGCCACGTGCCTTCCAGTGTTCCAGTCCCTGGCGCATGTCGAGCAGATCGGTGCGGCCGATCAGGTCGTCGAACTTGCGGATGCCCAGCTGGGCCATGATCTGGCGCACTTCCTCGGCGATGAAGAAGAAGTAGTTGACCACGTGCTCGGGCTTGCCCGAGAACTTGGCGCGCAGCGCGGGGTCCTGCGTGGCCACACCCACCGGGCAGGTGTTCAGGTGGCACTTGCGCATCATGATGCAGCCCTCGACCACCAGGGGTGCCGTGGCGAAACCGAACTCGTCGGCACCGAGCAACGCGCCGATGGCGACGTCGCGGCCAGTCTTCATCTGGCCGTCGGCCTGCACGCGCACGCGGCCGCGCAGACGGTTGAGCACCAGGGTCTGCTGGGTTTCGGCCAGGCCGATCTCCCAGGGGCCGCCAGCATGCTTGATGGACGACCAGGGCGATGCGCCCGTGCCGCCGTCATGGCCGGCGATCACGAGGTGGTCGCTCTTGCACTTGGTCACACCTGCGGCGATGGTGCCCACGCCGACTTCGGACACCAGCTTGGTGCTGATGCTGGCGTGCGGCGCCACGTTCTTCAGGTCGTGGATGAGCTGGGCCAGATCTTCGATGGAGTAGATGTCATGGTGCGGCGGGGGCGAGATCAGGCCCACGCCGGGCACGCTGTGGCGCAGCTTGCCGATGTAGTTGGAGACCTTGCCGCCAGGCAGCTGGCCGCCTTCGCCGGGCTTGGCGCCCTGGGCCATCTTGATCTGGATCTGGTCGGCCGACGACAGGTATTCGGCCGTGACCCCGAAGCGGCCCGAAGCCACCTGCTTGATGCGGCTGCGCAGGGAGTCGCCATCCTGCAGGGGCAGGTCGACTTCGACGTTCTCGGCGCCGATCACGCTCTTGAGCGTATCGCCCTGCTTGATCGGGATGCCCTTGAGTTCGTTGCGGTAGCGCGCGGCGTCCTCGCCGCCCTCGCCGGTGTTGCTCTTGCCGCCGATGCGGTTCATGGCCACGGCCAGCGTGGCATGCGCCTCGGTGGAGATGGAGCCCAGGGACATGGCGCCCGTGGCGAAGCGCTTGACGATTTCCTTGGCGGGCTCGACCTCGTCCACGGGGATGGCCTTGGCAGGGTCGATCTTGAACTCGAACAGGCCGCGCAGCGTCATGTGGCGCTTGCTCTGGTCGTTGATGATCTGTGCGTATTCCTTGTACGTGTTCCAGTTGTTGGCGCGCGTGCTGTGCTGCAGCTTGGCGATCGCATCGGGGCTCCACATGTGCTCTTCGCCACGGGCGCGCCAGGCATATTCGCCACCGGCGTCCAGCATGGTCTCGAGCACCGGGTCGTCACCGAAGGCGGCCTTGTGCATGCGGATGGCTTCCTCGGCGATCTCGAAGACGCCGATGCCTTCCACGCGGCTGGCGGTGCCGGTGAAGTACTTGCCCACGGTTTCCGTGTTCAGGCCGATGGCCTCGAACAGCTGGGCACCGCAGTAGCTCATGTACGTGCTCACGCCCATCTTGGACATGATCTTGGACAGGCCCTTGCCGATGGCCTTGACGTAGTTGTAGATGGCCTTGTCGGCCGACAGGTCGCCCGCGAGGTCCTTGTGCATGTCGGCCAGGGTTTCCATGGCCAGGTAGGGGTGCACGGCCTCGGCGCCGTAGCCGCCCAGCACGGCGAAGTGGTGCACTTCGCGCGCGGTGCCGGTCTCGACCACCAGGCCGGCCGTGGTGCGCAGGCCTGCGCCCACCAGATGCTGGTGGATGGCCGACAGGGCCAGCAGCGCGGGGATGGCCACCTGGGTGGCGCTCACGGCACGGTCGCTGACGATCAGGATGTTGGCGCCGCCCTTGATGGCGTCCACGGCCTGCGCGCACAGCGAGGCGAGCTTGGCTTCCACGCCCTCACGGCCCCAGTCCAGCGGGTAGGTGATGTCGATGGTGGCGCTCTTGAACTTGCCCTGCGTGTACTTCTCGATGTTGCGCAGCTTGGCCATGTCGGCGAAGTCCAGCACGGGCTGGCTCACTTCGAGCCGCATCGGTGGGTTGACCTGGTTGATGTCCAGCAGGTTCGGCTTGGGGCCGATGAAGCTGTTGAGCGACATCACGATGGCCTCGCGGATCGGGTCGATCGGCGGGTTCGTCACCTGCGCGAACAGCTGCTTGAAGTAGTTGTACAGCGGCTTGTTCTTGCCCGAGAGCACGGCCAGCGGGCTGTCGTTGCCCATGGAGCCGATGCCTTCTTCGCCGTTCCTGGCCATGGGGGCCATCAGGAACTTGATGTCTTCCTGCGTGTAGCCGAAGGCCTGCTGGCGGTCGAGCAGCGGCAAGGGTGCGGCCTCAGGGGTGGACGCGGTGTCGGTGCCCACGCTGTCGAGCTTGATGCGCAGGTTCTCGATCCACTGCTTGTAGGGCTTGGTGTTGACGATGTTGGCTTTCAGCTCGTCGTCGTCGATCATGCGGCCCTGTTCCAGGTCGATCAGGAACATCTTGCCGGGCTGCAGGCGCCATTTGCGCACGATCTTGTTCTCGGGGATGGGCAGCACGCCGGATTCCGAGCCCATGATGACCAGATCGTCATCGGTGATGCAGTAGCGCGAAGGGCGCAGGCCGTTGCGGTCCAGCGTGGCGCCGATCTGGCGGCCGTCGGTGAACACGATGGACGCCGGGCCGTCCCAGGGCTCGAGCATGGCGGCGTGGTATTCATAGAAGGCGCGGCGGCGCTCGTCCATGGTGGTGTGCTGTTCCCAGGGCTCGGGGATCATCATCATCACGGCCTGGCTGATGGGGTAGCCGGCCATGGTCAGCAGTTCGAGGCAGTTGTCGAACGTGGCGGTGTCGGACTGGTCAGCGAAGCTGATGGGATAGAGCTTTTGCAGGTCGGCCGCGAGCACGGGCGAGGCCATCACGCCTTCGCGCGCCTTCATCCAGTTGTAGTTGCCCTTGACGGTGTTGATTTCACCGTTGTGCGCCACGTAGCGGTACGGGTGGGCCAGGGGCCACTCGGGGAATGTGTTGGTGGAAAAACGCTGGTGCACCAGGCCCACGGCCGAGATGCAGCGCTCGTCCTGCAGGTCCAGGTAGTAGGTGCCCACCTGGTCGGCCAGCAGCAGGCCCTTGTAGACCACGGTGCGGCTGGACATGCTCGGCACGTAGTACTCTTTGCTGTGCTTGAGCTTCAGCGCCTGGATGTTGGCGCTGGCGGTCTTGCGGATCACGTACAGCTTGCGCTCCAGCGCGTCCTGCACGATCACATCGTTGCCACGGCCGATGAACACCTGGCGCAGGATGGGCTCCTTCTTGCGCACGGTGGGCGACATGGGCATGTCGCGGTTCACCGGCACATCGCGCCAGCCGAGCAGCACCTGGCCTTCGGCCCTGATGGCGCGCTCCATCTCCTGCTCGCAAGCCAGGCGCGAGGCATGCTCCTTGGGCAGGAAGATCATGCCCACGCCGTATTCACCGGCGGCGGGCAGCGTGACGCCCAGCTTCGCCATTTCCTCGCGGTACAGCGCGTCGGGAATCTGGATCAGGATGCCGGCACCGTCACCCATGAGCTTGTCGGCACCCACCGCCCCGCGGTGGTCGATGTTCTCCAGGATCTTCAGGGCCTGCGTCACGATGTCGTGGCGCTTTTCACCCTTGATGTGGGCCACGAAGCCGAGCCCGCAGGCGTCGTGCTCGTTACCCGATGAATACAAACCGTGTTGTTGCAGATGCTGGATCTCGGCAGCCGTGGTCATGGCGCACTCCTCATATTTTTCGCAGGGAGTGGAAGATTAGTGCATTGCAACATCTTTTGGCAAGCACATTAATCAGGGTCAGATTCTTAATCAATAGCCGCAGATCAGCTCATCATTTTTATTGGGGACATATCATTTTTGGTAGCCATAGACCCGATGCGGCCTTATGCATGGCCACGAATCATTCAGATTTATTGTGAAGCGCCGGCCGTCCCGCCTGTCCCCGGGTCACCCGACGCGGCGTGTTTTTTTGCAACTCTTGCACAAAGCCGGGGTCGCCCAGCGCCCAGCCGCTGAGCACGGATGACGTCAGCGCGGCCTGCTCTTGCGATCCGATGCCCGCCTGAACCAGTGCGGCGTACGCCGCCTCGCGCGCGAACGGCGTATTGCCGAGCGCCCAGTACAGGGCATGGGGCGTGAGCAAGCGGTCATGGCGCAAGCCCAGCCAATGGGCGTGGCTCGACCACGCATAGTCGGAAGCCTGCACCACCTGCCCCGCGCGCACCGGGTTCAAATCAAGGTAGACCATGCAGGGCAGCAGATACCGTTCTGGCTGCAGCACCGTGGAGCGATAGCGCCCCTCCCACAAGGTGCCCGTGCGCGCATGGCGCCGGTTGAAATACTGCACATAGCGTCGCCCCACCGCCTGCATCATCTGCGGCAAACCATCGACGGTGGTGGGAGTTGCCAGCAGATGAAAGTGGTTGTCCATCAGCACATAGGCGTGCACAGCCACCCCGTATTTCTGAGCGTTGTCCGCCAGCAGCAATAGCATGGTCTCGAAGTCTTCGTGGTCGATGAAGATGCTTTGGCGGTTGTTTCCACGCTGGATGACGTGGTGCAGATGACCGGGCAAGGTCAGGCGTGGCAGGCGGGCCATGGATGTCGATGGGAGCAAGGATGGGGGGCGATCATAAATCCGTCCCCGATTATCCCGTCCAGGCGGAGCCCTGCGTGCGGTGCGAGGCTAGTGTGGCACTGCGTCCGCAGCCACTGGCGTATCGCCAGCCTGCGGCTTCAATCCAAAACGCGCCCCCAGCGCCCTGTCGAGCCCGAACTCTTCCAGAATGGCGCGCAGCCGATCCGAGGCGCTGCGCTTTTTCTGGCCTGTGTACCGGGCAATGATGAGCTCGTTCTTCATGCTGTGCTCCCAGCCCACCAACTCCGTCACCGTGACCTGGTAGCCACTGGCCTCCAGGTACAGGCAGCGCAGCACATTGGTGACCTGGCTTCCCAGCTCGCGGGTGTGCAGCGGATGGCGCCAGAGCTCGGCCAGTGGCGTGCGCGCCAGCTGCAGGGCCTTGCCCTGGCGCAGGCAGGCGGCCATTTCGGCCTGGCAGCAAGGCACCAGCACCATGGCCCGGGCGTTTTTCTGCAGGCCGAAAGCGATGGCATCGTCGGTGGCCGTGTCACAGGCATGCAGGGCGGTGACCACGTCGATGTGGGCTGGCAATTCATCTGCGCCTGTGGATTCCGCCACGGACACATTCAGGAACGACATGCGCTGAAAGCCCAGCTTGTGCGCCAGCACACGCGACTTTTCCACGAGCTCGGCGCGCGTCTCCACGCCGTAGATATGGCCACGCCCGAGCGCCTTGAAATACAGGTCATACAGGATGAAGCCCAGGTAGGACTTGCCCGCGCCATGGTCTGCGAGCGTGGGTCCCTGGCTGGTGGTGGACAGCTCTGCGAGCAGTGGTTCGATGAAGTTGAACAGGTGGTACACCTGCTTGAGCTTGCGCCGCGAGTCCTGATTGAGGCGCCCATCGCGCGTGAGGATGTGCAACTCCTTGAGCAATTCCACAGATTGCCCGGGCCGCAGCTCGGACAGTTCCCCGGTCGGGGCAGCCTTGGCCTTAGCGCCAGCACCACTACCCGAGGAGCCCGGCACCTGGGAATGGGTGCGGGCAGCTTTCTCTTTCGCGGCTTTCGTCATTGCCATGGTCATCGCTCCGTATCTTTTACCGCTGGCGGTGCCGGCAGGGAGACCCCAGGCCCTACGCTCAGAGCGGCCCAACCCGACATGCCTAGTTCTTGCAAAACCTCGATGTTCCGCTCGAAGATCGTTTCCGCCTCGGGGAACACCTCGACAGCGCGGTCGATGCTCTCTTCGCGCAGCAGGTGCAACGTGGGATAGGGTGAGCGGTTGGTGCAGTTGGTCACATCGTCTTCCCGCGTACCCGCAAACTGGAACCGCGGGTGAAAGCTGGCGATCTGCAGCGTGCCTTCCATGCCCACTTCTTCCAGCACGGCCTCTGCCTCTTCCAGGAAGTCGTTGAAATCCAGGAAATCATGGAGGCAATGGGGAAGGATCAGCAGCGTGGTGTCTCGCACCTCGGAAGGATTAGCCGCCAGGGCGGCAAGTTCACTGCGCAGTACCTCCAGAATCGTTGCCAGATCCCCAGTCAGCGCTACCGCGTAGTGAATCTGCCCCTTCACGTGAACGCCCTTTGCAAAGGGGCACAGGTTGAGGCCGATCACCGCCCGCTCGAGCCACTGGACCGTGTCGCGAATGAACAATGCGGCAGGCTCCTCGGAGCCCACCGTAGCCGTGGAAGGGAATGAAGTCATGGGGAGGCGCGCGAAGCGCAATGAAGTGCCTGCGGATTTTACCGGGCGCCATTGCCTCCGGCGACAGCCTCCGCCGGCAACGACACGCCCCTCATGCGCACAGCCGCGCGCAGTCCTCAGTCGAGAAGTCGCCGCCCAGTAAGGCGCTCATGTTCGCGCGCCGCAAATCGGTCGGTCATGCCCGCAATGAAATCCGCCACCGCCCGTGCCCTCAACGGGCCCTGGTCTGCCGAGGCCTGCTCCGCGAAAGCCGCCTTCATCTCTTGCGGCGACACCGTGTAAGCCGCGAACAAGTCGCGAACCACTTCCTGCGCGCGGCCCGTGGTCTCCATCACACGCGGATGGCGGTACAGATTCTTGAAAAGAAACCGCTTGAGAACCTGGGAGCGCTCCCGCATGCCATCACTGAACATCACCAGCGCGGGGGCTTGGCGAACTCCATCGACGCTGGCCGGGCCATGCCGTGCGAGCGCCGTCCTAGTGGTGTCGATCACGTCATAGACCTGCGCGCTGAGCATGCGCCGTATGGCCTCGTACAGCAGGCGCCGCTGGCGTGGCAGCTGGGCGAGGTCCGGATGCTCCGACTCGGCAGCAGCCCGGTACTCGTCGAACAATGGCACATCCTGCAACTGGTCCAGCGTGATCAGCCCCGAGCGCACACCGTCGTCGATATCGTGCGCGTTGTAGGCGATCTCGTCTGCCAGATTGCACAGCTGTGCCTCCAGGCTCGGCTGTTCGTGGCGCAAGAACCTCGCACCGACGCCATCGGGCTCTTCGTCTTCCAGCTGCCGGGCGTGCTGCCGGGAACAATGCTTGAGAATCCCTTCCCGCGTTTCGAACGTGAGATTCAGCCCGTCATACTGTGGATAGCGCTCCTCCAGCTTGTCCACCACGCGCAAGCTCTGCAGGTTGTGCTCGAAGCCCCCGTGCTCGGCCATGCAGCCATGCAGCGCGTCCTGGCCAGCATGCCCGAAGGGCGTGTGGCCCAGGTCATGGGCCAACGAGATGGCCTCTACCAAATCCTCATTGATGCGCAGTGAACGTGCTATGGAACGCCCGAGTTGGGCTACTTCCAGCGAGTGGGTCAGGCGAGTACGGAACAGGTCGCCTTCGTGGTTAAGAAAAACCTGCGTCTTATAGACCAGCCGCCGAAACGCTGTGGAGTGAACAATTCGATCCCGATCCCTCTGGTACTCCGTCCGCGTAGGCGCAGCTGCCTCAGGATAGCGCCGCCCACGGCTCACTGCGGGGTCGCAAGCATAGGGGCGGAGATCCGAGTTGCGCCCCCAATTGGGGGCCAGCGCTCCGTCTTTATCGCGCATTTCTAGCTACAAAAAAATAGCAGCAATCGGCATTGCAATTGCATCGCGTTTGTATCACTTGCAGCAGGCCTCGATCACGTCACGCACCAGACGGTCGGGCGCGGAACGCAGGGCAGCTCGGCCGGGACCATCGATGACGACAAAACGAATTTCGCCTGCTTCCGATTTCTTGTCCACGCGCATCAGCTCCAGGTAGCGTCCCGCGTTGTCGTTTGAATCAAGCACTGGTCCTTGGGTGGGCAGCCCAGCGCGGGCGATCAGCACCGTGAGTCGCTGCACAAAGGCCGCATCCACAAGACCCAGGCGATGCGACAGCTCAGCTGCCATCACCATACCGGCTCCCACACCTTCACCATGCAACCAAGCGCCATATCCCATTCCGGCTTCGATCGCATGTCCAAAGGTATGGCCAAAATTCAGAATGGCACGCAAGCCCGATTCACGTTCGTCCTGCCCCACCACCCATGCCTTTATCTTACAACTGCGACGCACGGCGTGGACCAGCGCAGCGCGGTCGCGCGCCAGCAGGGCATCGATATGGGCTTCAAGCCATTCCATGAAAGCCATGTCCGCGATCGGTCCATACTTGATTACTTCCGCCAGACCCGCGCTGAGTTCGCGCGGAGGCAGCGTGTCGAGCACATCCAGATCGCACACCACCAGCTGAGGCTGATAAAACGCGCCGATCATGTTCTTGCCCTGCGGATGGTTGATCGCCGTTTTGCCCCCCACGGATGAATCCACCTGCGCCAGTAACGTGGTCGGCACCTGCACGAATGGCACACCACGCATGTAGCTCGCAGCGGCGAAGCCGGTCATATCACCCACTACACCACCACCGAGCGCAAACAGGACCGTCTTGCGGTCGCAGCCGCGCTCCAGCAGCACATCAAAAATCTTCTGCAGGGTCTGCCAGTCCTTGTGTGCTTCGCCATCCGGCAACCGTACCTCATGAACCTGCGGGTAGCGCTCCGACAGCGCGGCCCTCAGTGCCGCCATGTAGAGCGGGGCGACCGTTGTATTGCTCACAATCAATGCGGCACCGGCGCGCGGCAGGCCATCATAAGTGGTGGCACTACTCAATAGACCACCGCCAATCGCAATGCGATAGCTGCGGTCACCTAAGTCAATAGCGACTTCTTGGGCAGTAAGGGACATAAAAAACGGTATTTTTACGACGACGCGATGCTTCGTCGCCAAAGCTATTGTGCATGCTGGAGATGCTGGCGGCGGCCCTATCACAGCGAGAGGGTTCCGAGCAAGCCTCGCAGCGAAAAAGATTCATCCCGAATGGCTTTGCGTACGCCAACCACGTTACACAAGACCTTCATCCCGACTGCCAAAACCTTCATCCAGCGATGAAGCCCAGAAATCGGCGTCACCCACTGGCAAAAACTCGAATCAAAAAAATCCCCGGACACGCCGGGGATGAAGTCATAGAAATCCTAACCAATTGCCCACCACCCTCCTTCTCTATCGGAGGTGGCGGGCCAACTACTCAAGGGCACGTGTAATCTGCCGCCACACCACCAGGAGGTATTGATCCCGTCACAACGTCGACATTGAAAGTGCGAGTCACCGAGGTCGCCCCCTTCGTCGCCGTGACCAAGAATCGTTGGCTACCACAATTAGCCACCTTGGGTACGCCATTCAAAACACCAGCTGTAGGCGATGTTCCGGCAGTCAACCACGCTGGCAAGCCCGCAAAGGACCATGTCACACCCGTTGTCGACGAAACGAACGAATAAGTGAAGTTTTTCCCGACAGGTGCAGATCCCAGCGAGCAAACTGTCGTGGAGTTGCAATCGCCGATGGCAAAGTCTTCTGGCAGGCCGCCGACCACCTTGAATGTAATCGTGGCAGTTGCAGATATTTTATTCTTATCAGTGGCAGTCACCGTAACGCGGTACTCACGCTCTGCCGCATCCTGGCTTACCGTGCCGCTCAGAATACCCGTACTCGCATCCACGGTCAGCCCTGTTGGCAGGCCAGTAGCCGCCCAAGTGAAGGGTGGCAAACCGTTCTTCGCCTCCAAGTACGCCGTGAATGGTATACCCTTAGTAATAGTCCCTAAATCCTTATTATCGATCGTAGGCGCAATTGTGCGCGCCGCCATCACTTGAATCGGGAGAATACCAACCATCGGCTCCGAGATGCCATTGCTGACATTGTTATCCGCCCGATCAGCCGTCATCTCCAGGAAGATCGTCCCGGTTTCCGTGCCACTCAGCAACGAAAAGAGTGCAACCCCGCCAATCGAAGGCAACTGAAGCACACTGCCACTCTGGCTCCCCGCAACCAAACGGGCGCCTACGGCTGCGTCGGTTCCCGAGAGAATACGAACCTGCACATTCGAACCCGACGTGCTACCAGTTGGCTGGTTCGCGTCATCCATGACAAACGCCTGAATGGCCATTTGATTCAGAATACCGTTCGCATTGAACTTGGTTCCCAGAATATCATTGACTTGGGCTGCCAAACGGACGCTGGCAGGCTTGCCCGTTGCACCTCCAACGGAAATCTCCACGCTGGCTGACTTTTGCTGCTTATCCAGGGGATCTTGAACCGTACATGTGATACGGACATTTCCTGCTTGATCGCCTGCATGGAAATGAAAAGAATTACCACCAGCATTTGATCCTAGCGTGATATTTCGATAGGCATTGGGAATTTTTATTTTTCCACCGTTGCCATCATCAACTTCTTTTTCGTGTTCCGAATTACCATCCAGATAATACAGCGCCCCGGAGTCCAAACCTCCTGCAACATTACATGCGAAAATATCTTCACCACCAGGTATCGGCAAATTTCCCTTGCGAGCCTCAACATAAAGAGTTGTCGTGTAGGGTCGGTAAGCACCAAGACCAGGCAGCGTGTCAGCGATATTGATCGGCAACTGCGCCTTATCTGTACGCAACGTAATAGTGTAATGTTCCTGGGTCTCACCCGGGCTTCCACCACCTCCACCACACGCTGACAGCGCAATGGTTGTTGCGATCATGAGAGTTTTGAATATTTTTTGCATTTTCTTTCCCTATAAATTTGCATCAACGAACCGCAGTACGTTCAGTAATTACCTTGGGCGTAATAAATATGAGCATTTCTTGCTTATTTGCCTGCTTGGTTTTTGTTTTAAACAAATTTCCAACACCTGGGATGTCCCCCAGAAACGGAACTTTGGCCTCTGCATCATCTTCAAAAAGCTCAAAAATCCCGCCAATCACAACCGTTCCGCCATTTTCAACCAATACCTGGGTTTTAATATGCTTGGTATTAATTGCCCGTACATTCTGAAGAATTTCCCCCGGACTGTCTTTGTTAACATCCAGATCAAGAATGATATTTCCTTCAGGGGTTATCTGAGGCAGGACCTCTAACTTCAACACGGCTTTTTTAAAGGCTATGACGGTTCCGCCATTAGGAGCAGTCACTGGATAAGGAAATTCCGTACCCTGCTCTATCGATGCCTTGGTCTGATCTGCAGTCACAACCCGAGGACTGGAGACAATCTTGCCTTTCCCATCAGCTTCCATCGCCGATATTTCAAGGTTCAAGAATCGATTGGCCGCGGAATTGAAAATAGATATTGCAAAACTAGCTGGATCGAATCCACCTTGCGCCTGTGCGGGTAGGTTAACAAAATTGCCCAGGGTATTCGCAGTCCCGCCCGCACCAGAAGATGCGACAGCGTTGCTGTAGCTAGTGCCGAAAGCAACACTATTACCACCGCCAAGGTTGTACCCGCCTGTCCCGCCGCGATTAGCTCGCAGATCTGTCCCACCCAAGCGAACGCCCAGCGACCGCCCAAAAGTATCGGAAGCCTCAACAATTCTTGCCTCAATCATCACTTGCCGAACAGCGACATCCAGAGTCAACAGCAACTGGCGAACTTCCTCTAATTTGCTCGCCGTATCAGTCACAAACAGTTGATTGGTTCTGGGTTCAGCAATTGCACTCCCTCTCTCAGAAAGGAATCTATTTGATGTCCCTCCGGATCCCCCACCGCTACTTGACGTAGACAATTGAGTGACCATGTCCACCGCCTTCGCATAGTTCATTTGAAATGCCTGAGTCCTTAGCGGTTCCAGCTTTTGAATCGCCAGCGCGGCTTCATAGTCCTTTCTTGTCCGATCATCAATTTCATCTTTGGGAGCAATCCACAAAACCGTTCCTGATTTACGCATGCCAAGGCCCTTGGCATCCATGATGATTTGGAGCGCTTGATCCCAAGGCACATCTTTGAGGCGGAGAGTTAGTGAGCCCGAGACGGTGTCCGAGGTAACAATATTGAAATTTGTAAAATCAGCTATCACTTGCAAAAGTGAGCGAACTTCAATATTCTGGAAGTTAAGAGACAGCTTCTCCCCACTAAACCCAGGGCCTTGAGTAAGCTTGTTCAGATCCACTTTCTTTTGGCGAATCTCAATTACAAACTGGCTATCACTTTGATATGCACTGTGCTCCCAATCGCCAACGGGATCGATCGTCATCCGCACTCTTTCACCTTGCTGCACGGTCGTAATGGCTTGCACAGGCGTACCAAAATCACCTACATCCAATCGACGGCGCAGACCTTCCGGCAAAGAAGATTTCAGAAAATCGACGACCAAGCCCTTGCCCTGTTGGCGTATATCAACCCCAACCTGACTGGATGGAAGCATCACGATGACCCGTCCGGAGCCATCGCTTCCTCGCCTGAAATCCACGTCTTTTAATGTTTGAATATCATTATTTATAGGATCCGAAAACGTTAGCGCCTGAGCAGGCTGGGATGCGGAATACGCTGAAGGAGCTGTTGCCAAAGAAATCAACAACGAGTTTCCTTGGATTTCAGCTTGATAGGATGTCGATTGCTTCAAGTTAAGAACAACCCGAGACCGATC
The DNA here is from genome assembly GCF_058809075.1 of Acidovorax sp. GW821-FHT11A03. Taxonomy (NCBI): domain Bacteria; kingdom Pseudomonadati; phylum Pseudomonadota; class Betaproteobacteria; order Burkholderiales; family Comamonadaceae; genus Acidovorax; species Acidovorax sp. GW821-FHT11A03. The sequence continues at coordinate 62,256 of NZ_JBXASG010000002.1, forward strand.
ACCAGCTTGAACCACATTGACAGATTTTACATTCCCCTGACCGACTTCGATATTGTTTTTTCCGATTGCATTCGATGCACCAGGAAAATCCAACGCAATGCGCGGAGGCGTTTGAATCGCAAAGCCTGTTGGGATTTCTTTAAGAGGTTCCACAAAATCAATACGTATGATGTCCACGCCGTTTTGCACGCTCCCCGTCACAGAACGGATAACAGTATCTGCAAGAACCTCAAGAGGGGCCAGAATAGCGATTGAGAACCCAATCGCAATTCGACAGATTTTTACTATGTAAACTTTCGAGTATTTCATTTTTTGCCCTCTTGCAGATCCAGCGAAACTGCGCGCTCAATCCAGTCACCTGTAGCGTCCTGCACGATCTCTCGCAGTTGAATTGAATTTTCGGTTATTTTTGTTATTTTCCCGTAATTTTGCCCGATATAATTTCCAACTCGTACCTGATAAAGTAACTTGTCAACCTTTAAAAGTGCGGTGGGCATTCCTTTTTTATCTAGGCTACCGACCATGGCCATGACATCCAACGGATAAGCCTCGAGCGGCTCTTTTCGTCTAGCCATCTCTGGCGCGATGAGAGCGGCGTTTGAGGTAGATTGCGTAGACTCCCGGCGTAGCGCCTGCGTCAATTTCACCGCGTTAAAAGGCTCCACGCCCGAATCCATCGAATAAGCCTGAGGAATGAATTGCTTCGGTTCGATCAACGGAGTAATGCGAGGCTTGGTTGTTGCGCGCAATTCAGACATCCATTGGCGCAGCTCTTCGTCGCCCGATGATCCACAGCCGCTCAATAATAAAGAGACGAAAACCAACCCAGTCAGTTTATAAGACGTCATTTTTTATTAGCCTTTATCGCCTGCTTCTGAGCCTGAATTTCTTCGGGATCAAGATACCTGAAAGTACGCGCCGTCGCTTCCATTGTCAGGACTCCGTTACCATCCTTTGCAACAGGAGTTATTGATATATTATTAAGAGTGACAATTCGAGAAAGATGAGCGATATCTGATGCGAACGCCCCCATATCATGATACTTCCCCGTGACACGCACCTGGATTGGCAACTCGGCGTAATACTCCCTAGCGACCACCTGCCCCGGTCGAAACAGGTCGAACTGCAAGCTTCGACCAAGCCCAGCCTGATTGATATCGGACAAGAGTGCTGCCATCTCAGCCTTGCTAGGCAACTGCTTCTCAAGCTGAATCACGTATTGCTGCACCTGCTCTCTTTGTCGCTTCAACGCCTCCAAGCTCACCGCTTTAACCAATTTAGATTGATAGTCCTGACGAAGAGCTTGCTCCTTCGCCACTTCAGCAGTGAGCTCCACCTCATACTCATTGATTTTTACGAACCATAAGATAGTTGCTACAGTAGCTGCAATAAAGAGGCAAAGCAACACTCTGGGGACTACCGGCCACAATGAAGGATCTTTGGTGTCCAGGTTTCGAAATTGCTTGGAAAGGCCGTCCTGCAAAGCAACGAAATCAACATTTGCCTTTGATTTTTTTGCCATTTTTTATTTCCCGATCGCGGTGCTGGCAGCGTCTTTTGCTTTTTGCGCTTCCCCGGTGCGCATCAGCCGGAAGCGCAGATTAAAGGATGAGACCCGACGCTGATCCTTGGAGGAAAGCGCAACGTTACTTGCCACAATCTCCACCAGTTCCGGCTTCGACAACCAAGGGGTGTTATCCGTGAGATTGCGGAGCATTTCAGAAACACGCTCATTGGATTGAGCGACACCTTGCATGGCAATGACCTGTTCAGTTTGCTTGATGCTGGTCACATACGCACCCTCCGGTATCTGGCGCACAAGCTCATTGAGCAAATGAACGGGCAGATTGCGGTCAGATTGGAGATCTTCCACAGCTTTTTGCCTGGCTCGCAGAGCAGCAATCTCATCTTCAATAGTCGCGATCTCCTTGATCTGCCCTTCAAGAACTTTAATTTCGCTCTGCAAGAATGTATTTCGCTCCTGCTGAGCTGTGATCATCGTCTGAAACCACCAGTAAATCGAACCTGCAATAGCCAAACCGATGAGAAATGATGCAAACATCGTGGCCTGAAAGGCCTCTTTTCGACGTTTGCGCGCAGCTTCCCGGTGAGGAAGTAAGTTGATCAATATCACTGCAGGAACCTCCGCATGGCCAGACCGCATGAGGTCAGATACGACGGTGCTTCACGCACCATTTTTTTCAAACGAACGGAACTTCCAATTTCCATGCCGTCAAATGGATTGACGGCGCTGCATGCGAATCCGGTTTGCTGGGTCACTGCTTCTGTCAGGCCTGGCAATGGAGCAGATCCTCCGGCCAACATGATGTGATCAACGCGGTTGTGGGGTGTACTCGTGAAGAAGAACTGTAATGCCCGGCCAATTTCTTGCGCCATGCTGTCTACAAAAGGCCGAAGGACGGCAGATTGATAATCTTCAGGAAGGTCACCATTTCGCTTCTTGCTTTCGGCCTCTTCGACGGAGAACCCGTACTGGCGAACAATCAGTTGGGTAAGCTGCGCGCCACCAAATGCTTGGTCGCGGTCGTAAAGAACTTCCTCGTTGCGAATGACCTGCATGCTCGTGGTCAGGGCTCCCACTTCAAAAAGTGCGACCATGGCATCCACCCCCTTCTTCGGCAACGCCTCAATCAGGCGGCCAGCAGCCAGACGGGACGCATGGGATTCAATGTCCACCACTACCGGCTTGAGCCCGGCTGCCTCCGCCAAACCTTGCCGGTCCTGTACCTTCTCGCGGCGCGACGCTGCAATGAGGACGTCCACATCGCCAGGAGCGTTCTTGCTGGGCCCGATGACGCAGAAGTCCAGACTCACTTCGTCGAGTGAGAAGGGAATGTACTGATTGGCCTCGGACTCGACCTGAACTTCGAGTTCCTGTTCTGTCATCCCGCCTGGCAGAGTGATCTTCTTGGTGATGACAGCCGACGGCGGCAGCGCCAAGGCGACGTTCTTCGTGCGCGTGCCGCTTTTCTTGACCAGTCGGCGCAGGGCATCAGCTACCTCATCGAACTTCTCGATGTTGCCATCCGTGATCCACCCGCGCTCCAGCGGCTCGATCGCACAGCGCTCCAGCACCAGACTGCCCGCCTTATCACGCCCCAGCTCGACCAGTTTGACGCTGGAAGAACTGATGTCGATTCCCAGCAGCGGCGCAGACTGGCGACTGAACAAAGACCCCATTGAGCTCAAGATTGGTCCCCTGTAACTTGCCAAAATGAGGCAACAAAACTTAACACTTCACATGAATGCTATCAGTAAGATAGTTCTCCAGCAAAGATTTTTCCCCGCGTAACACTTGCGGAGCGTTGCCAAAAGCAGACGAATTTTTCGCGCTTTGCAAGACCGTTTGGGGAGGGTGGCGCGCCTTTTGGCGACCTGCTGATCTCACGGCGCTGCGATTTTCCGTGCTCAGGAGCAGACATTTTTATAATGGGGGGTCTTACCCCTCCGGAGCGATATGCCGCCCTCTCCATCGAAGTCCACCGACAAGCCGGACTCCTCCCCCGCTCCCCACCGTCCCACTTGGCTTCGTTGGTTCCTGCGTGCAATCCTCTGGATCGCAGGCTTGGCAACTGCAGCCGCTTTCGGGCTGGCGCTGACCATCGCCGTGGCCCTGGCCGTCGCCTACCCGAACCTGCCGGACATTTCCGACCTCGCCGACTACCGGCCCAAGCTGCCCCTGCGCGTCTATTCAGCGGAAGGTGCTTTGCTCGGCGAGTTTGGGGAAGAGCGCCGCAATCTCACCCCCATTGGAGAAATCCCCAAGGTCATGAAGGACGCAGTATTGGCCATTGAGGATGCCCGCTTCTTTCAACACGGCGGCGTTGATTACAAGGGCGTGGTTCGCGCTGGTCTCGCCAATCTGGGCCGCGTGAAAAGCCAGGGGGCATCCACTATCACCATGCAGGTTGCACGCAATGTTTACCTCTCTTCAGAGAAAACATTTACACGCAAAATTTACGAAATCTTACTGACATTCAAGCTCGAGCATTTACTGAGCAAGGATCAGATTCTTGAAATTTACATGAATCAGATTTATCTCGGCAATCGCGCTTATGGATTTGCGGCGGCCTCGGAGGCGTATTTTGGCAAGCCATTGAAAGCCGTGTCGGTGGCGGAGGCTGCCATGCTGGCCGGCCTGCCCAAGGCGCCCTCCGCGTACAACCCGATCAGCAATCCGAAACGGGCGCGCTCCAGGCAGCTGTACATCATCGAGCGCATGGAAGAGAACGGATTCATCACGGCCCAGCAGGCCACGGACGCCAAGAAGGAAGAACTCAAAATCCGGTCAGGACCGGACAACACCCGGATCCATGCGGAGTACGTCGCCGAGATGGCGCGCCAGCTGATCTTCACTCAGTATGGCAACGAGGCCTACACACGGGGATTGAATGTCTACACGACCCTCAACGCGGCAGAGCAGGAAGCTGCCTATGGGTCGCTGCGCCGGGGCATCATGGACTACGAGCGGCGACAGCAGTACCGGGGGCCGGAGAAGTTCGTGGCCTTGCCCACTGCAGCCCAGGAGGTCGAGGATGCCATTGACGACGCATTGGCCAATCACCCGGACAACGGGGATGTCCTCTCCGCCGTCGTTCTGGAAGCCTCTCCCCGCAAGATCATTGCGGCCCGGGCCAACGGCGACAACCTCGAGATCACCGGCGATGGCCTGAAGCCCGCGCAGTCGGGCCTCAGCGACAAGGCACCGCCGAACATCAAGATTCGCCGAGGTGCGGTGATCCGGGTCGTGAAGACCCCCAAGAACGCCTGGGAGATCACACAACTGCCTGAAGTCGAGGGCGCGTTCGTGGCCCTGGACCCGCGCAGCGGAGCCATCCGGGCCCTGGTGGGTGGGTTTGACTTTGACAAGAACAAGTTCAATCACGCGGCCCAGGCGTGGCGCCAGCCGGGGTCTAGCTTCAAGCCCTTCATTTATTCCGCGGCGCTGGAAAAGGGGTTCACGCCCGCTACGGTCATCAATGACGCCCCGCTGTTCTTTGACGCCGGCGTCACGGGCGGCCAGCCGTGGGAGCCCAAGAACTACGACGGAAAGTACGACGGGCCCATGAGCATGCGCACCGGCCTGGCCAAGTCCAAGAACATGATCTCGATCCGGATCCTGCAGGCCGTGGGCCCCAAGACGGCCCAGGAATGGGTGTCGCGTTTTGGCTTCGATGCGGAAAAGCACCCGGCCTACCTCACGATGGCCCTGGGCGCGGGTTCGGTCACGCCGCTGCAGATGGCGACCGCCTATTCCGTGTTCGCCAATGGCGGATACCGTGTGAACCCCTGGCTCATCGCCAAGGTCACGGACCACAAGGGCCGCGTGATCTCGGAAACAACGCCACCGGTGACCAGCGAGCAGCCCCGCGCCATCGACGCCCGCAACGCCTTCATCATGAACAGCCTCCTTCAGGAGGTGACACGGTCCGGCACCGCCGCGCGCGCGCAATCCACGCTCAAACGCCCGGACCTTTACGGAAAGACCGGCACCACCAATGATTCGGTCGACGCATGGTTCGCCGGCTACCAGCCCACCATCGCCGCCGTGACCTGGATTGGTTACGACACGCCCCGCAACCTCGGAAGCCGCGAAACCGGGGGCGGGCTCAGCCTGCCGGTATGGATCAATTTCATGGAACGCGCGCTCAAGGGTGTGCCTGTCATGGAACCCACGGTGCCGGCTGGCGTCGTCAACGTCGGCGGGGAGTGGTTCTACGAGGAGTACGCCCGCCACAGCGGCATCTCCAGTGTGGGCATTGATGACCGCTCTGCGTCACCGGCGGTGGCCCCGCACGCACCGCCCCCGGCGGAGGAGCGAAACCGCATCCTGGACCTGTTCCGCAACTGACACGGCCGGGACTATCAGAGGCCCAGCCTGGGGGGCAGCAAGCTTGAGCCAGGCTGAGGCGGTTTCCCTAGGCCGAGAACTGCAGCGGCAGGCCCGCTTGCCGGGCTGCGTCCCGGCTCAGGCAGTCAAAGAACTCTCCCGCGCCCTTGGTGTCTTGCCATGCCTGGCCATCGAAACGGTAGTGGTAGCCACCGGAGCGCGCCGCCATCCAGACCTCGTGCAGCGGCTTTTGGAGATTGATCACGATCTGGCTGCGGTTGGGGAAGGTCAGCGTCACCATGCCCCCCGAGCGCTGGGCGTCCACATCGGCCTCGGTCGCGTCGTTGATACGATCACAACTGCGCTCGACGGCCAGAAGCAGTTTTTCGGCGTGGTCCAGGAATTCAAGGTCGGTCATTACAATTTGCGCATGTTGATAGCTTCCCAAATTCTAGTCAGGACGCTTGTCCTTGCCGCCAGTACGGCGGCCCTTGCGGGCTGCGGCCAGCGAGGCCCCCTGTATCTTCCCAGCAGCCCCGCGGCTGCACAGCGCGCAACCCTTCCGCAGACCCTGACACCCAGCGTCGGCACGACCACGCCCGCCCAGGCACCGGCGGCTGCCGCGTCGCAGCCGCGTTAAGCCGCGGCGAATCGCCGGCAGGGGCCAGCGGCCCACCTGGCTGCCACTACCAATGCCGAGGTGCTTGATTTCCATCAAGGACACCTCGAAGGGTCAATCGTACAGTCCGTGCTTTATCGCACTGCAGGATGGCCATGGCCCTGGAACTCTACCGCGACAAGAATCACGCTTGTCTGATGTTCACCGACCTCATCGAGGAAGACGGCCAGGCCGTGCAGGCCAACCAGTTCCTGATCGTGGACGACGACACGGGCGCCATCATCGATCCCGGCGGCAACCTCGCTTTCAACGAGCTGTTCATGGGAATGACCAAGCATTTCCCGCCACACAAGCTGTCGTACCTGATCGCCTCGCACGCGGACCCGGACATCATTGCCTCGCTGGACCGGTGGATGACCAGCACCAAGGCAGACTTGGTGATCTCGCGCGTGTGGGAGCGTTTCGCCCCGCACTTCACCAAGGTCGGCAAGACGGAGAACCGGGTCATCGGGGTGCCCGACAGCGGCGGCCACCTGCCGCTGGGCCGCCATGAACTGGTGCTGCTGCCTGCGCATTTCATGCATTCCGAAGGCAATTTCCATTTCTACGACCCGGTCAGCCGCATCCTGTTCACGGGCGATCTGGGGGTGTCCATGATGTCCGGTGCCGAGGCACGCGTGCCGGTGACCGACCTCAAGGCGCACATCCCGCGCATGGAAGGGTTTCACCGCCGCTACATGGTCTCCAACAAGATCCTGCGGCTGTGGGTGCGCATGGCGCGGCAGCTCGATATTTCCATGCTCGTTCCGCAGCACGGCGCGCCGATCATCGGCAAGCAGGCCATCAGCGACTTCATGGACTGGATCGAGAACCTGATGTGCGGCATCGACCTGTTCGACGATCGGGCCTACCAATTGCCCACCAGCTACATCGATCCGGTGACCCGGCAGCTGCGGCCCGGGCTGGGGCGGTAGCACGGGCCGTTTGCTCGATCTTCAATAAAAACAGGGCCTGGCGCTTTACTGGTAAGGTAGATAGCTATATATTTTATAGCAATCGACCTAGCATCCCATCCGCATTGCGTTACCGGGCCCCAGCGGCCGTCCGGCGGGGAGCCGCCGCCCCCTGCGCCGCCTGCCGCTTGCGCAGCCGGTGCCACAGCCGCCAGCCGAGCAGGGCCGCGAGCACCACCGCGTAGACCGCCACCTCGCCAAAATCGTTCTTGCCCGCGCGCATCCAGAAAAAATGCAGGATGGCCAGCCCCGCCACCGCGTATACGCTGCGGTGCAGGGCCTGCCAGCGCCTTGCACCCAGCGCCTTGATGGCGCGGTTGAACGACGTGGCGGCGAGCAGCGTGAGCACCAGCAGCGCCAGGGACCCCACCAGGATGAAGGGCCGCTTGACGATGTCGCGCACGATGTCGGCCACATCAAAGCCCATGTCGAACCAGGCGTAGCTCAGCAGGTGCAGCAACCCATAGAAGAACACGAACAGCCCCAGCATGCGCCGAAAACGCGCGAGCTGGGGCGTGGAGGCCAGCACGCGCAGCGGTGTCACCGCCAGCACCAGGCACAACGCGCGCAGCGTCCAGTCGCCCGTGGCGCGGATCAGGGCTTCGGCAGGGTTGGCCCCCAGTTCGTTGGCGGCCGCGGCATACACCAGCCAGGCCAGCGGAAGCAGGCACAGCACGAACACCACGGGCTTGGCGGCAGGATGGAGCAGCAGTTTTCGCATGGGGGAAGGGCCAGGCCGGGCTTTCGCCACCGGACGTGACGGCGGAGCCGGGCGGACGCGGCGGTCAGTAGAACTTCTTGAGGTCCATGCCCGCGTACAGCTGCCCCACCTGGGATTCGTAGCCGTTGAACATCAGCGTCTTGCGCTTCTTGGCAAAGAGGCCGTCTTCGCCAATGCGCCGTTCGGTGGCCTGGCTCCATCGGGGGTGGTCCACCTCGGGGTTCACGTTGGAGTAGAAGCCGTACTCCTGCTTGGCCGCCTTGTTCCACGCCGTGCCTGGCTCCTTCTCGACAAAACGGATCTTGACGATGCTCTTGGCACTCTTGAATCCATATTTCCAGGGCACCACCAGGCGCACCGGCGCGCCATTCTGATTGGGCAGCACTTCGCCGTACATGCCGAACGCCAGCAGCGTCAGCGGGTGCATGGCCTCGTCCAGGCGCAAGCCCTCCACATAGGGCCAGTCAAGCACGCGCGAGCCGACAAACGGCATGGTGGCCTTGTCGGCCAGCGTCACGAACTCCACATACTTGGCGCTGCCTTGCGGCTCCACCCGCTTGATCAGTTCGGACAGCGAATAGCCCACCCATGGAATCACCATCGACCAGCCCTCCACGCAGCGCAGCCGGTAGATGCGCTCTTCCTGAGCACTGAGCTTGAGCAGGTCTTCCATGCCGTACTTGCCAGGCTTCTTCACCAGCCCTTCGACTTCCACGGTCCATGGCGTGGTCTTCAGGGTGTGAGCGTTGCGGGCGGGGTCGGCCTTGTCGGTGCCGAACTCATAGAAGTTGTTGTAGGTGCTCGCGTCCTTGTAGTCGGTGAGCTTTTCCATCGAGATGGCGCCCGGCACGGTGGACTTCGCACTGGCCAGCGCCGCCAGCTTGCCAGGACGCGCGACAGTTCCCTGCTGTGCCAGCGCCTCGCGCCCGGCCCAGGCGGCCAGTGCCGCGCCCGCCGCCCCGCCGGCCATCAGCCGGAGCATCCTGCGCCGCTCCTCGTACACCGAGCGGGGCGTGATCTCGGAGGAATGCGGGTGGTTGAAACCCGGTTCGCGGGATGGAATCAGCATGGGTGTCTCCGGTGGTTCTCGGTTGAAACGGACTCTGCGATAGAGCGGAACAACTGCTAGTTCGTTCCCTGGGCCGTTCAGGTTACACCGAAGACACAATAGTTGCAGGCGCCTCTCTTGCCTGGGAGGCGCGTGCGGGCAACCGCGGGCCTACAGCGTGCCGTAGCTGTGCAGCCCGCTCAGGAACATGTTCACGCCCAGGAATGCGAACGTGGTCACCGCCAGGCCGACCAGCGCCCACCAGGCCGAGACGGTACCCCGCAGGCCCTTCATGAGGCGCATGTGCAGCCAGGCCGCGTAATTGAGCCAGACGATCAGCGCCCAAGTCTCTTTCGGGTCCCAGCTCCAGTAGCCGCCCCAGGCCTCGGCCGCCCACAGCGCCCCCAGCACGGTGGCGATGGTGAAGAACGCAAAGCCCACGGCGATGGACTTGTACATCACGTCGTCCAGGATCTCGAACGACGGCAGGCGCGCCGCGATGCGCTTGCGGCCGAAGAGGATGCCCGCCACGATGAATGCCGAGATGCCGAAGTACACCATCCAGTAGCTGCCGCCGTTCTCGGTGGCGCCCTGGCGGAACACGATGGGCTCGAAGCACAGCACCACGCCCAGCAGCCACAGGGGGGCCAGCTTGTACCAGCGGGTTTCGGTGGCCTGCTGCTTGATGAGGTAGGCGAACGCCACCATGGCAGCCAGCGCGAACGTGCCGTATCCGATGAAGTTGGCGGGCACGTGCAGCTTCATCCACCAGCTCTTGAGCGCGGGCACCAGGGGCTGGATCTCATGCGCCTCGCGCACCACGGTGTACCAGAGCAGAAAGCCGACCGCCGCGCTCACCACCAGCATCACGAAGCCGCCCAGCGCGCGGGTGTCGTACTGCTGCTCGTAGTACAGGTAGAACGCCGCCGTCATCCAGCAGAACAGCACGAACACTTCATACAGGTTGCTCACCGGGATGTGGCCGATGTCCGGGCCGATGAGGTAGCTCTCGTACCAGCGCACCAGCGTGCCGATGAGCGCCATGGCCACGGCCACCCAGGCGATGCGCGAGCCGAGCATGCCCATGGTCCTGCCTTCGCCGCGCGAGAACATGCCGATCCAGTAGAACGCGGTGCTGATGAAGAACAGCATGCTCATCCAGAGGATGGCGGACTGGCTCGACAGGAAGTACTTGAGGCCGAACACCGTGTCCGCGCGCGCCAGGCTGCCCGCGCCGTCCTGCTGGTACAGGCCGATGGCAAAAAGCGCCACCGCCGTCACCACCAGCATCAGCACGCGCAGCGGCCGCCAGAACCAGCCCAGCCAGATGGTGCAGGGAATGGCACCCAGCAGGATGCCTTTTTCGTACACATCCATGTAGCTGCCGTAGCGCTGCAGCGCATAGAGGCCGCCCACCGCCACGATGGCCGCGAACAGCCAGTCGAACCAGTTGCGGCGGGCGAAGAACCCCTCATTCAGGGTGATCGCGGTGTTCGTGTTGCCGGTGGCGGTGTTCATGCGGTGCCTTCCGGGGCCTTGCCGGCCCCGATCAGTTTCTGTGCGAGCTGTACAAACTCCTGGTCCCCGTCCATGGTCTTGCGGTTCGTGGACAGCGCCATGGTGGCGTGGCTGCCGCCGCCCTGCGGCGCCACCCAGACCCAGACGCGGCGCTCGCGCACGTACAGCATGGCAAAAACACCGAGGATCAGCAAGGCGCAACCCAGATAGACAATGTTCTTGCCAGGGGCTCGGGCCACCTGGAACACGCTGGCCTGCACCTGGGTGAAGTCCTTGAGCTCGAACGCCAGTGGCGCGGGGTAGATCTGCGCGTCGCTGAGCGACAGCACGGCCTGGGTCATGAAGCCCCGTGTCTGCTCATCCTGCGGCAGGCGCGGCAGGCCCGCGTTCTGGCGCGACAGCTGGGCCACCTCAAACAGCGTGCCATTGAGAATGCGCACCAGCACTTCGCCGGCGCGCGCGCGCTCGGCCTCCGGCACATTCGCCTCCATGAAGTCCGACACCGCCTGCAGGCCACCGGTGGGCTTGCCGTCCACCATGCCGCGTCCGGCGAACAACGCCAGCGCCCGCGATGCGGACTGCTGCAGCTGCTCGGCCAGATCCGTGCGCGAGGCATCGATGGCCTGCGCCACATAGCGGCGCACCGCCTGTTCGCGCGCCACCGGGTCGGCCAGCGTGGCCTTCAGGCGCATGAAGCCGTCCATGCCACCCTTGTCATCGGCCGGCACGCGAAGGTATCGGAACGGTTCCGCCGGGCTCTCGCGCACCCCCAGCAGGAACACCGGCACGCCGTCCCCCGTGTCCACGGGCAGCATGTAGTTGTGGAACTCGCGGGCCTGGCCCGCCGCGTCCCGCAGCTTGTAGCTCACGCTGGGGCCCACGTTGCGCAGCTCCTTCTTGGTCACGGTCTTGTTGGCCGCGCCCAAGCGGGACTCCACCGACTCGCGCAGGTCCACCTTGCGCACATCGACACCGGTGCCGCCCGGGCCTGCCCCGCCGAAGTTCTCGACATTGATGGTGCGCAGCGCCGTGAATTCCAGCGTCAGCGTCTCGCTGCCAGTGCCGCCGCCGTTGTTGGTCAGCTGGGTGGAATTGCCCACCACGCCCTCGACATCAAAGGCCTTGGCGCCTGCCACCATGGGCACGGCCCGCAGCTTCAGGTGCGAACCACCGTCGTCGAAGCTCGACTGGTAGATCTCGATGCCGCGGTAGCTGGCCGGGTGGTTCACCTCCACGCGCGCCGGGGTCTTCTCGCCCGTGGCCTTGTCATGGATGACGATCTCGCTGGCAAACAGCTTGGGCATGCCGGTGGAGTAGTGCTCGACGATGAATTTCTTGAGCTCGATGGCGAACGGCAGGTCCTGCAGCAGCACGCCGTCGGACTGGTTCAGGATCGCCGTGCTCGACTGCGTGCCCTCCGCCACGAGCAGGTTGCCGCGGAAGGTCGGGTTGCGCTCCGACAGGCGGTGCTCGGGCTTCACATCGGCGATCAGCCCGCCGCCCTGGTACGGGGTCTTGCCGCCCAGCAGCATCTGGGCGCGCACGATGAGGTCACCGTCCAGCAGGCCACCCACGCACACCAGCACGATGGCGCTGTGCGCCGCGATGTAGCCCAGCTTGTTGGCAGCCCCCGCCTTGGCGGCCACCATCCAGCCGGTACCGGGGCCGGCGGCCGTGTCGCGCTGCTGCAGGCGCACTTTCCAGCCGCCGCCCGCCAGCATCGTGCCGATGCGGCGCGCCTCGGCCTCGGCGGACCCGCTCAGCCCTGCCTCGGCCTTGTGGTGGAAGGCCTTGAGGCTTTGCTCCCGGATGTTTTCCTTGTAGACCTTCAGGTCGATGAGGATCTTGGGCGTGTTGCGGGCAATGCACAGCGAGGTGCTGACCACCAGGAACGCCAGGATGAGGAGGAACCACCAGGCGCTGTAGACCGCGTTGAGCTGGATGGCGCCGAACAGCTCGGCCCAGAACGGCCCGAACTGGTTGACATAGTTGACCGCCGGCTCATGCTGCTTGAGCACCGTGCCGATCACGGAGGCGATGCAGATCACCGTCAGCAGCGAGATGGCGAACCGCATCGAGGACAGCAGTTCGATCCCTGCGCGCAAGGCCTGGGAACCAGACTGGATGCGAAGGCCTTGGGTGTTGTCGGACATGGATGGAAACGTGGGCTTCGGGGCGCGAAAGAAAGAAAAAGGGCGGGACCATCTGTGCGATGGGCCCGCCCGTTTTGGGATTGTTATTGGCGGTAGGTTCCGTGCGGCCCGGTCTTTCGGGCCACAAGATTGACGAAAATCAAATCGCTCAGCGCAGGCCGGCGATGTAGTCGGCCACGGCCTTGATTTCCTTGTCGTTGAGCTTGGCCGCCACTTGCGTCATCTGGATGCTGTTGGCGCGCGAGCCGTCGCGGAAGGTGTTGAGCTGTGCCACGGTGTAGTCTGCGTGCTGGCCCGACAGGCGGGGGTACTGCGCGGGGATGCCGGCACCGTTGGGGCTGTGGCAGCCCGCGCAGGCAGCGATCTGGCGGTCGGCGATACCGCCACGGTAGATGCGCTCGCCCAGGGCGACGAGGTCCTTGTCCTTCGCGAAGCCGGCCTTCGCGGGCTTGGCGGTCACCCAGTACGCGATGTTCCGCATGTCGTCATCCGACAGGGCACTGGCGAAACCCTTCATGACGGCGTTGTTGCGCTTGCCGGACTTGAATTCCTGCAGCTGCTTGACCAGGTATTCGGGGTGCTGCTGCGACAGCTTGGGGTTGGCCGCGATGGCCGAGTTGCCATCGGCGCCGTGGCAGGCGGCGCACACCGCGGTGTAGCTGGCCTCGCCCTTGACGAGATCCGGCTTGGCCGCTTTGGGGGCATCGCCCGCCGCAAAGGCCGAAATAACAGGTGCTGCCAGTGCGGCAGCCGTCAGCAAGGAGGCGAGCAACTTCATATCGAGGGTCTGTGTTTATGTGCGCAAAACCTCGCGATTCTACAATGAGGCTCCCTCGCATCCCAATTCCCCATGACGACATCTCCTACCGCGCCAGTTGCTGGCTCCCTTCCGCCCGCACCTGACGCCAAGACCGCCATGGGCTGGATGCACACGGCCAAGTTCCTGACCACGGCCGCGCAGCTGCACCACCTGCCGCCCATCGACGTGCCCGAAATCGCCTTCGTGGGCCGCTCCAATGCGGGCAAATCCACCTGCATCAACACGCTCACCCAGCAAAAGCAGCTCGCGTTCGCGTCCAAGAAACCCGGGCGCACCCAGCACATCAACCTGTTTTCCCTGGGCAAGCAGGGCGTGATGGATGCGGTGCTGGCCGACCTGCCCGGTTACGGCTACGCTGCCGTGTCGCGCTCGGACAAGGTGCGCTGGCAGCAGGTGATGGTGAACTACCTGGTCAGCCGCCCCGGGCTCACGGGCATCGTGCTGCTGTGCGACCCGCGCCTGGGCCTGACCGAGCTGGACGAGGCCCTGCTCGAAGTGGTGCGTCCGCGCGTCGAAGAGGGCCTCAAGTTCCTCATCGTGCTGACCAAGGCCGACAAGCTCACCCGCGCCGAGCAGGCCAAGGTGCTGTCGATTACGCGACTGAACGCGGGCGGTGGAGAGGTGAAGATGTTCTCGGCCCTCAAGAAACAAGGCGTGGACGAGGTGGCGCAGCTGCTGTGGCAATGGGCACACCCGGTACAGCCGGCCGCCCCTGCAGCAGCGCCCGACGGCACCGCCGCACCGGAAGCCCCTGAGGATTCTCAGCAAAATTAGGCACGGCGCTTGTCTGTCATGCGCTGCTAGCTATTCAATTCATAGCATCATGATCCAGACCCGCTCCGTCACCCTGCCCCACGGCATCACCCTGCACTGCCGCGTGACCGGCGTGGCCGGCCGTCCGGTGCTGCTGCTGCTGCACGGTTTCCCGGAAGGCGCCTTCATCTGGGACGAACTGCTGCTGCACTTCGCTCGGCCCGAAAACGGCGGCTACCGCTGCATCGCACCCTACCTGCGCGGCTTCGGGCCCTCCAGCAGCCCGGCCGAGGCCGAGGCCTACCGCGCCAAACACCTGGTGCAGGACCTCGCGGCCCTGATCGCGGCCGAGTCCCCGGGCGGCCCGCTCGAATGCCTGGTGGCGCACGACTGGGGCGGGGCCGTGGCCTGGAACCTGGCCAACCAGCAGCCGGGGCTGATGAAGCGCCTGGCCATCATCAATTCGCCCCACCCGGGCACGTTCCTGCGCGAGCTGCAGCACAGCCCCGCGCAGCAGGCCGCCAGCCAGTACATGCACTTTCTCTGCCGCCCGGACGCCGAGGCGCTGCTGGCCGAGAACGATTTTCGCCGCCTGTTCGGCTTTTTCGACGCACCGGACGGCCGCGCCCCCGCCTGGCTCACCGAGAGCGTGCGCGCCCAGTACCGCGCCCTGTGGCAGCAGGGCCTGACCGGTGCCTGCAACTACTACCGCGCCAGCCCCCTGCGCCCACCCCGCGAGGGCGACGACAGCGTGCAGGCGATCACCCTGCCGGACAGCATGCTCACCGTGGCCGTGCCGACCCTGGTGCTCTGGGCGATGGACGACCCGGCCCTGCTGCCCGGGCTGCTCGACGGCCTGCCGGGCTGGATTCCCCAACTGCAGCTGCACCCCGTGGAGCAGGCCTCTCACTGGGTCGTGCACGAACACCCCGAGCGCGTGGCGATGGAGCTGCGGCACTTTTTGCAGCAAAAATGATAGCTGTCAGCGCTTGAAGCGTAAGCGCTGCAGCCTGTTTGAACCCAGTGACAACGGGTGCCCCGCCTGTCCGCGCCCGCGAGCGGCCAGCCAGCAGGAGCCGGCTGCGCCTGGCTTCATTCAGTACACCGAGCCTTCGCCCTCGGGCCGCGTCTTGAAGCGCTTGTGCACCCAGTAGTACTGGCCGGGCGACACATCGATGTAGCGCTGCAGATTGGCGTTCATGAGGGCGGTGTCCGCCTGCACGTCGTCGGTGGGGTAGCCGGGCCAGGCAGGCGAGATCTCGGCCACATAGCCCGTGGGCGTGAGGCGTGTGACCATCGCGATCACCTTGGCCCGCCCCAGCCGCGCAAAGCGCGACAGCGACGGCACGGTGGCGGCCTGCATGCCGTAGAACGGCACGAACAGCGAGTCGTTGCGGCCGAAGTCCATGTCGGGCAACAGGTACAGCAGGCCACCCTTGCGCAGATTGGCGATGATGGGCTTGACCCCGTCGTTGCGGTTGAGCATGCGCACGTCGCCAAAGCGCTGGCGCCCCTCGCGGAACCAGGCATCCACGGCCGGGTCCGGGTGGGTGGAGAAGATCGACGTGAACGCGCGCGACGTGTGCAGCGTGAGCGCCGAGCCGCCCGCATCCATGCCGTAGAAATGCGGCGCGAAAATGATGGTGGGCGTGTCGCCCTCCAGCTCGTTGAGCGCTCCCCGCAGCTTCACGCGCTCGAGCACCACATCCCGGGGCGCGAACCACAGCCAGCTGCGGTCCAGCCACGACTGGCAGAACACCACGAAAGTTTCCTGCGCCCAGGCACGGCGCTGCTGCTCGCTGGCATCGGGATAACACAGCGCCAGATTGCGCAGCGCCACACGCCGGCGCGGCCCGGCCAGCACGAACAGGATGCGGCCGATCAGCCAGCCCATGCCGCGCAGCACCGGCAGCGGCAGGCGCGCCAGCACGCGCATGAACCAGACCCCCAGGCGGCCCGTCATGCGGCCACCTCGGGCGCCGCGGCGGACTCAGCGCGCGGCTGCTTGTAGCGGGCGTAGCCCCACAGGTACTGTTCGGGGCATTGGCGGATGAGGTGTTCCATGGCCTGGTTGATCTGCAGGACGGCGACGTCGATCTGGTCGGACAGCGGCTGTGCCAGCGGCTCGAAGTGGGTGACGAAACCCCGGCCCCAGGGCAGGCGCTCGCAGCGCGCCAGCACCACGGCCGCGCCCGTCTGCTGGGCCAGGCGCACGGCCAGGGTCATGGTGTAGGCGTCCCGGCCAAAGAAAGGCGACCAGTGGCCCTGCCCTTCGGGCGGCACCTGGTCAGGCAGCAGGCCCACGGCCTCGCCCCGGCGCAGGGCCTTGATCATCTGGCGCACCCCCGCGAGCGTGGTAGGCACGGCGAGCATGCCGGGCCGGTTGCGCGCGGTTTCCATCACCTTGGCCAGCCAGGCCTGGCGCGCGGGGCGGTACAGCACGGTGATGGGCCCGCGCTCGGCGCTCCAGCGCCGGGCCGCGGCCTGGGCCGACAGCTCGAAGCACCCCTGGTGGGGCGTGAGGTACACGATGCCGCGCCCGGCCGCGTAGGCCGCCTCGACGCAGGCCTCGCCCTCCAGCCGGCAGGGCATGGGCGCGCCCAGCCACAGGCGGGGCAGCTCGGTCACCATCCGCCCCGCATGGGCCACGGCCGCGCGCACGGCCCCGAACGGATAGCCCGCCAGCGCCACATTGGCCAGGAAGCGGCGCCGGTAGGTGGGCGAGGCGGCGAACGCCACCCAGCCCATGGCCGCGCCCATGATGTGCAGCAACCACAGCGGAAATACGGAAAAGAATCGGAAGACGACTGGCATTAAAATGGATGGGTCGCTGAGTTAAATGAGCAACTTGCAGGGCGACGTTAAATAATTCTGCTAAAGCGTTCGCCAAAGCTCCTTCGGGGTGAGGGCAACGCCCCAAATGCCGGAACACAGGAGTTTATTCAAATGGCGAACGACTTTCTCTTTACCTCGGAATCCGTCTCCGAAGGCCACCCCGACAAGGTGGCCGACCAGATCTCGGACGCGATTCTCGATGCGATCTTCAAGCAGGACCCCCGCTCGCGTGTCGCCGCCGAAACGCTGACCAACACCGGCCTCGTGGTGCTGGCCGGCGAGATCACCACCAACGCCCACGTGGACTACATCCAGGTGGCGCGCGACACCATCAGGCGCATCGGCTACGACAACACCGACTACGGCATCGACTACAAGGGCTGCGCCGTGCTCGTGGCCTATGACAAGCAGTCCAACGACATCGCCCAGGGCGTGGACCACGCGTCCGACGACCACCTGAACACCGGCGCCGGCGACCAGGGCCTGATGTTCGGCTACGCCTGCGACGAGACGCCCGAGCTGATGCCCGCGCCCATCTACTACGCCCACCGCCTGGTGGAGCGCCAGGCCCAGCTGCGCAAGGACGGCCGCCTGCCCTTCCTGCGCCCCGACGCCAAGTCGCAAGTGACGATGCGCTATGTGGACGGCAAGCCCCACAGCATCGACACCGTGGTGCTCTCCACCCAGCACCACCCCGACCAGAGCGAAACCCAGACCAAGATGAAGGCCTCGTTCACCGAAGCCATCATCGAAGAGATCATCAAGCCCGTGCTGCCCAAGGAATGGCTGCAGGACACCCGCTACCTGATCAACCCCACGGGCCGCTTCGTCATCGGCGGCCCGCAAGGCGACTGCGGCCTCACAGGCCGCAAGATCATCGTGGACACCTACGGCGGCGCCTGCCCCCACGGCGGCGGTGCATTCAGCGGCAAGGATCCCACGAAGGTGGACCGCTCGGCCGCCTATGCCGCCCGCTACGTGGCCAAGAACATCGTGGCTGCCGGCCTGGCGCGCCAGTGCCAGATCCAGGTGGCCTACGCCATTGGCGTGGCCGAGCCGATGAACATCACCGTCTACACCGAAGGCACCGGCGTGGTGTCGGACGAGCGTCTGGCAGCGCTGGTGCGTGAGCATTTTGACCTGCGCCCCAAGGGCATCATCCAGATGCTGGACCTGCTGCGCCCGATCTACGAAAAGACGGCGGCCTACGGCCACTTCGGCCGCGAAGAGCCCGAATTCAGCTGGGAAAAGACGGACAAGGCGGCGGCACTGCGTGCAGCAGCAGGGCTGTAAAACCCGCCGCGCGAATCACGCGCCGTAAGCCCTCCCCGGCCCCAAGCCGCAACGCCCAGGCGTTGCGGCTTTTTTTCGCGCTGCGTCTGGCAGCCGCGCCCAGGGGCCCTCTCCTACAGCGGCAACCCGCCCGGGCTGACGGCCGCGCACCCGCCCCACCGGTATCGTTCCTGCACACCCTCACGCAGCCCCGGGCTGCTCTTCAACCCCCGCAAGGAGCGACCATCATGCTGAAGTACGCCATCATTTTTGCCCTGATTTCCCTGGTTGCAGGCGCGCTGGGCTTCACCGGTGTGGCTGCCGGCGCCGCTGGCATTGCCAAAGTGCTGTTCGTGATCTTCCTGATCATCGCCGTGGTGTTCGTGGTCCTCGCCGCCGTGGGCGTGGGCGCCGCGCGCAAGGCGCTGAAGTAGCCGCCACGGCTTGGTTGCACCCCCACGATCCACGCACAAGAAAAGAAATCAGGAATCCCATGGCCCTCAACATCTTTGAAGCGCTGCGCGAAAGCCACGAACGGCAGCGCGCGCTGTGCAAGCAGCTGGTCGATACCAGCGGCGACACGCCCGAGCGGCACGACCTGTTCGAGCAGCTCAAGACAGAACTGCTGGCGCACGAGCTGGCCGAGGAGCGGCATTTCTACATTCCGCTGATGGCGCACGATGCGGGCGTTGATCTATCCCGCCACGCGATCTCCGAACACCACCAGCTCGATGAACTGGTGGAATCGCTGGAGGATGCCGACCCCGCAACGCCCGCCTGGCTGCCGCTGGCCAAAAAACTGGCCGAGAAGGTCGAGCACCACCTGGAAGAAGAGGAACACAAATTCTTCCAGATGGCCGGCAAGCTGCTGACCGAAAAGCAGAAGATGCAGCTGGCCAAGGAATACCTGGCGACCTACGAAGAAGCAAAGACGACGACTGCCTGAGCGGCGACGGCACCCTTCTCACCCCATGTGAAGACAGTGCGTGAATTGCGCGTCGCGCCCCCGCGGGGGAACGTGATCAGCGCCTCAGGCCACCGCTTCCTCGGCCTGCACCACGCAGTTGCGGCCCCGGGACTTGGCCACATACAGGGCGGTGTCCGCGCGCTTGATGAGGGCATGGGCGTCTTCGTGGTGGTCCCAGGTCGCCACGCCAAAACTCGCGCTCACATGGCCCACCGAATCGAAGGGCGCGCCGGCGATGCGGGCACGCACGGCCTCGGCCATGGCCATGGCGGCGTCCACCGGGGTTTCCTTGAGCAGGATGATGAACTCCTCCCCGCCGAAACGCGCCGCGCAGTCGGACGAGCGCAGCAGTTCGCGCACGCGCAGTGCCGTGCTCTTGAGCACCACGTCGCCCGAATCGTGCCCGAAGGTGTCGTTGATGCGCTTGAAGAAGTCGATGTCGAACATCACCACAGACAGGTGGCTCTTCTTGATGCGGGTGTCGGCCATCTCGGTCTCCAGCCGTTCGAAGAAGCGGCGGCGGTTGACCAGATCAGTCAGGAAGTCCTTGGTGGCCAGGTCCTCGAGCTTGCGGTTCAGGCGCGCCATGGGCTCGATCACCAGCGAGGACAGCGACAGGTTCAGCACCACGAACAGCAGCACGAAGCTGCCCACCAGCGCGCCCATCACGGTATAGAAGGTCTGGCGCGCCTTCTCCAGCGGGAAGTACATCGGCACCTTCACCACCTGGATGCCCACCGTTTCGTTCATGCCCCAGCCAAAGCCGTTCTTGTCGCCGTACACCTTGAGCATGGTGGGGGGCGCCACGGCCGGTGTGCTGTGGCAGGTCATGCACTGGGCCTGCTTGATGGTGATGGGGCGGGCCACGTACAGGGCGCGGTGCATGCCCTCGCCCACCTCGCCGGAAACCTCCTTCTTGAGGTCCGCGCGGCCTTCGCGGAAGTCGCCGATGATGCGCTCCTCCCATTCCGTGGCGCGGTCGCGCAGATTGGTGGGATTGAGCACCGCCTCCTTGTACTCATACCCGGGAAAGCGGCTCTGCAGGCGGCGCAGGGTCTCCGTGGCGGCATAGGCTGGCACCGTCTGGGGGAGGAATTTTTCCGCCAGCGTCACGTCCAGATGCGGCTTGACGAGCTCGGTGGTGTAGTCGCGGATCGCCATGGCCGCATGCATCATGATCTGCGAGTTGTGCTGCACCTCCTCGATCGCCGACTGCTGCAGGAAGCGGTGCACGTACAGCCCCGCCCCCACCACCGCCAGCAGCAGCACACCCGCCAGCACCAGATTGAATTTCAGCCGCAAAGACATGGATGACCCTCAGGCGCCAGCGTCGGGCCGGCTTGTTGTTGTTGGCGGTGCGTTGGCGGCCCTCCCGGGCCGCCGGCGCGCACCCACCCTTCGTGGGACACAAAGTTTGCGTTTGTGCCAGATTTCCCCGGCGCGGTCCAACTTTTTCGTTCGTTCGTTCGTTCGTGCGTGCGCGCCGCCGCCGCCAGGGCGCTACAGCCCCCGTGCGCTCAGCGACAGGCTGCGCCGGTAGGCGGGACGCACCCGGTACAGCTGCGCGGGCCGGTGGGCGCCGCCGGTCTGCAGGGCACCGGGCAGTGCCTCCAGCATCGCGAGCTCGTCCATCTTGCGGCGAAAGCTCACCTTGTTGATCGCCTCGCCCAGCACGGCTTCGTAGACCGCCTGCAGCTGCGGCAGCGTGAAGGGCTCGGCGCACAGGTGCACGGGCATGGACGAATACTGGCTCTTGCTGCGCACGCGCAACACGGCGGCGTCGACGATCTGGCGGTGGTCGAACGGCAACGGCGGCAGGCCGCCGTCCACGGCCACCAGGTGCACACGGCCCTCCGCCTGGGCCAGCGTCCCGGGCGGGACCAGCGCACAATACGCCACCGCCAGGGACCAGCCCCGCGGGTCCCGCACCGCGCCCGAGAAGGTGGCCAGCTGCTCCAGATAGGGACTCTCCAGGCCCGCCTTGGCACGCAGCACGCGGGCGGCGGCGGCCTGGGCGTCCACATCGTCCTGAGCGTGGATGTAACCGCCCGGAAGCGCCAGCGCCTGGGCGAACGGCGCGTGCTCCCGGCGCACCAGGGCCACCTTCAGCACCCCCTCTTCCAGAGTCAGCAGCACCACATCCACGGTGCAGATCACGGCACAGGCGCTGTCGTCGTTCATGGGGGAAGGCACATGGTTCATTGCAGAGATATACGAACGAGGCTACCACCGGGCGGCGCAAACCCCAAGCGCTTGCGTGCTGGCCGCTGGCGCACAGCGGAAACATGAGGTTTCACATTAGTTAGTTGCATTATTAACCTAACAAACCTACACTGCCTCCATACCGAAGGAGAAGCCCATGGCCCGCAATATCCAGCTGCTGGTGATCGACCCGCAAAACGACTTCTGCGACCTGCCGGCCGATTGGCAACCCCGCCAGCCGGACGGCACCCGCACGATGCCCAGCCTGCCCGTGGCTGGCGCCCACGCCGACCTGCAGCGCGCGGCCGCCTTCATCCGCGCGCAGGCGGGGCGGCTCGACGCCATCACGGTGACGCTCGATTCGCACCAGCGCTTCGACATCGCCCACCCCGGCTTCTGGCAGCAGGCCGACGGGTCGGCCGTCGCGCCCTTCACGCCCATCACGGCGGCCCAGGTGCGCAGCGGCGCCTTCACCCCCCGCAGCGCCGCCGCACTGCCGCGCACGCTGGCCTACCTGGATGCGCTGGAAGCCCAGGCCCGCTACACGCTCATGGTCTGGCCGGTGCACTGCGAGATCGGCAGCTGGGGCCACGGCGTGCATGCCGACGTGCTGGCCGCCTGCGGCGACTGGCAGCTGCAGCAACAGCGCGCGGTGCACCACGTGTTCAAGGGCACCAACCCCTGGACCGAGCACTACAGCGCGATCCAGGCCGAGGTGGTCGATGCCACCGACCCGGACACCGCCCTCAACACCCGCCTGCTCGCGGCGCTCGACACCGCCGACCTGCTCCTCATCGCCGGCGAGGCCAGCAGCCACTGCGTGCGCGCCACCACCGAACACATCGTGCGGCACCTGCCCCGCCTGCAGGCGGCGAGCGCCCGGCCCGGCCACATCGTGCTGCTGACCGACTGCATGAGCCCCGTGGGCGGCTTCGAGGCGCAGCACCAGGCCTTCCTCGACGCCATGCGCGCGCAGGGCGTACAGCTGGCCACCAGCACGGAAATCAGCCTCTAGCGCTTGCGGAAAAAGCGCAACAAGCTATAAAAACAGGAGCATCATCATGACCCGCATCATCACCAGCCTGCTCGACACCGACCTGTACAAGTTCACCATGTGGCAGGCCCTGCTGCACCGCCATCCGCAAACACAAAGCGAATACCGCTTCGTGTGCCGCAACCAGCCCCTGTACCCGTTGTCCGAGCTGCTGCCGCAGGTGAACGCCGAGCTGGACCACCTGTGCTCGCTGCGCTTTACCAAGGGCGAGCTCGACTACCTGGGCGGCCTGCGCTTCATCAAGAGCGACTTCGTCGACTTCCTGCGCCTCTTCCAGTTCCAGCGCAACTTCATCGAGGCGCGGGCCGAGGGCGACACGCTGACCATCGTGGCCCGCGGCCCCCAGGTGCATGTGATGGGCTTCGAGATCTTCGTGCTGGCCATCGTGAACGAACTGTACTTTCGCCGCTTCGAGGCGGCAGCAGCGCTGGCCAGCGGGCGCGAGCGCCTGGCCGCCAAGGTACAGCGGTTGCAGGACCTGGCCCGGCAAGCCACCTTGCGCCACCCCTTCGAGCTGTTCGACTTCGGCCTGCGCCGCCGCTACAGCGGCGACTGGCAGCGCGAGGTGGTCAAGACATTTGCAGAGCAGACACCCCAGTGGTTCAAGGGCACCAGCAACGTGCTGCTGGCGCGCGATTTGAACCTGGTGCCCATCGGCACCATGGCGCACGAATACCTGCAAACCTACCAGGCGCTGGGCGTGCGGCTGCGCGACTTTCAAAAGGCCGCGCTGGAGGACTGGGTGCAGGAGTACCGGGGCGACCTGGGCATCGCGCTGACCGACACGGTGGGCATGGACGCCTTCCTGGCCGACTTCGACCTGTACTTCGCCAAGCTGTTCGACGGCCTGCGCCACGACTCGGGCGACCCGGTGGCCTGGGGCGAAAAGGCGCTGGCGCACTATGCCAGGCTGCGCATCGACGCGCACACCAAGCGGCTCGTGTTCTCCGACGGCCTCGACCTGGAGCGCGCCCTCATGCTGTACCGCCACTTTGGCGACCGCACGCAGCTCGGGTTTGGCATTGGCACGAACCTCACCAACGACATGGGCGCAGACCACAAGCCCCTCAACATCGTGATGAAGCTCACGCACGCCAACGGCCAGCCCGTGGCCAAGCTCTCGGACACGCCCGGCAAGACGCTGTGCGACGATGAAACATACTTGGCATACCTGCGCCAGGTCTTCAGCATTGCATAAGAAGCCCCCCTGAGTCGCTTCGCGCCTTCCTCCGGGGAGACGACGCCCTCACTGCGGGGCGGCCCTTGCTCGGCGTCCCTGGCATGGGCTGCGCCCGTGTCGGCGGCTGCCGACGAAATCGAACCTTAGGAGGAATGACACCATGCTCCGCATCACCATCGCCCAGCTCAACTTCACCGTCGGCGACATCGAGGGCAACGTGGCCCGCATGGTGGCCGCCGCGCAGCAGGCGGCGCGCGAACAGGCCGACCTCATCGTGTTCAGCGAACTGTCGCTGTGCGGCTACTACCCCGGCGACATGCTGGAGGAAAGCGCCTTCCAGCAGCGCATCGAGGCCGGCCTGGCCGCGCTGCAGCAGGCCTCCGCCGGGCTGCCGCAACTGCACTGGGTGGTGGGTGCGCCCACGCCCGCGCGCGGCCCCGGCAAGCGGCTGCACAACAGCCTGCTGGTGCTGCAGGGCGGCACCGTGCGCCTGCAATACGCCAAGCAGCTGCTGCCCACCTACAACATCTTTGACGAGCGCCGCCATTTCGAGCCGGGGCCCGACGTGGCCAAGGTGCTGCGCATCGGCAACGCCCAGGTGGGCCTGCTGGTCTGCGAGGACGGCTGGAACGACCACGGCGCCGACTACGCGACGAACCCCTTCGAGCGCATGCGCGACGCGGCACCCGACCTGGTGGTGAGCATCAATGCCAGCCCCAGCCACATCGGCAAGCGCGAACAGCGCCACCAGATCTTTGGCGGCTCCTCGCGCCGGCACGGCCTGCCCATCCTGTATGTGAACCAGGTGGGCGGGCACGACCAGGTGGTGTATGACGGCGCCTCGTTCGCCGCCGAGCCCGAGGCCGGCATCGTCTTCGAGGCGCCACGCTTCGTGGAGGACGTGCGCACGCTCCGGTTCGAGGGCGGAAGCTTCTTCACGGCGGAAGGCGCACGCCCCGCGCCCGTGCCGGAGCAGGGCCTGCCCACGATGGATTTCTACCGCCAGCAGATCGTGCTGGGCCTTTCGGACTACGCGCGGCGCTGCGGCTTCACGCAGGTGGTGGTGGGCAGCTCGGGCGGCATCGACAGCGCGCTCACCCTCGCGCTGGCGGCCGAGGCGCTGGGACCCGGGAACGTGGTGGGCATCACCATGCCCTCGCGCTATTCCAGCAGCGGCTCGGTCGATGACTCGGTGGCGCTGTGCCGCAACCTGGGCGTGCAGCTCTTCACGCACCCGATCGCCGATCTGGTGGCGGGCTACGCGCGGCAGTTCGAGGCCAGCTTTGGCCCGCCGCTGGCGGGCCTGCCGCTTGAAAATTTGCAGGCGCGCATCCGTGGCACGGTGCTGATGGAGTATTCCAACGCCTTCGGCCACCTGCTGCTCACCACCGGCAACAAGTCGGAAATCTCGGTGGGCTACTGCACGCTGTATGGCGACACCAACGGCGGGCTGGGCCTGATCGGCGACCTGTACAAGACCGAGGTGTTCGCGCTTGCGCGCCATGTCAACGAACACGCCGGGCGCGAGCTGATTCCGCAGGCCATCATCGACAAGGAGCCGTCCGCCGAGCTGGCGCCAGGCCAGCGCGACGTGGACAGCCTGCCCCCCTACCCGGTGCTGGACGAAGTGCTCAAGCTGCTGATCGAGGGCGACCGCCTGTCGAGCGCCGAGCATGCGGCCGCGCAGGCCTTCGTGGCGCAGCTGCAGCAGGAAGAAGCCGGCCGCGCGCTGGTGCAGCGCGTGCGCATGATGGTAGCGCGCAACGAATACAAACGCCGCCAGGCCCCGCCCATCGTGCGCGTGCGGGCCCGGGCCTTTGGCAGCGGGCGGCAGATGCCGATTGCGGCACGGTATGCATGAACCATCGATCAGATAAAATCACTACAAAAAAGATAGCTGCTGGCGCTTGATGGACAAGCGCCAGCGGCCAAAAAACCTCAAAAATACAACCCAGCAATGGAGACACATGCTCGATACCGCCATCTACATCGGGCGTTTTGAACCCGTGCACAACGGCCACATCGCGCTGCTGCGGCGCGCGCTCGACAGCGCGCAGCAGGTCATCGTGGTGGTGGGCTCGGCCTGGCAGGCGCGCTCGCCCAAGAACCCCTTCACCTGGCAGGAGCGCGAAGCCATGCTGCTGATGGCGCTGCCCGAGGCCGACCGCAGCCGCGTGCAGGTGCTGCCCATGCGCGACTACTACAACGAGGCCGTGTGGGTGCAGGCCGTGCGCCAGGGTGTGGCGCGTTTGACCGCACCGAATGCGCGCACCGGGCTGGTGGGCCACTTCAAGGACGCCACCAGCGGCTACCTGAGCGCGTTCCCCGGCTGGGAGCTCATCCATGTGGAGCGCCAGGGCCCCATCGACGCCACGGCCATCCGCGACGCCTGGTTTGGTGCGAGCCCCGACACCGTTCCCTCCGCCCTCGCCCCCCTGGCCAACCAGATGCCCCCCAGCACCCTGGCCACGCTGGTCCAGTTCGCGCAGACCCCGCACTACCTGGCGCTGCAGCAGGAGTGGCGGATGCTGCGCGGCTACCGCCAGGCCTGGGCGGCCGCGCCCTATCCGCCCGTGTTCGTGACGGTGGACGCCGTGCTGCGCTGCCGCGACCATGTACTGCTGATACGCCGCGCCCACGCCCCCGGCAAGGGCCAGCTGGCGGTGCCCGGCGGTTTCATCGAACAGCGCGAAACCGTGTGGCAGTCGTGCCTGCGCGAACTGGTGGAAGAAACCCACTGCAACCTGCCCGAGGCCACCATGCGCGCCGCCCTGCAGTCGGTGGCCGTGTTCGACCACCCCGACCGCAGCCAGCGCGGGCGCACGCTCACGCACGCGCACTACTTCGATCTGGGGGACGCGCCGTTTCCCGTGGTGCAGGCCGATGACGATGCGATGCTGGTGCAGTGGACGCCCATCGGCCAGCTGGCGGGCCTGGAAGAGGAGTTCTTTGAAGACCACTTCCACATGCTGGACCACTTCCTGGGGCTGACGGAACTGCACTGACGGCGCACGGCCGCATTTCGGGCAAGAACTGCTGCCAGCGCTTGTACATCAAGCGCTGGCAGCTATTATCTAGATAGCATCAAGTCCCCGCCCGCTCGAGCATGGCATGCAGCAGCACGTTGCACCCCGCCGTGATGTGCTCGGGCTTGGCATCCTCGATCTCGTTGTGGCTGATCCCGTCCTTGCACGGGATGAAGATCATGCCGCTGGGCGCCAGCTTGGCCATGTACACGGCATCGTGCCCCGCGCCCGAGACAGCGGGCATGTGGCTGTAACCGAGCTTGGCGGCCGCGCGGCCCACGGCCTCCACGCAGTTCTCGTGGAAGGCCTGGGCCGGGTAGCTGGACACCATCTCGATGTGCACCTGCACGCCGTGTTCCTGGGCCACCTGCCCGGCCAGGGCCTTCACCTCGGCGGCCATCTGGTCCACGAGTTCGTCGGTGCTGTTGCGCAGGTCGATGCTGAACTTGACCCGCCCGGGGATCACGTTGCGGCTGTTCGGAAACACCTGCACCATGCCCACGGTGCCACGTCCGTGCGGCGGGTGGCGGTGGGCTGCCGCCACCACGTCCTGCATGATGCGCGTGGCGGCCAGCATCGCATCCTTGCGCAGCGCCATGGGGGTGGGGCCGGCGTGGGCTTCCATGCCGGTCACGGTGCAGTCGAACCAGCGGATGCCCAGCACGCCGCTGACCACGCCGATGGTCTTGTCGTTGTCTTCCAGCACCGGACCTTGCTCGATGTGGGTTTCGAAGTAGGCACCGATGGGGTGGTCGCCGGGTTCCTGGTCGCCGATGTAGCCGATGCGTTCCAGCTCGCCCTTCACGGTCTTGCCCTCGGTGTCGGTGGCGGCGTAGGCGTGCTCCAGCGTGAAGGCCTTGGCGAAGACGCCCGAGCCCATCATCACGGGCACGAAACGGCTGCCTTCTTCGTTGGTCCAGAACGCGACTTCGATGGGCGCCTCGGTCTCGATGCCGTGGTCGTTGAGCGTGCGCACCACCTCGATGCCCGCCAGCACGCCGTAGTTGCCGTCAAACTTGCCGCCCGTGGGCTGGGTGTCGATGTGGCTGCCGGTCATGATGGGCGGCAGGCTGTTGTTGCGCCCGGGGCGGCGCATGAAGCCGTTGCCGATCTTGTCGATGGTCACCGTCATGCCCGCCTCGCGCGCCCAGCGGGTGACGAGATCGCGGCCCTGCTTGTCCAGGTCGGTGAGGGTGAGGCGGCACACGCCGCCCTTGGGGGTGGCGCCGATCTGCGCCAGCTCCATGAGCGAATCCCACAGGCGCTGGCCGTTGATGCGCAGGTTCTCGATATCGGGTTTGACTTTGGTGTCCATGGTGTTCTCCAGCGGCATTGAATCGGTCAGCGAGTCCATCAACGTGCGACAGCGGTAGGCGCCAGGTCCTGCGCGCGCTTTTGCACGGCCTGGAAGTTGGCGCCGAACGCGGGGCGCTTGATGTAGCGGCCCTTGCCCTGTTCGGCCCGCAGGTCGCCGTTGGCGAACACCACGCGGCCCTGGCTGATGGTGTGGCTGGGGATGCCGCGCACGGTGCGGCCTTCAAAAATGTTGAAGTCGCCCTTGCTGAACTGCGTCTTGGCCGAGAAGGTCTTGGTGCCCTCGGGGTCCCACAGCACCAGGTCGGCGTCGGCACCCTCGCCGATGAAGCCCTTGCGCGGGTAGATGTTGAACAGCTTGGCGCAGTTGGCCGAGGTGATGGCCACGAACTCAGAGGGAGTGAGGCGCCCGGTGTTCACGCCCGCATCCCAGATGGCGGCCATGCGCTCTTCCACCCCGCCCGTGCCGTTGGGGATCTTGGCGAAGTTGTCCTTGCCTGCCGCCTTCTGCGCGGCGCAGAAGGTGCAATGGTCCGTGGCGGTGGTGTGCAGCTGGCCCGACTGCAGGCCGCGCCACAACGCCTCCTGGTGGACCTTGGGGCGAAAGGGCGGGCTCATCACATAGGCGGCGGCCTTGGCGAAGTCCGGGTCGCGGTATACGCTGTCGTCCACCAGCAGGTGCCCCGCCAGCACCTCGCCGTACACCCTCTGGCCGCGCGCGCGGGCGCGGGCGATGGCGTCGGCCGACTCCATGCAGCTCACATGCACCACGTAGATGGGCACGCCCAGCACGTCGGCAATGGCGATGGCGCGGTTGGCGGCCTCGGCCTCGACCATGGGCGGGCGCGAGAGCGGGTGGCCCTCGGGGCCGGTGATGCCCATCTTGGCGACCTCCTGCTGCAGCAGGTAGACCAGCTCGCCGTTTTCGGCATGCACCGTGGGCATGGCGCCCAGCTCCAGCGCGCGCTTGAAGCTGTTCACCAGGGTTTCGTCGTCGCACATGATGGCGTTCTTGTAGGCCATGAAGTGCTTGAAGCTGTTCACGCCTTCCTGCTGCACCAGGGTGCCCATGTCGGCGCGCACCTGCTCGCTCCACCAGGTGATGGCGACATGGAAGGAATAGTCGGCAGCCGACTTCTCGGCCCAGCCGCGCCACTTTCGGTAGGCGTCGAGGATGGGCTCCTGCGGGTCGGGAATCACGAAGTCGATGATGCTCGTGGTGCCCCCGGCCAGGCCCGCGGCCGTGCCGGTGAAGAAGTCGTCCATGGTGACGGTGCCCATGAACGGCAATTGCATGTGCGTGTGCGGATCGATCCCGCCAGGCAGCACGTACTGGCCGCTGGCGTCCAGGGTCTGTGCGCCCGCGGGGGCCTGCGCCGCCACGCTCTCGCCCACGGCCACGATGCGGCCGTCCACGCACAGCACATCGGCCGGCTGTTCGCGGTCGGCATTGACCACGGTTCCACCGCGGATCACAAGGGCTTGGGTCATGGGGATCTCCTTCAGGGATGCAGATCAAAAAGAGGCCCTGCGCTGGCACCAGGCCCAGGCAGGGCCGGAGGTCATTGCTTTTTCTTCGCGGTCAGGTAGTAATAGGTGCCGGCCACGGCCAGGCTGAAGAACCAGCCCGAATCGAACAGGGTGAGCCAGATGGCGGGCATGCCGGCCTTGTCCACCACGCCCGACACCGCCAGATAGCCCGGCAGGCACGGCAGCACGCCCAGGAAGAAGGCCATGAGCGCATGCAGGTTCCAGCCGTTGCTGTATTCGTACTCGCCGCCGCGGCGGTACAGGTCATCCACCTTCAGCTCGCTCTTGCGCACCAGGTAGTAGTCCACCAGCAGGATGCCCGCGATCGCGCCCAGCAGCGTGCCGTAGCCGCCCAGCCAGGTGAAGAGGTAGCCGCCTGATGTGGCCAGGATCTTCCAGGGCATGAACACGAGCCCGATCAGCGCGGCGATGATGCCGCCCATGCGAAAGCTGATCCTGGTAGGCGCGCACTGGCTGAAATCATAGGAAGGCGACACCAGGTTGGCGGCCACGTTGGTGGTCAGGTTGGCCAGCAGGATCACCAGCAGGCCCAGGCCGGCCGCCACGCTGCCCATCTGGGTCAACAGGCCGTCGGGGAACAGCTGGGCCTTGCCGTACAGGATGGCCGACGCGGAAAAGCCGATGACGCCCACCATCGAGAACAGCGCCATGGGAATCGGCAGGCCGATGGCCTGGCCCAGGACCTGGTCCTTCTGCGATCTGGCGAAACGCGTGAAGTCCGGAATGTTGAGCGCCAGCGTGGCCCAGAAGCCCACCAGCCCGGTGAGCGCGGCCCAGGTCTTGGGCCCGCCTTCCACCACCTTGGCGGGCAGGTTGAAGAGCTGGCCCGAGGGCACCCGCACCATGAGCACCACCACCAGCAGGATGGAGGCGGCGATCATCAGCGGCGCGGCGATCACCTCCAGCTTGCGGATGGATTCCGGCCCTCGCCAAATGAACCAGATGTGCACCGCCCAGAAGGCGAGGAAACACATGAACTGCGAGGTGCTGATGGTCTGGCCATCGGCCGGCCCCGCGAGGTTCATGCCCACGATGTTCAGGAAGCCATGCAGCGCCAGCGCACCAAAGTAGCAGTTGATGGAGAACCAGCCGCAGGCCACCAGGCCGCGCAGCACGGCGGGCAGGTTGGCGCCCTTCACGCCGAACGATGCGCGGGCGAGCACCGGAAACGGCACGCCGTACCTGGGGCCCACGCGCCCGATGAGTACCATGGGCACCAGCACGATGCAGTTGGCCAGGAACACCAGCCACACGGCCATTTGCCAGGAGAAGCCCTGGTCCAGCATGGAGCTGGCCATGGTGTAGGTGGGCACGCAGACCACCATGCCCACCCAGAGCGCGGCAAAGTCCTTCCAGGTCCAGTGCCGCTGCGCGGCGGTGGTGGGGAGCAAATCTTCGTTGGCCAGCGTGTTGGATGCTGCGCCGGGCATCAGCCCCGCCACATGGGCAGCGCCACCGGTACTGTTCGTCATGCCTGTACTCCTGTCAAAGACCTCATTGGGGTTGCACACAACCCGCTGTCTGGTCCGGCGCCCCGGTGCATTCAGATGCGGGCCAAAGGAAGCGAGCGATGCTATAGATCACGCAAGGACCGCACCAGATGCAGCGCAGCACGCGTTGCGAACGCGCACCACATCGGGCGCCTCCAGCGTCATGCCGCCGCCGGCACGCGCTGCGGGTTGTTGGGGTGCGTCGTCCAGTTGGCGTATTCACCGGTGACCGTCTTGCCCGTGCGCACATCCACCTCGCCGGGCTCCAGCGCGCGCATGGTGATGCACTCAGGCACGGGGCAGATCGACACGCACAGGTTGCAGCCCACGCATTCGGCCTCGTTGATCTCGAACTTGCGCACGCCACCGTCCTTGGTGAAGGTGATGGCCTGGTGCGAGGTGTCTTCGCACACCACATGGCAGCGGCCGCACTGGATGCAGGCATCCTGGTTGATGACGGCTTTCTCGATGTGGTTGAGGTTGAGGTTCTTCCAGTCCTTGACGGTGGGCACGGCCTGGCCCTTGAAGTCGTCGAGCGTGGCGTAGCCGTGCTCATCCATGAAGTTCGACAGCCCGTCGCACATGTCCTGCACGATCTTGAAACCGTAGACCATGGCCGCCGTGCACACCTGCACCGTGCCGCAGCCCAGGGCGATGTATTCGGCCGCGTCGCGCCAGGTGGTGATGCCGCCGATGCCGCTGATGGGCAGGCCGGCGGTCTGCGCGTCGCGCGCGATCTCTGCCACCATGTTCAGCGCGATGGGCTTGACGGCCGGGCCGCAATAGCCCCCGTGCGAGCCCCAGCCGTCGGTGCTGGGGCTCATCACCATGCGGTCCAGGTCCACGCCCATCACGGAGTTGATGGTGTTGATGAGCGACACCGCGTCCGCCCCGCCCGCCTTGGCCGCGCGCGCCGGGTGCCGCACGTCGGTGATGTTGGGGGTGAGCTTCACGATGACGGGCAGGCGGCTGTAGTGCTTGCACCAGGCCGTGACCATCTGGATGTACTCGGGCACCTGGCCCACGGCGGCGCCCATGCCGCGCTCGCTCATGCCGTGCGGGCAGCCGAAGTTGAGCTCGATGCCGTCGGCGCCGGTGTCCTCGACGAGCGGCAAAATGCTCTTCCAGCTCTGCTCCTCGCAGGGCACCATTAGCGAGACGATCATGGCGCGGTCGGGCCAGTTGCGTTTGACGCGCTTGATCTCTTCCAGGTTGGTGTGCAGCGGCCGGTCGGTGATGAGCTCGATGTTGTTCAGGCCGATCACGCGGCGGTCTTGCGACATCAGCGTGGAGTAGCGCGGGCCGTTGACGTTGACCACGGCCGGGTCTTCGCCCAGCGTCTTCCAGACCACGCCGCCCCAACCGGCTTCGAAGGCGCGGGTGACGTTGATCTCTTTGTCGGTGGGCGGTGCGGAGGCCAGCCAGAAGGGGTTGGGGCTTTGGATGCCCAGAAAATTGCTGCGAATGTCTGCCATGGGGTGCTCCCGTGAGTTGCAGTTGACGACGTCAGGCCACGAGTGCCACGGGCACGCTCAGCGCTTGATGCATGGAGACAGCGGCGACCTTGCCGTGCTCCACCGCCTCCACCGTGAGGTCGCGGCCACCCACGCGGCAGTCGCCTCCGGCCCAGACGCGCGCCAGACTGGTGCGGCCCTCCAGGTCCGTCACAATGCGCCCGGCTTCCAGCGCGATGGAGGCACCCACCGGCTCGGCCACAAAGGTCTGGCCGATGGCCTTGAGCACCATGTCGGCCTCCAGCATGAAGGTCTCGCCGGTTTCCACCAACTTGCCGCCACTCAGCGCCGTGGCGGCAAAACGCACGCCCTTGACAACACCGCCTTCGCTCAGCACCTCTTTCGGTGCAGCCCAGTGGCGGATGGTCACACCATTCGTCTGCGCCCACTGCTGCTCCACAGCGGACGCCGACATGGCCTCTGCGCCGCGACGGTAGACGATGGTCACTTCTTCGGCGCCCAGCTTGCGCGACTGCACGGCGGCATCCACTGCCGTCATGCCGCCGCCGATCACCACCACGCGGCGGCCCACGGGCAGGGTCGAGAGATCGGTGCTCTGGCGCAGCTCGGCGATGAAGTCCACCGCATTGCGCAGGCCGGTGGCCGTGGGCTCAGCCACGCCCAGCGCGTTCACGCCCTGCAGGCCCAGGCCCAGGAACACCGCATCGTAGGCGCCCAGCAGGCTGTCGAGCGTGATGTCACGGCCCAGCTGCTGGCCCGTGCGTACCTCGATACCGCCGATGGACAGCAGCCACTCCACTTCCTTCTGCGCGAAGTTGTGGGTCGTCTTGTAGCTGGCCAGGCCGTATTCATTCAGGCCGCCCAGCTTGGGGCGCGCCTCGAACAGCACCACGTCATGGCCGCGCACGGCCAAGCCGTGGGCACATGCCAGGCCAGCCGGCCCTGCGCCCACCACCGCCACGCGGCAGCCGGTGGAGGCTGCGCGCTGGAACAACGGTGCGCCCGGGCTGGCAAAGAATGCGTCGGTGGCGTAGCGCTGCAGCGAGCCGATCTCCACCGGCTTGTCCTCGTTGGTGTTGCGCACGCAGGCCTGCTCGCACAGCACCTCGGTGGGGCACACGCGGGCGCACATGCCGCCCAGCGGGTTGGCCTGCAGGATGGCGCGGGCCGCGCCCCGGTTGTTGTCCTGCGCGATGCGATGGATGAAGGACGGGATGTCGATGCCCGTGGGGCATGCCGTGGCGCACGGAGCGTCGTGGCAGTAGTAGCAGCGTTCGGCTTCGATCAGCGCCTGCGGGCGGGTGAGCGGCGGGTGCGCGTCGCTGAAGTTGCGGGCGTAGTCGGCCAGGTTCAGGCGCGCGGCATGTATGCCGCAGGCACGGCTTGCGGGTGTGTCCATCAGTCTTGCTCCGGAAGGTTCGGGGTGGAGATCCAGGCATGCGCGGCACGGGCCGCCCCGCGCCCTGGGGCTTTGTGGCACCTGTGGCGGGCATGCCGCGTGCCAGCCAACGCAGCGCAAGCCAGAATGCTTGCGCCCGCGAACTTCGGAGGTTTCATCGTGGTCCTCGCTGTGGGGTGCAGGTGCCCGCCGCTTTATTTGCCGCGGTGCCCTGCGATGTGGGTCAATTTACCAACCCGTAAAAATTTACCAATTGGTAAAATCCCTAGAGCAAGCGCCATGCCAGCCAATTGCCAGTCTTCGAGGCCTCGCTTGTTCCACAATGGTGCGATGACAGACGCCCGCCAGTCCCCTCCAGATCCCGCCGCGCCCCCGCGGGCCAAGGCACCGAGATCCCCCGCCCTCGACGACACGGCCGCCACCCGCGCGCCCACGGCATCCCGCCTGCTCAAGGAGCAGGGCATCCTGGCGGAGGCCGAGAACCACTTCGCGCAATTCGGCTTCGAAGGCGCCTCGCTGGAGAACATAGCGGCCGCCATCGGCATCAGCCGCCACAACCTGCTGTACTACTTTCCGAGCAAGGAAGCGCTGTACCAGCGTGTGCTGGACGACGTGCTCACCCAGTGGCTGGCCGGCATGGAGGACCTTTCGCACAGCGAAGATCCCCAGCAGGCCCTGCGCCGCTACATCCGTGCCAAGCTTCAATACTCGCGCGTGCACCCCCAGGGAGCCAAGGTATTCACCAAAGAGGTGATTGCCGGTGCACCACGCTATGGCAAGGCCATCCGCGAGCGCGTCGGCCCGCTGCTCAAGACCGAGGTGCGCACTTTCGAGCGCTGGGCGCGCGAAGGCCGCATCGCCAAGGTGAACTTCACCCATCTGATGTTCATCATCTGGTCCGTGACGCAGGCCTATGCGGAACAGGAGGCGCAATTCGCCTTGTTGCTGGGCAAGCCGTCACTGACCGAACGCGACTATGAAAACGCCGAAGCGTTGATCGTGCGCATGGTGCTGAGCGCGCTTGCGCCGGATGCCGTGGCCTGACGCCGCCAGGGCCCCGAAGGCGTGCACCGTGAAGACCGCCGCCAGGGCCCCCAAACCGCTACTCAATCCGTAGCACGAGGCCATGCAGAGGCGGGCGCCACCGGCAGATCTTCTCGGTACGGGTTCTTGCCGGCGCGCCGCGACGCCAATGCTCCCCAGGCCGCCCACACGCCTTCGTTGCGCCTTCACGCCTGCCGCTGCTGCCACAGCACGTCCAGCACATGCTGGGTCGCCCGCTCCACCGCCCCCGCCCGGTGCGCGATGCCCAGTGGCCGCCACAGTGCGGGGCGCAGCGCCAGCATGCGGATGCGCGGGTCCAGTGGCACGGCCGCGGACGCCTCGTGCGGTAACAGGGTGGCCCCATAACCCGCCGCCACCAGGCTCTTGATGGCATCGTTGTAGTTGAGCTGGATGCGCGCCTTGGGATGCCTGCCCGCCAGGGCGAGCCACTCGCTGGCCAGGCGCGACAGGCTGGTACCCACGTCGTTGAGGATCAGCGGCTGGCTCGCCAGCCACTGCGGCGTCGCACGCCGGGGTGCGGGCCATGCGGCCGGGACAAACGCCATCACCGGGTCACGCCGCCACGGCAGCACCTTGACACCTTGCACGGCGCCCTGCGGGAGCGCGACAAGGCCCACATCCAGCGAGCCGTTGGCCAGGCGCGCCATGGTCTCCTGCGAAGTGAGCACCGCCACCTGCACGTCAATGCCGGGGTGATGCTGCCCGACCACCTCCAGCGCCCGGGGCAGCAGGTGCGCAATGACACCGGTGGAGGCACCCAGCCGCACGCGGCCCGACAGGCCCTGGACCTGCCGCTGCACGACGTCCAGCGCCTCCTCGGCATCCTCCAGCAGGCGGCGCGCCCTCTCGACCAAGGATTCGCCCACGCCGGAGGGTTTCACTTCGCCACGCTTGCGCACGAGCAGGGGCGCGCCTATCTGCGCCTCCAGGTCGGCGACATGCAGGCTGACCGTGGGCGCGGCAAGGTGCAACACGCGGGCGGCCTCGGCGAACGAGCCGAGGTCGGCGATGGTGACCAGCGTGCGCAGGCGGTCCAGATTGAGTTCGCGCATGACGTTCAGTAAAACTGATGCTGATGTTTGTGAAATTCAACTTTTCAAATTCTATGCCTCCGTTGAAGATTCCGTACCCACATTCACACACCAGGAACACCCCATGAGCGCTCCCCTTGTTTTCATCGATGGCGACCAGGGCACCACCGGGCTGCAGATCCACGACCGTCTGCGCCATCGCACAGACCTGCGCCTGCTGACGCTGCCCGAGGGCGAGCGCAAGGACGCGGCCCGGCGGACCGAGGCCATCAACAGCTGCGACGTCGCAATCCTCTGCCTGCCGGATGCCCCGGCGCGGGAAGCGGCCGCCGCCGTCGTCAATCCCTCGGTCCGCGTGATCGATGCGAGTTCCGCGCACCGCACCGCCCCCGGCTGGGTCTACGGATTTCCCGAAATGGACAAAGAGCAGGCCGCGCGAATCGCCCGCGCCCGGCGCGTGAGCAATCCCGGCTGCTATCCCACCGGTGCCGTCGCCCTGCTGCGGCCTCTGGTACAGGCGGGCCTGCTGCCTGCGGACCACCCCATCACCATCCACGCAGTCTCTGGCTATTCAGGTGGCGGCCGGGCGCGCGTGGAGGAGCATGAAGGCGCCCACACCGCCAACGCGCCGGCCTTCCAGATCTACGGCCTGCAGCTGGAACACAAGCACACGCCCGAGATCGCCCTGCATGCAGGCCTGTCTGAGCGCCCGTTCTTCCTGCCCGCCTATGGCTCTTTTCGCCAGGGCATTGCGCTCACCATTCCGCTCTTGCTGCGGCAGCTGCCTGCGGGCACGACGGGCAGGCACTTGCACGCCTGCCTCGCGCACCACTTCGCTGGCGCGGCGCATGTCGACGTCATGGACCTTGCCCAGGCCGAGGCGGCCGAGCATCTGGACCCGCAGGCCCTCAACGGCACCAACCAGCTGCAGTTGGGGGTCTTCGCCAACGACCGCCATGGACAGGTGCTTCTGACCGCGGTGTTCGACAACCTGGGCAAAGGGGCTTCAGGGGCCGCGGTTCAGAACCTGGAATTGATGCTGGCCCACAGTGCCCGGGAATGACGGGTGCCGTGGTCCGCGGGCGAGGTGCGCATGTAACAAATCAACACCACAGAAAGCGAATGTATGTGCGGCATATGCAACGCCGCAGGCAGTTGTTTTGTGGGCTTTTTCACGGTTCGCCGCGTATTTTTGGTCTGCTACACTGCCTTCGCTGTACCGTTTTCTTGCAGGCGCGCAGCCCACATCCCCCACTCGCCCTCATGGCTGCACACGGCAAAGCACCCTATCTTTACGCTCTGATTTTGTTGTTGGCCGTGCTGGGCGTCTACGTGCCTGGACTCCACAACGAATTGCTGTTTGATGACATGCGGCTCACGGATGGTTCCATCTTCGGCAGGTACGGCAACCTGCTGGAGATCAAGCAGCGCATGGTGTCGTATGGCAGTTTCGTCTGGGTCGACCAGCTCGTGGGCAGCGGCTGGTGGAAGCAGCGGCTGGTCAATATGGCGTTGCACCTGGGTGTGGTGGCTGCGATGTACGCGCTCTTCAAGTCGCTGATGGCCCATACCCGCTTCCCGCAGGACATCGAGGAACAGGCTCACTTCGCATCATCCCAAGACGCCGCATTGCGCGTGGGCATCGCTTTGTTTGCGCTCAATCCGGTAGCCGTCTACGCGGTGGGCTACCTCGTACAGCGATCAATCCTCATGGCAACGCTGTTCTCGGTGCTCGCGTGCTGGGCGTTTGTGCGCGCTTTGGAAACACAGCGAATGGTCTGGTATGTGGGCGCATTGGCCAGCTACTTGCTGGCCTTGCTGTCCAAAGAGCATGCGGTCATGACCGTCGCCGTGTGCATGGCACTGTATGTCCATGTTCGCCGCCCCAGCCTCAAAAACATCGCCATGGCGATGGGAGCCACGCTCTTGCTGCTGGCCTTGGCTACTGCCGCGCTCCTGCGCTTTCGCGGCGAGCTGATAGGCCAGCTCTTTGATGCGCAGTCCGTGGCCTTCGCCCAGCAGCTTGAGACGCTGCGGCCTGGAATTTCGCAGCAGATGTTCCCCTTGAGCATCCTCAACCAGGCTGCACTCTTCTTTGCTTATGGCCTGCTGTGGGTGGTGCCTTATGTTGGATGGATGTCCATCGATTTGCGCCCGGCCTTTCCGCTGGGTTTTACATCATCCTGGCATGTCGTGGGAGCCTTTGGCTACGTGGCGCTGCTTTGCGGCGCGGCTTGGCTGCTCCTGCGTCGCACGGGCGCACTCAGCCTTGCTGCGCTGCTTGTCCTCTTTCCGCTGTTGTGGTTTGCCACGGAGTTCATCACCGTCTGGGTGCAGGATCCGTTCGTACTGTACCGCAGCTATCTTTGGGGGGTGGCACTTGCCGGATTGCTGGCGATTGCACTCACGGGCTTCAGGCCCCGGGCAATCTATGCGCTTGGTGCCGTGCTGGGTTTGCTGTTCGGTGCGCTGGCGCTGGAGCGCAATCTGTCGTTGCGCGATGAGGTGACGGCCTGGACAGATGCGGCAGAAAAAATCGATCTCCGGGCACCCGCGAACGCTGTGGGACGCAGCCGTCCATTCCTGAACCTGGGCGCGTACTACCAGAGCAGAAGCATGGTGGAGCCGGCAGAACGCAGCATCTCCACAGCCTTGGCCCTGGGGGATCGCGGCGAACTAGGAGGCAGCGCACGGTTCAATGCTGGTGCCATTCTACAGCTCAAGCAAAGGCACGCTGAAGCACTCCAGGCGTTCGCAGTGGCCGAGGCCCAAGGCTATACCGGCATGCCCTTGTACTATCAGCGCGCAGAGTCGCAAGCCGCTTTAGGCCAATTCATCCCGGCGTTCGAGAGCTTTACCGTCGCGCTGGGCAAAGCCGAGGGGGATCCACGGCAGCAGAGCACTGCCTCCACACTTCGCTTGCGCCGGCTGGAAACGGCCATGGCAGCACAACTGTTCGACGAAGCCATTCGCGGCTTTAACGAACTGTTGCAAAAGCATCCCAACGATCAGAAATTGTTGCTTGGCCTGGGTTTGGCACAGGTGGGCAAGGGCGACACCAAGGCAGCCCTGGCGTTGTTTAACCCCCTGATTGCCAGCGCGCCCACCGCGCCCCTTTACTATGGCCGTGCCATGGCCTACCACCGTGCAGGCCAGGGGGCAGACAGCCTGAACGACCTGGATCAAGCAATGGCGCTGGATCCACGCAACCAGCAGTACGCTCAGATGCGCGCTGTGATTGCGGCAGGCAAGAAATAACGTCGGGCCCAACGCCGTGGCTTTGCGTGTCCTGCATGTAGGCAAGTTCTATCCTCCGTACCGAGGAGGCATGGAAGTTTTTCTGGCCGACCTCATCAAGGCGCAGCGCGCCGCGGGCATCGATGCTGCTGCAGTGGTGCACGGCAGTCCTGAGCCTGGAGATCCACCTTGGCTCGTGCGAGTGCCTGTGCAGTTCCAGCTGGTCTATGCCCCCATGGCCCTGGGGTTTCGCACCGCACTGAAGAATGCCATTGGCAGGCATCAACCCGAGATATTGCATCTTCACATGCCCAATAACTCGGCCCTTTGGGCGCTGACGCTTTCCGAGGCCCGCGCGCTGCCTTGGGTGGTGCACTGGCATTCCGATGTAGTGGTTTCGCAGATCCGGATTGCCGTAGCGCTAGCCTATCGTCTCTACCGGCCGTTCGAACAGGCAGTGCTGAGGCGTGCTGAACGCATCATTGCCACGTCAACGCCCTATCTGGAAGCCAGCGAGCCCCTCCAAAATTGGCGAAGCAAATCAGCCGTCATTCCACTGGGCCTCGGGGCTGCCCCGCTGAACAGCCCCGCCCCCACGCCAACACCGTGGAATGGAGGCACCAATACCCTGCGCTTGCTGTCCATCGGACGGCTAACCTACTACAAAGGCTTTGAAACGTTGATTCAAGCCGCAGCT
The DNA here is from genome assembly GCF_058809075.1 of Acidovorax sp. GW821-FHT11A03. Lineage (NCBI taxonomy): Bacteria > Pseudomonadati > Pseudomonadota > Betaproteobacteria > Burkholderiales > Comamonadaceae > Acidovorax > Acidovorax sp. GW821-FHT11A03. Next base: position 102,547 of record NZ_JBXASG010000002.1, read on the forward strand.
GGCCTGAGCGGCGTGGAACTCCTGATCGCAGGAGAGGGCGAACTGCGAAGCAAATTGCAAATGCTGATCCAGGCCCACACCCCGCCCGACGGATCCGCCAACGTGCGCTTGCTTGGCAACGTGGACGATGCCGAGAAAACCTTCCTACTGCAAAGTTGCGATGTGTTTTGCCTTGCCTCGCGCGAACGCACCGAAGCCTTCGGCATGGTGCTGCTGGAAGCCATGCACCACGGCAAACCCTGCATCGTGTCGGATTTGCCGGGCTCTGGCATGCCATGGGTGGTGTCCAAGGCCGGCGCAGGCCTGCGGGTTCCGCCAGAAGATGTGCCCGGATGGCAGGCCGCCATAGAGCAACTGAAAAACAGCCCCGCACTGCGCACGAAGTGGGGTCATGCGGGGCAGCAGGCGTTGGATCGGTATTTTTCCATCGTCGCCTGTGAACAGCAGGTCTCCGCACAATATGCACTGGCCGCACCGGAAACGGCCCATGGATCACCGCACAAGAAGGACGTACTGATCGTCATTCCCGCTCGCAACGAGGCCGCTGCCATTGGGTCGGTGCTACACCACCTGAAGGCTGCGGGCTGGAACAACGTGCTGGTCATCAACGATCAGAGCACAGACGATACGGCTTCGATTGCGCGCGCGGCTGGAGCAACAGTCCTAAGTCCGGTACTTCCTATGGGTGCTTGGGGCGGAATGCAGGCAGGCATTCGCCACGCCCTGCGTGGCGGGTACCAGGCCGTCATCACCATGGACGCCGACGGCCAGCACGAAGTGCAGGAAATCCCGACGCTGCTCCAGGCACGCGGCCAAGCGGATTTGATCGTAGGCGCATTCCCAGAGCGCGCCAGCCGACTGCGCCAGATCGCCTGGCGGTGGTTTCGCCAACTGGCAGGGTTCGACCTGCGCGACTTGACTTCCGGATTTCGGCTGTACAACCGCGAGGTCATGGGCGTGTTGGCTTCCCGCGAAGCCACCCTGCTGGACTACCAGGATCTTGGTGCCCTGCTTTTGATACGCAGGGCAGGCCTCACGATTTCGGAAGTGCCGGTTTCGATGAATCTGCGCATTGAAGGGAAGTCGCGCATCTTCAATTCGTGGTTCAGCGTAGCAAAGTACATGGCCGCAACCACGCTGCTGTGCCTGGCGAAATGGGAAGTACCCACGGGAAGGAGATCTTCAATAGCTGCCGTCCGCCGTCCACCCGTTGGCGAAGATGCACGACCCTGATTCTCGCTAAATAGTGATCAATGGCGCGAGCCTCGATGCTCGACGGGAAACGCTTCACTTCGGTGATATCAGTTCGCCGCGAGCTTGGTACTGAAAGCGCGGAAGTTATCGCAGCATCATCCCTTTGCGATCGGTAGTCTCTCCAAAAGAATGATGGCACCAAGCTGAATACACTGAGGCTGGCAGCCTCACTACTCCGCCGAACTACGCCAGCCCCGCCACCACACCGCGTAAGGATAGGCCAGCCACCATTTGAGCGGAATCTTGCCGTGGTACTTTCGAACCACGGCCATCGCCTCCTGATAGTGCCGTCGCCGCTTCATGTTGGTCTTTGTCTGGCCATGCACGCGATTGACGGCGACCACCTCCTGCACCCTCACGGGCGGCCCCGCATAGCGGTGCAGCCGCCACCACAAGTCGTAATCCATCGCCATGTGCAAACTGGCATCAACGCCACCCACCGCCTCCCAGGCACTGCGCCGCACCAGCGTGCCAGGCTGGGAAATGACGTTGACCCGTGCCATAGCCCACTCGCTGAAGGGCAGTACCATTGAGCGGCGACGCCGGCCTGTCGCCTCCATCCAGTCCCAGGTGCCTCCATAGGCGAGCACCGCGCCAGGCGCTTGCTCCAGCGCCGCCAGCAGGCGCGACAGCCCCTGGGGCAATAGCCAATCGTCGCTGTTGAGCCAGCAGACGTAGGGCGCACGCCCACTGGCGATGCCTTCATTGATGGCCTCGGACTGTCCCCCATCGGCATGGCTGCGCCAGCCCGCCAGCCGGTCCTTCCACCGCTCCAGCACGGCCAGCGTCTCGTCGTCCGACCCGCCATCCATGACGAAGACCTCCACAGGCACATCCTGCGCAAAGAGAGAAGACAAGGCTTGCTCCAGAAAACGCCCCTGGCGAAACGACGGCACTGCCACGGTCACCAACGCCTGGGTCATGCTCATGCAGACTCACAACGCTGCAGGAAATCGGCATACGCCAATGCAATTCCCTCGCGCAGCGGTGTCGAAGCAGTCCACCCTCTCTCGCGCATGCGTCTCACGTCGAGCAGCTTGCGCGGCGTGCCGTCAGGCTTGCCGGCATCGAACACGATGCTGCCATGGAAGCCCACGACCTCCATCACCGTGGCCGCCAACTCCCGGATCGTCACATCCTCTCCGGTCCCGATGTTGTAGATACCTTCGCTCACACCCCATTCCATGAGGCGCACGCATGCATCCGCCAAGTCGTCCACGTAGAGAAACTCGCGCATAGGCCGGCCCGAACCCCAGACAACAAGTGCAGCATCTCCCCGCACCTTCGCCTCGTGGGCCTTACGGATCAGGGCGGGTAGCACATGGCTGTTGTTCAGGTCATAGTTGTCGTTAGGCCCATAGAGGTTGGTCGGCATCACCGACACATAACGCGTGCCATGCTGGTGATTGAACGCCTCACACAGCTTGATGCCAGCAATCTTGGCGATCGCATAAGGCTCGTTAGTCGGCTCCAGCGGGCCAGTGAGCAGATAGTCCTCGCGGATCGGCTGAGGGCAATCGCGAGGATAAATACAGCTCGATCCCAGAAGCATCAGCCTGTGCACACCGTTGCGACGCGCCGCCTCGATCACGTTGCACTCCATCGCAAGGTTCTGGAAGATGAAGTCGGCTCGCTGTGTATTGTTGGCCTGTATCCCTCCTACCCGTGCCGCCGCCAGAAACACATAGTCGGGGCGTTCCTGCTCGAAGAACGCCTCGACCGCCGCCTGCCGCGTCAGGTCCAGCTCGGCATGTGTGCGCGTGGTCGGCTCACCATATCCGCCGGAACGCAGGCGGCGCACGATGGCCGCCCCCACCATGCCACGGTGGCCGGCCACGTAGATTTTCTGGGGACGCAGGCTGTCGTCACTCATGGAAGTCATAGGCTGAAAAACCATGTTTCTTGACCAGTTCATCGCGCTCGGCACTCTTGAGGTCCTCGCGCACCATCTCGGAAACCAGTTCGTCGAATGAGGTCCTGGGCACCCAACCCAGCTTCTCCTTGGCCCGCGTGGCATCGCCCAGCAGGGTCTCGACCTCGGTCGGGCGAAAGTAACGCGGATCGACACGCACGATGACTCGCCCCCGAGCATCGGCCCCGACCTCGTCCACGCCCTGGCCACTCCACTGGATGGCAGTACCCAGTTCACGGGCGGCCGTATCCACAAAATCACGCACGCTGTACTGCACGCCCGTGGCAATGACAAAGTCTTCCGGAGAGTCCTGCTGCAGCATCAGCCACTGCATCTCCACATAGTCGCGAGCATGGCCCCAATCCCGCCGGGCATCGAGGTTGCCCAGGTACAGGCAATCCTGCAACCCCAATTTGATCCGGGCCATCGCACGAGTAATCTTGCGCGTGACGAAGGTTTCGCCCCGCACCGGCGACTCGTGATTGAAAAGAATGCCATTGCAGGCATAGATGCCATAGGCTTCGCGGTAATTGACCGTGATCCAGTACGCATACAGCTTGGCCACCGCATAGGGGCTGCGCGGATAGAAAGGCGTGGTTTCCTTTTGCGGCACCTCCTGCACTAGGCCATACAGCTCGCTAGTGCTGGCCTGATAAAAGCGGGTTTTTTTTTCCAGCCCCAGAATACGGATGGCCTCCAGCATTCGCAGCGGCCCCAGCGCATCCGAATTGGCCGTGTATTCGGGCTCCTCAAAAGAAACCGCTACGTGCGACTGCGCCGCCAGGTTATAGATTTCGTCAGGCTGGACCTGCTGGATGATGCGTATGAGGCTGGACGAATCCGTCATGTCTCCATAGTGTAGAAAAAGCCGCCGGCCCTGGACATGGGGATCCTGGTAAAGATGGTCAATGCGGTCGGTATTGAGCAATGACGAACGCCTCTTGATACCATGGACTTCGTAACCCTTGTCGAGCAGCAACTCCGCAAGATACGCACCGTCCTGACCAGTAATACCAGTAATTAAAGCCTTACGAGTCATATTTAAATCTTTCAAATTACTCCAACACAACGTCGATCACTTACAAGCATCAACACCAGTCCGATTCAGCCAATTTCTCAACAAGGCTCCTGGTGTTCGTACAACAAAACAATTACCACAGATCATCACAGCGCCCCCTCTGAATAGAAAGAGAATTCAACTGGGCAACCAAATTTCTCCTGTCGGCATTGGTGCTGAATTTTTTATCGGACACCAGCTTATAGCTGCCGGGCTTTCCCGAAAAATTCATACAAAGAGATGATTTTCCGTAAGCTGATATTACTCCGCTTGAAATTTTACGGTCCGCCTGATCAAGAAGCGTGAACTCAATAGGCGGTGCAAATTCGGGTTGTCCTGGATCGTGAACCTGGATATCAAAATCCAACAAGAACCCTTCGAGAACCGCTTCCGTTGTATCAGATATACCGATGCTCACTTCGGACTCCAGCCACCCATCCCCACTCACACCAGCGCGGACGCTTGGCTTGACCCATACATCAAATGGCAGCCGGGGATTCTTATCATAAAGGTAGGAAGCCACCCGATGAAACCCCAATCCGGGCGCAATATCAACAGCAAGCCCATAGACATCAGCCACATACCTGTTCCAAGCGACATAGTCAGGCCAAAAGTAATTGTCGCGCGCTAAAATCATCATATTAGATCTGGAGAGAAGTGCACGCAACTCACCTTCTCCAACACCTTCGAGCCGACCTGTCATATTAATTCTACGGGAATAACCAATGGATCGCCCGACATACAACTGCATTCCCGCAGTATCAAGCGGCCCAACGCCATGAAAATTGGCAAAAACTACGGGATTTTCAATTTTTGCTATTTCCTTGGACAATTCTCTAGAGACTTCTGAAAATTGACGCCGAGAATCGGTCACTCGCAATTGCTGTTGAAAAGCAATCCACAAAAAACATACAACATATATCGAAACCATTATCGATAGCGCGCCAACAAATCTAGGGTTGATCCAACGCAGGAGCACGACAGCGATCAAGCCACACGACACATAAAACCAATAGACAAGATTTACATTACTGACGGCGGGCGCAGCCAACGCCACTCCCATCACAAAGACGGCGCCCCAAAAACCCAGGACACTCGCTGGCTTGATTTGCCTGACAGGTGCTCTATAGATCAAACCCACGGCACTCAACACACCCCCGCCAACGAAGAGAACAACAAAGACCGGATTGTACTGCTTCATCGCGATATTCCAATAGTAAGAAAGCAACTCCCATTTATTGTGAATACCCGACATCGCCACCCACACATGCAAATTCTGCCCTCCCTTTTTGTAGTAATCAAGGAAGTCCCAAAAATTATTAGGCAATATTAACAAATAGATCACAACTGGCGCCAGCAGCGCACAAAGCGTAAGCAGCAGCTCTCTAAAATCACCTTTTCGAAAATTCACCGCAAAATAAACAAACGCGAATGAAAGTACAAAAGCACTATTAAAGACCCTCAAAAACACCAAAAGGGCAGACACTGCAAATATTTGCCAGCGAACCCGCGCCGCATCAGCGATAAACAACAGCAGGATAATTGCCACATAACCCAAGCCAACTTTTAGCTCGGATATAAAATGTACGAACTGCGAAAAAAACAATCCATACCCAACACATACGCTGAACAATAGCAGCGCGTATGCAGGCTCAAGTGTTTTTCTAAATATATAGAAAAAAAACAACAAATACGCCGAATGGACAAGAAAGATGCTAATGTGAAAGTCCAAAAATGGCCAAAGCACCGCCAAAATCAGCACATCCAGCGTATTTGTAAATGGCAAAGGGAGCAACGATAAACCCTGAGCCGACATTACCGCCTTGTAAGGAGCCCCATCAAACAGAAATTCTTTCAGCATCAATGCATTGGTTACATAGGACAAAGCGTCATAGTCCGGCGCCAACTCAAAACTCCTGGCAGCAATCACTCCTCCCAAGTACAGTATCCATAAAATCAAGAAAACCCCAAATCCATTGAAGGCTCTTTTTACATATACAGAATCGGGTCTCATAGCAATCTTAGTCAACGCTTTTCTACTACCAACATTTAGGTACGGCAGCATCACCTCTCCATTTTTCTTCTCACGCATTGAGCAATTGGCATGGCCCAAGCACAATCAAATCCCAGCTAGAAATGCAACATCTCGCAGCACTACAACAAGAAGGCCTGCAACCCAGTCGGCTCAAACGACTTCGTTAATGGCAGCGATCAATTCATCCATGGATTTTTCCAGTCCTATCCACAAGGGAAGACGAAGAAGGCGATTTGACAAAATTTCTGTGTTTGTCATATCTCCTCCGCACCGGCCGTACCGCTCACCCGCAGGGGAGGAATGCAGAGGCACGTAGTGGAAAACGGCAGATACACCTTTACTTTTGAGTGAATCAATTACTATCGTGCGACTGTCCAACGAGTCCAAAAGGATGTAATACATGTGAGCGTTGTGCCGGTGCTCCAAAGGCACGATAGGGCGCCGCAAAGAGCCTCTCGCCTCTATTGAAGCAAGCGCTGCATGGTAGTGTTCCCATATATCAAGACGCTTTTTAGTTATTGAATGCGCCTCCTCCAGTTGAGCCCACAGAAATGCAGCAATTACTTCTCCCGGCAGGTAAGATGAGCCAATATCAGTCCAGGTGTATTTATCCACCTGCCCACGGAAGAACTGGCTGCGATTTGTACCCTTTTCCCTAATTATTTCTGCGCGCTGAACCAGCTTGGCGTTGTTTAACAGAAGGGCTCCCCCCTCTCCGGCAATGATATTTTTGGTTTCATGAAAACTCAAACACCCCATGTCGCCAATTGTCCCCAACGAGCGTCCTTTATAGGTAGACATGATACCTTGCGCCGCATCCTCGATGACAATCAAATTGTGACGGCGAGCAATATTCATGATTACATCCATTTCGCAAGCAACCCCTGCGTAATGCACAGGGACAATGGCTTTCGTGCGATGGGTAATTGCGTCTTCGATCAATTTCTCATCGATATTTAGGGTATCTGGACGAATATCAACAAATACGGGAACAGCACCTCGCAGCACAAATGCATTCGCTGTGGAAACAAAGGTGTAAGAAGGCATGATCACCTCGTCACCCGGCCCCAGATCAGCCAGAATCGCAGCCATTTCCAATGCCGCGGTGCACGAATGGGTCAGCAATGCCCGCTGACAGTTCAACGACTGTTCCAGCCACTCCGAGCATCTTTTTGTAAAGCCACCATCCCCGGACAGGTGATTCACGGAATGCGCCTGTGCGATATACCAGAGCTCTTTGCCAGTCATGTAGGGTTTATTGAAAGGAATAAGCATCTAGCGCCCCCAGATTTTTACTATCTACAACATGCACCATCTTCTGCACTACCTAACCCCTAGCGGCCAGAATGGTTCCCAGAACAATAAATCCAACCCCTAGCACTTTCTGCAAAGATAATGGCTCACTCAAAATCCATCCACTCAAAAGCAGAACGACTACAAAATTCAAGCTCATGAACGGATAAGCATGACTCAGATCGAATTTCGTCATGGCCGCCATCCATGCAAGAGATGCCAAAAAACCAGCGGCAAATCCTGATAATATACCTGGATCCAAAAGCAAAAGCAGAAGGAACTTAATCTTTCCAAGTAGCTCCTGCGGCAGTGCTCCCATTTGCGCAATACGCCATTTAAGCATCAACTGGCCATAAACAGTGAAGGCCACTGTAGCCAAAATGAACGAATAGTCGATATATTTAGTCATATCGCAAAATTCAGTACCGCCAAGCCGAACCCAGTTCGTCCATACCCATTTCCGTTGTAGAGCATATACCGCCGATCCCGATGATCAAAAACAAATGGGTATTCAATCATTTCAGAATCCCATCCGCTCAATGATATATCTATTGTTTTGTTTTCAAGCATTAATACCCACTCACTATCATTTTCTTTTCTCGCGTATCCAATACGGTACGTTTCACCAGCTCCACCTCGATAGGAAAACCACATCTCCAGGGCACCGTCAGTGCCAAATGCAACCGTCGGGCGCGAAAAGGCTTGCGCTTGCCCAATTTTATAAGGTACAGCCAATCCTGTGCGACGCCAAAAATGGCCATCATCGGAAGTAGCTCGATGGATCACGTGCAACATTTCGCCGTTCCCAGCATCCCATGTGCGCGTTGAGCCGTACCACATCTCAAATCCGCCCCGCAAGCTAGTTTGGACCCAGGGGTAAGACAAACTGATTAAATCTGTTTCATCCACACCCAAAAATGGCTGAGAATTATCAAGCTCCAACAATGCAGCTGGAGTGACAGTCAATCGACCAATATCTCCCCGCCAATGGCCATCTTTAGGCGTCTGCCAGCCCATAAATAACATATACCTAACGCCATTCACTTCATATACACTCCCAATGCTCACACCATCGGCATAGAAACTACTTTCCGGACCGTGTACAAAAAAAGGATGATAGTGCTCCTGGACAATTTTGCGCTGCACAATATCAATATCAACGGCCCCTACCGAAGATCGATTGAGCTCATCCCTGCCACTGAAGAATATTCGATAAACATCATCCTCCAAATGTACAGGCAAGGGATTTGCGGCATGAGAGCGAAGCTTGGGATGCCTACCGGTCGACGCTGGTTCATAAATCCGCCCTAGTTTTTCCCATTTTTCCTGGATCATATTCCCCTCAATCTTGAACTAGGCACCCTCGAGCGTTCAGTTGCTGCTCCTGTATACACGCCATCAGACTCCGCATCCCCAAGAAGCAATGCTCCCGCACCAATCACACATCTGGCACCAATTTTTATGTGGTCCCGCAGCGTGGCATTGACACCAATAAAACACTGCTCCCCCACTTCAACACCGCCTGATATAACTGCATGTGAAGCAATGAATGTATGATCGCCGATCATGGAATGATGGCCAATATGGTTACCACTCCACAAGGTCACATTGTTACCAACAACCACAAATGGTTGAATAGTATTATCTTCCAAGACAAAGCAGTTCTCACCGATTTTGCGACCATTCAAGATGGCTGCACGAGAGCTTATATAGCTGGCGAGCCCATACCCAAGGCCCTTGATCGTGAGATATTTTTCTTTGCGAATTGCATTGATTTTGGAGTAACTCAATGCCACAAAAAAATCATGATCTGCCGGTGAGTATTTATCACTCACGCCCTCAAAAGGAACAATGGGCAGACCACAAAGCTCCTCCGTATCAATAAAATTCGCGTCGACGGAGAATGCTACCACTTCGTAATCAGAGTCTGTGCTGAAGTAGAAATGAGCAATCTCTGCTATATTGCCGGCGCCAAAAATGATCAGCTTCTTTTGCATCACAATTTCCTTACAAGAATGGTGAACTCATACAGCCCATAGTCATGCAGCAATGCTACCTCGCGTGAATACCTCTTCTTGCAGAGGTCAAACAATTCGCAAGGATCCGAATAATACAAATAATCTCGCTTCCTATCCTCATCCGAATACGAAGTCAAGCAATTAAATGAAAATCCACGCCTACTTGTTTTATCCAACACATCAAGAGTGGCCTCCAAATAACCTTTCCACTCCACGTCACTACGACCAAGACGGACATTGAATATTCCGCTGGCAATCCCATAATCGGCGATCGTATCAGGTTGATGCGCGACAATAAACTTGGCTCGGGCTCTTGCTTGATGGCGAGTCCGTGCAGCACGCACCATATCCTCCGAAACATCGACCCCGAGATACGAATACGAACCTACCGGATGCCTAGGATCCAAATAGTCAAGCAGTGCTCCGTAGCCACAGCCCAAGTCATTGACAGAAAATTCGCCATCATCTCCTTTTATGACTTTGCAAAGCTGCTCAAAGCGAAGGATCTGACCTTGTTCTCCGTTCCAGTCAACACCGTGCGGCGTGTCCCCATATTCCGCAATTTTCTCTGAATAATAGGAGGCAACTTCTGTAAGTAGGACCGCATTATCTTTCGTCATAGATATGCCGTATGATTGTGTATGGACGCTGCTTGGCCTCAGAGAAAATTTTCGATAGATAAATTCCGACAACACCGACAAATGAAATAATCATCCCCCCGAGCAGCCAGATTGAAGCCATCACGGACGTCCAGCCACCAAGAGGGTGACCCAGAAACAACCAGTTGATCACCAGATAGGTGATATAGAACAAGGCAAAAATCGATATTAAAACACCAATGTAAAAGATACTGATCAATGGAAGATTACTAAAAGATGTCACCGAATTGACCAGAAGCGACATCTTCCGTCGAAATGTGTATGTTGTCTCGCTGGTGTTGTGTTTCTTTATTTCGCAAGGTGATTGCATGAAGCCAGTAATGTGCCAAAGACCAGCCATGAACACTTCTCTTTCTTGGTGCCTCAGCAGTGCTTCAACATAACGTCTCGACATCAGACGCGCCGTGACGATATTTTCTGGCAGAGCAAGCCCAGTCAATAATCTGAAAAACTGATAAAACCAACCACCACTCCAGCGCTCAAACCAGTTTCCCTTTCGCCTCTCTTGAACACCATAGACCACATCGCTGGCCTCACTGTTCATCTGCGCAGCAAAGCGCTCCAGCCACTCAGGCTCCTCCTCAAGATCACTATCGATCAGGAATATGCGCTCTCCTTTAGCATGCGCCAAACCCGTCATCATCGCTTTGTGATGGCCGAAGTTTCTTGACAAATCGATGACAACGATGCGCGAGTCTCTTTTTGCAAGCCTGACAGAGAGGTCCAAGCTGTCATCCGGTGAACCATCATTGACAAGAAGAATTTCAAAATCTTCTCCGACTAATCGGGTTGCCGCTGCACTGGCCCGTTCATAGAATTCGCTGACATAGGCCGCAGATTGATAGAGAGTCGCAACAATTGAAAGCCTCATGCGAGATACCTCATGTACTTCGGCGAGCTCTTGCCACAGTTGAACAGAAGATCGAGAATAGTGACATCCTGCCTGAAATCACCCCACAATTGTGGATAATCCGAATATCCTGCATAATCAAACCACGTAAGCTCTACTGATTTTTCAGAAAATATCCCTTCATTGATGTAGTCTTTTGCCGCGGGGCCTGAGATATATTCGGAAGCACCCGCTTGGACGCAGAGATCGACAAGGCGCTCAGTTTTACCATCAAGCAGTACGTAGTCCCATGAGCTCTTGATTACTGTTTTAATAGTCAAATAACTACAGACAGCATCGATAAATAATCTATTCAGTTGCGAAATATGGGTGTATTCCCGCTCCAAGTACAGAGGCTCCAACCAGGCAGTGATTTCGGAAAAACAAGGAGCACGCCGATAATTCTGCAGCAGTGCCTTCCAATGAGACAGCTTCCATTCATCCCCTTCAATTTCAGTTTCCCGAATTTTCTGAAGGTATTTCCCCTTTACCCGAACGGGGACTGTGAGCCACTGAACATCCTGTGGTGTTTTGATTTTATTTCTATTCCTCCAATCTCGACGCGTGTATTGCATATCATCGTAAACGATGAACTCATCCACCGCCGCAATCATGTCGAAGTATCCTCTCCAGGGAATATAATTCGACTGAAGAATCGCCACTTTCTTTCCCATCCTTCAACCCCTCATAAACAAGACAGCCCCAGCAGCTAAAATCTAAAGAATTTTGAGCCTTTTCGAGGCGGATAGAATTTTATATATCACAACCTAGAGAGTCGTTCGTTCATACTTTGAGAGTGAAACATCCACCCCTCGATATTCGACGTATGCATAGACAAAATGCACGGATGGGCTAATCGGTGCATACCATTGCATTCAATGAAAATATTATCCCGAATGATGCCAGCCTCTTTACTCCTGCGGCGACGCTACCGTTTTATCCGGTACGCAAGATCATGGGCAATGTGCTTGATCAGATAAGGTATCAAGGCACGGTGAATCTGTGCCCAACTCACCTCGTGCCCCAGCGCACGCCGACGTAAGCGAGCCATCTCTTCCATGCCGATTTCGTTAATCTGCGCCGATGTTTTCTGAGCACCATGGATACGGAAAGCCCCGAGGAAATCGGGCAAGCGCACCATACGGGCTCCGGCATTCCGGAAACGCTGCAGCAGGTCCCAGTCCATGGCGAAGCGGAAACTCTCGTCGATGTGGCCGCCGGCTTTCTCCCAGATGGAACGTCGCCAGAACAGGGTTTCCTGGGGAATGAAGTCAGCCCAAGAAAGCACTTCATCGTCATGCGCGGGCAGCACCCAACGCCCGATCTCCGCGCCTTGCTCATCGATCAAGACTCGATGCCCATACACTACATCCACCTCCGGATGGGCTTCAAAATACTCGGCCACGGTAACCAGAGCTCCGGGCAATAAGAGATCATCTGAATTGAGCCAAGCCATGATCTCTCCGGATGTTTTTGCAAAGCCCAAATTAATAGCCTCGGATTGTCCACTATCCCGAGCCGACTCCCATCCGCTCAATTTTTTTTCATAGCACTTCAAAATTTCGACCGTCCCATCATCTGAAGCGCCATCCTGAACAAAATAATCAAGCGATGGATAATTTTGGCTAAGCACGCTATCCATTGTCTCTTCTATAAAATGCGCTTGCCGAAATGAAGGAGTCACAATAGAAATTCGCGGTGCGCTACGATCCGAGCCCCATTCACGATGAAGAGGCCTCTGCAACGGAAACGGGGCATGATGCTCAAGTCTACCTAACTTGGGATAGAATAACCTGGACAGGTTTCGAATAGTTCTCAGCACCGGCATTACCGGGCGGATAAAAAAGAATGCGGTCCGATAGGCTCTCAGGGCATTAGCCTGCTCTCTTATTATTTTCTCTTTAGCTTCCAATTCAGATTGAGTTGCAGCTTTCATCCCCAAGATAACCTCTTCAAGGCCCTCTGGATTGGTGATCTGCTGCATTTTCTCAATGACAATATCTTTCGCAAATATTTTCTCCTTGAGTTGACTGCAACAGTCAATTGCTTGAAATGCCTGGAGCCAGTCGACGCCATTATTTCGTGCATAACTCTGAATCACGAAAGACATTGAGGCCGGAAAGAAAATAATCACGTCGTTCACAACCGCAATACGGTGGACATCACTCAAGGATCGTAGCGACCGGATGATTTCGTCAAAGCTTGGCCAATGGCTCACTTCGTGCGGGTATGGAGGCGAGGCGAGAAAGAGGCGCGCATCGTCAATCAGCACAACAGACTCTTCATTCAGCCCCTCAATAGCAGCCAATTCATTCAAAAGGGGGCATTGTGACGTCTGACCAGCAGTATCAATAGCGACGCACCAATGGGCATCAAGATAATACAAGATCGCTTTCCCAAAAAGCTCACCTCTCAATTCACTTAGAATTTTCGGTGAAGCGCCATGACGAATATCTATGTTATCCCATGCCTCAAAGCGTTTCATTGCTTCGGCATGCAAGGATTCCGAGAGTTCGATGGATACCAAGCGAGGGAAATAAGGGCGTGCGAGCTCTATGGTATCCCCGTGGAAAGTACCGGTCTCGCAAAAAATATCAAACTGTTTTGCACTGCACAAGGCGTTCAACAATTTGGAGTCAATATGAAAAGTTACCGCACCCATCCGCTCAATCTCCGGCTAAAAGAGTCGATAATTCCCAAGCGTTCGTCGCATGCAGCTTTGAGCCCATCAATTACCGCGAGTCTCTCATCGCAAATATCCCTCAACTCCGCCCGATCACGAATCAGTGCCGAGACAATCGATAGCAAAGCAGGAATTTCCCCACCGATACTATGTTGAGCCGAGTCAACCTCAGATTTATTCGCATACCCTCGCTGGATCATCAGATTCCCATGAAGGTGCATATAAATGCCATTTATCCAAGGTGTCCACTCGGGAGGAGGCTCCCAAGCAACTTGCCCTTCTCGGAAAAAACTGGGATTTCGAGCCTGAAGTTGCTGAAATGGATTACTCCAAGCAATCGGAGAATTTTTCGATCGAATAAAATCTCGCAGCTTTAGCAAAATCTCCGGTGTCGGATTTATGAGCTCTTCAAATCCCACAACCAGTGTATTGGGGCGCTCATTCACCCAACATTGAAAGTGGTCCGTCCATCCACCGTAGTAGTCGACACCCAATACGAGCCCCAGCAAATCCGGTCGTGGACTGGGGGTACGACGACGATGATAATATTCGTAGGATAGTAAGGCCTTTCGACCATCGCGCACGACATAGACGGCAGGTTGATTGTCGACAGGCGGACGGTGTGTCTTTACCAAGAATATCTTATCCGACTCAGTGGCACGCACATAAAAGTCCTTCCAGGGCTCGTTGATCTCCAGCAAACCAACCGTGTGTGCTACGTCTTCCAATTGCCTACTAATATCCTCATCGCCTGGCTCATCCGAGTAGGATCCCACTCCCAATGCTCCACTCAACACCTGACGAAGCAAGGTATTTCCCGAACGAGGAAAGGAGGCTAGCCATATAATCAATTCAAAATCTCCGGTTCAGACCGTTGCTCCACGCACCGGCAGTCCAAATAAACCAAGGAATGGTGCAGCCTCGTTTTCATAGTCCCAGCGAACTTCCAGCGGACCAAACCAATTTGTACTATCCAATTCAATTGCACGATTATGACCGTTCGGCATGGATAATGCGACACGCAAGGAATACAAGCCTGCTTCTAGACGCAGATCAATCTCAAACTCAAATACAGACCAAGCGCGCTCCTGAGATACAATTTTTTCACAGCCCAATCGACTGGAATTCGAGGAATTGACTATCTGATCATACCGATTTTTGATAGCAAGTCCGACACGGAGGTTCTCAATTTCCCTTCCTACCTGAAAATACACTCTAACTTTTACCGTATCACCAAGACGCGCGGCAGTCGTATCACAATCGGCGCCATCCAGCACGCGCACGGCGAAAAGGCATTTACCCGATGTGGCCGGACGAGACCAAGCAATCCCATCTTCGAACTTCGGCAACTCCCCATCTAGGAGTGGGAGAGGAATCTTGGCTTGGGCCGTCGAAACCGGGTCCGAACCTTCGGCAAAGTAATGCCGCACCGCGACTTGTGTTTCACCGACATAAACTTGCTCTCCGTTGCGCAAGTACACAGCCCTCTGACATAGGTCACGCACCGTCCCCATGTCGTGGGAGACGAACAATAAGGTTAGTCCCCGGTCACGCATTTCCCGCAGTCGGTTGAAGCATTTTTGTTGGAAGAAGAAATCCCCGACGCTCAAAGCTTCGTCGACGATCAGAATGTCGGGATCACACAACACCTGCACAGAAAAGGCAAGGCGCATCATCATGCCGCTGGAATATGTTTTCACCGGGCGGTCGATGGCATCCCCGATTTCAGCGAATTTCTCGATTTCAGAAAAGCGACCCAATATCTCTTGGCGTGACAAACCAAGCAGCAGGCCATTCAGCAGCACATTTTCACGACCTGAATACTCTGGATTGAAGCCACTACCCAGCTCCAGTAAAGCAGAAACCCGCCCATGAACGCTCACCGAACCCATCGTCGGCTTCAGGGTGCCTGTCAGGATTTCAAGCAGTGTGCTTTTGCCCCCTCCATTTCGGCCGATGATGGCGACGGACTCTCCTTTTTGCACTTCAAAATCGATGTCACGCAGAGCCCAATGCTCTCTGACACCCCGTTCATATTTTGGCCACAGCGTATGCAGCACTCTGGAGCGGGCTGAATCGAAGACTGGATAGCACTTGCTCACGCCCCGGACTGAGATGACAGCGTTATTCATGATCTAGAGCAAATCAGCAAACAAGGGGCGGACCCGCCTAAAAAAATAGAGCGAGCCGTACGCAAAAGCGATGCTGAAGGCCATATAAATAAAAATCCCGGTAGCACCAGGCAAGTTCCCAATCAAAAGCAAATCACGAATCCATCCCACCAGCAGTGTGAGTGGATTCCATATCAAAATCGACCGCAATGGCTCAGGCATGCTTTCGGCAGAATAAAATATCGGGGTAACAAATAAAAATACATGACTGATGATGCCAACGATCTGCCCGGTATCGCGCAGCATTACCCCCAGCGCGGAAAATATCCAACCTATCCCCAGCAACAGGGGGAGCATGGCAATAAAAATCATGGGAAAAAAGAGTGCCGTCATTTTTGGCATGCCAAAAAATACCACGCAGCACAGAAACCAGACAGCAATCCCAATGGTCGCATGCAGCAGTGCCACGATAGCGCTCACCAAGGGGAGAATTTCCAGAGGAAAAACCACCTTCTTCACAAAATTCTGGTTTCCCACAACCATCGCAGGCGCTTTTATCAAGCACTCTGAAAATGCGTTGAATACTATCAACCCCGCAAAAATATACAATGCATAACCGAAGGTTCCTCCTCCTCCGTCCCAACGAGTTTTCAGCACTACACCAAAAACCAAGGTGTAGATGGACAGCAGAAACAGCGGATGGATCAGGGCCCACAACACCCCCCCCAGCGATCCTTGATAGCGCCCGGAGAATTCACGCCGTACCAATTCAGCAATCAGGCCTACGTGCTTCATGCTTTGATCTCGCGATGTCTATCAATCATTCAGCAATCCGGCCGTAGGTGTCTTCAAACCGCACAATGTCATCTTCCGCCAGATAACTTCCAGATTGCACTTCAATAATTTCCAATGGCACTTTGCCTGGATTTGCCAAGCGATGGACATGGCCTAGAGGAATGAACGTGGATTCGTTCTCGCCGAGCAAGAAGGTCCTGTCGCCATTGGTGACCTGCGCCGTTCCCTTCACCACAATCCAGTGCTCGGCCCGATGGTGGTGCATTTGCAGGCTGAGCTGTGCGCCAGGATGAACCACGATGCGCTTGACTTGAAAACGTTCGCCACTGTCGATGCTGTCGTACCAGCCCCAGGGGCGGTGCACCTTGCGGTGAGTCGAAGCCAGGCTCCGCTTTTGCGTTTTCAGCTCTGCCACGATTTTTTTCACGTCCTGGGTTTTGCGCTTGTCCGCCACCAAAATGGCATCGGCGGTTGCCACCACCACCAGGTTATCCACGCCCACGGTGGCCACCAGGCAGGTTTCGGAAAACAACAGGCTGTCGCGGGTGTCGATCGCAAGGGTTTGGCCGGTGTGGGCGTTTCCACTGGCATCGCGTGGCAAAACGTCCCAGAGCGCATCCCAGGCGCCCAAGTCGGACCAACCAGCGTCGAGCGGCACCACGCGAGCCGGCATGTTCAGCTCTTCCTGACCCGGCAGATGTTCCATGACCGCGTAGTCGATGGAGTCGGCCGGGCAAGCAGCAAAGGTTTCACTGTGCGGACGAATGAAGTCCATGTCCCGGCTGCTGTGCTCCATGGCGGAGCGACAGGCTTGAAACATCGCAGGCTGCAACGCCGCCATGGCCTTGAGCCATTGGTCGGCTCGCACCATGAACAAGCCACTGTTCCACAGGTAGTTGCCGCTGGCGATGTATGACTGAGCCAGTTCAAGGCTGGGTTTTTCTTCAAAGCTCTGGATGGAGAACGCGCCAGTACCTACGATGGGATGTGCCTTCTGGATATAGCCGTATCCGGTTTCAGGGCGGTCGGCCACAATGCCAAAAGTGACCATCGCGCCGTCCTGTGCCAGCGGCCAAGCCTCTTTCACGGACTGGTGCAGGTTCCCTGCGTTTGCGACGACGTGATCTGCAGGCATGGCCAGCAAAATGGCCTGAGAATCGGCCGCGAAGGCGGCCAAGGTCAAAGCAGGGGCTGTGTTGCGGCCGGCAGGCTCCAGCACAAGCTGCGCGCCGTCAACACCGGCTTCCTGCAATTGCTGGGCCGCCAAGAAGCGGTGGGCGCTATTGCACACCACAAGTGGTGGCTTCATCGCGATGGAGGAGTCCAGGCCGTCCAGACGTGTTGCTGTGTCTTGCAACATGGAAACTCCGTCGCCACCCAGTGCCAGGAATTGCTTGGGATAGGTTTCGCGGGAGAGTGGCCACAAGCGGGTACCCGAACCGCCACAGAGGATGACGGGGAGCAGGTGATAGGAGGTCATGAATCGATGGTGTCAGCGGGGCTTGCAGTCGCCGCCGTATTGCGAAGGATTTCGTTATCTGCCTCCAGCAGCGCGAGTCGCTGGTTCAACCGGCGCATGTCCCGTTCAATGCGGGTATTTACCATGTCAGCGTGGAGGGCCTTGACTACCAGCAACACACAGGCCATCAGCAGTAAAAGCGCTGGCGGGTAGCCAAACCCTGCCCATCCGGCCAAGCGATCGATCAGGCCCGGCCAAGCTCCCAGCACCGCCGCGACCCCGGCTACAACGGCCCAGCTAAGGCCATGCATCAGGTAAAGATGATCGCGGCGTACTAGATAGAGAATCAGCACGGCTAAACCCGTGCCCATGAGTGCTGTCGTTACTTGCAAGGGTGCCATTGGGCTCACTACTCCTCCAGGTTTGGATGCGAGACCGTGTGCCGTTCTATCGCAGGCGGAGCAGTCGGGTCAGGGACCACCGCATCGCAGGCGCCCCCGTCGCAAATGCGCAGGGCGTTTTGGTCTGCGGCGATTGTAGAGCCTTGCGTTACTACGGAACGCCACCGCGCATTCGTCTCGAGCCTTACGTAAATCATTGATCTGTTTGAGCCCTTGGAAGCGCACGACAGAAGGGCACAGATGCCTGCATTGGTTCGCGAGAATTCCACGCCACTGGAATTTATTTAGATTGTGCCCTGCTCCCTTTTGGTTTCCCGTAGACGATGTTTGGTTCGGGTTCGCAAGCGCCCGGAGTGGCATTCGCTTGTTTCGCCCCCCAAGCTGCCATCGCCCCATGTCGTGAGAGGACCAATTGAATCCCCTTTGTGCCTGGGCCATACCTGTATGGAGAAATTTCAGTCTACGAGGTGCCAGGACGCTGCCCATAGCTGGAACAATCATCATCTAGGTTGCAGCGATCCCGATACTGGCGCAGCCCTGGGCAATATCGGCCAAGGCAGTTCAGTTCAGCGTTCGAGTTGAGCAGAGGTGTAGACATCGCCATATCGGACGATCTGTGTCCTATATTGGATGAGCGTCCCGAACCGATCGCTGTTTCAAGCAGCGCAGCTCTTGTACCAAGCGAAGAGCCCCTCTCGCTCGGGGTAAAGCTCAGTTTGTCGGACCTCAAACACCTTTGCGCCAGCACGGTGCGCAGGCTCAAACGATCTCTCAATCATCGAGGTGCCGACCCCATGGTGTCGATATGCTGGATCAACGGACGCAGCCCAAAGAATGCAGTGCTTTCCATTGAACTGATGGAAGTAATTCGAAAACCAACTATCTCTCCCTGGACATCAGTCGCATTGACAACGACGTGTGACAGGGGATCTGTCTCGCCTATCTCCGCGGAGTGTCTTGACCTCACTCGCGCACATGGTTCTACATAAGATTCGGCATCCAGCTTTGCCGCGTCCAGTAACTGACAGACTGACTGCATGGGGTAGAGGCAATGCTGAGCGTTGAGGTGAGCGGACGCTACGGACGGTCCGATTGAATGCCCATGTCATTCTTCAGCGCGGATATGTAATAAGCGCCATCACAGCGAGGGCCAACATGAAGCGCCCAGGTTTTAGTAGGAGGCCATTCCTCGCGACAGGGCGCGTGGCGGCTCCCGGGCTCTCAAGGCGCCTTTGCTGAACGGTCACAACGACCTCTCACCTTCTGCCGCTTAAGCTTGTTCGAGAAGCGCGCGCGGAACGGCGCGGGGAACGGCGCGTGCCCAAGGACGATTCAGCGTAGCTCCAGGCGCATCCTCCAGTTGGAAGGTGCTCACGGCTTCGGTGAGTTGCTGGGCCTGCAGCTCCAGGCTCTTGGCGGCGGCGGCGCTTTGCTCCACCAGAGCCGCGTTCTGCTGCGTGGCGTGGTCCATCTGGTTGACGGCCTGGCCGATCTGGGAAATGCCCGTGCTCTGCTCGGAGCTGGCGGAGCTGATCTCGCCCACGATGTCCGTCACCCGCTTGATCGCGCCCACAACCTCGACCATGGTCTGCCCGGCTTGATCCACCAGGCCCGTGCCCACGGACACCTTCTCCACGCTTTCGTTGATCAGCGCCTTGATCTCCTTGGCGGCGCTGGCGCTGCGCTGCGCGAGATTGCGCACCTCGGTGGCCACCACAGCAAAGCCTCGGCCCTGCTCGCCGGCGCGGGCTGCCTCTACCGCGGCGTTCAGCGCCAGGATATTGGTCTGGAAGGCAATGCCATCGATCACACCGATGATGTCCGAGATCTTGCGCGAGCTGTCGTTGATGTCCCGCATCGTGGTGACGACCTTGGAGACCACCTCGCCGCCCCGTGTGGCCACGGCGGATGCGCTGATGGCCAGCTGATCGGCCATCTTGGCGTTCTCGGCGTTGTTGCGGATCGTGGAGGTGAACTCTTCCATGGTGGCGGCGGTCTGCTGCAAAGCGCTGGCCTGCTCTTCGGTGCGCTGGCTCAGGTCTGCGTTGCCCATGGCGATCTCGCTCGTGCCGGTGGAGATGGAGTCGGTGGCGCCCCGTACCTTGCTCACGATGCTGGCCAGGTTCTGCTGCATGGCACTCAGCGATGCCAGCACGCTGCCGCCGGGGGCTGCGCTCGCCCCCGCAATGCTGGACAGGTTGCCGCCCGCCACCTTGCTGGCGGCACTGCTCAGTGCATCGGGCTCGGCACCCAGGGCCCTCAGCACTCCGCGGGTGATGGCCACCCCGCATGCCACCGCCATCACGGTGGCCAGCAATGCCAGGCCGATCAAGAGCCGGCGCTGGAATTCGAAATCGGCCTCGGAGGAATCCACCAGCTGTTTGGAGCGCTCATCGGTTGTCTTTTGGTACTCGTCGGTCTTGGCAATCAGGGCGGCGAGAAGCGGCCGGCACTCGTCATTGATTTTCGCAATGGCTTCGTCCTTTTTGTCGGCCATCGCCAAATCGACGATGGACAGGGCCACCGGCCCATATGACTGCTCGATCTTTGCGAGTTCGGCCACCAGCGTCCTGACGTTGACTGGAATGCCTGGGCCTTCTACCGCCTGTTTGAGCAGGGCCAGGCGTTTTTGGACGTCTTCGTGGGCTTTGACGACAGCCGCCTTTTCCGCGTCGCGTTCTGCAGGCTTGGTCGCCAGCACCATGTTCCGGGCGGCCACGGCGCGCGCGTCGACGGCGCTCCGTATTCCTTGGGCCAGATGTGCCCGTGCGTCGATACCGGTCACGAAGTCATGAAATTGCGTCTTGGCGCTGCTCATGTCCTTGATGGCGAACGCGGACAGGACCACGATAAGCACCACCATCAAGCCAAACGACAGTGCCAACCTCGCCCGCATCGTCATGTTCTGAAAACCCATCGCAGTCCCCCAATGTTCATCTGCGTTATGGTCAGTAGATTTGTAATATTTTGTCAATAGACAACAACTATTGTGATGAAGGATATGGATTCAGTGTTCATTGCTGCGCTGCCACGTGACCCATGTGCGGAGAAATAGATCACACCGGGACACGGCATTCCCCCGGGGATCACCGCTTCGGCCCGCCCCACTGCTCGCAAGGGCTTGATCGTTCTTGGCACCACCAACATCATTCCACCGACTGTTCGGCAGCTGCAAGGCCTGGCCTCACCGCTGCAGACCAGGCCGTTGCTCAGACCCCTTTCAGGCCTCTTCGCGCAGCGACGCCCTGAGGATCTTTCCCACCGGCGACTTGGGCAATTGCTCGCGGAAAACGATCTGGCGTGGCACCTTGTAGGCCGTGAGCTGGGTGCGGCAGTGGCGCTCCACGTCCTCTGCGTTGAGCGCCGGGTTGCGCGCGACCACGAAGGCGCGCACGGCCTCGCCGGTGCCGGCATCCGGCACACCGATGACGGCGGCCTCGGCGATGTCGGTGTGGGCCGCGAGCACGTCTTCCACCTCGTTCGGGTAGACGTTGAAGCCGGACACCAGAATCATGTCCTTCTTGCGGTCGACGATGCGGATGAAACCGCCCTCCTCCAGCTGCGCAATGTCGCCCGTGTGCAGCCAGCCGTCCCGGATCGCGCTGGCACTATCTTCCTGCGCATGCAGGTAGCCGGCCACCACCTGCGGCCCTTGCACCAGCAACTCGCCGCGCTCGCCCTGGGGCAGATCGCGCCCCTGGTCATCGACGATGCGCACCCGGCAGCCCGGCATGGGCACGCCCACGGTGCCCAGGCGCGGCGTAGCCGAGGGCGGGTTGCACGAGACGATGCACGATGTCTCGGTCATGCCGTAGCCCTCCAGGATGGGGCAGACCACCGCCTGCCAGGCCTGCGCGGTCGACGTGCGCAGGGTCGTGCCACCCGAGAAGGCGTAGCGCAGCTTCGGTGGCCTGGCCTGGAACCAGGGCTCGGCCAGCAGGCCGGCGAACAGCGTGTCCACGCCGGTAGTCCACTGCACGTCGAACTGCTCGAAGGTCTTTTGCAGGTTGGACATGGGACGCGGGTTGGGCACCAGCAGGTTGCGTGCACCGACCTCGAAGAACACCAGAAAGTTCACCATGAAGGCGAACACGTGGTACATGGGCAGCACGGTGAGCATCGTCTCGCCCTGCTTCGGCCCGTCGTAGGCGTCGAGAAAATCGCGCGTGATGCGCAAGGTGGCCAGGATGTTGCCGTGCGTGATCACCGCCCCCTTGCTGCGCCCGGTGGTGCCGCCCGTGTACTGGTACAACGCCACGGGGTGGCTGTGGCGCGCGATGGGCGCCAGCGCCTGGCCGCGCACCAGCGCGTCGGCCATGCGCGACAGCGGCGCCGCGGTGGAGTCCGCAGGCCCGGCCATCTTGGCGCGGATGGCCGATGCCACAGGTTCCTCAAAGAAGTCCCACAGGCTGGCCGTGAGCACGGGCAGGCCCAGGCCCTCGGCCACAGGCTGTGCCACCGGCAGGAACAGGTCGCACACCAGCAGCAGCTTCGCACCGCTGTCTTCGAGCTGCAGGCGCAGCTCGCGCCCGGTGTACAGCGGGTTCACGTTGGTCACGATGAGCCCGGCCTTCCAGGCGCCGAACACCGCGATGGGGTAGTGCAGGCAGTTGGGCATCTGCAGCGCAAGCACCCCGCCCGCCTGCAGCCCCTGCTCGCGCACCAGCCAGGCGGCAAACGCGTCCGACAGCGCATCGATCTCCTTGAAGCTGCGCACCACGTTGGCCCCTGTGGGCAGCACGAAGGTGAAGGCGGGTTGGTCGCCGTGGTCTGCAGCGGCCTTGGCAGCCAGTTGCGCCGCGTTGGCGGGCAGTGCCGCCAGGTCCAGCTGGTAGTGGCGCAGGGCCTCAGGGTAGGAGCACTCCCAGGGCGTTGGCGATGCGGTGGTGGCGGTCATGGGCGTTGTCTCCGGTCTTTTCTTTTGTGAACGCTTCTTCAGGCCTTTGCCTTGAAGGCTGGGAGCTTGTCACCCAGCCGCGCGCCCATTTCGGCTCCCAGCGCCTGCAGGCCGCTCAGGGGACGCACCATGACTTCGAACTCTGTTATCTGGCCCTGCTCGTTGAAGCGCACCAGGTCGATCCCCTTGAGCTGCTTGTCGCCGACGCGCGCGCTGAACTCCAGCACGATGTTCAGGCCGTCGTCGGTGGCCAGCTGGCGGTGGTAGGTGAAGTCCTCGAACACCTGGATCACCGTGGACAGGGCCAGCATCAGCGCCGGGGCCGAGGTGTAGGCCGTGTTCGCCATGGGCGAGCGGAACACCGCATCGGGGTGCACGATGGAGAGCAGGTTCGACAGGTCGCGGCTGGCCACCATGTGGTGCCAGGTGTCGAGCGAGCGGGCGACGGCGGGGTGGATGTTCTTCGGGGCTTCGGTCATGGATGTCTCCTGGGGTGAGGTTGTTGGATCAGATGGCGGCGGCAAGCGTCGTGCCCTGCAGGATGGCGCGCTTGGCGTCGAGCTCGGCGGCCACATCGGCACCGCCGATGAGGTGCGCGCTCTGGCCCCCGGCCAGCAGCACGTCGTACAGTTCGCGCAGCGGCTCCTGGCCGGCACAGACCACGATGTGGTCGACATCGAGCACGCGCGGCTGGCCGTCGATGGTGATGTGGAGACCGGCGTCGTCCACGCGCTCGTAGGCCACGCCCGAGCTCATGCCCACGTTGCGCGCCTTGAGCGAAGTGCGGTGGATCCAGCCCGTGGTCTTGCCCAGCTGGTCGCCCACCTTGCTGGCCTTGCGCTGCAGCAGGTGCACCTGGCGCGCGGGCGCCTCCACCTGGGCGGCGCGCAGGCCGCCGGCCTGGGCATAGGCGGTGTCGATGCCCCATTCGTCATTGAACTTGGCGGGCGCCAGGGCCCCGCTCTCGCCTTCGTGCGTGAGGTACTCGCCCACGTCGAAGCCGATGCCGCCCGCGCCGATCACCGCCACGCGCTGGCCCACGGGCTGCTTGTCGCTCAACACGTCCAGGTAGCTCAGCACCTTGGGGTGGGTGATGCCGTCGATGTCGGGCGTGCGCGGCCGGATGCCCGTGGCCACCACCACCTCGTCATAGCCCTGGCCCGCCAGTTCCTGCGCGGCCACGCGGGTGGAAAGGCGCACCTCCACGCCATGCAGCTCCAGCTGGCGGCGGTAGTAGCGCAGGGTCTCGTAGAACTCCTCCTTGCCCGGCACCTGCTTGGCGATGTTGAGCTGGCCGCCGATCTCGCTGCCCGCATCGAACAGCACCACCGTATGGCCCCGCTGCGCGGCCGTGACGGCAAAGCTCAGGCCGGCAGGGCCGGCGCCGACCACAGCGATGCGCTTCTTCGCCGCAGCGGGTGCAATGACCAGCTCCGTCTCGTGGCAGGCACGGGGGTTGACCAGGCAACTGGTGATCTTGCCGCCGAAAGTGTGGTCCAGGCAGGCCTGGTTGCAGGCGATGCAGGTGTTGATCTCGTCGGCCCGGCCCTGGCGTGCCTTGCGCACGAAGTCGGCATCGGCCAGCAGCGGCCGCGCCATGGAGACCATGTCGGCGCAGCCCTCGGCCAGCAGGCGCTCGGCCACCTCGGGCGTGTTGATGCGGTTGGAGGTAATGAGCGGTATGCCCACCTGCCCCATCACCTGCTTCGTCACCCAGGCATAGGCCGCGCGCGGCACCTTGGTGGCGATGGTGGGGATGCGCGCCTCGTGCCAGCCGATGCCGGTGTTGAGGATGGTGGCGCCCGCCGCCTCGATGGCCTGGGCGAGCTGTATCACCTCGGCCAGCGTGGAGCCGCCCTCCACCAGGTCGAGCATGGACAGGCGGTAGATGATGATGAAATTCGGCCCCACCCGCTCGCGCGTGCGCCGCACGATCTCCACCGGAAAGCGCATGCGATTGGCATAGCTGCCACCCCATTCGTCATCGCGGTGGTTGCTGCGCGCTGCGATGAACTCGTTGATCAGGTAGCCCTCGGAGCCCATGACCTCCACCCCGTCGTAGCCCGCGTGCTGGGCCAGCGCGGCGCAGCGCGCGAAGTCTTCGATGGTCTGCTCCACCTCTTCCTCCGTGAGCGCGTGCGGCACGTGGGGGTTGATGGGTGCGCGCAGCGCGCTCGGGGCCACCAGGTCGCGGTGGTAGGCATAGCGGCCGAAGTGCAGGATCTGCATGGCGATCTTGCCGCCCTCGGCGTGCACGGCCTGCGTCACCTTGCGGTGCTGCCCGGCCTCGTGTTCGTTGACCAGCATGGCCCCGCCCTGCATGGGCCGGCCGCGCTCGTTGGGCGCAATGCCGCCGGTCACGATAAGCCCCACCTCGCCACGCGCCCGCTCGGCATAGAAGGCCGCCATGCGCTCGAAGCCGTTGGCCACCTCCTCCAGCCCCACGTGCATGGAGCCCATGAGCACGCGGTTCCTGAGCGTGGTGAAGCCCAGGTCCAGCGGGGCATGCAGGTGGGGATAGGGACTGCCGCTACCAGCAGCCTGTGGAGCCGGGGCAGGTTTCGGGACGGCGTTCATCGGGGGTCTCCTTGTTTATGCAACCAGTTGCACAAATATAGCCAGCATCACGCATTTATGCAACTGGTTGCAGAAACAACGGAGAGCAGTCCCGATTCAGGCAAGATGGCGAACTACACAGCTTTCTCCGGCGCCCTCTTCCGATGTCCCTGCCCCACGCCCTTCTCACCGCCCTGGTCGAGCACCCCTGCTCGGGCTCGGAACTCGCCGAGCGCTTCGACAAGTCCATCGGCTACTTCTGGCACGCCACGCACCAGCAGATCTACCGCGAGCTGGCGCGGCTCGAAGAAGCACGGTGGATCGAGGCCCTGCCGGCCGAGACGGGCCGCGGCCGCAAGCGCCAGTTCCGCCTGCTGCCCGCGGGCCGCAAGGAACTGCGCCGCTGGATCGCCGAGCAACAGGACCCCACGCCCCTGCGCGACGAACTCATGGTGCGCCTGCGCGCCGAGGCCGCCGTCGGCCCCACCGGTCTGGAAAAGGAAATCGCCCGCCTGCAGGCCATGCACGAGGACAAGCTGGCCGTCTACCAGCGCATCGAACAGCGCGACTTCATGGGCAAGGAAGCGAGCCGAGAGCGCCGCCTGCAGCACCTGGTGCTCAAGGCCGGCATCCTGCAGGAAGAGCTGTCGCTGGCGATCGCGAGAGAGGCGCTGGAGATACTCGGCACACCGCGCCCGCCTCCGACGCCCTCTGCCCGGTGACCACATGTCACTCGCAGCGCAACCAGCCTCCGGCGTACCCCAGTGCCAGCGCCAGCTAGTCACACCAAGCAGCACCACGCCATCGGAGCATTCAAGATGCCGAGTCCGCATGTCTCCGCCCAAGAACTATTTCAGCGTGCAGTGGACGGCCTACATGATCTTCATGGCGCTGGCGGGGAGGGATCGGCACCATGGAAGGCCCCATTCTCGGCGCGCAGCTTTCCTTGCGGTAGAGACGACGTGGGGCGGACAGGGCGTGCTGTATCTCATCGGCCCTGGTGCCATTGCCATGCTATTCGCGCTGTTTTTGCCCAGGGGCGCTTGAGGGGCAGTGCAGCAGCGCTGGAACGTGCAACCGCTGTCCGCGGGCTATCGGATGCGTACGCGCGCCACACATGTTCCAGAAAGAGAGGAGCAATATTCAAAATCAATAGCAAACAACGCTTATGGGACAAGCGGTAGATGCCATTTTCAATCGAAAAATTCGACGGTACGCGGGTCTTTGCACCCGTCGAAATACTTTTGCAGCATGGCGTGAAACACGCTGCCGGGCGCAGAAACTTCGCCAAACAGCGTCATGCTGGAGCGCAGCTTGAGATCGTCCGGCGTGCCAAACACATCCAGCGCCGAGCACGTCCCCAGGCCCAGCAGGATCTGGCAGCACTCGCGCAGCCGGCCGGCAAGCACTGGATGCGCCAGGTAGGCCTGCGCCTCGGCCAGCGACTGGATGGCATAGCGCTGGGCCACGTCGCTATGCCCCAGTCCCTTGATCTGCGGGAACACAAACCACATCCAGTGCGTGCGCTTCTTGCCCGCCCGCAGTTCGGCGATCACGCGGGGCCAGACGGGATCCTGGGCTTGCAGGAAACGGTCGAGGACAGGGGGAAGGGGCATGTTCGGGCAGTGGATGCTCGTCTGGCGGAAGTGAATGGTGACCATGAATTCACCGGAAGACAACAGTTGAATGATGACGGAAAGCCAGGGCTGGCTGCAGGTGATGTGCCCGAAACACCTGGATCAGATCACCATGCCAGAATGACCCGATGAGCACATCGACATCCGCCTCCTTTCTGTCTAGCGCAGACGGCATCCCGGTCATCACCTACACCTGGGCCGAGACCCCCGGCAAACCCGTGGGCGCCGTGCAGATATCTCACGGACTAGCCGAGCACGGCGAGCGCTACGACCGCTTTGCGAAGGCCTTGAACGCTGCCGGCTTCATCGTCCATGCCGTGGATCATCGCGGACACGGGCGCACCGCTGGTGGCAGGTTGGGGGACTTTGGCGCCGCAGGTTTCAGCGGGCTCATTGCCGATGTGGCCCAGTACGGCGCGCTGCTGCGCACGCAGCACGCCGGCCTGCCGCTGTTTCTGTTTGGGCATTCGATGGGTTCGTTTGCGGCGCAGGCGGCGATCCTGGATCACGCATCGACCTGGTCAGGTGTGTTGCTCTCAGGTTCAACCGCGCTGGATGCGCTCGCCGCAGCTATGGCCAATGCTCCCGCAGACGCGCCTGCCGGATTGGAGGCATTCAACGCAGGTTTTGAGCACCGTACGGGATACGAATGGCTTTCGCGGGACGGTGCGGAGGTCGATGCCTATGTAGCGGATCCGTGGTGTGGGTGGGATGTGCCGGACGATGTGATCCCGTCGCTGTTCGCTCCGGCTTCCCGGCTGGCGGATCCAGCGCTGCTAGCAGGTATCCGCAGTGACCTGTCAATCTTCATTGCCTCTGGCGACGCAGATCCGCTCGCGGGGGGCGGTGCGCTGATTCAGCTGCTGGGTCAGCGCTACCGCGATGCAGGCATCACCGACGTGACAGTCAAGCTGTACACGGCTGCCCGCCACGAAATCCTCAATGAGACGAATCGTGATGAGGTGACTGCCGACATCGTGGCCTGGCTGCGTGCCCATGTGGGGTAGCCTGATGCGGTGTCGCGCATTGCACGACTGGAGGCCTGACCTCGGAGGGCCTCGAGCCTGAGTCCTGCTATTTGAACGACCGATACTCCACATTCATGGACTGAACCAGTTCGGCGGCAGTCGGCAGGGACGTCACACCCGACACCGAATGCCCCGCACTCCACAGATCCGACCACCGTTGGATGACGGGTCCTTCAGATCCGCCTCCGAATTTCTTGCGGGCCTCCTGCACGGATACCGTCTCGTCCAGCCCATCGGGGTCGAGTCCGACACGGACGATGGACGGTTTCAAGAAGTTCGCGGGCAACCCCGTAAAGGCACGCGTCGCAAGCACATCGTCCATGGAGCTTTCCAGAAGCATCTGCTTGTAGTCTCCCCCAGCCAGGCTTTCCTTGGTGGCGATGAATCGCGTTCCCACGCACCCCAGGTCGCAACCCAGGACCGTCGCTGCGCGCAACGCCACACCGTCGGACAGGCCACCTGACAGCACGATGGGGCCATCGAACAGCTGGCGCACGGCGCGCACGAAAGCGAACGGGTTGGCCCAGCCGGTG
Source organism: Acidovorax sp. GW821-FHT11A03 (assembly GCF_058809075.1). Classification (NCBI taxonomy): domain Bacteria; kingdom Pseudomonadati; phylum Pseudomonadota; class Betaproteobacteria; order Burkholderiales; family Comamonadaceae; genus Acidovorax; species Acidovorax sp. GW821-FHT11A03. Next base: position 131,764 of record NZ_JBXASG010000002.1, read on the forward strand.
TGCCCGCCCGCGCCGGACGAGAGCAGCACCAAGCCATCGACGCCCGCCTCCAGAGCACGCTCTGCATGGTGCAGCGAGGCCACATCGGCAAACACGAGGCAGCCGCCGTCGTGCAAGATGGGAATCACCGACGCGGGCGACCCGACGCTGGTGATCACCAGCTCTGCGCCGTGGCGCACGATCAAGTCCGCTTCGGCCTTGAGGCGTGCGGGGTCGCGGCGCATGATGAGATTGGGGCAATAGGGCGCCCGGCTGGGCTGTTCTTCGGCCTCGCGCTGAAGCCGCTGAAGCCAGGTCTCGAACTCGTCCAGAGACGTGCAGTTGGCCGTGGGAAATGCGCCGATGACGCCAGCGGCGCAGGCAGCGGAGACCAGTTCGATTCCCGAGACACGCAGCATGGGGGCCGCAATGACGGGCACCACCAGCCGCTCCATAAAAGGCAGTCGGTTCATTCTTGCTCCATTGAATCCAGTGAATGCACTGTGCGCAGGGCCGTGATGGCCTGCACTGCTTCGTCCACCAGGCCGTTCACGATGGCCTGCAGCGGCTCGATACGCTTGGCGAATGCGATGGCTGGCCCCAGGGAGGCCATGCCATGACGCCAGTCGCCCTCGGCGTAGCAGCGGTCGCGCGCGACCGTTCCGCTGATGAGGTCGCCGAACGCGGCGTGTTCGGTGGCGCCTGCCCGTTCGATGGCCTGAACCTGGCGCGCAGTGTCGTTGAGCAGCACGCGCCAGGTGGTGCCCAGCGATTGCAGCAGCCGCACCGTGGAGTGCTCGTCGCAGGTCAGCAGATGCTCTTTGTAGCGGGGGTGCGCCTGGATTTCCTCGCACACCAGGAAGCGGCTGCCGACGAGTACGCCGTCAAGCCCTTGGGCCAGCACCGCAGCCAATTGCCTGCCGCGGCCGATGCCGCCGCCCAGCACCACCGGCACGCTGAACTGGCCGTATGCCAGCGCCCCCATGAGCATCGTGGGCAGCTCATTCATGCCCGGGTGCCCGCCTTCCTCCATGCCGACCAGGGCAATGGCATCGGCGCCAGCGCGCTCCGCCGAAAGAGCGTGGCGGATGTTCGAGGCTTTGTGAACGACGATGGCATCTGCCTTGTGAAGAGCGGTGATGAGGTCCGCCGGTGCATGTCCGGCTGTCTCGAAGATCCTCACGCCGTGCGTCAGGGCTGCATCCATCCAGCGCGGAATCATGGTGTTGGCTTCGGGCCGGTGCGAGAGCGTGAGGTTGACGCCAAACCGTTTGCCATGGGTCAGTTCCGAGCACAGCGCAAGGGCTTCGCGGAAATCCGCTTCGCTGGCGTACGACCGGGGCGTGATGAAGCCCATGCAGCCCGCATTCACCAGCGCGGCAACGTACCGTGCGTCGGACAGCCACATGAGGCCGCCGCCCAGGATGGGGTGGTCGATCCCCAGCAGCCGGGTGATCCGCGTGTGCAAGACGCTGCCCATGGCCTACCAGCCTGAACTGCCGAGCTGCGGTGCGCCTGCAAGGTCTGCACCGCCCATTCCCTCGAGTGGAACGGGGAACCTGACCAAGGGCAAGTCTTCGCCGGGAGCGAATTTGCCGCGTGAGGCAAAGTGCGGCTGGGCGGCCAACTCTGCGGGCGGCACCACTGGCGCGGCGGGCACATCGTGCCGGCACAGCAGTTCAAAGGCCTCGTGCGAATCCAGGTGCTGCATGGCCTGCTCGATGCGCAGGTTGATCGCATCCGCCACAGATTTTCTCGCCTTGTGGGTGACGTACTTCGCGCCGTCGAAGGGAGCCAGGTCCAGCACCGCACACAGGCGCTTCCAGAAATGATCCTCCAGCGCAGCAATCGACACGTAGCGGCCATCCTTGCACCGGAAGGCGCCGTAAGCCGCCTTCACCAGCGTTGCCTCGCGCTGCGCTTGCAGCGTGCCTGCGCCTGCGGAGCGGTAGGCGCCCAGCCGCGGGTTCATCCAGTGCAAGGCGCAATCGGCCAGCGCCACGTCCAGATGCTGCCCCCGGCCGGTGGCCTGGCGCTGAAACAGCGCGGCGAGTGTGGCGGACAGCGCGTACATGGTTCCGCACAGATCGGCCACGGGCAGGCCGAAGCTCTGCGCGGGTGCGCCGTCCGGCGTACCCGAGACGGCCAGCACCCCCGCGGCAGCCAGGTAGTTGATGTCATGCCCCGGCAGGTCGGCCCAGGGACCGGTCTGGCCGTAGCCGCTGAGAGACACATAGATGAGTTGCGGATGCGCCTGGCAGAGCGAAGCGGCATCCAAGCCCAGGCGCGCCATCACGCCAGGGCGGTAGGACTCGACCACGACATCGGCCGACGCGATCAGCTCGCGGACCTTGTCGCGCTGGGCTTCGTCCTTGAGGTCCACCAACAGGCTCTGCTTGCCCCGGTTCACGGCCTCGAAAGCGCCCTGGCCCAGGTGACGGGCGTTGTCGCCATGCGGCGGGCGCTCGATCTTGATGATGCGTGCGCCCATCTCCGCCAGGTTCTGCGTCAGAAACGGCCCCGGCAGCAGCTCGCTGAAATCCACCACCGTGATGCACTGCAACGGCGGCCGGGCGGCGGTGGCCGTCATGCGGACGCTCCTTCGGCGGTTCTTTCGATGATCACGGCGTCCAGCGGCAAAACGCCTTCTCCGCGGGCGCCAATCCACACCGGGTTGAGGTCCATTTCCTCGATGCGGCCAGCGTTGTGCATCACGAAGTCCGAGATGCGCAGCAGCAGCGTCTGCAGCGCCTCCAGGTCCGCCGCTGGGCGGCCGCGCGCACCTTCCAGCAGGGGAAAGCACCGCATCTCACGCACCATCGCCGCGGCCTCGCTGGCGCTGAGCGGCAACATGCGGCGTGTCACATCGCGCAGGATCTCCACGTAAATGCCCCCCAGGCCGAAGGTCATCACGTGGCCGAACACCGGGTCGCGCGTAACGCCGACCATCAGCTCCAGCCCGCCGCGGGGCGCCATCTTCTCGATCAGCAGGCCGTCGATGTGCGCGTCGGGCCGGTGGTGCTTCGCGGCGTCCATGATGTCCGCCCAGGCCTGGCGCAGTTCGTCGGCATTTTGCAGCCCCACCTTGACGCCGCCGATGTCCGACTTGTGGACGATCTGCTCGCTGGCGATCTTGGCCACGACGGGGTAGCCCATGGCGTTGGCGGTCACCAACGCTTCTTCCATGGTGGACGCGAGCATGTTGGGCAGCAGGCCGATCCCCGCAGCCTGCAGCTGGCCTTTGGCCTGCGCTTCAGACAGGCTGAGGGTGGCGGCGGCTGGCGGCAGAACGACCACAGGCTGCATGGGCGGCTGGGTGCCACGCGAGCGCTTCCAGCGGCCATATTCAACCCAGCGCTGAATGGCCTTGATGGCTTTGCCCACCGAACGCGGCGGGGCGAAACCGCCTTCGACCAGCATGCGATACCCCTCCCCCATGCGGTCACTCATCCAGATGGGAATGATGGGTGTTGCGCAGCCTTTCTGCGCCGCGATGATGGTGCGCGCCAGCTGGATCGTGGTGTCGCCATAGTCCAGTGCAATCGGAACGATCACGCAACCGAGGTTCGGGTCCACGGCCACCGCGCTCAGCGATTTTTCGATCAGCGCAGCATCGCTCAGCACGGCGGCGGTGGTGTCCACCGGGTTGTCCAGCGCCGCGAAGTCGGGCAGCAGCGAGGCCAGCACCTCCCGCGTGTGCGGGGTGAACTGAGCGAGGGTCAGGCCTGCGGTGCCCACAGCATCCGCCGTCAACGCCGCCGTCCCGCCCGAAGAGGTGTAGATGGCCACCCCTTCGCTTGGGGGCGGCTCCGCGCGTGCGAACAGCCAGGCTGCATCGACAAGCTCGTCGATGTCATCGACCTCGATCACACCGCACTGTCTGAACACCGCGCTGTTCACCTCGGCCGACCCCGTGAGGGACGCTGTGTGCGATTGCGCCGCCTTTTGCCCGTACTCAGACTTGCCGACCTTGAGCGCAATGACTGGCTTGCCATTGGCGGCTGCGCGGTTCACGGCAGCCACGAACTTCGCGCCATCCTTGATGCCTTCCAGCAGGGTCACGATCACCTTGATGTCGGGTGCATCGGCCATGTAATGGATGAAGTCGGCCACCTGCAAGTCCACCTCGTTGCCGGTGGAGGCCCACAGGCCAATGCCAATGCCGCGGTCCATGGCCTGCATCACGTTGCGCCCCAGGCCGCCACCTTGCGTGGCCAGGCCAATGGGACCCTTGACGAGGTCGTGCGGGAAGGATGGCGAGAAAGTCAGTCCCAGGCGGTGGTTGACGTTGGTGAGGCCCGGGCAGTTCGGCCCGTACAGGCGCATGCCGCCCGCGTCGGCGATTTCCTTGAGGCGCACCTGAGCGCGTTCGCCTTCTTCGCCTGCCTCGCCAAAGCCCGATGTCAACACGATGGCAAAAAGGACGCCCCGGTTGGCACATTCCTCCGCCACGGCCAGCACGCCGGATGCGGGCACCACGATCACAGCAACGTCGGGCGTGGCTGGCAGTGACGCAACGCTGGGCCAGCAACGGTGCCCGCGGATCTCCGCCTTGGTCGGGTTGACGAGGTAGATGTCTCCGTCGAACTCGGAATGGTCCAGCAGATTGGTCAGCGTGCGCTCGCCGATGCTTTGCGGGCGGTCCGAGGCGCCCACGAGGGCAATCGAGCGAGGGCGGATCAGTCGTGAAAGGTCTGTCAATCTTGTCTCCTGGTCGTTATTGGGGTGGCGTGGAGGCTCAGGCAATCGCCGAGATGCCCAGGATTTCCCGACCTGCGATCAAGGTCTGCACTTCGGTGGTGCCTTCGGGAATCGTTCCGCCGCGCGTGTCGCGAAAGATGCGCTCAATGGGGTAGTCGGTGGCGTAACCCAGCCCGCCATGCACTTGCAGTGCCATGCTGGCCACTTCATGCGCAGCCTCGGTGGCGTAGAGCTTGGCAATGGAGCAGGCGGTGCGCGCATCGGCATTGGCATCCAGCGCGGCAGCGGCACGCAGGCTCAGTGCGCGTGCGGCTTCCACCCGGATCGTCATGTCCACGATGAGCTTTTGCACCAGCTGGAAGCTGCCGATGGGCTTGCCGAACTGTGTACGGGTGCGGGCATAGTCGATCGAGAGGTCGAGGGCCGCTTGCGCGGCGCCGACCGCACCCATGGCAATGTTGACACGGGCGCCGTCCAGGCCGATGAGCATCTTCTTGAGCGCCTTGCCTTCCTCGCCCAGCAGGTTCTCGCGGGGCACCTTGACATTGTCGAATGCCAGCTCCGCCGTGCCGGTGCTGCGCAGCACCATCGTGTCGATGTTGCGCACTTCATACGGAGACACCTCGCGCTCCACAAGGAAGGTGGAGAGCTGCCCCTGGCAGTCGGGGCTGAACGTACGCGCGACCACGATGCCGAAGTCGCCAAATGCCCCGTTCGTGATCCACAGTTTTCGGCCGTTGAGGACGTAGTGGTCCCCCTGCAGGTCTGCACGGGTCTGGACCTGGGCGATGTTGGAGCCCGTGCCTGGCTCGCTGATGGCGTTGAACACGCGGCGGTCAGATGCCAGCAAAGGCTTCAGGAAGCGTTCGCGCTGCTCCTCGTTCGCCTCTGCGGCCAGCTTGTTGATGGCCGCATTGGTGATGTTCACCATCGTGCGCAACGACAGCCACGTGTAGCCCGCCTCTTCCATGAGCATCGCCCAGGTCATCTGGTCCATGTCCATGCCGCCCAGGGCCTCGGGCAGCCTGCCGCCGATGTATCCGAACTGCGACAGCTCCTTGAGAAGCTCGAAGGGAAAGGTCTTGTCCCTGTCGTGCTGGGCGACGCGGGGAGCGACTTCGCTTTTCATGAAGCGGCGCACGCTGTCGCGCAGCATTTCTTGTTCGGAATTCATCGTTGCATACATGGCTAGGTCTCCTGGGTTGAATGCATGGATCCGCCGCTAGGAGGCGGTGGTGTCTTTGGCGCCCGCGCCGCGCCGGCCGGATGCCGTGGCGCGCAGCGTGGGAGCCGCGTTCTGGGGGTGGAACACAAGTGCCTGCACCTCTTGCAAGGCTTGCAGGCAGGCGTCCTTGGTACGGCGAAGGCGTTCGGTGGGGCCGGCGATCGACAGCGCGAGGGGTTCATCGCCCAGGTAGCCAGCGACGGCGATGGCGGCCAGGCCGTCGAAGCCTTCGTTTTCCACCCAGATCCAGCCTTGCTGGCGTGCTTGTTCGATCTGTGCCTCCAGTGCTGCGAGGTCCGTGATGGACCCGGGGGCGATCTGCTTGAGCGGCTTGAGCCGCAGCTGGCGTGCGGCTTCTTCGGGTGTACCCAGCGACAGCGCCGCCTTGCCCAGCGCGGACACGTGCAACGCAATCTTGTTGCCCACGTTTTCCACATAGCGCAGCGGATGAGTTCCCTCGGCAAACGCCAGTACCTTGACCACGCCCGCCTCCACGCGGCCGCACATCCCTGTCTCTCCCGTCTTGTCACGCAGCAACTCGCACGCTTCGGACGCCACGGCGTAGAGCGAATCACCCGCAGCGATGCCTTTGGCAATCGTGAGCAGACGGGCCGTTGGATAGAAGCGTCGGGTTCGCGCCGTCCGCATCAGGTAGCCCAACTCATGCAGCGTGTGCAGCAGATCGGAGCAGCTGCTCTCGGGAAGGTCCATCAGGCGCGCAAGGTCTGAATTGGAGAGTTCGCGGCGCTCCCGGGCAAAGACCTCCAGCAGGGCCATGGTGCGAGAAGCTGCGGGGACAATGGTTGGCATAAGTTCTCCGGTATTTCGTAGATGTCAACGAATCATAACTTTGAGGTGAGCGCGATTGCAGCAGGCCATTCCTTATGAGATTCAAATTTTCTTTTGAATGCAGCTCACAAGATTTCTTGCATTTCTACGAAATATTGAAGTATTCTACGACCAGCCGCAATGAAGTGGCAACAAAAATGGAGACAAGCATGCGTAGAACCTTCCGAGAACTGATTGTTTTTGTCATTGCCTCGTTGGCCTTTGGCGTCCTGCATGCAGCAGGAGATACGTGGCCGAGCAAGCCCATCACCTTCGTGGTGCCGTTCCCACCCGGGGGCATCACGGACAACACGTCGCGGCTTTTGGCCAAGCTGCTCAGCGCACAGCTGGGACAGTCGGTGGTGGTGGACAACCGTCCCGGTGCCGGTGGCTCCATCGGTGTGGAGTCGGCTTCGCGCCAGCCGCCAGACGGCTACACCATCATTTACGGCACGCAGGGAACGCATGGCGCCAATCTGGCGCTGTACAAGAACGTGCGCTACGACCCCGTGACGGACTTCGTGCCCGTGCATGCCATGTCGGAAACGCCGCTCATGCTGGTGATCAACCCCTCACGCCCGTTCAAGACGGTGCCCGAGCTGATTGCCTATGCCAAGGCCAATCCCGGCAAGCTCAACTACGGCTCCGCCGGTCCAGGCACGGGCACCCACCTGACGGCCGAGTTGTTCCAGACCGCCGCGGGCATCAAGATGACCCATGTGCCATACCGCGGCAGCGCGCCGGCACTGAGCGACCTGATGGCCGGGAGCATCGACCTGATGTTCGACTACCCGGCGGTGGTGTTGCCCCAGGTGCAGGCGAACAAGCTCAAGGCGCTGGCGGTCACCTCCAAAAAGCGTTTGTCCAGCTCCCCCGACGTGCCCACCGTGGGCGAGCTGGGCGTTCCCGAAGCGGAATCCACGGCCTGGGGCGCGGTGTTCGTTCCGGCCAAGACGCCGCCGGAGATCGTGAAGCGCCTGGGCGACGAGATCGCCAAGGCCATCGTTCACCCCGAAATGCTGCAAGCCACCGAGAAATTCGGCAGTGTCCCGCTCGCCGGCCTGCGCGACGCCAAGCTGGGTGCCTTCGTGAAATCGGAGATGACCCGGTGGCGTGCGGTTGTTCAGCAGTCGGGCGCCAAGCTCGATTGACGGGGTCGCGGGCACTACATGCCCGCCCCCCCACCTTTCCCTTTCACCCCCTTCTTTCTATGACCGATTCAAAGACCTCCTTGAAGCCGTTGCAGCCGACTCTGTATGAGCTGGCTGATGACGGCCACTCGCTCAACTTCTTCTTTGCGCAGTGCGGCGCCTGCAGTGGGATGAGTTTTCCTGCCAACGCACCGGGATGCATGCACTGCGGAGACCCGCTGAGCGGAGCGCAACGCGTCACGCGCCCGGGGGGCGGAGAGTTGCTGGAGTTCGTGACCCTGCACGTGCCGCTGTTGCCTGGCATGGCGGCGCCCAGCATTGCTGGAGACATCCGCATCGCGCCCGGCATCGTCGAAGAAGGTGTGATGGCCGTTGGGGACGAGACGGCGCTGAAGCACGGCATGGCGGTTCGCGCCGTTGCCGAGGTGAAGCGGGAAGAAGGTGTTTACGCCTGCCGCTTTGTGCCCGCGAATGAAGGAGCCGTGCAGTGAGCAATACCAATCAATCCATTTCAGGCAACTGGCTGGATGCCCATGGCGGTGTGTTCATCGCCGGTGTCGGTCTGCATCCCTATCAGTTCCCCACCGAGACGCCTTACACCGAGCTGGGCCTCAGGGCTGTGCGTGCCGCACTCGAGGACTCGGGTGTTTCCTGGGCCCGTGTGCAGAGTGCCTACGTGGGCACAACCTCGATTGGCATGGCCGCCGGCCGCGTGATGCTGCGCCACCTGGGATCCACGGGTCTGGCGGTGACGCAGGTGGAAAACGCGTCGGCCTCTGGATCGTTCGCTTTCCGGCAGGCATGCATGGAGGTGGCTAGCGGCATGAGCGATGTGGTGCTGGCGGTGGGCGTGGACAAGCACGGTGACGGGCGCCGCGCTGCCAACAAGGACGGACTGGAAAGGCTCAGCGAGACCGCCACCATTCCGGCGGTGAAGTTCGCGATGATGGCGCGCACCTACCTGCGCGAGCGCGGCGCCTCCGTGGAGGAGATGGCCGGCGTGGCGGTGAAGAACCACGGCAACGCAGCGCGCAATCCGTTTGCTCAGTTTCGCAAGCCCCGGACGCTGGAGCAGGTGCTCGCATCGCCGCGCGTGGTGGGCGACCTCACGGTGCAGCAATGCTGTCCACGCGGCGAAGGGGCCGCGGCGGTGATGCTGGTTTCTGGCAACGCCATCCGAAAGCTGGGACTGGATGCGCGGCGCTGCGTGCGCGTGAAGGCTTCCGTCGCAGGCAGCGAGCGCCCCGAGATGCAATACGGCGACAGCGCCGTGGAGCTGGTCCGCACCAGCGCGGAGGCCGCGTTTGACCAAGCAGGCATTGCACCCAAGGAGCTCGACCTGCTGGAGCTGCACGACGCCTTCTCCGTGGAAGAGCTGCTGTACAGCGAAGCCATCGGTGTGTGCGACCCAGGCGAGGGCGCCCGCTATCTGGCGCGTGGCGATTCGCACATCGGTGGCCGCTGCGCCATCAATGCATCGGGCGGCCTGATCGGCATGGGCCACCCACTCGGGCCCACGGGCATCGGCCAGTTGGCAGAAATCACGCGCCAGCTGCGGGGCGAGGCGGAGGGTCGCCAGCACCCCAACGCGCGCTGGGGCATGGCCCACATGATCGGGCTCGGCTCGGTCTCCGTCGCCCACGTGCTGTCGGCATCGGCCTGACGGCGCCGCACACTTCTTTGTGGAAAGCAATCCAATGACTACCCCTGACATACAGGACCTGGGCACATTGCTCTATGAGGTGCGCGACCGCGTGGCCGTGATCACCCTCAACCGGCCCGAGCGCATGAACACGCTGGGCAGCACGATGAAGCCCGACCTCGCCCGCGCCTTCTTCGAACTGGCCCGCAACGACGACCAAGTGCGCGCGGTTCTGATCACCGGCAGCGGCGACAAGGCGTTCTGCGCGGGCGCCGACATCAAGGAGCGCGCCACCGACGTGGTGCGCGGCACGGAATACTTCGTGCGCCAGAAGGCGACCCACGAACTGTTTCGCAACATCGAAGAGTTCGAGAAGCCCGTCATCGCTGCCATCAACGGCGTGGCCCTGGGCGGCGGGCTGGAGATTGCGCTGTGTTGTGACCTGCGCATCGCGGCCTCCCACGCGCGCTTCGGCTTGCCAGAAATCAAGCTGGGAGTCATCCCGGCGGCCGGTGGCACGCAGCGGCTGCCACGGCTGGTGGGTGAAGCCCGGGCCAAGGAACTGATCCTGACGGCCGACCTGGTGGATGCAGAGACGGCGCTGCGCTACGGCCTGGTCAGCCGTGTGGTGCCGCAGGCCGAGCTGATGACGGCTGCGCTGGAACTGACCCAGCGCATAGCGCAACACCCCCCGCTGGCAGTCCGTTTCGCCAAGCGCGCCATCAACCGCGGCATGCAGACCGACCTGGACTCGGGCCTGGAGTACGAACGCTACGCGGCCGCAATGATCGTGGACAGCGAAGACCGCATCGAGGGCATGCGCGCCTTCGTCGAGAAGCGCGAACCCCAATTCAAAGGACGCTAGTGCAATACCGCACTGGTGACTTCATTCAAACAACACGCACGAAAGGAATCCCATGGAACTCGGATTGAACGAACAGGTCGCTCTCGTCACTGGCGGCGGACAAGGCGTGGGCAGGCAAATTTGCATCGAACTCGCAGCCGAAGGGGCGCGCGTGGTGGTGAACGACCTTTTTGCCGAGCGTGCCCAAGCGGTGGTTGATGAAATCAACGCCGCTGGCGGAAAGGCCTATGCAGCGCCTGCGGACATCACCCAACTGGAGGAGGTCGATGCCATGGTGGCAGGTGCTGCCCAGCACTTCGGCGCGCCCATCACCGTGCTGGTGAACAACGCGGGGATCATTCCCGAGCGCCGCGAGAAAGGTGGCCGCACACCCGCCTTCGTGGATACACCCGTGGTGGACTGGGCCAAGATCGTGAACCTCAACGTCTACGGCACCATGCACTGCTGCCGCGCCGTGCTGCCCGGCATGGTCGGGCGCAAGACGGGCCGCATCATCAACATCATCTCGGAAGCAGGCCGCATCGGCGAGGCCAACATGGCCGTTTACTCGGGCGCCAAGGCGGCGATTGCCGGGTTCGCCAAGGCTCTCGCGAGGGAGCACGGCCGCCACGCCGTCACGGTCAACTCGGTGGCCCTTGGCGCCGTGTCCCACGAGGGGATCAAGGACGGCCCGCTGAACATCCACGCCACGGTGGAAAACAACGAGCTGCTGGGCAAGATGCTCAATGCATACCCCATCTCCAAGGGCGTGGGGCGCCTCTCCCGCCCAACGGATGTGTCCGGCATCGTCGCGTTCCTGGCGTCAGACCGCGCGCTGTTCATCACGGGGCAGACCATCGGTGCATCCGGCGGGTTCGCGATGGTTTGAAGCAGGGCGAAACGCTCCAGCAAGCCACTTCGGTTCCGATCATGTGGTGAGAGGTGCTGCATTCACACGCGGCACTGCCGAACACACAACAAGGAGACAAGACCATGATGAACCGCCGCCACTTCTCGGCATCCATGGGTGCTTTGGCACTCTCGCCCCCGGTATTTGCACAGAACGCTTACCCGCAGCGCCCCATCACACTGGTCGTGCCCTTCTCCGCGGGAAGCGTGGTCGATGTCCAGGCCCGTTTGATCGCACGGGCGCTGAGCGACAACCTGGGCCAGCCCATGGTCATCGACAACCGGGTCGGTGTGAGCGGGTCCATCGGCGCCGAATTCGTGGCCCGTGCGGCGCCCGACGGGTACACCCTCCTGATCGGAACGCAGGGCACGCAGGGCACCAACACCGCCCTCTTCAAGAACATCCGCTACGACCCGGTCAAGGACTTCGTGGCCATCCACGGTCTGACGGGGAACGCCAACGTTCTGGTATCCCATCCAGGCCTGAAGTTCAGCACCATGGCCGATGTGATCGCGTTCGGCAAGCAGAAACCAGGAAAACTCAACTTTGGGTCTGGTGGCAACGGTACGTCAGCGCACCTTTGCCTGGAACTATTGCAAACCCAGACCGGCGCGCGCTTCAACCATATCCCCTACAAGTCGAGCACGGCGGCCATGGTCGATCTGATCGCCGGCAACCTCGATGTGATGTTCGACTACGTGCAGACCTCCCGGGCGCAGATCCGGGACGGGAAAATTGCCGCGCTGGTCGTCACCAGCACCAGCCGCCTGACCGTGCTCGCCAATGTGCCCACCATGGCCGAGGCCGGAATCCCCAGCGTGGTGGCCATGAACTGGGGCGGTGTCTTTGCACCAGCCAACACGCCTGCGCCCATCGTCAAGCGCTTGTCCGATGCGGTGGGCCAGGCACTGAACTCGCCCGAGGTCACGGCGTCGCTGGACGCGGTTTCGAGCGTCAAGATGGGCATGCCGCACGAGCAGTTTGCCCCTTTCGTGGCCGCCGAGGCCGCCAAGTGGGGCGAGGTGATCCGCAAGTCCGGAGCGAGTCTCTGATGCCGACGCCCCAGGTAGCCGTTGTCACCGGCGCGGGCAGCGGTATCGAACGCGCGCTCGCGCTGGCCTGTGCCCGCGAAGGCATGGCGGTGGTGGCGGCCGACATCGAGGCAGAGATCCTGGCGCACACGCAGGTGCTGGTGGAGACGGCAGGCGCCGCCTGCCTGGCACAGTGTTGCGACGTGTCCGACGCCACGGACGTGGAGCGGCTGGCCGAGGCCAGCTGGAACCGGTGGGGCGGTGTGGACTGGCTATTCAACAACGCCGGCGTGGCGGTGCTCGGGACAGCCTGGAATGCCACGGACGACGACTGGCGGTGCGTGCTGGCATGGCCGCTTCTGCCATCAGTGCCGAGGATGTAGCGCGCGCCGCGGTCGAGGCGATTCATGCGCGCCGCTTCTACGTCATTCCCCATGCCCACACGGGTGCGTCCGTGAGGGACCGCAGCCAAAAGATCATGGGCGATTTCCACCACATCCACCAGGAGAGTCTTCAGTGACCGCAGTCCACCCACCAGCCGACCTTTCAGCCTCGCAGGACCTTGTCCGAGCGCTCACGGAACGCGTTGAACGCATGGAGAGCATTGAAGCCATCCGCGCGCTGCGCGCCCGATACCACGAAATGGTGAATGAGGATGCGGGGAACCGCCTCTACGAATTGTTTGCCCCCGATGCCTACGTCGCCTACGGCGGGCGTCCCGAGGTGCGGGGCCGGGACAACATCCGTGCGTTCTTCGCTGCGTTTCCGGTCCAATCGGCCCGGCAGTTCATCCATAGCCATGTCGTGCAGGTGCAGGGCGACCGGGGCACGGGGTCCAGCTACCTGGACGGTCGGCCCGTGCGGGACGGCAAGAGCTACTACGTGGTGGGCCGCTTTGACGACGAGTACATCCATCTGGATGGGCAGTGGTTCTTTCAACGCGTCACCTTGAGCGTGCACTACATGATCGAGGCTGCCGAGCGCTGGGACCACCTCATTCCCCTGCAGGTGGAGCGTTGATGCACAGCAGAGCCGCCATGGCCTTGTTGCCTTCCTTGTTCGATCTGACCGGCCAACGTGCGCTCGTGACCGGTGCCGCCAGTGGCCTCGGGCTGGCCATCGCAGAAGCCCTGCTGGACGCGGGCGCGGAAGTCGTGCTGTCCGACAGCGACGCCCAGGCATTGGACGCCGAGGTGCACCGCCTGCGCAAGACGCACGCGAAGGTGCAGCAGCGGGTGATCGACGTGAGCGATGGCGCCGATGTGGACCGCAACATCGACGCGATGGCGGCAGAGGGGCCCATCGATTGCGTGTTCGCCAACGCGGGCATGAGCGCCGGGCGCGGATTCCTGGTGGAGCCTGGGCGCCTGGAGAACGTGGACCCGGCTTCTTGGGAGCGGGTGCTCCAGGTGAACCTGAGCGGCGTGCTGGCCACGTTGCGCGCGGCCACCCGCCACATGAAGCCCCGGGGCCAGGGGCGAATCATCGTGACCTCGTCCATCGCGGGGCTGCGGGCGGAGGCGCACTCCGGATATGCCTACGTGGCCTCCAAGGCTGCGGTGAACAACGTCGTGCGCCAGGCGGCCATCGAGCTGGCGCCCTTCAACATCCTGGTGAACGCCATCGCCCCCGGCCCATTTGCCACCGGCATCAACGGAGGACGCCTGCGCCTGCCGGAAAGCGCCGAACGCATGCGCACCTACATCCCGCTTGGCCGTATCGCCCAGCCGCACGAGATCCAGGGGCTTGCGTTGCTGCTGGCGTCACCTGCCTCGAGCTACATGACCGGTGCCATCATCCCTATCGACGGCGGCGCCAGCGCGCGCTAGCGCGGCATCATCATTTCAAGCACCGACGACAGGAAGGCACACCATGATCATCGTTACCGGCCATGTGATCGCACGCCAGGACACGGAGGACACCGTTGAGCGGCTGGCCCTGGAGCATGTCCTGCGCTCCCGGATGGAGGCGGGATGCGTGTCCCACGAGGTGAGCCGCGACGCGCAGCAGCCGCTGCGCTTTGTGTTCATTGAGCGCTGGAGCGACCTGGCCGCGCTGCAGGCCCATTTCCGAGTAGAAGCCTCGCGCGATTTCGCACACTCGATGGCAAGCTTGTGTGAGGAGGCTCCGCAAATTGATGTATACGAAGCGGAAGTGATTTCCATACGCTGACGGCGTTGGTCCAAGACCAGGCAATCCAGCAAGCGGAGCACGGTATTTGGATCAAATTTTCCGAGACGCGTTTGAGGCCCCGCGACGATTCAACACAGCCCACTGCGTTGTGGTCAGTACCTATTCGAGAAGTTCGCGCTGATGCGCTGGCGCAGGTACTCCGCGCCCGTGATGGGCGGGTACTTCTTCGTCGGGCCTTCAATGAGTGCGTCCTCATTGGCTTGGCAGAAGAAAGCCAGGCTGTAGCGCGCGCCCTGGTACTCGTGCGGCAGAGGGTTGCGCACCCGGTGGAAGTTGCTGGGCAGTTGGTCGTCGCTCCAGCGCGTGAGCATGTCGCCGATATTGCAGGTGATCACGCCCTCGGCTGGCTCCACGCTGGTCCACTGGCGGCCCTCGGCCTCCTTGCCGGGCAGCACCTGCAGGCCGCCCTGGCCGGGGCGCTGGAACAGCAGGGTGAGGCAGTCAAAATCGGTGTGGGCGCCGGCGCGCCACAGGCCCAGTTCGTCCTTGAGCGCCGGATCCACCGCAAAGTAGTGCAGCATGCGCAGCGTGCTCTGGTAGGTGGGCAGGTCGGGGTCGTGGGCGCGGGTGAAGAAGTCCGCATCAAAGCCCAGCTTGTAGGCAAAGCACGAGAGCAGGCGCATGCCCACTTCCCAGCACTGGCGCTCGAATGCCAGCGTGGCGGCCTGGAAGCCGGGCAGTTCGGCCTCGGTGGGCCAGAGGCCCGCCATGCGTGGGCGCGTGACCTGGTAGGACTCCTTCTGGTCCGGCGTGCGCGTGGAGGGGCGGATCTGCGCCTTGTGCTCCCAGCCGGCGTTGCGCGACAGGGGCCACTGGGCCTTGGTGGCCTGGGGCTGGTCGAAGAAGGCCTGTGCCCTTGCAAAGGCGGCGCGGATGTCCTCGATGGGGATGCCGTGGTTCGTCACCTGGAAGAAGCCGATGTCGACCGACGCGCTCCACAGCTGCTCGGCGATTTCCTCTTTGCGGTTGTCGAAGTCGGAGATGTCGATGCAGCGCACTTCGCGCGTGGAGGTCTCGCTGTCCATCGCGCCGCCCATGCGCGATTCTTTTTCGAGCTCGCCCAGCACGTCGGGAGCGACGGTCGGTTCGTAGACGGGGGATGTGGTGGGGTTTGCGGCAGTGCTGCGCATGGCGTGATTTCCTCGTTGAGTCGTCAATGACAACAAGGCACACGGCAGGCCGCAGCAAGGAGTGAAGATGCGGCACGGCGCCATGTGGCTCTTGAAGGGGACAATGGCAGCGGCCCGCAGGCTGCGGGCCTTCAACAGGCACCACGCACCGCACGCAAGCCGCCACCGGCTTCAAGAGCAATGACCCGCCGGCCGGTCCGCGCAATGCGGATGGGCTGGACTGAACGCTTCTACTCTTACCCCGGATGCTAGCAAACAGCAGGCCAGCAATGCCGTCGCGCACTCCATAGGAAAGCCGCACCGCGCCATGCGGCCCAAGGCCCGGGCACTCACCAAACCAGGGCAGCGGCGCACCAAGCCTGCGCACCGCAAATGCGTGCCCAGCGCTTGCCAGCTCCATCGCACAGGGGGCCCCGCAGCGGCTTGCGCCAAGGCAAGATCTGGGCAAAACGTGCCTGGCGCTCAGCACGGCGCAGCGCTTTCGCGACACCGGGCACGCTTTCTGCATCAGCTCCTGCCGAGTAGAAGCGTTCAGCGCTGCCATCCCTTGCGGGTGGTGGCGCCCGGAAATTGCTCAGTTCGACCCGGTCCCGCGGCGGCACACGCCTGTGGGTGCAGGGCATTCCACCGAACCTGGGCCACCACCATGTTGATGCAACGCCGCCGCTTTCTCTCGACCACCCTCGCCTCCTCCATCGCCACCACGCTGGGCGCAGCCAGCCTGGCCGCGCCTGCCGTGGTGCATGCGCAGGGCGCGCTCACTCCGCTCAAATTCACGCTGGACTTTCGCGTGACCAGCCAGACCTCGCCCTTCTTCCTGGCGCAGGCCAAGGGCTATTTCAAGGAAGAAGGCCTGGACGTGACCATCGACGTGGGCTCGGGCTCCGTCGCGTCGATCACGCGCGTGGCCAGCGGTGCCTACGACATCGGCCTGGGCGACATCAGTTCGCTGGCCGAGTTCCACGCGCAGAACGCCGACACGCCGGTGCAGGCCATCTACCAGTACTACAACCGCGCGCCCTTCGTCATCATCGGCCGCAAGGACCGCGGCATCACCACCGATTTCCAGTCGCTCAAGGGCAAGAAGGTGGCGGCGGCCGCCGTGGAAGCCACGCGCCGCAGCTGGCCCATGGTGGCCCGCGCACTCAAGACCAGGCCCGAGCTGTTCGACTGGGTGACCACCGACTTCAGCGCGCGCGACAACGTGGTGGTGCGCGGCGATGTGGATGCTACCACCTATTTCCACGACTCGGCCGTGTCGCTGTTCGCGCGCGTGCCGGCCAAGGAACTGTCGGTGCTCGAATACAACAAGGCGGGCCTGAACCTGTATGGCAACGCCGTGCTGGCCGGCAAGCTGCTGCAGGAGAAGCCCGAGGTGGCCAAGGCATTCCTGCGCGCGAGCAACCGCGCCCTGCGCGAGGCGCTGGCCAACCCCGAGGCCGCGTTTGCCGCCATCAAGGCGCGCGAGGCCATTCTGAACATGGACGTGGAGCGCGAGCGCTGGGCCATCACGCGCCAATACCTGCAGACGGCCGAATCGCAGGCCGTGGGCCTGGGTGGCGTGCAGGGCGCCGTGCTGGCGCACCAGATCGAGGAGGTGGCGGCCGTGTTCAACCTGGCGCGCAAGCCCGCGCCCGAGCGCGTGTTCAACCCGGCCTTTTTGCCAGCCCTGGCCGACCGCAAGGTGGTGGCATGAACGGCAGCGCAGCACCCGCCGCACTGCTGCCGCAGGAGGCCACCATCGACGAGCGCGACGGCAGGTACCTGCGCCAGGCCATCGTCCTGGCCGACAAGGCCCGTGCACGCGGCAACCGTCCCTTTGGCGCGGTGGCGATCGGCGCCGATGGCAGGCTGCTGGCCGAGGCCTACTGCAATACCACTGAAACCGGCGACTGCACCGGCCATGCCGAGACCAATGCCGTGCGCCAGCTCAGCCCGCGCGTGGGGCGCGATGCGCTGGCCCAGACCACGCTGTACTCGTCGGCCGAGCCCTGCGTGATGTGCGCGGGCGCCATCTTCTGGTCGGGCATCGGCCGCGTGGTGTTCGGCATCGACGCGGTGCGCCTGCGCGGGTTCCGCGGCGAACGCGCCGAGCAGCGCGATGCCGAACTCTCGTGCCGCGACGTGTTCGCCGCATCGCCGCACGCCATCGAATGCATCGGGCCGGCCCTCATCGCGGAAGCGAGTGCCTCGCACGTGGGCTTCTGGAAGCTCTGAGCAACCAGCGACAATCGCCCACCATGCCGCCCAAAGCCCCGCCAATCACCGAACCCGAAGCCGATGGCAGCAGCAATGTCTCCGGCGCACTGCTCAGCCGCTCCAAGCAGGGGCGCGAGCGCATCCTGGGTGCGATCCGCGAAGCGGCGATTGCCGAGTTCAGCCGCCATGGCTTCAAGGGCGCTTCCACCAAGGCCATTGCCGAGCGCGCAGGCCTGACCAAGCCACAGCTGCACTACTACATCGCCAGCAAGGAAGAGCTGTACGAGGAGCTGCTGTACTCGGTGCTCAACGGCTGGTCGGGTGCCTTCCAGTTCGACAGCCAGAGCGACGACCCGAAGAAGGTGCTGAGCACCTATGTGCGCAAGAAGCTCGACTACGCGCTGGACAACCCGGGGCTGTCGCGCATCTTCACCACCGAGGTGCTGGGCGGCGGGCGCAACCTGGGCCGGTACTGGCCCGTGGCCGTGAAGTCCACCCAGCAGAAGGTGGACCTGATCGACCGCTGGATCGCCGAGGGCCGCATGCGCCCGCTGGACGCGCGCCTGCTGCTGA
This sequence comes from Acidovorax sp. GW821-FHT11A03, assembly GCF_058809075.1. Taxonomy (NCBI): domain Bacteria; kingdom Pseudomonadati; phylum Pseudomonadota; class Betaproteobacteria; order Burkholderiales; family Comamonadaceae; genus Acidovorax; species Acidovorax sp. GW821-FHT11A03. The sequence goes on from NZ_JBXASG010000002.1 coordinate 150,170, forward strand.
TGCAGATCTGGGGCATGACGCAGCACTACGCCGACTACGGCGTGCAGGTGCACATCATGCTGGGCCTGGCGCCCGAAGAGACCATCGACCGCGAACCCATCGTGCGCGAGCTCACCAATTTCGTGCTGCTGGGCTGCGGCCTGGCACCCGATTTCGCACCAGAGTGAACAGGCCTGCACGCTTGCGGGCGTAGCAGCAGCGCCCATACAGCGCTTTGACCCAGGGCAAGGCAGGCCACGGCCCGAAAGCCCTGCTGGCACAGCATTTGCAATAGTTTGACCAATCGATCAAATCAAGTGGTCAAACATGCAAACCCCAGCCACGGCAGCGCCCCTGCCCGCCACGGAACCGGCTTCCTTTGAACTGGTGCTTGCGCGCAGCCAGATGCGGCTGCCCGTGCAGCCTGGCGAAAGCATGGCCGATGTGCTGCAGCTCGCCGGCATCGCCATCGACACGCTGTGCGAACAGGGCGTGTGCGGCACCTGTGCCACGCGCTGGCTGGCAGGCGCGCCCGACCACCGCGACAGCTGCCTGAGCCCTGAAGAGCAGGCCACCCATGTGGCCGTGTGCTGCGCGCGCAGCCACGGGCCCACGCTCACGCTCGACCTTTGAAAAAGGAGCCCCCGCCATGCGCATCCTCGTGATCTATTGCCACCCGGTGGAGACCAGCTACAACGCGGCTCTGCACGACGAGGTGGTGCGCAACCTGCGTGCGGCCGGCCACGCGGTGGACGACTGCGACCTGTATGCCGAGGACTTCAACCCCGTGCTCAGCCGCGAGGAGCGCCTGGGCTACCACGAGGTGCCGAGCAACCGCCTGCCGGTGCAGGGCTATGTGGACCGGCTGCTGTGGGCCGAGGCGTTGGTGTTCTGCTTTCCCACCTGGTGCTTCGGCATGCCGGCCATGCTCAAGGGCTTTTTCGACCGGGTGCTGATGCCCGGCGTGGCCTTCGACATCAGCGACCCGCACCACGTCAAGCCCTCGCTCACGCACATCCAGCGCATCTCGGCCGTGGTGACCTATGGCCGCCCGCGCTGGACGGCACTGCTCATGGGCGACCCGCCGCGCAAGTCCGTCACGCGCTACATGCGCCTGCTCACGGGCGGCAAGGCGCGGGTGGACTACCACGCCTACTACCACATGAACGTGGCCACGCCGCCGCGGCTCGAGGCCTTCAAGGCCCGCGTGGGCCAGGCCATGGCGCGCTTTGCCTAAGGGGATTTTTTCCATGCACGCATCCAACGCCCCCGACCACCTGCTGCGCGCGCGGCTGCCGCGCTGGCTGCTGCCGCGCCAGTGGCCCACCCAGGGCAGCCAGCCCGCGCTGGCCGACGTGCACCTGGTGCAGGGCCGCATCGAGTCGATCGCCCCCCACAGCCCCGTGCAGCCCACGCCGGCCGGCGCCACCTGGGATCTGGCCGGCGCCCTGGTGCTGCCCGGCCTGGTGGATGCACACACTCACCTGGACAAGGCCTTCACCCTGCCGCGCATGGGCACCGTCAAGCCCGGCCTGCTGGGCGCCATCGAGGCCATGATGGTCGACCGCCAGGGCTGGACCGAGGCCGACATCCGCCCCCGCGCCAGCCGCGCCCTGCAATGGGCGTACGAGGCGGGCACGGTGCACCTGCGCACCCACTGTGATTGGTGGGAGCCCGATGCACCACCGCTCGCCTGGAACGTGCTGCGCGCGCTGGCGCAGGAATGGGCGGGCCGCATCGCGCTCGAACGCGTAGCCCTGATCCCCCTGCACCTGTACACCGAGCGCGCCACCGCCATGCGGCTGGCCGCCACCGTGGCCGACAGCGGCCCGGGCGCGCTGCTGGGCGGCTTCGTGCATTCCACCAACTGGGATGCACAGGCCCTGCGCCACCTGTTCGAGGCTGCGCAGCACCATGGCCTGAACGTGGACCTGCATGTGGACGAGGAACTGCACCCCGGCGCGCTGGGCCTGGCCACCACAGCCGCGCTGCTCCAGGAATTGCGCTTCGGGGGCCATGTGGTCTGCGGCCACACCTGCGCACTGGCCGCGCAGGACGAGGCCACCGCCCTGGCCACGCTGGACGCGGTGGCGCAAAGCCCGATCACGCTGGTCACGCTGCCCATCACCAACCTGCTGCTGCAGGACGCGGTGACCGGCCGCACACCGCGCCAACGCGGCATCACCCTCGTCAAGGAGGCGCGTGCGCGCGGCATCCCGGTGCTGGTGGCCAGCGACAACGTGCAGGACCCGTTCTGCCCCGTGGGCAGCTTCGACCCGCTGGAGGCCCTGGCCACCGGCGTGCTGGCCGCGCAGCTCGATGCGCCGTTCGACCGCTGGTCCGAGGCGCTGTGCCGCAGCGACTGGCTGCGCCGCGGGCCCGATGCCCTGCCCCTGCAGCCCGGCATGCCCGCCGACCTGATCGTCTTCCAACAGGCCGATGGCTGGGGCTTTCCGTCGCGCACGCAGCAGCGCGTGGTGCTGCGCCAGGGCTGCGTCGCCGGTGGCCATGCCAGCGCGGCGTGGCATGTGGCGGGTACAACGCCGTCCCCTTCCCCCATCCCTGCACGGAGCATTGCATGACCGCACCCACCACCCCGGGCATTGCCCAGCCCCTGGCCCGCTATGCCGCCTGGCGGCGCGCGGGCGACCTGGTGTTCCTTTCCGGGATCATCGCCGTGGACCCTGCGGCCAGCCGCATCGTGCGCGGCTATGCCGACATCCCCGACGAGGCGGCCACGCTGATCGGCCGCACGGGCGAGTTCAGCAGCGACATCAAGGAGGGGCCCATCCTGGCGCAGAGCTGGTATGTGCTCGACCGCACCCGCCAGACCATCGAGGCCGCGGGCGGCCAGATGTCCGACGTGTTCAAGCTGGTGCAGTACTTCAAGCACCTGGACCACTTCCCCCAGTACAGCCGCGTGCGCAAGCTGTTCTTCCCGGGCGAGCCGCCGGCCTCCACCGTGGTGGAGGTCACCGGCATGCTGCCCACCGCCGACATCCTCATCGAGGTGGAAGCCACGGCTTATCTGCCGCTGCGCTGACCTCCCGCACATCCCTCCATCCACGAAAGACCCGCCCCATGCTGCACGGCTACACCCCGCCCCACCGCTACCTGCCCTACCTGAGCTGGACCGAGATCGCCGACCTGCCGGACAAGGAGAACACCGTGATCGTGCTGCCCACGGGCGCCACTGAACAGCACGGCCCACACCTGCCCTGCGCGGTGGACACGGTGATCAGCGCGGGCGTGGTCGGCCATGCTATGGCGCGCCTGCCGGCCGAGGTGCCGGCCTTTGCCATGGCGCCCATCACCTACGGCAAGTCGGAGGAGCACCTGCACTTTCCGGGCACCGTCACGCTCAGCGGAGAGACGCTGCTGGCCACCATGAACGAGGTGGGCGAGTCGGTCTACCGCGCGGGCTTTCGCAAGCTGCTGTTCGTCAACGGCCACGGCGGCCAGCCCCAGGTGATGGAGATGTGCGCACGCGAGCTGCGCCTGCGCCATGGCGACTTCATCGTGGTGCCCAGCTTCACCTGGCGCGTGCCGCACGTGGCAGGCAAGTACCTGTCGGAGCAGGAGAAGAAGCTGGCCATGCACGCCGGCCATGCCGAGACGGCGCTGATGCTGGCCCTGGCGCCCGACACCGTGCACATGGAGCGCGCGGTGGTGAACTACCCGCCCGTGTTCGGCTCGCCCCTTCTGTCGCCCGACGGCCGACCCGCCTGCGCCTGGAGCGCACGCGACTTCGGGCCCAGCGGCATCATCGGCGACCCGCTGCCCGCCACGGCCGAGCAGGGCCACGCCATCCTCGACTCGCTGGCCGTGAGCTGGGCCGCCGCCATCACCGAGCTGCACCAGCTGCGCTGGGCCCCGCGCGCCGAAGCCACCTGGGGCCGCGCCAACCACACGGGCCATGTGGAGCACTCCACCGCCCTGGCTTGAAACCTGCGAACGCAGCCGCATCCACACCCCCGTTTTCGTCCCTGTTCCCCTCCACCACCTACCGGAGCACTGCCATGATGAAGAAGACCGCCTCCCGCCTTTCCAAACTTGGTGCAGCTGCGCTGCTCGCTGTGGGTGCCGCCGGCACCCTGCAGGCCCACGCGCAGGAAAAGTTCACCTACATGACCAACTGGTACGCGCAGGCCGAGCACGGCGGCTTCTACCAGGCGGTGGCCACGGGCCTGTACAAGAAGCACGGACTGGACGTGACCATCAAGATGGGGGGCCCGCAGGTCAACATCGTGCAGATGATGGCGGCCGGCCAGGCCGAGTGCGTGATGGGATCGAGCGACCTGCAGATGATCCAGATGCGCGAGGGCGGCGTGCCCGTGACCACGGTGGCGGCCGTCTTCCAGAAAGACCCGCAGGTGCTCATCGCGCACGACGACGTGAAGAAGTTCGAGGACCTCAAGGGCAAGACCATCCTCATCGCCTCGTCGGCCCAGCGCGGCTACTGGCCCTGGCTGAAGGCCAAGTACGGCTTCAACGATGCACAGACGCGGCCCTACACCTTCAACATCCAGCCCTTCGTGGCCGACAAGAACACTGCCCAGCAGGGCTACCTGACGTCGGAGCCCTTCGCCATTGCCAAGGCCGGCGTGAAGGCCAACACCCTGATGTTCAGCGACCAGGGCTACCCCGCCTATGCCACCACGGTGAGTTGCATGGACAAGACCGTCAAGGAGCGCGGCACCGCCGTCGCCTCCTTCGTGAAGGCCACCATGGAAGGCTGGAAGAGCTACCTGGCCGACCCGGCCCCGGCCAATGCCCTGATCAAGAAGGACAACCCGAACATGACCGATGAGCAGCTGGCCTACAGCGTGGCCAAGCTCAAGGAGATGGGCATGGTGACGGGTGGCGATGCGGCCAGCATGGGCATCGGCGTGATGACCGATGCGCGCGCCAAGGCGAGCTACGACTTCCTGGTGGAGGCCAAGCTGATCGACCCGGCCAAGGTGAAGCTGGCCGATACGTACAGCACCGCTTTCGTCAAGGACCTCAAGGTTCTTCCGTAAGCCCACCCTGCCCTGAAACAGCGGCCCCGACCCCGCGCGCAGCGGGGCGGGCCGCATCCATCGAAAGGCGACCCCATGCAGTCCGCTGAGCCCACCCCCGCCGCCCCGGCGGCGACCCACCGCCCCACGCCCGCCGTGCAGGTGCTGTCGGCCGAGAAGACCTACCCCAACGGCACGCAGGCCTTGCTGCCGGTGGACCTGACCATCGAGGAAGGCGAGTTCGTCACCCTGCTCGGCCCCTCGGGCTGCGGCAAGAGTACGCTGCTGAAGATGGTGGCCGGCCTGCTGGAGCCCACCGATGGCCGGCTGCAGCTGTGGCACAAGCCGGTGGCCCAGCTGGAGGAAAGCGGCAAGAAGATGGCCTTTGTCTTCCAGTCGCCCACGCTCATGCCCTGGGCCAGCGTGCAGACCAATGTGCGCCTGCCGCTGGACCTGGCCGGCGTCCCGCGCCCCGAGGCCGATGGCCGCGTGGCCGAGGCCCTGGCCCTGGTGGGTTTGTCGAAGTTCGCCAACGCGTTGCCGCGCGCCCTGTCGGGCGGGATGCAGATGCGCGTGTCCATCGCGCGCGGCCTGGTGACCCAGCCCGACCTGCTGCTGATGGACGAGCCCTTTGGCGCGCTGGACGAGATCACGCGCCACAAGCTCGACGCCGACCTGCTGGACCTGTGGCGCAAGAAGAAGCTCACGGTGATCTTCGTGACCCACTCGATCCACGAGGCGGTGTTCCTGTCGAGCCGCGTGGTGATGATGGCCGCGCGCCCCGGCCGCGTGGTGGAGGAGTTCCGCATCGACGCGCCCTACCCCCGAACGGCGGACTTCATGGTCTCGCCCGAATTCAGCCGCTACGCCAAGCAGTTGCAGGACAGCCTGCTGCGCGCCAGCGCTGACACCGAGGAGACCGCAGCATGAGCACCCCTTACCCTACTGCACCTGCAGCGCCCGCACCTGCAGAGCGCAGCGCGCAACCCGCCCGAGCCAAGGCGCTCAGGCCCGTCGCAGCGCGCGTTCCCCTCATGGCCCAACCGCGCGTGCAGCGCGTGGTCTACCCGCTGCTCGTGGGCCTGGTGCTCATCGCACTGTGGCAGGGCCTGGTCACGGCCATGGAGCTGCCGCCTTACCTGGTGCCCTCGCCCCTGCTCATGCTCAAAACGCTGTTGACCGACTGGGCGGCCCTGGGCGGCTCGCTCTGGGTCACCGTCAAGATCACCGTGCTGGCGTTTGCCGTGGCCACGGTGGCGGGGGTGCTGATCTCGTTCCTGTTCGTGCAGAGCAAGCGTATCGAGACGGCCCTCTTCCCGTACGCCGTGCTGCTGCAGGTCACGCCCATCGTGGCGGTGGCGCCGCTCATCATCATCTGGGTGAAGGACCCGACGGCGTCGATGGTGATCTGCGCCGCGCTGGTGGCGCTGTTCCCCATCATCAGCAACACCACGCTGGGCCTGCGCAGCGTGGAGCCGGACCTGCAGAGCTATTTCCAGCTCAACCGCGCCACGCGCATGCAGACCCTGCTGCGCCTGCGCATACCGAGCGCGCTGCCCTATTTCTTTGGCGGCCTGCGCATCTCCAGCGGGCTGGCCCTGATCGGCGCCGTGGTGGCCGAGTTCGTGGCCGGCACCGGTGGCCAGGGCGCCGGGCTGGCGTACCAGATCCTGCAAGCGGGCTTTCAGCTCAACATACCGCGCATGTTCGCCGCGCTGCTGCTGATCTCGCTGACCGGCGTGGCGCTGTTCGCGCTGATGGCCTGGGGCACCCGCTTGGCCCTGGGCAGCTGGCACGCCAGCGAAAACTCGCACGACTGACCCTACCCCCCGACCGAACCGCATTCATTTTTTGACACCGCGCACGCGTGGTGGGGCCGCGCATTGCCCGCCACCACCCGCCGCACAGACAGGAGAGACACATATGACCACCGTAACCGCCCCCCAACTGCCCGAACAACTGCCCGGCCTGGACTGGATTGCTGACCCGCTGCGCGTGGGCCGCCTGTCGCAGGACTTCGCCTGGTTCAGCCCCGTGCTCAAGCGCGATCTGGCCGGCAAGCGCGGCGACGTGGCCGTGCGCCCGCGCACCGAGGATGAGATCCACCAGGTGGTGGCGGCCTGTGCGCGCGCGCAGATCCCCCTGACCGTGCGCGGCAGCGGCACCGGCAACTACGGGCAGAGCACGCCGCTGCATGGCGGGGTGATCCTGGACCTGTCGGGCTACAACGGCTTTGGCTGGGTGCGCGGCGCCGTGGGCCGGGCGCAGGCGGGCATCCGCCTGTCGGACTTCGACGCGCAGGCCAAGCCCCTGGGGCAGGAGCTGCGCTGGCTGCCCTCCACCTACCGCAGCGCCACCTTGGGCGGGCTGTTCGGCGGCGGCTTCGGCGGCGCCGGGTCGATCAACCACGGGCCGCTGGCCGCGCCGGGCAACGTGCTGGCGGTGCGCGCCATGACGGTGGAACCCGAGCCCCAGGTCATCGAGCTGCGCGGCCCCGAGGCCATGCTGCTGCACCACACCTACGGCACCAACGGCATCGTGCTGGAGCTGGAGGTGGCGCTGACCCCCGCCGTGGCATGGACGGAGTGCATCGTCACCTTCACCGACTTCGACGCCGCGCTGGAATTCGCCGACCGCTTTGGCGCCGCACCGGGGCTGGAGAAAAAGGAGGTGTGCTTTCTGGCCGCGCCCATCCCGGCCTACTTCACCAGCCTGGCCGAGCACCTGCCCGCGGGCTGCCACGCAGTGATGCTGCTGGTGGCCCCGCACTCCGAAGACGGCATGCGCGACATGGCCACCCGGTACGGCGGCAGCGTCAGCTACCGCAAGACCGCCGACGAGGTGGAAAAGAGCCACAAGACCCTGCTCGAGTACACCTGGAACCACACCACCCTGCATGCGCTGAAGGTGGACAAGACGCTCACCTACATCCAGAGCGGCTTCAACCCCGCCACCCGGCTGGAGCAGGTGAAGGCGCTGGAAAAGGCCCTGGGCGGCGAGGTGATGATGCACCTGGAGTTCCTGCGCACCAAGGAAGGCGCCTTCAACTGCAGCGGGCTGCAGCTCATCCGCTACAGCACCGAAGAGCGCCTGAACCAGATCATGCAGATCTACCGCGACCACGGCGTGCAGATCAACAACCCGCATGTGTATATCGTGGAAGACGGCAAGCAGAACAACCTGGATCCTGCCGTGGTGGGCACGAAGCGCCGCTTCGACCCGCAGGGCTTGCTCAACCCCGGCAAGCTGCGCAGTTGGTCCTCCCTGCAGTGACGGGGGTTTTCTGCCATCGCCATGGCGCCTTCCGATGGCCAGGGCGAAGCAAACGTAGGAACCGGCGCATGGGCGTGATGCCGGCCCCCGTGTCGGTGGGCGCGCACCTGCAAAAGACCCATGGACTGGTGCAGGTGGGCACCAGCCCCGACGCGCAGGAGCAGTTCCACCTGATCTACAGCGCGCGCAGGGTGATGCACCCGCTGCTCACGCGCCTGCTGGAGGCCGAAAAAAGCGGAATGCTATTGAATCAATAGCTGTTTGCGCTTATTGGAAAAGCGCTGGAGGCCAGTTTCATTCAAACCCCCAGGCGCCGCCGCCCACGCCAGCCCAGGACGCCCAGCAGCGCCGACAGCAGCAGCACGCCCCACTCCGACAGCGTGGGGATGGCCTGCGCACCCACTACGGGTGGCGCGGCAAACAGCAGCATCGCGTGCGGGTCGGTGATCGCGCCCGGCGTGGTGGTGTCGCCGTCGCCCACGCCATTGTCCGTCACGGTGAAGGTCAGCCGGTTACCCGCCACGCTACCGTGAGGGAACCACGTGGACGCCGGGGCGCCCACGCTGGCGGGGCCGAACTTGTGGGGCTGCAGGCCCGCCAGGCTGCCTGCGGGGTAGTCCATCTGCACCGCCAGCGTGGCGCCCGCGCAGCCCGTGGCGGCAAAGCGCAGCACGCCCAGCGGGGCCGTGGCGTTGGCGGGCAGGTTGTCGCCTGCGGTGGCAGCGCTCAACGTGAGGCTGCTCACCACGCAGCCCGCCGGGCCGCCGCTGATGCCCACCACCACCTGCTGCCCCATGCCGCCGCCGGGCAGCGGCAGGCTGACCGGGCTCACGGTGTGCGTGATGCCCGCCAGGGCGCCCATGTTGTTGGCGTCGCCGCCGTAGCTGGCGGTGATGGCCTGCGTGCCCATGGGCAGGGTGTTCACGGCGCAGACGGCCGCGCCGCCGACGAGGGGCGCGGCCGCGCACAGCGGCACGCCGCCTGCGCTGAACGCCACCGTGCCCGTGGGGCTGTCCGCCCCGGACAGCGTGGCGGTGAAGGTGACACTGGCACCTACGGGGCTGGGGTTGGCGCTGGCGGCCAGGGCCAGCGCGGGCGTGGCATGGGTGCTTGTCGGCAACGCGTCGGACACCATGCCGTTGACGAACACGCGCAGCGCGTAGCGGCCACGCGGCAACACGCCCGGCGCGGCCACGTCCACCGTGGTGGCCGACGATGCCGTGGGCGTGAGCCAGCGCGTGGCGCCGTTGTCCAGCCGCCGCAGCTGCACCAGCGGCAGCGGCGTGGGCGATGCGCCCGTGCCACCGCCGCTGGCCTCGCTGTCGCCGTGCAGGCGCAAGCCGCCCAGGGTGAAGGCGGTACCGTCCACCAGGCGGGCCGGGCCGCTGGCAAGCTGGGGCACGCGGGCCGCTGGCACGGTGCCTCCAGCGGGGTCATAGCGTTCGGCACTGGCCAAATTGCCACCGGAACCAATGCCGCCCGCGGCCAGCACGTGGCCCGAAGGCAACAGCACGCTGGCGTGCTGCGCACGGCCCGTGATCAGCGGTGGCGTGCTGGCCCAGGTGTTGGCAGCGGGGTCGTACAGCTGGCTGCCGCTCCGTGCCCCGCTGAGGTAGCCCCCAACCAACAGCACCTGGCCGCCGGGCAGGAGCATGGCCGTTGGATCGCTGCCGCCGGTACCTGAGGCCAGCGTGCCCGCGGGCGACCAGGTGCCGGTCGCCGGGTCGTACAGCTCGGCGGTCAGCTCGGCGGTGGGGCTGTTGAAGGGGCCGGTGGCGCCGCCCGCCACCAGCACCTTGCCCGAGGGCAGCAGGGTCGCGGTGTGGTCGCTGCGCGGGATGGCCAGCGCGCCCGTGGCGGTCCAGGTGTCTGATTGGGGGTCGTAGATCTCCGCGAGGGCGGTGCGGCCACCGTTGGTGAACCCGCCCGCCACCAGCACGCGCCCATCGGGCAGCATCACGCTGCTGCCAAAGTAGTGCCGGACCGAGAGCATCGGCGCGCGCAATGCCCAGGTGTCGGTCGCGGGGTCGTAGAGCTCCACGGTGTTGCTGGACGGGCCTGTCCCGTTGGCCCCGCCGACCACCAGTACCTTGCCCGACGCCAGCAGCGCGGCGCCCCCGCCTCTGTGTGCGGCGTTCATGGGGCCGGTGGCCGTCCAGGTGTTGGTGTTCTCGTCGTAGCGCTCGGCGCTGGCACCTGTGCCGCTGGCCACCAGCAACTGGCCGGACGCCAGCAAGGTCAGGGTGGGCATTTCGCGGCTGGTGAGGTGGTTGGCGGCAGGGCTCCAGCTGTTGCCCACGGGGTCATACAGCCGTGCGGAGGTCGACAAACTGGTAATCGCCAACACCTTGCCTGACGGCAGCAGCGAGGCCCGCGTGACGCTGCCCCCCATGCCCATGCTGCCCGCCGCGCTCCACGCGCCGCTGGCGGGGGTGTAGACCTCCGTGCTGGCCAGAAGCGGGCCGGCGCCGGCGCCAGCCACGGCGAGCACCGTGCCATCGGGCAGCACCGTGGCCGTGTGGTGGAGGCGCGGGCTGGCCAGCGCGGGGGCCGCAGTCCAGCTGTTGGTGCCGGGGTTGAACAACTCGGCGCTGCCGAGCAGCCCATGGATCAAGTTGGAGCCTGCCGCGACCAGCACCGTGCCGTCGGGCAGCAGGCTGGCCGTGTGGCTGAAGCGCCCCGTGGTCAGCGGGCTGACGGCGGTCCAGGTGCCGGCACCGGGGTCGTACAGCTCGGCCTGGGCCAGGGCCAGGGCCAGGCTGTCGGCTCCGCCCACCACAAGGACCTGGCCGCTGGGCAGCAAGGTGGCCGTGTGGTCATAGCGCGCGGTGGCCAGCGTATTGCCGACGGTGGTCCAGATGCCCAGGGCGGGGTCGTAGAGTTCGGCGCTATTCAAAGCGGCGCTGCCATTGGCCGTGCCCCCTGCGACGAGCACCTTGCCATCGGGCAGCAAGGTGGCCGTATGTTCAAAACGCGGCTGGGCCAGGGCGCCGGTGTCGGACCAGGCGCCCAAGCCGCCGTTCGCGGCGGGGTCGAAGAGCTCCGCCGGGCTGGTGGCTGGGCCGGGGGGCCATCCCCCCGCCACGAGTACCTTGCCATTGGCCAACAGCGTGGCGGTGGCTTCGCGGCGGGCATGGCCCAGGGCGCCAGCGGCGGCCCAGGTGCCAGTGGCGGGGTCATACAGCTCGGCACTGGCCAGGACAGCGCCATCCATGCCCCCCGCCACCAGCACCTTGCCGCTGGGCAGCAACGTGGCGGTGTGGCCTTGGCGCGCCGCAGCCATGGCGCCCGTGGCCGCCCAGGCGCCGGTGGCAGGGTCGTACAGTTCGGCGCTGGCGGTGCGCGCGTTGCCTGCCACTTGCCCACCGGCCACCAGCACCTTGCCATTGGGCAGCACGGTGGTGCTGTGGTCGCTGCGCGCGGCAGCCAGGCTGGCACCGCTGGCCCAGCCCACAGCCTGCGCCTGCGCGGCGCCCGCCTGGAGCAGCAGCCAGCCCCCCAGCAGCCAGGCCAGACACAAGGCGGCACGGTGGCGCGCGGACAGCAGGTTTCTTGGCATGTTTTGACCTCCGGCGCTTATCCATTCAGCGCAAGCAGCTATTGTTTTGATAGTTCTTCAGCCATGCGCCTGCGCACAGGCGAGTGGTGCGCGCGATGCTGCCATCGCGCCGGGCCGTTGTCTGTCCTCAGAACTGATGACATCACACAGCTCGCCACAATATGGGCGCGGCGCCCCGTCATGTGCACGATCGCAGTCGTCACGAACCCGGGGGGGCAGTCAACGAGGTGGAAGCCACGGGAAGGCAACCAAGGAAAAGACAGAGGACAACCTTCGGTTCACGACGGCGCATGGTTCCTCTGGGTCGACACGCGCCGGTCACACACCAAACCGGTCACTCGCACCGGTATCCCCGTCGGCAACGATCGAACGCCCGGTCTCGGCGGAGCAGTGGCCGTCGGTGCGGCTGCCCGTCGATTGACCGCTCAATACGAAGCCGTCGCTCAGGTTGTCGACGCGAATGACTTGGTACAGCCTGTAGCTGACCTTGAAATACGACCGCAGTGGTCAATGGCAAAGTGCGTTATTGCTCACTTCCAGTTCAAGCCTCTGTGGCTGGTGCTCAGCTAAATGGCGTTCATGCGAGGTGCTCCTCAGGTTCACGGTCGCGGGTGCCGAAATCTAAAGTTGAATGGCGGAACAACGAAAGTAGAGTGGCGTTCCGCAACATCCGCAGTAACAGACAGCCGAAATGTGCGCGGCGTCTTGAAACCGCCACAAATGCCCGTATCATTAGCACTCACCACAGACGAGTGCTAACACCGCACCGCCTGCCGGAAATTTCGCAGCGCCTGGTCCCCCGGGTGCTGGTAAGTCAGCTTTTTTTCACTGAAAACAGGAGCAATGCAATGAACCTTCGCCCTCTGCACGATCGCGTGATCGTCAAGCGTATCGAAAGCGAAACCACGACCGCCTCCGGCATCGTGATCCCTGACAACGCCGCTGAAAAGCCCGATCAAGGTGAAGTGCTGGCCGTTGGCCCCGGCAAGAAGAACGACAAGGGCGAACTGATCGCCCTGAACGTGAAGGTCGGCGACCGCGTTCTGTTCGGCAAGTACTCGGGCCAGACCGTCAAGGTCAAGGGCGACGAACTGCTGGTCATGAAGGAAGACGACCTGTTCGCAGTCGTCGAGAAGTAATCCTTTCTCCTTCGGTTTACTCACTTTTTCATAGCTGCTAGCGCTTTACCAATAAGCGCTAGAAGCATTTTTGATTCAAATCTTGTAGGAGCCAAACATGGCAGCAAAAGACGTAGTTTTCGGCGGCGAAGCCCGCGCACGCATGGTTGAAGGCGTGAACATCCTGGCCAATGCGGTCAAGGTGACCCTGGGCCCCAAGGGCCGCAATGTGGTGCTGGAGCGCTCGTTCGGCGCCCCTACCGTGACCAAGGACGGTGTGTCCGTGGCCAAGGAAATCGAACTCAAGGACAAGCTGCAGAACATGGGCGCCCAGCTCGTGAAGGAAGTGGCCTCCAAGACCAGCGACAACGCTGGTGACGGCACCACCACCGCCACCGTGCTGGCACAAGCCATCGTGCGCGAAGGCTTCAAGTACGTGGCCGCCGGCATCAACCCGATGGACCTCAAGCGCGGTATCGACAAGGCCGTGACGGCCCTGGTCGCCGAGCTGAAGAAGGCTTCCAAGCCCACGACCACCTCCAAGGAAATCGCCCAGGTGGGCTCGATCTCCGCCAACTCCGACGAAACCATCGGCAAGCTGATCGCTGACGCCATGGACAAGGTCGGCAAGGAAGGCGTGATCACCGTGGAAGACGGCAAGTCCCTCGACTCCGAACTGGACGTCGTGGAAGGCATGCAATTCGACCGCGGCTACCTGTCGCCCTACTTCATCAACAACCCAGAAAAGCAATCCGCGATTCTGGACAACCCCTTCGTGCTGCTGTTCGACAAGAAGATCAGCAACATCCGCGACCTGCTGCCCACGCTGGAGCAAGTGGCCAAGGCCGGCCGTCCGCTGCTGATCATTGCCGAAGAAGTCGAAGGCGAAGCCCTGGCTACGCTGGTGGTCAACACCATCCGCGGCATCCTGAAGGTCGTGGCCGTCAAGGCTCCAGGCTTTGGCGACCGTCGCAAGGCCATGCTGGAAGACATCGCCATCCTGACGGGCGGCAAGGTCATCGCTGAAGAAGTGGGCCTGACCCTCGAGAAGGTGACCCTGGCCGACCTGGGCCAGGCCAAGCGCATCGAAGTGGGCAAGGAAAACACCATCATCATCGACGGCGCCGGTGCTGCGGGTGACATCGAAGCCCGCGTCAAGCAAGTGCGCGTGCAGATCGAGGAAGCCACGTCCGACTACGACCGCGAAAAGCTGCAAGAACGCGTGGCCAAGCTGGCTGGCGGCGTGGCCGTGATCAAGGTCGGCGCTGCCACCGAAGTCGAAATGAAGGAAAAGAAGGCCCGCGTGGAAGACGCGCTGCACGCAACGCGCGCAGCTGTGGAAGAAGGCGTTGTGGCCGGTGGTGGCGTGGCCCTGCTGCGTGCCAAGCAAGCCGTGGGTGACTCGATCAAGGGTGACAACGCTGACCAGGAAGCCGGTATCAAGCTGGTGCTCAAGGCGATCGAAGCGCCCCTGCGCGAAATCGTGAACAACGCCGGCGGCGAAGCCTCGGTGGTGGTGAACGCTGTGTTGGCCGGCAAGGGCAACTACGGCTTCAACGCATCGAACGACACGTACGGCGACATGCTCGAGCTGGGCATCCTGGACCCCACGAAGGTCACCCGCACGGCCCTGCAGAACGCTGCCTCCGTGGCATCGCTGCTGCTGACGACCGAAGCCATGGTTGCAGAAGCACCCAAGGACGAGGCCGGTGCCGGCGGCGGCATGCCCGACATGGGCGGCATGGGTGGCATGGGCGGCATGGGCATGTAATTGCCCGGCCGCTCCGGGTGGAACCCAGGTTCTGCCCGGTAGCCCACAAAAAACCCCGCAGGTCGCAAGACCTGCGGGGTTTTTTACTTGGAACACGTGAAGCACGTCGTGGCGCGGGCCGCTCTTTCGACATTTGTATCGCGATTCACTGCACCGCGCCAACCCAGAGCAAAGGGCCCGGCCTTCGCATGGGCACTGTCCCGTGCCAGTGCCACCGTGCAAGGGCCGCCCCGCCGCATGGGCGGCGTCCCCCTCGGGAAAGACGCGAAGCGGCTCAGGGGGGTTAAAACCTATACGTCGCGCTCAGCACCACGTTGCGGCGCGTGGCCCACCAGCAGTCACCGCGCGACAGGCAGGTGCTCATGTACTTCTTGTCGGCGAGGTTGCTGATGTTGAGGGCATAGCGCCAGTCCTGGGTGTCGTAGGCCAGCAGCGCATCGACCACCCCGGCGGACGGAACCTCGGGGCCGGTGCCGTCGCGGAACGACGACAGCCAGCGGTAGCCCGCGCCCGCCGAGAAGCCGCGCACACCGCCGATGGAGAAGCGGTACACGCCCCACACGGCGGCCTGGTGGCGGGGAAGCCCTTCCAGCAGGGGATCGACGTCCGTGTAGTTGTAATGGGCCGTCAGGTCGAAGGCCGTGGCCACGCGGGCCTTGTACTCCAGCTCCAGGCCCTTGTTGCGGGTCTGGCCCACCTGCAGCGAGTTGTCGGGGTTGGTCGGGTCGGCCACCTTCTGGTTCTTTTCCTTGAGGTCGTACACCGCCGCCGTGAATTGCGTGGAGCTGCCCGCGGGCGCGTACTTCACCCCCACCTCGATCTGCTCGCCCTGCAGCGGCTTGAAGCGCTGGCCATAGGCGTTGGTGCCGCTCACGGGGCTGAAGGACTCTGCGTAGCTGATGTAGGGCGTCCAGCCTCCGGCCAGCTGGTACATCACGCCCAGGCGCTTGGTGGTGTCGCTCGTGCGGTCATCCGGCTGGCCCGCCAGGCCGTTCACGGCGCGGTCGTGGCGCAGGCCGGCGATGAAGATCCACGGGCCCCACTTCATCTGGTCCTGCACATACAGGCCGCTTTGGCGCTGCACGTTCTCGGGTTTCGCGATAAGCGTCGGATTCAGGACGTTGCCGTACACCGGCGCATAGGCGTCGATGGGCGTGTTGTAGGCATCGTCCGCCTCGTTCTTGTTCTCGGTCTGCCGGTTCCAGTCCACGCCCAGCAGCAGCTGGTGGCTCAGCGCGCCGGTGGTGAGGTTGCCCTGCAGGTGGGTGTCGACCGCGGCCATGCGCGTGCGCGTGACGTTCTTGCCGTAGATGCGGCCCGTCAGGCGCTGGTTCACGGGGTCCCAGCCGAACCCGCCGGGGACCGTGAAGAAATCGGCGTAGTGGTAGCCACCGCGGTTCTCGTTGCGCGCCAGGCGCAGGTTCTGGCGCACCGTCCAGGCATCGTTGAAACGGTGCTCGAACAGGTAGCCGATGGATTCGCGGTCGCTGTCGTAGTAGTCGCCGGGCTCGCCGATGAAGCGGTTGATGGGCAGCATGCCATTGGGGTTGGGCAGCAGCGTGCCCGACCAGGGCAGGAACTGCGCCGTGCTGCCCGTGCGGTCCTGCTGCCAATGGGCCTGCAGGGTGAGCGACGTGGCGGCATTGGGCCGCCAGGCAAGCGAGGGCGCGATCAGGCGCCGGTCGTTCTGCACGTAATCGGTCTGCGTGTCCGCATCGCGCGCCACGGCCACCAGGCGGTACGACCATTCGCCGTCCTGGGTGAGCGGGCCGGTCAGGTCGGCCTGCAGCTGCTTGCGGTTCCAGCTGCCGATCTGCACGCCCACCTCGCGCTGCGCCTCCTGCAGGGGGCGCTTGCTCACCATGTTGACCACGCCGGCCACCGTGCCTGCGCCGAACAGCATGCCCGAAGGGCCGCGCAGCACCTCGAGGCGCTCCAGCGTGTAGGGCTCGGCGGGGGTGCTGCTGGTGTACCAGTTGTAGTTCTGGCGCAGCCCGTCGAGGTAGGTGTCTGGCGAGCTGCCGCGCACGCGCACGCTGTCGGAACGGCTGTCGAGGCCGTAGGCGTCGCTGCGCACGCCCGCCGCGTACAGCAGCGCCTCCTGGAAGGTGGTGGCCCCCTGGTCCACCAGCTGGTCGCGGGTGACCACGGTGACGGACTGCGGGGTTTCCGACAGCGGCGTGTCGGTCTTGGTGGCGGTGGCTGCATTGCGCGCGCGGTAGCCCACCACCGGGCCGGTAGCCGTCTCCTTCTCCGCGCTGGCGTCGACGCGCACCTCGGACAGCGTGGCCGCCGCGCCCTGTGCCGCCGCCCAGGTGGGGGCCAAACCGAAGGCCAGCGCGATGCCCATGCAGACCGCCGTCTGCCGATGTTGGATTGCCATGATTTTTCAGAATGGAAGTAAGAATGATTACCATTTTAAAAATCAAAGCAGCCTCCTGGACGGATCCGGCGCGGGATGTCGTACAACGACAACATCCCTGGCCCCCGATTTTTTCCTGAATTCATCAAATTTAATAGCGGCTTGCGCTTGTATATCAAGCGCCAGGGCCACTTTTATTCACGATCCGGGCGGCGGACTCCCTCCAGAAAAACCAGGGCGATGCCCATGTGCCCACAAGCGCGGCCCCAACAAAAAAGCCCGCCGGCCGTAAGGCAAGCGGGCTTCGCGGGTTGCAGGCCAGGCGGGCCTGCCTGGGGCGGGATCAGCCCTCGCTGGGCTGCACCCACCAGTAGATCAGCACCAGCACACCGATGCCGGTCAGGGTCAGCAACTGCCACCAGCCCGAGCGGCCGATGTCATGCAGGCGGCGCGCGCCCACGGCCAGCCCGGGCAGCACCAGCGCGAGGGAGACGATGCCGGAGATCACGTCGCCCAGGAAGCTGGCGACCACCATCACCGCGACCTGGAACAGAAAGAACCACCAGAACTCGGAGCGCACGGCGCGACCCGAGAAACCCGCGTACTGCGTCAGGCAGCTTTTGACAGCCGAAACAAAATCCATACAGAACTCCCTCTCTTTGAAACGTGAAGCCGTTGTGGCAGGGCCAAGCCCCGCGCCATGATAGGGGCGCACAGGGCATCCAGTCCACACGTCCCACCACCCCATCGGCGGCCCCACGCCCGGCAGCCGGGCCACAGGGCAAATTTTGCTTCTTTTTTTATAGCTTGCAGCGCTTGCCGGATAAGCGCTGACGGCCTATTTGAGCATGAATCCTGGTGCTCACGCGGCCTTGCGCAACGCATGCGTGTCGCGCGCCAGCTGGGTGATGCGCGCCCAGTCGCCCGCACGCACGGCGTCGGCGGGCGTCAGCCACGAGCCGCCCACGCAGCGGACGTTGGGCAGCGCCAGGTAGTTGGACGCGGTGGCCTGGGTGATGCCCCCCGTGGGGCAGAAGCTCACCTGGCCGAACGGGCTGGCCCAGGACTTGAGCAGCGGGATGCCGCCCGCGGCCTCCGCCGGGAACAGCTTGAGGAACGAAAACCCGTCCGCCAAGGCCGCCATGATCTCGCTGGACGTGGCCACGCCCGGCAGCAGTGGCAGGTTGAGCCCCTTGCAGGCGCTGCCCACCTCGGACGTGTAGCCAGGGCTCACGGCAAAACGCGCCCCGGCCTCGCTGGCGCGCCGCGCATCGTCGGCGTTGAGCACCGTGCCCACGCCCACCACCGCTTCGGGCAACTGGCGCGCGATGGCGGCGATGGCGGGCAGGCCGGCGGCGGTGCGCAGCGTCACCTCCAGCACCTTCACGCCACCGGCCAGCAAGGCCTCGGCCAGAGGCAGCGCGTCTTCCACGCGGTCGATCACGATGACGGGAATGACCGGGCCATGGATGGCGATGTCGAGAGGATTCATGGGTTTGTGCTCCTTGGTGTGTTCGGTGTCGGATGCCGCAAGCGGCCTACAAAACTAGCGCGGCGCGATGCCAGTGCACCCGTGGAACGGGCTTTGCCAGGCCACCGGGTGCGTCCCCCTCCCGCGCAGGGAGGGAGGAGGAAGCCGCGCAGCGACTCAGGGGGTGCATCCTGCTACAGCCATGTGCAGGCGCCTTGTTCCGCACCGCCCGCGTGGCGGCGGAAGTTGGTGAAGAGTTCGCGGCCGAAGCCGGTGGCGGGGGGCGCGGTGTAGGGCGCCAGGGGGCGGGCGGCCCAGGTGGCCTCATCGACCAGCACATCCAGCGTGCCGGCCACGGCATCCACCCGCACGATGTCGCCGTCCAGCACCTTGGCCAGCGGGCCGCCGGCCAGCGCCTCGGGCGTGACGTGGATGGCGGCGGGCACCTTGCCCGACGCGCCGCTCATGCGGCCGTCCGTCACCAGCGCCACCTTGAAGCCCTGGTTCTGCAGCACCGCCAGCGGCGGGGTGAGCTTGTGCAGCTCGGGCATGCCGTTGGCCTGCGGGCCCTGAAAGCGCACCACGGCCACCATGTCCTGCTGCACCTCGCCCGCGCTGAACGCGGCCAGCAAGGCCTCCTGCGAATCGAACACGCGCGCGGGCGCCTCGATGACGTGGCGGTCTTCGGGCACGGCCGAGACCTTGATCACCGCGCGGCCCAGGCGCCCCTGCAGCAGGCGCAGGCCGCCCGTGGGGGAAAACGGATGGGACACCGGGCGCAGCACGGTCTCGTCGCCCGACACCGCCGGTGCGCCCTGCCCGCCCGCGGCGATGCCGCCCGCGTTCACACTGCCCACGCCCGGGTGCATGAAGCCCCCTTGCAGCAGTTCGCGCAGGATCCATGCGGGCCCGCCCGCGGCCTGGAACTGGTTCACGTCGGCATCGCCATTGGGGTACACGCGGGCCAGCAGCGGCACGGCGGACGACAGCTCGTCAAAGTCCGACCAGTCGATCAGGATGCCCGCGCTGCGCGCAATGGCCACCCAGTGGATCAGGTGGTTGGTGGAGCCCCCCGTGGCCAGCAAGGCCGCCATGGCATTGACGATGCAGCGCTCGTCCACCATCCGCCCGATGGGCGTGAAGCGCTGGCCGCGCTTGCCGATGTCGAGCACGGTGCGCACGGCCTGGCGCGTGAAGGCTTCGCGCTCCTCGGTGCCGGGCGGTGCAAAGGCCGCGCCGGGCACGTGCAGGCCCATGGCCTCGAGCAGCATCTGGTTGCTGTTGGCCGTGCCGTAGAAAGTGCAGGTGCCAGGGCTGTGGTACGCGGCGGACTCGGCCTTGAGCAGTTCGTCGCGCCCCACCAGCCCTTGCGCGTACTGCTCGCGCACCTTGGACTTGTCCTTGTTCGACAGCCCCGTGCCCATGGGGCCCGCGGGCACGAACACGCAGGGCAGATGCCCGTAGTGCAGCGCGCCGATGAGCAAGCCGGGCACGATCTTGTCGCACACGCCCAGCAGCAGCACGCCGTCGAACACATCGTGGGACAGCGCTACCGCAGTGGCCATGGCAATGGCGTCCCGGGAGAACAGGGACAACTCCATGCCGGGCGTGCCCTGCGTCACGCCATCGCACATGGCGGGCACGCCGCCCGCCACCTGCGCGGTGGCGCCGTGGCGCGCGGCCTCGTCACGCAGGATGGCGGGGTAACTCTGGTACGGCTGGTGGGCCGACAGCATGTCGTTGTAGGCCGTGACGACGCCGATGTTGGGCGCCTTCTCCACGGTGACCTTGAATTTTTCGGCGCCGGGCAGGGCCGCGTAGGCATGGGCCAGGTTGGCGCAGCCCATGCGGTCTTGCGCGGGCTTGCGGGCGATCATGGCCTCGACGCCGGCCAGATAGGCGGCGCGGGTGTCCTTGCTGCGCTCGATGATGCGGGCCGTCACGCGCGCTACGACTGAATGCATGGGATGCTCCATCGGTGGGTTGGGCCTGGGCACCTGTTCCGGGGCAGGCCACTGTTTGAGGCCCTAGAATGTAACTCGATAACCATCCCATTTCAACCCATGACCTTGCAGTGCCTGCCCCTTGCACCCTCCGAACTGGGCGAATCGCCGTTCTGGCACCCCGAGGAAAAATGCCTCTATTGGTGTGACATACAGGGACTGGCGGTGCACGCCTGGACCCCGGGGGACGGCCGCCACCGGCAATGGAAGACCCCCAGCGAACCCGGCTGCTGCGCGCCCGCCGCCGACAAAAAAATAGTAATCGGGTTACGGGACGGCTTTTACCTGCTGGACACCACCACCGGCGCGTTCACCCTGCTGGCCCTGCTGCCCCCCGACCGACACGACACCCGCGTGCTGCGCCTGAACGATGGTCGCTGCGATGCGGCGGGCCGGTTCTGGGCGGGGTCGGTCATCAGCCCGCGCACGGCCCCCGACGCCGCGCTCTGGCGCCTGGAGGTGGCCGAGGGTGGTTACCGCGTGCACTACATGGCGGGCGACAACTTCACCGCCAACGGCCTCGCGTTCAGCCCCGACAACCGGTATCTGTACTGGTCCAACACCCCGGAGCACCGCATCGACCGGTTCGACTTCGATGTGGCGACGGGCGCCATCGCCAACCGACAGCCCTGGGTGCAGTTCGGCCGCAAGGTGGAAGGCCAGCCCTACGGCGGCCGGCCGGATGGCGCGGCGGTGGATGTGGAGGGCAACTACTGGGTGGCGATGTACGAGGGGGCGTGTGTGCTGCAGCTGTCTCCAGCGGGGCAAGTGCTGCAGCGCATTGAAGTGCCAGTGCAGTGCCCGACCATGGTGTGTTTTGGAGGGGCGGATTTGCGGACGCTGTACATCACGTCGGCGCGGGCGGGAAGGCCGGTGGAGGAACAGGAGGCGGCGATTCCTGCGGGGTCGCTCTTGAGCGTACGGGTCACGGTAACCGGTCTTCCGGTGAACCGCTTCAAGGCCTGAACCGGGCAGGCAAAGGCGCGCGGGGCGGGGCCTCGCGGCACATTGCCCATTCAAAGTTGAGCGCAGTAGACGTCGCGGCGGCTGAACTTACCGGGTGAGCACCGGGCGGGGGCCAGCGCGACTTTTCAATCCTTGCTCCCAGTCCGTCCGCCGCGTCCGCATCAGGATCAGCACACCCAGAACCGTTCCGATGGGGAATGCAAAAAGCAGCAGGATTCCGAGAGTTCGCGATAAATTCCGACCCCACAAATGGCCGGAGCGGACACCACGCAATGCGGCGCAATGAAGCACGAAAGGCGTGCCGAAGATGCCCGCAAGAATCAACACTCCGCTTCCACTCGCGTTGTCATCGGCCAAGTAAATGATGCAAAGCAGCGCCGCGCCGATGCCGTAGAAGATTGACAGCCCGAAGTGGATTCGGGCGAGCGACCTGTTCATGAACTGCTCCTTTTGGCGGGATCGTTCCTGTGCACCATAACCGACCCGCCATGCATGCGCCGCCGCAGCCGCGTGCGGTGCCAGCCGAGGCGACGAAGCCCACGGCTCAATCACCCGTTTTCATCGCCCCCAGCACGTCATAACACGCCCCCATGTTGTGATAGTCCACCTTCCCCGCGTTGCTCTTCTCGCGCGTGTGATTGCGGTTGGCGCCGTCGAGGACGCGAAACCACGCGCCGTGTTCGTGGTCCACGAAGTGCTCCCAGCAATACGCCCAGATTCGGTCGTACCAGTCCCAATAGCGCTCGTCGCCCGTGCGCACAGCCAGCACCGCCGCAGCCGCCATGCTCTCGGCCTGCACCCAGTGGTATTTGCCGTCGTCGCAGATGCTGCCGTCGGGCGCCATGCCGTAGACGATGCCGCCGTGCACGGCATCCCAGCCCTTCTCCAGCGCTGTGTCGAAGAGGAAGCGCGCGCAAGGCAGATGCCAGTCCGCCGGCGCCAGGGCGTCCAGTTGCAGCAGCAGCTTGGCCCATTCGGTCTGGTGGCCGATCTGGTAGCCCCAGGGGCGGAAGATGTTGCTGCGGTCGTGGCGGTTGTAGTCCCAGTCCACCGACCAGTCGGCGTGGTAGTGCTCCCACACCCAACCCTCGGCAGCAGGGGCCGAGGTGCGGTCCGACAACGCGGCCTGGCGCTGGCAGATGCCCTGCGCGAGCTGTTCGGCGCGCTGGATATAGCGCTGCTCGCCGGTGGCGCGAAAAGCCGAGATCATGGCCTCACAGGCGTGCATGTTGGCGTTCTGGCCCCGGTAGTCCGCCAGCACCCAGTCGGGCGACGCCTCATCGGCGTACAAGCCCTGCGCGGGCTGCCAGAAGTGCTGCCCGGCGGTGTCGAAGGCATCGGCCAGCCAGCCGCGTGCCTCGGGCACTCCGGCCTCCAATGCCCGTGCATAGGCCAGCATCACGAACGCCATGCCGTAGCAATGCCGCGTGCCATCCAGCACCGTGGCACGGCCGCCCTGCCAGTCGATGAGCCAGGCGTAGCCGCCGGTGGCGGGGTCGAGGAACGCAGTGCGCAGAAACTGCAGCGCGTGCACCATGCCGCTCTGGTAGCGCGCCTCGCCCGTGGTGCGGTAGAGCATGGCATGGGTGACCACAAAACGCGTGGCGCTGACCAGGTGGCGGGTGCGCGCGTCGTACACCGTGCCGTCGTCCAGGAAGAAGTGGTACATGCCGCCGCTCGCGTCGGTGGCCACGGGCTCGTAGAACGCCATGGTCTGGCGGATGTGCGCGCGCAGGAAGTCGGCGGACCGGAAATCCGGCCGGGGTGCGGTCATGGTGTCTCCTCGAAAAATCGCCAGTGCCCGTGGTCGCGCCGCCGCAGGACGGCCGCCACCGGTCTTTGTCAAATGCCGGCGCGCAGCTGGGCGAGCAACCCGGCGGTGGAGCCGTCGAGCCCTGCGGCATCGCCGCTGGCCAGGCGCGCCTCGATGTCCTTGGCCAGCACCTTGCCCAGTTCCACGCCCCACTGGTCGAAGCTGTTGATGCCCCACAGGCTGCCGCTCACGAACACGCGGTGTTCCTGCAGCGCGATCAGCGCGCCCAGCGACGCGGGGGTGAGCGCATCCAGCAGCAGGAAGGTGCTGGGCCGGTTGCCCGGGAAGTGGCGGTGGCCGTCCTCCCCGTCCTTGCCCACCATCAGCGCCTGGGCCTGCGCCAGGGCGTTGGCCAGCAGCTTGTCGTGGTGGCCTTCCAGGGGATGGGTGGGCTGGCGCACGGCGATGAGCTCCAGCGGCAGCACGTCGGTGCCCTGGTGCAGCATCTGGAAGAACGCGTGCTGGCCGTTGGTGCCCGGCTCGCCCCACAGCACGGGCGACGTGGCATAGGGCAGCGGCTGGCCGTCCAGCCCTACGCGCTTGCCGTTGCTTTCCATCTCGAGCTGCTGCAGATAGGCCGGCAGGCGGCGCAATGCCGCGTGGTAGGGCGCGATACAGCGGCTGGTGAAGCCATGGAAGTTGCGGTACCAGATGTCCAGCAGGCCCAGGCGCACCGGCAGGTTCTGCGCCAGGGGCGCCGTGCGAAAGTGCTCGTCCATGGCGTGCGCTCCGGCGAGCAGATCGCGGAAGCCCGCCGAGCCAATCGCGATCGCGATGGGCAGGCCAATGGCCGACCACAGCGAATAGCGCCCGCCCACCCAGTCCCAGAAGCCGAAGGTGGTGGTGATGCCCAGCGCCTTCGCGGCATCGACATTGGTGGTGAGCGCCGCAAAGTGGCGCCCCACATCCTGACCGCCTTGCGCCGCAAACCAGGCCAGCGCCGAGCGCGCGTTGGTCATGGTTTCTGCGGTGGTGAAGGTCTTGGAGGCGATGAGGAACAGCGTTTTCTCGGCCTTGAGCGACTGCAGCACCGTGTGCAGTTCGTGGCCGTCCACGTTGGAGACAAAGTGCAGCCGCTTGCCCCGCGCGCGGAACTGCTCCAGCGCCAGCACCGCCATGTGCGGGCCCAGGTCCGAACCGCCGATGCCGATGTTCACCACATCGGTGATGGCGCCATCCGCACGCACCGTGTCGGCATAGGCCAGCATGGCATCCAGCGTGGTGTGCACCTGGGCCAGCTTCTGCGCGATGTCCGGCCCGTCGCCGGGCAGCGCCAGGCCCCGGGGCCGGCGCAGCAGCGTGTGCAGCACGGCGCGCCCTTCGGTGCTGTTGATGGGCAGGCCGCCGAACATGGCGTCGCGGTGCTGTTCCAGGCCACAGGCACGGGCCATGTCCAGCAGCAGCGTCTCGGTGGCGGCGTCCCACAGGTTCTTGGAAAGATCCGCAAACACCTCGGGCGCGTGCTGGCTGAAGTGCCCAAACCGCTGCGCATCGCTGGCAAAGGCCTCCCGCAGGTCCAGACGGCTGCCATCTGCGGTGAACGCGGCCTGCAACTGAGGCCACTCTAGGGTTTGGTCGCAACGGAGGGAGGGCATGGTGGATTCAGGATATCGGGGAGGTGAAAACCGGCGAGATAGTAACTTGATTACACAATTTTTCTGATACTTTTCTGCGCACGAACTGTCAAAAAACGTTTACAGCCTCTACAGCTACACAACCCAATGTAACGAGATTACAATTTCCAGCCTCAGACGCACAACAACACCCTGATATGGAGACCCCATGAGTTTTGACCTTGTCCTGTTCGGTGGAACAGGTGATCTGGCGTGGCGCAAACTCATGCCGGCGTTGTTCCAGGCGTTCCGGCACGGAACGCTGCCCGAGGGAGGCCGCATCATTGCGGTGGCGCGCGACGAGCTGAGCCATGAACAATACCGCAGCCTGATCCAGTCGCGCTTTGACAGCGTGGATCTGGCCAAGCGCCCCACCCCGGACGAGTTCGAACGCTTCGGCGCCCTGCTGCACTACCTGCGCATGGACCTGTCGCAAACGCAGGACTACGCGCGCCTGGCCACCTTGCTGCACGAGCGCGCCGCCGACACCGTGGTGATGTACGTGGCCACCGCGCCCAGCCTGTTCACCAACGTGTGCGAACAGATCGCCGCCGTGGGCCTGAACGGCCCCGCCACCCGCGTGGTGCTGGAAAAGCCCCTGGGCCACGACCTCAAATCCAACCAGGCCATCAACGACACGCTGCGCCGCGTGCTCAAGGAAGAGCAGGTCTTTCGCATCGACCACTACCTGGGCAAGCCCGCGGTGCAGAACCTGTTTGCGATGCGCTTTGGCAACGCGCTGTTCGAGCCACTGTGGCGGCGCGAGAACATCGCCAACATCCAGATCACCATCGCCGAGGAGCTGGGCGTGGAAACGCGCGGCGCCTTCTACGACCAGACCGGCGCGCTGCGCGACATGGTGCAGAACCACGCGCTGCAGCTGCTGTGCGCCATCGGCATGGAGCCGCCCATCAACTCCAGCGCCAATGCGATCCGCGACGAGAAGCTCAAGGTCCTGCAGTCGCTCAAGCCCTGGAGCATGGAGACCATTGGCCAGCATGTGATCCGCGGCCAGTACGCCGCGGGCAAGACCCACGGGCACAACGTGCCGGGCTACCTGCAGGAAAAAGGCGTGGCCAGCGACAGCACCACCGAGACCTTCGTGGCGCTGCGCACCGAGATCAGCAACTGGCGCTGGGCCGGCGTGCCGTTCTACATCCGCACCGGCAAGCGCCTGGCGGGGCGCGACGCGCACATCGTCGTCAACTTCCGCCCCGTGCCGCACCCCATCTTCAAGATGCCCTCGGGCGCGGTGAACCGGCTGGTGATCAACCTGCAGCCCAGGGACGGCCTGGAGCTGCACCTGCTGGCCCAGGGCGCGGCCCAGCACCAGACCGAACCCGCGCTGTCGCAGGTGGCGCTGAACCTGGACTTCGACCAGCGCTTCGGCACCGAGCGCGTGGGCGCGTACGAGCGCCTGCTGCTGGACGTGATCGCCGGGCGGCTGAACTTGTTCGTGCGCAGCGACGAACAAGAAGAAGCCTGGCGCTGGGTGGAGCCCATCCTGCAGCACTGGAAGAACGACCCCGCGGGCCCGCGGCCGTACGCACCGGGCAGCTGGGGCCCGAGCGCCGCCAGCGCCATGATCGCGCGCGACGGGCATTGCTGGAGCGAAGAGATGTGATGCCATGGAAAAGAAAGGCCCTGCGGGGCCTTTCTTGCTCCCGGCCCCAGCGGTCTAGCGCCTGACGGGCCCCGGCCCCACCAGCTCGATCGGCAGACCGTCCGGATCGGCGAAGAAAGTAAACGACGCGCCCGTGAACGGATCGATGCGCACCGGCTCTGCCGCCACGCCATGCGCGGCCAATGCCGCCAGGCTGGCGTCCATATCCGCCACGCGCAAGGCCAGGTGGCGCAGGCCGCAGGCCTCGGGATACGACGGGCGGGCCGGCGGGTTCGGAAAGGAAAACAGCTCCACCTGCGAACCATCGGGCAATTGCAGGTCCAGCTTGTACGACTCGCGCTCGGCACGGAACACCTCGTTCACCACCGGCAGGCCCAGCACCTCGGTGTAGAAGCGGCGCGAGCGTGCGTAGTCGCTGGCGATGATGGCCACATGGTGCACACCGCTGACCTGCAAGGCGGGGCCGCTCATCCTCCGGAGCCCGCGATGTCCAGCGCGCGCGACGCGCCGTGCAGCGCGGGCGTGGCGCTCGGATCGATGACCCAGCAGGGTATCGACGCGAGGTAGGGCTGAAACCGCCCCTTGGCCTCGAACCGCGCGCGGAAGGAGGATTTGTCGAACCACGCGCCCAGGCGCGGCACCATGCCCCCGCCGATGAAGACGCCCCCGCGTGCCCCCAGGGTGAGTGCCAGGTTGCCCGCCACGCTGCCCAGAAAGCCGCAGAAAAGATCCAGCGCCTCCAGCGCCAGCGCGTCGTGGGACTGCAGGGCCAGCTCGGTCACCTGGGAGGCCGAGCTGACCTCCTTGCCACCCCGCTGCGCGAGGCGGCGCAGCGCGTGGTACAGGTCCACCAGCCCCGCACCACACACAGCGCGCTCGGCCGACACATGGCCGTAGCGCTCCTGCAGGATGGCCAGCACATCGAATTCACGCTGCGTCTGCGCCGCCAGCGACACATGCCCGCCTTCGCCCGACAGCGGCACGCCGCTGCTGGAGCCCGGTGGAAACACCAGCCCCGACACGCCCAGGCCCGTGCCCGGGCCCAGCAGCGCTATCGCGGCGCCCGGCACCGCCTCGCCGCCGCCCACGGGGCGCAGCAGGTCGGGCGTGAGCAGGGGCAGCGCCAGTGCCAGTGCGGTGAAGTCATTGATGACTACCAGCCGCTCGAAACCAAACGCCTCGCGCACCGCGCGCTGCGAAAAGCTCCAGCTGTGGTTGGTCATGCGGATCGCGTCGCCCGTGACGGGGTTGGCGATGCCGAACGCCGCCTCGCGCGGCGCGGGCACGCCCACTTCCTTTAGGTAGGCCGCCAGCGCGGCATCCACGGTGGGGAACTGCGCGCAGGGCAGCACCCGCGTGTCGTTCAAAGGACCGCCCGGCTCGTTCTGCCAGGCCAGCCGGATGTTGGTGCCGCCGATGTCGGCGAGAAGGCGCTGAGGGTGCATAGGAAAAAGATGGAGACCAAAGGTCACACGCCCCCGCTGCCCTGCGGCAGACGGCGGCCCGTGGATCATGAATGCTATTATTTATATAGCTATTCGCGCTTTGTGGACAAGCGCTGGAGCCTCTTTTTACCTGAATTACCTCTCCAGGCAAAGACCAAAGCCCCTTCTTGCGGCGACCCAGCGGCGGGAGGCTCATCCTTCTCAGCCCGTCAATCGCTCTTCGGACTTCGCATCGAACCAGTGGGCGTTGGCCGGTGCCACCGTCAGGCCCACCTGGTCGCCCGGCTGCACCCGGGTTTGTGCGTCGGTGCGCAGCGTGACGCTGCCTGCGGCGGTGTCCACCATCACATAGGTGTCGGGGCCCGTGGGCTCCACCACGCTCACCTGCCCGCGCCAGGGCGCATCGTCCTGCAGTTGCAGGTGCTCGGGGCGCACGCCCAGCAGCATCTCCGCGGCGCCCGTGGGCGGTGCCAGGTCCAGCGCAGCGCCCACGATGCCAAACTGACCGCCGGCCTGCACGCCACCGCGCAGCAGGTTCATGGTGGGCGAGCCGATGAAGGTCGCCACATAGGTGTTGGCCGGGCGGTTGTAGATCTCGTCGGGGGTGCCCAGCTGCTGGACCACGCCGCCCTTCATCACCGCGATGCGCGAGCCCAGGGTCATGGCCTCGACCTGGTCGTGCGTCACGTACACGCTGGTGATGCCGCTGGCCTGGTGCAGGCGCTTGATCTCGGCGCGCATCTCCACGCGCAGCTTGGCATCCAGGTTGGACAGCGGCTCGTCGAACAAAAAGAGCTGCGGCTGGCGCGCCAGCGCCCGGCCCATGGCCACGCGCTGACGCTGGCCGCCCGAGAGCTGGCTGGGGCGGCGGTCCAGCAGGTGGCTGATCTGCAGCATGGTCGCCACTTCGTCGATGCGCTTTTGCCGCTCGGGCCTGGGCATCTTGCGCATCTCCAGCGCAAAGCCGATGTTGTCGGCCACGGAGAGCGTGGGGTACAGCGCGTAGCTCTGGAACACCATGGCGATGTCCCGGTCGCGCGGGGGCATGCCCACCACGTTCTTGCCGGCGATGCGGATCTCGCCCTCGGTGGGCTCGTCCAGGCCCGCAATGATGTTCAGCAGCGTGGACTTTCCGCAGCCCGAGGGGCCGACCAGGATGAGGAACTCGCCTGGCGCGACGTGGATGTCCACCTTGCGCAGCACCTCCACGCTCTTGTCGCCCTTGCCAAAACGCTTGTTGATGCCTGCGATGTCGAGTGATGACGCCATGATCTCTACTTACCTTCTTAACCTTTGACGGCGCCGGCAGTGAGCCCGCGCACAAAAAACTTACCGGCCAGCACATAGATCACCATCGTGGGCAGGCCCGCGATGATGGCGGCCGCCATGTCCACGTTGTAGGCCTTCACGCTTGAGCTGGTGTTGGCCAGGTTGTTCAGGCCCACGGTCACCGGCTTGGAGTCGGTGCCCGAGAACACCACGCCGAACAGGAAGTCGTTCCAGATGTTGGTGAACTGCCAGATCAGCGTGACCATGATGATGGGCGTGGACAGCGGCAGCACGATGCGCCAGAAGATCTGGAAGAAGCTCGCGCCGTCCATGCGCGCGGCGTTCACCAGCTCTTTCGGAATGGCCGCGTAGTAGTTGCGAAAGAAGAGCGTGGTGCCCGCCAGGCCCGCCAGGCAGTGCACCAGCACCAGGCCGGTGATGGAGCTCGACAGCCCCAGCCAGCCGAGCACCTGGCTCATCGGCAGCAGCACCACCTGGAAGGGCATGAACACGCCGAACAGCAGCATGCCGAACAGCGCATCGCTGCCCCGGAACTTCCACAGGCTCAGCACGTAGCCGTTGAGCGCGCCCCACACGGTGGAGATCAGCACCGCCGGCACGGCCATGGCCACCGAGTTCAGGAAGAACGGGCGCAGGCCGTTGCAGTCCACGCCGGTGCAGGCGCTGGACCACGCGGTGCCCCAGGCCGACCAGTTCAGAGCGGCGGGCAAGGCCAGCAGCGACGTGCTGCGGATTTCCTCGGCGTCCTTGAAAGACGTGACCAGCATCGCGTACAGCGGCAACAGGAAAAAGGCGGTGGCCAGGGCCAGCACCGCGTAGACCAGCAGGCGGCCCACGGAAGGAAATACAGAAGGCTTAGCGGTCATGGGGCTTGGTCCGCAGTTCGCTGTAGAGATAAGGAATGACCAGCGCCGCCACGGTGGCCAGCATCATGGTCGCGCTGGCCGCGCCCAGGCCGATCTGGCCGCGCGAGAACGACATGGTGTACATGAACGTTGCGGGCACGTCGGTGGCAAAGCCGGGGCCACCGGCCGTGAGTGCCATCACCAGGTCGAAGCTCTTGATCGCCAGGTGCGACAGCACCATGAGCGTGGAGAAGAACACCGGCCGCAGCGCGGGCAGCACGATGCGCCAGTAGATGCGCGGCAGCGATGCGCCATCGACCTGCGCGGCCTTGATGATGCTGTCGTCGATGCCGCGCAGGCCGGCGAGGAACAGCGCCATCGCAAAGCCCGCGCTCTGCCAGATGCCGGCGATCACCACGCAGTAGATGGCCATCTCGGTATCGACAAGCCAGCCGAATTCAAAGTGAGGAAAGCCCCAGTCGCGCACCATTTTTTCGATGCCCAGGCCCGGGTTCAGCAGCCATTTCCAGGCCGTGCCCGTGACCACGAAGGACAGCGCCATCGGGTACAGGTAGATCGTGCGCAGCGCGCCCTCGGCGCGGATTTTCTGGTCCAGCAGCACGGCCAGCACCACGCCGATGGCCAGGGACCCGCCCACGTAGCCCACGCCGAAGATGCCCAGGTTCTTCAAGGCCACCCACCAGCGGTCCATCTCCCACAGGCGCTCGTACTGCGCCAGGCCCGCCCACTCGTAGTTGGGCAGCATGCGCGAAACAGTCAGGCTCAATACGCCGTTCCACAGCATCAGGCCGTAGATGAACGCAAAACCCAGAACAAAAGCCGGTGTCACGACCAGCTTGGGCAACCATGTCTCGAACGTATTCTTGGTCATCGCCGGGCCACCCCATGGTGAAGAAACATCCCCCTCGGGGGCAGCGACCCGCGCGGCGGCGGAGCGTGGGGGTCATTTTTCATGGCTGCGAAAAAATTTCTGGCATGTGCCTGCATATGAAAAAAAGGGGGGCACGCACAGAGTGCCCCCCAAAGAACAAAGTCACCTCTGACTAACTCGCTAACTCACTTCACCATTCCATGTCCGGGCCACAGGGGCCGCCGCGCCGGGCCAAGCCCCGCGCCGCGCCTCCCTGCGGCCCGAAGTGGAATCACTTACCACCAGACCTCGTACTGCACACCCACCAGCGTGCGCGAAGTCTTGCCGTTGGCACCGAAGGTGGCCGCATTGGCCACGGCGGCGGCCTGGTTCCAGTTGGCCTTGGTCACATACAGGCGCAGCTCGGGGCGCGACCAGAAATCTTCCGACAGGGCCAGGGCACCCGCCAGCGTGACCTTGGACAGGCGCTGGTCGGGGCCCGTGCCCTTGCGCGTGGTGGTGGACAGCTCGGCCAGCATCTTGAAGTTCTGCGTGAACGCGTACGAACCACGGCCGCCCAGCGAGAAGTCCTTGGTCTCCACGCCGGTCAGGTCGGCCTTGTTGGTCTGGTAGCCAATGAGCGCCTGGCCGCCAAAGGGGCCGCTTTGCCAGTTGATGGAGTCGGCGATGCGCGTGGAGCGCCGGCCGGGCCGGCTGCCGTCGATGGCCTCGAACTCCCCGTCGATGCGGGCATGGCCCCGCGAGGTCTGCAGGTACAGGGTATTGCTGATGCTGGGCAGCAGGAATTCCTTTTGCGTGTGCATCAGCGAGACGCCCGAGCCCGAGCCGCCATTGGCCTGGCCCTTGCCGCCCACGGCCGTCAGCAGCACGCGCAGCTTGCCGCCGGGGTTGGTGTTGATTTCCGACAGGTCGGCGTTGATGCGGTGCGCCTTGACGTTGTTGGGCAGGTTGCCGTCGAACTTGTCGCCGGTGAACACGCCCACACCCAGCTTCATGCCGCCGATCGGCACATCGGTCACGCCGGCGCCGATGTTGTCGCCGTAGTTGAGCAGGAAGTAGTCGACGATGTGCACGTCCTGGATCCGCAGGCGGCGCTGGCCGGCCCAGAACTTGGCCTCGGGCGAGAACGAGAAGCCGCTCATTTCCACGTAGGCCTGCTCGGTGCTGATGTCGCCGCTGCCCCACTTGGCGGGCATGTAGTTCACCTTCCACTTGATGCCGTTGGTCTCGAAGCCGCGCGCGAAGTTGACTTCGATGCCGTTGTCGCCCTCGTTGCCCAGGCGGAACTTCTGCAGCTCGCCGCCGAGCGACAGGTTGCCCTTGACGCCGTCGGAGTGGTTGAACACGGGACCACCCCGCGAGTAACCGTTCATCTCGAAGCCGGCAACTTCCAGTGCCATGGCTCCATTCATCGCGCATGCGGCGGCCAAAGCCACCGCCGTGAGGCGGTTTCTTTTCATCATGTTGATTCCCTCAGTGGTGGTGGTTTATTTGGTCTTCGCGGCGGTCGCGATCTTCTTCATGGCGTCGGCGACGCTCACCTTGTCGTCATTCCAGAACTGGCTGACCACGTCCTTGATGGCGCCTTCCGTGGCGGGCGCGATCGCCATGCCATGGGCCACGCTGGGCAGCAGGCTGCCGCTCTTGGCGGTGTCGGCGAAGTCCTTGGCCGAGGCCTTGGCGCAGTCGTCGAACTTGTCCATCTTCTGGCCGGCGCGCACCGGGATGGAGCCCTTGTTGAGGTTGAACACCTCCTGGAATTCGGGGCTCATGATGGAACTGGCCAGGTCGCTCTGCGCCTTCTGGGCAGCGGCATCCTTGAGCTTGAACAGGATGAACGAGTCCACGTTGAAGGTGAACGACGTGGTCGTGCCCGGCGCCGCGGCGCACAGGAAGTCCTTGCCCGGCGCCTTGTTGGCCGCCAGGAACTCGCCCTTGGCCCAGTCACCCATGAGCTGGAAGCCCGCCTTGCCCTGGATCAGCATGGCCGTGGCCAGATTCCAGTCGCGGCCGGGTGCGCCGGGGTCGGTGTATGACTTGATGCGGCGGAAGGTTTCCAGCGACTTCTTCATGGTGTCGCTGTTGATGGCCTTGTCATCGAGCTTCACCAGGGCGTCCTGGTAGAACTTGGGGCCGCCGACGCCCAGCACCACCGATTCGAAGGTGGTGAAATCCTGCCAGTTCTGGCCCCCGTGGGCCACGGGCACCAGGCCCGCGGCCTTGAGCTTGTCGGCGGCGGCGAAGAACTCGTCCCAGGTCTTGGGCATGGCGGCCACGCCGGCCTTCTTCAGGGCCTCGGAGCTGCCCCACATCCAGTTGACGCGGTGTACGTTGACGGGGGCCGCCACGTAGGCGCCCTTGTACTTCATGACATCGGCGACCACCTTGGGCAGCAGCTCGTCCCACTTCTCGGCCTTGGCCAGGGCGTCCATGTTGGCCAGCACGCCTTCGGAGGCCCATTCCTGGATGGCCGGGCCCTTGGTCTGCGCGGCCGAAGGCGGGTTGCCCGAGATCACGCGGCTCTTGAGCACGGTCATGGCGCTGTCGCCGCCGCCGCCAGCCACGGCGAAATCACGCCAGGTGTGCCCCTTGGCCTGCATGATCTTCTTGAGCTCGGCCACCGACTTGGCCTCGCCGCCCGAAGTCCAGTAATGCAGGACCTCGACCTCCCCCGCGCTGGCGGACATCGCTGCCGCCAGGCCCACCGCCACTGCGGCGATCTTTGTCATCTTCCACATACCCTTGTCTCCTCGATGTTTGAATCCGTTTGGTGCGCAGCAGACCGGTGCCGTTCAGCGCAGTCGGTACTTTAATTACAATAATTAATGAACATATCAGGACTTTCCCGGGGTGTGCTTTCTCCGCCAGGGCTCCACCCTGTTACCGGATTACGTGCGGCGCGCAGGCCCCGCCCCCGCGCCACCCCGGGCAGGCGGACCGGCGCGGCCGCGCAGGCCGCTTTGTTATGCTCAATCCCATGGCCACGATACTGATAGTCGAAGATGATGCCCTGTTGCTGGACGCGCTGACCGGGCAGCTGCAGCAGCTGGAGTTCGGCGTCTGCACGGCATCGAGCGTGGCCGAGGCCACCGCCCTTTTGCAGGCGCAGGCGGTGGACGGCATCATCCTGGACCTGGGCCTGCCGGGCGCCGACGGCATGGAGCTGCTGACCTGGGCGCGCACCCACATCGCCGGCCTGCCGGTGCTGATTCTCACCGCGCGCGACGGCGTGGAGGACCGCGTGCTGGGCCTCAACGCCGGGGCCGACGACTACATCACCAAACCCTTCAACATGCAGGAGCTGCAGGCCCGCCTGCAGGCCATGCTGCGCCGCGCGCGGCAACCGGCGTTCACCCAGGCGAGCAGCGCCGGGACCCCCGGCACCACCATCGGCCCCCTGGCGCTGGACCACGCCAGCCACAGCGCGGCCCTCGACGGCGAGCCGCTGGACCTCACCCAGCGCGAATGGGAGCTGCTGGAGCTGCTCGTGAACCGCTGCGGCGAAGTGGTCACGCGCGACGACGTGCTGGCCGCCTGGCGCGCCAGCCCGCCTGAGCCCGGGCAGACCGCCGCGCCGCTGAACTCCAATGCGCTGGAGGTCTACGTGCACCGGCTGCGCAAGAAGCTCGACCCATCGCCGCTGAACATCCGCAACATCCGGGGCCTGGGCTACATGCTGGCGAAACCATGAACAACCCCCTGAGGCGCTGCGCGCCTTCCCCCTTCTCTCGCGCTGCGCGCGGGAAGGGGGGCGCCGCCAGCGCGGCGGGGCGGCCCTTGCGCGGCGGCCCTGGCATCGGCCGCGCCAGTTTCATACGGCCTGCACTGGGCCACCACTGACATGCGGCAGGTCCCGGGGGTCTCCCTGCAGCGCAAGCTGCTGCTGTGGCTGCTGCTGCCCCAGCTCGTGCTGTGGCTCTCGGGCGGTTTCCTGGCGTGGCGCATCGCGCTGCAGAACGGCGAAAAGGGCATCGACCAGACGCTGACCCAGTCAGTGCGCGCGCTGGCGCGGCAGATCAAGCCCATTGGCGACGGGCTGCTGGTGGATTTCCCCAAGGCCGCGCAGGACATCCTGGAGCAGGACCCGGCCGACCGCATCACCTACATGGTGTCGTCCCCGCCCGGCCGCTTCCTGCTGGGCAATGCCCAGCTGCCCGCGCCGCCACCGGTGGAGGTGCGCGTGGGCGATCCGTACCTCTACCACGCGCGGGTGGACGACCGCCCCGTGCGCGTGGCGCTGCTCGACGTGGACTACGGCACGCCCCAGACGCGGCAGACCCTGCGCGTGCAGGTGGCCCAGAGCCTCACGGTGCGCGAACGCATCGCGCAGGAGCTGCTGGAGCAGATGGTGTTCCCGATGGGGCTGATGGGGCTGGCGCTGAGCGCGGTGGTCTACGCGGGCGTGCTGCGCGGCCTGCAGCCGCTCAAGCGCCTGGAGGCCCAGATCGAGCAGGCCGGCGCCCGGCCCCAGGCGGGCACCACGCCCCTGCCGCCCATCGAGCTGACCTCGGCCCCCCAGGAGGTGCATTCGCTGGCCAGCACCATCAACCGGCTGCTGGAGACCGTGGCTCGCGGACAGCAAAAGGAAAAGCGCTTCCTCAACGATGCCGCGCACCAGCTGCGCACGCCGCTGGCGGGGCTCATCGGCCAGACCGAGCTGGCGCTGCACGAGAGCCATGAGCCCGCGGTGCAGGAGCGGCTGCACAAGGTGCTGTCGGCCGCGCAGCGCAGCGCCCACCTGGTGCACCAGCTGCTACAGCTGGCGCGCTCGGAATCGAACGTGGAGATGCAGTCCATCGACCTGGCGGCGCTCGCGCGCGAGGTGGCCCGCGAATGGGCGGCCCGCGCCCTGGCGCAGGGCATGGATCTGGGCTATGAGGGCGACGACCAGCTGGCGGTGCAGGGCCACCCGCTGCTGCTGCGCGAGGCGCTCAACAACCTCATCGACAACGCGCTGCACTACGCGGGCGAAGGCGCCACCGTGACGGTGCGCGTGGGCCGCGAGGAGCCCGGGCGCTGGGCCCTGCTGGTGGTGGAGGACGACGGGCCCGGCGTGCCGGCCGAGCACCTGGGCGATCTGTTCGCGCGGTTCTGGAGGGGGTCGGACAAGGCGGGCGGGTGTGGGCTGGGGCTGTCGATCGTGGAGGAGATCGCGCTGCGGCATGGGGGCCGGACGGTGGCCGAGGGGGTGGTGCCGAGGGGATTGCGGGTGGGGATGCGCTTGCCTGCGGGGTGAATTTTTAGGTGTTTTGGCTCCTGGCGCTTATCTATCAAGCGCTAGCAGCTATTGTTTTTATAGTTCACGCCGTGCCTAAGTGAAGGGCGGAGGCCGGGGTGTGCGCCCGGCGGCGCAGTAACTTTCTCTTGGGTCGCCAAGAGAAAGTCACCAAGGAGAAGGCAACTCTGCTGTCTGCGACCCCTTCGCTGCGCTGCGGGGCAACCCGGGGTGCTCGGTCACGGGGTGCACCGCAGAACTCGCTGCGCGCCCCAGGCGCATCCAGAAGGAAACTCACGAATCGGACATTCCTTCGGGCCATCGCTGCGCTCGGCCTCGCGGTCGCGGCGCGAAGCGCCCGCGCGTTCCGGGCCGAGCGCAGCGATGGCCCGTATGGCTGTTTGGCTGTTTGGCTGTTTGGCTGTTCGCTCCCCACCCCCATCTGGCTGCGCCTGCGGCGGGGCGGTTGCGGGGTGAGCATGGGCGTCGCAGCGCCCATGCCTCGTGCTCTGACTCGCCGTGGTTGTCCGAGCGGCGCGCGCCAGCGCACAGCGAGTTCCACGGCGCACCCCGCAACCGCACCGACGCAGATTTGCCCCGCAGCGCAGCGCAGGGGTCGCAGACTGTGGGTCGCCTTTCTTTTGGGTACTTTTCTTTGGCGAAGCAAAGAACAAGTACCTCGCCCGCCGGGGCGACATCCCGGCCTCCGCCCTCAAACCAGGCACACAGTCAGACCAACACACAAACCCAGGCGCCTACAAGCGCAGCCCGAACGCGCAAAAGCTACAGAGCCATAAAAACCATAGCGGCCGGCACTTGCCACACAAGCGCCGGTCGCCAAAAACACTCAAAGCCGACTTCAAGCCGCCAGGATCAGCTTCTCCAGCTTCACCGCATCCGCCGCAAACGCCCGGATGCCTTCCGCCAGTTTCTCCGTCGCCATGGCATCTTCATTGAGCGCAAACCGGAACCCCGCCTCGTCATAGTTCACCGCGGGCAGGTCCAGCCCCTTCGCCGCGTCCGCATCGAGCGCGCGCTGCAGCGGCGCATCGCTGGCCGCCAGCTGGGCCAGCAGGTCGGGCGCGATGGTGAGCAGGTCGCAACCCGCCAGCGCCGTGATCTGGCCCACGTTGCGAAAGCTCGCGCCCATCACCTCGGTGGCGATGCCGAAGCGCTTGTAGTGGTTGTAGATCTGCGTGACCGACTGCACGCCCGGGTCGTTGGCCCCCGCACGCGCGGCCTCGTCCCAGCTGGCGCCGGCCTGCTTCTTGTACCAGTCGTAGATGCGGCCCACGAACGGCGAGATCAGCTGCACCTTGGCCTGGCCGCAGGCCACGGCCTGGGCGAACGAGAACAGCAGCGTGAGGTTGGTATGGATGCCCTTGCGCTCGAGCTGCTCGGCGGCCTGGATGCCTTCCCAGGTCGAGGCGATCTTGATGAGCACCCGGTCGATGTGGATGCCTTCGGCCTGGTACAGCTCGATGATGCGCTCGGCGCGCGCGACGGTGGCGCTGGTGTCGAAGCTCAGGCGCGCATCCACCTCGGTGGAGACGCGGCCCGGAATCGTGGCCAGGATCTCGCGGCCGAAGCGCACCAGCAGGCGGTCGATGATTTCATGAATCGGGCGGCCCCGGAACTGCGCCACGGTGTCCTGCAGCAGCGGTGCGTACTCCGGCTTTTGCACGGCCTTCAGGATCAGCGAGGGGTTGGTGGTCGCATCCTGGGGCTGGAACTGCGCCAGTTGCTTGAAGTCGCCGGTGTCGGCAACCACGGTGGTGAACTGTTTGAGGGCGTCGAGTTGGTTCGTCATGGTGTCATTATTCCGCATTGGCCAGGGCGCCATCGGTACTACCAACCACCGATACGCCGTGGGTGCCCAGGCTCAGCAACACGTCCTCGCCCACGGCGAGCACGTCGTCCAGGTCGGACGACACCACGAAGATGCCGCCCAGCGCCGTCTCGAAGGTGTATTCGTGCACTGCCCCCAGGTAGGCCGACTTGGCGAGCCGCGCCGGCAACAGGCCATCGCCCTGGCGGTGGATGCGCCAGGCCTCGGGGCGCACCGCCACCTTCACCGAACCGCCGTGCACCGCCATGCGCGGGCGCAGCGCCAGCGGCCCGAGCAAGACCGAGCCATCGGCTTGCGCAGTAGCCGGGAACAACATCGCCTCGCCCATGAAACCCGCCACGAATTCGCTGTGCGGCGTTTCGTACAGCGCGCGCGGCGAGCCCTTCTGCGCAATCAGCCCCTGGTTCATCACGATGATCTGGTCGCTCACGGCCATGGCCTCGGCCTGGTCGTGGGTGACATACGCCACCGTGAGCGACAGGCGCTGCTGCAGCGCGCGGATTTCCTCGCGCATCTCGCGGCGCAGACGGGCGTCCAGGTTGGACAGGGGTTCGTCGAACAGCAGCACCTCGGGCTCCAGCACCAGCGCGCGCGCCAGGGCCACGCGCTGCTGCTGGCCACCCGACAGCTCGCTGGGCAGGCGGTCGTCATAGCCCACCAGGCCCACGCCACGCAGGGCCTCCACGGCCTTGGCGCGGGCCACGTCCTTGGAGAACCCCGACATGCGCAGGCCGTACATCACGTTCTCGGCCACATTCATGTGCGGGAACAGCGCATAGCTCTGGAACATCATGCTCACATTGCGCTGCGCGGGGCCGAGCGTGGTCACGTCCTTGCCGCCGATGAGGATCTCGCCCGCGGTGGGCGACTCCAGCCCCGCGATCATGCGCAAGGTGGTGGTCTTGCCGCAGCCCGAGGGCCCCAGGATGGTGGTGAGCGTGCCGCGCGGCACCTCAAAGCTGATGCCTTTGACCGCCAGGCCCGCGGACGGGTCGCTGCCGTAGCGTTTGGTGATGTTGCGGAACACGATGCCCGCATCGCTGTTGTTCATGGCGTATCTTCTTTTTGAAAGGTGTCAGTGCGCGGCGGCGGGTGCCGTGCGTGCAGCGCCCCGGCGGCCCAGCTTTCGCTCGCCGACGAGCAGTTGGATCAGGCCGATGGAGGCGGACATGAGCAGGATGAGCACCGTGCAGTACGCGAGTGCCACGCCATAGTCGCCATTGCCCACGCGGCCGATGATGTAGGTGGTGGCCAGCTCGTTTTCGGCCGTGACCAGGAAGATCACCGCGCTCACCGTGGTGATGGCGCGCACGAAGCTGTACACCAGCGCCGCGACCAGGGCGGGC
Organism: Acidovorax sp. GW821-FHT11A03; assembly: GCF_058809075.1. Classification (NCBI taxonomy): domain Bacteria; kingdom Pseudomonadati; phylum Pseudomonadota; class Betaproteobacteria; order Burkholderiales; family Comamonadaceae; genus Acidovorax; species Acidovorax sp. GW821-FHT11A03. The sequence continues at coordinate 189,604 of NZ_JBXASG010000002.1, forward strand.
TTGAGCAGCGGCAGCACCACGTGACGCAGCGTCTGCACGCTGCCCGCGCGCAGCATGACGGAGGCCTCGTCCAGCGAGCGGTCCAGCTGCTTGAAGGCCGCCGTGCCCGCCCGCACGCCCACCGGCAGGTTGCGGAACATGAAGCACAGCACGATGATGAGCGCCGTGCCCGTGAGCTCGAACGGCGGCACGTTGAACGCCAGGATGTAGCTCACGCCCAGCACCGTGCCCGGGATGGCGAAGGCCAGCAGCGCCGCGAACTCGAATGCGCCCTGCCCCCGGAACTCGGTGCGCGCCAGCAGCCAGGCGATGCCGATGCCCAGCGTGGCCGTGAGCGGCGCCGAGATGGCCGCGAGCTTGACGGTGGTGAAGAAGGAGTTCCACGCCGTGCCCGCCCACACCACGCCGAACTGGCCCCACTCCACGCTGAACGCGGTGCGAAAGTGCGCCAGCGTGATGGTGTAGTCGCGCCCCCAGGTCTGCACGAAGCCGCCGGCTAGCGCGAACAGGTAGACGATGAGCGTGAAGGCCATCCACGGCAGCGCGATGGAATGCACCACGCGGCGCACGCCGGCGGGCAGCGGCATGGCGATGCCCGCGTCGCCCTTGCCCGACACGGTGGTGAAGTTCTGCTTGCCCAGCAGCCCACGCTGGATGGCGAACACGGTGAGCGCAAAGAACGTGAGGATCCAGGCCAGCGACGCCGCACGCCCCTGGTCGTATTGCGCGCCCACGATGGCGAAGAAGATCTCGGTGGAGAGCACCGAGAACTGCCCGCCCACCACGATGGGGTTGCCGAAGTCGGCCATGCTTTCGATGAAGCCCACCAGGAATGCGTTGGCCAGGCCGGGCTTGAGCAGCGGCAGGGTCACGGTCATGAAGGTGCGGTGCGGGCTGGCGCGCAGGGTCTGCGCGGCCTCCTCCAGGCTGGGCGCCACGCCCTGCACCACGCCGCGCATGATCATGAAGGCGATGGGCGTGAAGGCAAAAGTCTGCGCCACCCACACGCCGAGCCAGCCATAGAACCACCGCGACGGGGTGATGCCGAACGCGTATTCGAGAAACTGGTTGAACACCCCGGCGCGGCCGAACAGCAGGATGAGGCCCAGCCCCACCACGAACGGCGGCGTGATGATGGGCAGCAGCGCCACGATGTTCAGCGGCCGCGCATAGCGGCGCGAGGCGCGCTCGGCCATCAGCGCCATGAAGCTGCCCAGGAGCGTGGTGCTGGTGGCTGTCATCAGCCCCAGGAACAGCGTGTTCCAGGCCACGCCGCAGCGCTGGCCACCGGCCAGGCACGACAGGCCGAAGTTGCGTTCGTGCGCGATGCGCTCCCACACCACGGCCAGCGAGAACGGGCCGTCTTCGAGGAAGAACGCGGCCGACAGCGCCTTGAGCACGGGGAACACGATGAACAGCGCCAGCAGGCTGCCGCAGGTGAGCACGGCCGCCGCCACGAACAGGTCGCCCTTGAAGAACCCACGCCGCGCGACGCCAAATGCCAGCAGCACCAGCAGCGCAGAGAGCACCACGAACCCGCCCCAGCCCATGCCGGGCTGGCGCGCGCCCAGCTCGCCCAGGTAGGTGTTCATCCATTCAAACGCCCAGCCGCGCGCACCGATGGTGAAACCGCTCGCCAGCAGCGCCAGCAACCCCAGCGCGCCCCCTGCGGCCAGCACCGCACCCTGGGTGCGGCCGGCAGGAAGGCAGGCGCCCAGCCCGGCCACGGCCAAGCCGACCAGGCCCAGCCAGAGCCACGACCGGCCGAACAGCGCCGCCTGCATCAGCCCGTTGGCCGCCTGTTCGCTGCTGAAGACCTGTCCCACCGCGAGCAGGCCGTTGGCATCCTGCTGCGCATACCAGGGAAATGCCAGATAGCCCAGCACGCCCACGACCCACCAGACCCACAGGGGCCGGTTGACCGAGGCGCTTCGCGCTGAGGTTCGAAAAGTTGCGTGCGCCGCCGCGGCTGCTGCCGACACCACCATCCCTCAGCGCGCAGCGTTCTGCACGTCTTTTTCCCAGCGCGCGATCAGGCGGCGGCGCTCGGCGCTCGCGCCGTACTTGGCGTAGTCGTAGTTGATGAGCTTCATCTTGGCCGGGTCGGTCATGCGCGGGTCCTTGGGCACCTGCGTGTTGCTGGGCAGCTGGAACTGCTTGGCCGCCAGGCCGAACTGCTGCCCCCCGGGCGTGAGCGCCCATTCGTAGAACTTCTTGGCCGCCTCGGTGTTCGGGCCGTTCTTGACGATGCTCATCGAGCCCACCTCGGCGCCCGTGCCTTCCGAGGGCGTGATGGACCCGACGGGAAAGCCGTTGACCGCCTCGGTGGTCACGTCGTGCACGAAGCTGATGGAGACCGTGGTCTCGCCCCGCGCCGCGGCCTTGACCGGCGCAGTGCCCGAGCGCGTGTAGGTGCTCACGTTGGGGTGCAGGGCCTTGAGGTACTCGAACGCCTTTTCCTCGCCCATGATCTGCACCAGCGTGGCGATCATGGTGTAGGCCGTGCCGCTGGAGGCCGGGTTGGCCATCTGCACCTCGCCCTTGAACTCGGGCTTGAGCAGGTCGGCCCACGACTGCGGCGGGTTGAGCTTGCGCTTGGCCAGCAGCTCCTTGTTGTAGCCGAAGCCCAGCGGGCCCAGGTACACGCCCACGGTGCGGTATTTGGAATCGGTGGCCTGCTTCTGCGCCCAGGGGTAGAGCTGAGCGAGCTGCGGCGATTTGTATTCGAGCGTGAGGCCCTGCTCGGCCGCCTGCAGGTGCGGGTCGCCCGTGCCGCCGAACCAGATGTCGGTCTTGGGGTTGGCCTTCTCGGCATTGAGCTGGGCCAGCGCCTCGCCCGATCCCTTGGCCGTCATGTTGACCTTGGTGCCGGTGGTCTTGGCGTACACCGTGGACATCAGGTTGCACCACTCGGCCTGCACCGAACAGATGATGTTGACCTGGCCCTGGGCCCAGCTGCCGCAGGCCGCGGTCGCAAGGGCCGCTCCGGCCAGCAGGTTCTTCAGCAGAGGTTTGCGCATGAAAGGCTCCTAGGTATCGGGATTACGTGATGCAAGGATGCTATTGCCGCGGCCCTGGCCGGGTCAGGGGGGAACCCCGCAGGCATGGTGCAAGCAGGATGAAAGGCAGGGCCAGCCCCCTCCCCGTGGCGTTTGGAACCAAGTTACATTAGGCGAACATGCGGCACCGCCATCCCCGGCGGCGCCGCCGACCACGAGCCCGCCCATGCCCGCCCTGTCTTGCTCCCCGTCGATGCGCCGCCTTGGCCCGCCCGGCTGCCGGCGCCACTGACACGCCTTCACCGACATGCTCGACCGCATCACCGCCTCCCTGCCCTCGCTGGCCCCCGCCGAACAGCGGGTGGCCAAGCTGGTGCTCACCGACCCCCGCGCGTTCGCACGGCTGCCCGTGCGCGAGCTGGCCGAGCGCGCCCACGTGAGCAAGCCCACGGTGGTGCGCTTTTGCCGCAGCATGGGCTATGACGGGCTGGCCGATTTCAAGCTCAAGCTCGCGGGCAGCGTGAGCGAGGGCGTGCCCTTCATCCACCGCAGCGTGGATGCGGATGACAAGACGGGCGACGTGCTGGTGAAGGTCGTCGACAACGCGGTGGCCGCCTTCCTGCAGTACCGCAACGCGGCCAGCACCGTGGCCATCGAACGCGCGGCCGAGGCGATTGCCGCGACCTGGAAGACGGGCAAGCGCATCGAGTTCTACGGCGTGGGCAATTCGGGCATCGTTGCGCAGGACGCCCAGCACAAATTCTTTCGCCTGGGCGTCACCTCCATCGCCAGCAGCGACGGCCACATGCAGGTGATGAGCGCCACCTTGCTGGGCCCGGGCGACTGCGCGGTGATCATCTCCAACTCGGGCCGCACGCGCGACCTGATGGACGCGGCGGACATCGCGCGCAGGAACGGCGCGACCACCATCGTCATCACGGCCAGCGGCTCGCCCCTGGCCAGCACCTGCCAGATCCACCTGGCCGCCGACCACCCCGAGGGTTACGACCGCTACAGCCCGATGGTGTCGCGCCTGATGCACCTGCTGATCATCGACGTGCTGGCGACCTGCGTGGCGCTGCGCATCGGCAGCTCGCTGCAGCCCATCCTGCAGCAGATGAAGGAAAACCTCCGCGCCAAGCGCTACGCGTAGGCGCCCTGCCGCCCGCAGGATCCGCCACCCTCGGGACATCGGCCCCTGCGTGCCCAGAACCGCCGGCCACCGCCGGCCCGGCCGCGCCGACGGCACACCCTCTGTACCGGCCGGTGCCCGGATGGCTGCCGCTACAGCGGCGTGCACATGGCCGAACAGCCCGGAGTGCCATCACAGACCTCCCCGCCGTTGACGACCCCGTCTCCGCAGTACCCGCCCGTCAGGCTCAACGGCGCCGTGCAGGAGGCGTTGCAGGCCATGCAGGAAGCGCTGCCATAGGGGCAGCTGGTCTCCGTCACGTTGTTGCCGTCGTCACAGACCTCGGCGCCGTTGCGTATGCCGTCGCCGCAGAAGGCGCCCGTGAGGCTCAGCGTCGCCGTGCAGGTGGCGTTGCACCTCATGCAGGTGGCCGTGCCGTCCGGGCAACTGGTCTCCGTCACGTTGTTGCCGTCGTCGCAGACCTCGGCGCCGTTGCGTATGCCATCGCCGCAGAAGGCGCCCGTGAGGCTCAGCGTCGCCGTGCAGGTGGCGTTGCACCTCATGCAGGTGGCGGTGCCGTCCGGGCAGCTGGTTTCCGTCACGTTGTTGCCGTCGTCGCAGACCTCGGCGCCGTTGCGTATGCCGTCGCCGCAGAAGGCGCCCGTGAGGTTCAGCGTCGCCGTGCAGGTGGCGTTGCATGCCTGGCAGGTGGCCGTGCCGTCCGGGCAGCTGGTCTCCGTCACGTTGTTGCCGTCGTCGCAGACCTCGGCGCCGTTGCGAGCGCCGTCGCCACAGAACTGGCCGGTCAGGCTCAGCGTTGCCGTGCAGGTGGCGTTGCAGGTGGTGCAGGACACGGTGCCATAGGGACAGCTGGTCTCCGTGACGGCATTGCCGTCATCGCAGACCTCGGCGCCGGTGCGCACCCCGTCGCCGCAGACGTTGGCAGCCGCCACCTCGACCGTCGCCACGCCCCACCCTCCGGGGGTCAGCCGGTTGTGCGCGCGGTACTCGAAGCGGTAGGTGCCGGGGAGCGTGGGCGGCCCCACGGTGAAGCCACCATCCGGCGCCACCGTCAGCGAGTTGCCCGCGAACGCGACCACCCCGCCCGCTGGCGTGTTGGAGACCGCGCCTTGCACGCGGAACTCGCGGACCTGCAACGGCGGGGAACCAGGCGCATCGTTGGACAGCAGGCCCGGTGCGGGCACGGACAGTGGGGCACCCACGGTGGCGGCGAACGGCCCATCGTCCAGCGGCGCGCCGTCCCGCACGCCGAGGTCCAGGTCATAGCGCAGCTGCAGGGTGCGGCCTTCCAGCCGCCCGTAGACGGCCGCGATCTGGTGCGGGCCGGTGGTGGAAGCCGTCGCCACGGGCGGCGTACCGCCCCAGTCCGACGGCGACCCGTCGCGCACGATCGCGGCCCAGGCCAGGCTCACCACGAGCAACAGGCACAAGGTGGCGCCGGTGGCCGCATAGCGGCGAACGCGGGCAAAGCGGTAGGTGGCAAAGACCAGCGCACAGGCCACCAGCAGCAGGCCGGCCCCGCCCAGTGCGGGCACGGCCACGGCAGCTGCCGCCGCCGCGGCCAGATGGATCGGCGAACCGCCGCTGCCATCAGCCGACAACAGGGCGCTGGGCGGCGCGCTGCCGTCGGTGGTGCTGGCGACGAATCCGAGCCGCACGCCGGACGCCGCCGCACTCACCAGCTGTGCATAACTTTCGACAACGTCCGTGTGCATGCCGGCGGCAGCGACACCCAGAGGCCAGTGCAAGGGCGCGCTGGGCACGAAGCTGGGGTCGGCCACCAGCACTCCGCTCTGGCAGACCTCTCGGGCGACATCCCCCACCGGCTCGGCCGCCAGCAGGTCGATGCGGGTGATGGCAGCCTGATCCACGCCCCCGAAGGCCCCGCCCGGAGTGGCGACGGTACAGCCGGTCGCGGGGTTGTTGTCGCTGTCGATCAGCGTGCGGATCTCCGTGGCGGCATGGGCGGGCGCTGCATGCGCCAGGGAGGCAACGGCCAGCACAGCAACCACGGCATGGAGAAGGCCCCGGCCGCCGCGCAACCACGGCGACCGCCAGAGCACGGTCAATTGTTGAAAAACAATGCGGCGCGCAGAGCGCAGGCGCGTCGCAAGCATGAGAGCGAGCATGGATTCAGAAAAGAAAGGGGTGGACGAGGCCGGTTTCCCCAAAGGGACGCGGTAGCGATCCGGCTCTGCAACATCTGGTAATAAGACATCATACGAACCACTTGCCAACCCACCAAGCGCAATTTGGCAAGCGCGGAGCCCGCAGCCACCGACGCCTGGTGCGCACCGCCGGGGCGACCGCGGGTGCCGCCCACAGGTCGCTGCGGGGCCCAGGCCCCGGCAGCCGGCGTCGGGGGTGTTCCATGGCGCCAAGCCAGGTACTCCCGGCAAGGCGCACACCAGCCAGTTTGACAGCCAGATAGGCCCTCAGCGCTTTCCCATCAAGCGCAAGCAGCTATAAATTCAGGAGCAATCTCTCAGATCCGCCCCTCTTCCACCGCATGGCAGGCGATCCGGATGCCGCCAATGCTGAGCAGCTGGGGCCGTTCGGCGCGGCAGCGGTCGTTCACGTGCGGGCAGCGCGGATTGAAGGCGCAGCCGGGGGGCGGGTTCAGCGGGTTGGGCACCTCGCCCTGCACCGGCGTGCGCGCCTTGCCGGTGTCGTGCATCTTGGGGATGGCATCGAGCAGCATGCGCGTGTAGGGGTGGCGTGGCGTATCGAACAGCGTGTGCTTGTCGGCCAGTTCCACCAGGCGGCCCAGGTACATCACGCCGACCTGGTCGCTCACGTGGCGCACCACGGCCAGGTTGTGGCTGATGAACAGGTAGGTGAGCTGCCGCTCGCGCTGCAGGTCCTTCATGATGTTGAGCACCTGCGCCTGCACCGACACGTCGAGCGCCGAGGTGGGCTCGTCGCACACCAGGAACTCGGGCTCGGTGGCCAGGGCGCGCGCGATGGAGATGCGCTGGCGCTGGCCGCCGGAGAACTGGTGCGGGTACTTGACCATGTCCAGCGGGGACAGGCCCACGGACTTGAGCAGCTCGCCCACGCGGGCCTTGAGCTCGACCTTGTCGGTGATGAGGCCGTGCTCGCGCAGCGGCTCGCCGATGATGTCCTCGACCAGCCAGCGCGGGTTCAGGCTGGCATAGGGGTCCTGGAAGATCATCTGGATGCGCCGGCGCATGGCCTGGGCATCGTTGCCCTTGAAGGCGGCGTGCGCGTCCTGGCCGTCGAAGGTGAGGCCGCCGCGTGTCGGCTCGTACAGGCCCACCAGCAAACGGGCCACCGTGCTCTTGCCGCAGCCCGATTCGCCCACCAGGGCGAGTGTCTTGCCCCGTTCGATCTCGAAGCTCACGCCGTCGACCGCATGCAGCAGCGTGCGGGGCTTGCGCTCGATGACGCGGTTGAGCCAGGGGGCGGAGACATCGAAAGTCTTGGCCAGATCGTGCGCCTGCACGAGGGGCCGGCCTTGGGCGGCGACGGGGGCCTTGCCTGCGGCGGCGGTGGTGGCGGTGGTCGTAGTGCTCATGCGGCCACCTCGGCGTTTTTCGTCGTGGCGCCGGCGTGCAGCCAGCAGGCGGCGCGGGTGGAGCCCGCATCCATCAGGTCGGGACGTTCGGTCATGCAGCGGTCAAAGGTCTTGGGGCAGCGCGGGTTGTAGGCACAGCCCTTGGGGATGGCATTCAAGCGGGGCATGGCCCCGTCGATCTGGTTCAGGCGCTCGCGGTCCACCGCCATGTCGGGGATGGAGGCCATCAGGCCGCTGGTGTAGGGGTGCGATGGCTTGTTGATGACGTCGTGCACGGGGCCGATCTCGGCCACGCGGCCGGCATACAGCACGGCCACGCGGTCGCAGGTCTCGGCGATCACGCCCATGTCATGGGTGATCAGCATCACGGCGGCGCCGCGCGATTTGCAGATGTTTTTCAGCAGCGTGATGATCTGCGCCTGGATGGACACGTCGAGCGCCGTGGTGGGCTCGTCGGCCACGATGAGCTTGGGCTCGGCCGCCAGGGCCAGGGCGATCACCACGCGCTGGCGCATGCCGCCGGAGAACTGGTGCGGGTAGTGGTCGATGCGCTCCGCCGCCGCCGGAATGCCGGTGTCCTGCAGCAGCGCGATGGCGCGCTGGCGGGCCTCGGCGGGCGTGACCGGCAGGTGGGCCAGGATGGTCTCGGTGAGCTGGCGGCCCACGGTGTACAGCGGGTTCAGCGAGGTCAGCGGATCCTGGAAGATGGCGCCGATGCGGCGGCCGCGGATGTGGCGCATTTCCTCGTTGCTGAGGTTGTCGATGCGCTGGCCCTCCAGCAGGATCTGGCCGGATGCCACGCGGCCCGGTGGCTCCAGCAGGCCGATGATGGCGGCGCCGGTGAGCGACTTGCCCGCGCCAGATTCACCCACCACACCCAGGATCTCGCCGGGTGCGATGGAGAAGGAAATGTCGTCCAGGGCGCGCAGGGTACCGCGGCGGCCCGGGAATTCGACAACGAGGTTTTTGACTTCTAGAAGGCTCATGGGGATATCGCTTTTCTTGTTCTTGTTCAGCGCAGGCGCGGATTGAGGGCATCACGCAACCAGTCGCCCAATAGATTCACGGAAAGAGCAATCAGCACCAGCATGGCACCGGGGAACACGGTGATCCACCATTCGCCCGAGAACAGGTAGTCGTTGCCGATGCGGATCAGCGTGCCCAGCGACGGCGATGTGGGCGGCGCGCCCACGCCCAGGAAGGACAGCGTGGCCTCGGTGATGATGGCGGTGGCGACCTGGATGGTGGCCAGCACGAGCACCGGGCCCATCACATTGGGCAGCACGTGCTTGCGCATGATGCGCAGCGACGAGACGCCCGTCACGCGCGCGGCCTGCACGTACTCCTTGTTGCGCTCCACCAGCGTGGAGCCGCGCACTGTGCGTGCGTACTGCACCCAGCCCGTCAGCGAGATCGAGATGATGAGCACGCCAAAGGCCAGCGACTCGTGCGCGTTGGGAAACAGCGCGCGGCCCACACCGGCAATCAGCAGGGCGACCAGGATGGCCGGAAACGACAGCATCACGTCGCACAGGCGCATGAGCACCGCGTCGATCCAGCCGCCGCGAAATCCCGCCAGCAGGCCAAACGCCACGCCCACCACCACCGAGAGCAGCACCGACGCGATGCCCACGACGAGGGAGATGCGCGCGCCGTAGATCAGCGCGGAAAGGATGTCGCGGCCCTGGTCATCGGTGCCCAGCGGGTATTTCATGGAGCCTTCGGCGCTCCAGGCCGGGGGCAGCCGCGCATCGCTGAGTTCGAGCGTGGCCAGGTCAAACGGGTTGTGGGGCGCGACCCATCCGGCGAACACCGAACAGAACACGCAGACCAGCGCGATCGCTGCGGCCAGCATGGCCACCGGCGATGTGCGGAAGCTGTAGCCAACATCGCTGTCGAGCCAGCGGGCAAGGGTAGTTTTCATTGTGGGAACCAGTAAACAGGCACCACCGCCAGGCCCGGGTAGCGGCCTCGCGGTGGTGTGGACTTTCAAAAGAACCGGTTGTCGTTTCTCTTGATTCTTTTGCGACGATCTAGGTACGAAATCTTCTGACCGCTTACTTGCCGATGGTCATCCACTTGAAGTACATGAAGTTGTCGGCCATCTGCACGAGCTTCACGTTCTTGTTCACGCCCCAGGCCAGCGCCTGCTGGTGCAGCGGCAGGTGGCCGATGTCGGCGCTGTGCAGGTCGAAGGCTTCCTTGATCATCGCGTCGCGCTTGGCCTTGTCGGTCTCGACCAGCACCTTCTTCGTCAGTTCATCGAGCTTGGGGTTGCAATAGGCGCCCAGGTTGAACTGGCCGGCACCGCCCTTGTCGTCCGGGCAGATCATGAGCGCGTTGAGCGCGTTGTGCGCGTCGTAGGTCGTGGGCGTCCAGCCCAGCATGTAGAAGCTGGTGTCGCGGCGCAGCACCTTGGGGAAGTAGGTACCCTTGGTCTCGGCCTGCAGGTTGATCTTGACGTTGATGCGAGAGAGGTTGGCGGCCACGGTCTGGCAGATGCGGCCGTCGTTCACGTAGCGGTCGTTCGGGCAGTTCATGGACACTTCGAAGCCATTGGGGTAGCCGGCTTCCACCATCAGCTTCTTGGCGGCTTCGACGTCGTACGGCAGGCGCTTGGTCTCGGGCTGGAAGCCGTTGATGCCAGGGCCCACCATCAGCGCGGAAGGGTTGGAGGCGCCGCGCATCACGGTCTTCTTGATGCCGTCGATGTCGATGGCCTGGTAGAAGGCCTGGCGGACGCGCTTGTCCTTGAAGGGGTTCTTGCCCTTCACGTTGGAGTACAGCAGCTCGTCGCGCTTCTGGTCCATGCCCAGGAAGATGGTGCGCAGCTCGGGGCCGGTCACCGCACGCGTGTTGGGGCTGTTGTTGACACGGTCGATGTCCTGCACCGGCACGGGCTCCATCACATCCACTTCGCCCGACAGCAGCGCCGCCACGCGCGTGGCATCGTTGGCGATGGGCGTGAACACCACTTCGGTCACGTTGCCCTCGATCTTGCCCCAGTAGGAGCCGTTGCGCACGAACACCGAGCGCACGTTGGGCTGGCGCTCGCGCAGGCGGAAGGGGCCTGTGCCGTTGGCGCGGAACGAGGCAGCGTTCTCGATGCCCTTGCGGCGGTCGACGGGCATCACGGCCTGGTTGGTCTCGCACCACTTCTTGCTCATGATGTAGGAGGTCGTGATCACGTCGGGCAGGATGGGCTGCGGCGCCATGGTTTCGATCTCGACGGTGTGATCGTCGATCTTGCGCACCTGCTTGATGTCGCTGTTGGTGGCCTTCATGTCCGAGCCCTCGCCCTTCATGCGGCCAAAGCTGAACACCACGTCGTCTGCCGTGAAGGGGGTGCCGTCATGGAATTGCACGCCCTTGCGCAGCTCGAACCGCCACACGGTGGGTGCGGTTTGCTTCCAGGCCGTGGCCAGCGCCGGCGCCAGGCTCAGGTCCTTGTTGCGGCCGACCAGCGGCTCGTACACATTGCTGGTCACGCTCAGCTGGAGCGATTCGTTGAGCGAGTGCGGATCCATGGAGAGCGCATCGCCCTGGTTGGCAATTCGGATGGTCTGCGCATTGGCGACCATGCTGGTTGCGGCCATCGCGGCAAACAGTGCGGCAAGGGCGGCTTTTTTCTGGAATTTCATGGAAATCTCCTCGTAGTGAAAAGGGGTGCGAAAGGTTGTGGATCCAGGGATTGGATGCTGGCGTTGCGCGAAGGGGACGCAGCCCTCAGGGCACCGCCAGGGGCATGGACTGCTCGATCAGGCTCGCATGCAATGCAGAGCCCAGCGGCAGGATGTCGTCGTTGAAGTCGTAGCGGCTGTTGTGCAGCGCACTGCCGCTGGCGCCGGTACCCTGGCCGATGCGCAGGTAGGCGCCCGGGCGGGTCTGGAGCATGAAGGCGAAGTCTTCCGCGCCCATGCTGGGCTCCAGGTCGCGCACCACGTGGTCCGCTCCCAGCAGGGATTCGGCCACGTCGCCCGCGAAGACGGCCTCGCTCTCGCTGTTGATCGTGGCCGGGTAGATGCGCTCGTAGTGCACCGTGGCATTGGCTCCAAAGCCCAGAGCAATCGCGTTGCACAGTTCCTTGAGGCGCTTTTCCACCATCTCCTGCACCACGGGGTCGAACGTGCGCACGGTGCCCACCAGGGTGGCGGAGCCGGGCAGCACGCTGAAGGCGCCCAGATCGCCTGCCTGCGCGGCGCAGATGCTGACCACGGCACTTTCGATGGGGCGCACGTTGCGCGACACGATGCTCTGCGCCGCCGTGATGATGTGCGCGGCCACCACCAGCACGTCCACCGTCTGGTAGGCATGCGCGCCGTGGCCGCCGCGCCCCGTGATCTCGATGGTGAAGCGGTCGGCCGCCGCCATCATGGGGCCCGGGTTGATGCCCACGGTGCCGGGCTTCATGGCCGGCCAGTTGTGCATGGCATAGATGGACTGCACCGGGAACCGGTCGAACAGGCCGTCTTCCATCATCACGCGGGCGCCCGCCAAGCCCTCCTCGCCTGGCTGGAACACGAGCACGGCCGTGCCGTCGAAATTGCGGGTCTCGGCCAGGTAGCGCGCCGCGCCCACCAGCATGGCGGTGTGGCCGTCGTGGCCACAGCCGTGCATGAGGCCGGGCTTGCACGACTTCCAGGAGAAGTCGTTGTGCTCTGCCAAAGGCAGTGCATCCATGTCGGCACGCAGGCCCACCATGGAGCCGCTGGAGGTGCTGCGGCCGCGGATCACCGCAACGATGCCCGTGCGGCCGATGCCGTCGTGGATCTCGTCCACGCCGCACACCTTGAGCGCCTCTTTCACGCGGTTGCCTGTATAGATTTCTTCAAAGCCCAGCTCGGGATGGGCGTGCAGATCGCGGCGCAGGGCGGTCAGCTCCGGATGGAACTGCGCGATGTGCGCAAACGCCCGGCCACCCGCTTTGTATCGGAGCGACTGCATGTCAGACGCCCGGAAAGCTCGTGCAGCGCCAGCAGCCGGCAAAACCGGCGCGGCCCAGGCCAGTGCTGCCGCGCAAGGGCCGCCCCGCCGCGCTGGGAGCATCCCCCCTCCGGGGGGATGGCGCGAAGCGACTCAGGGGGGAGCTCATTCAATGGCCTCCTGCCTTGCCCACGCGCAGACGGGGGTCCACCGCGAAGTACAGCAGATCCACCACCAGGTTGATCACCACGAAGATCAGCGCGATCAGGCAGAGGTACGCCGCCATCACAGGAATGTCCGCAAAGGTCACGGCCTGGATGAACAGCAGGCCCATGCCGGGCCACTGGAACACGGTCTCGGTGATGATCGCAAACGCGATCAGGCCGCCCAGTTGCAGGCCGGTGATGGTCATCACGGGCACCAGCGTGTTCTTGAGCGCGTGCCCAAAATGGATGGCGCGATTGGACAGGCCCCGGGCCCGCGCGAACTTGATGTAGTCCGTGCGCAGCACCTCCAGCATCTCCGCGCGCACCAGCCGCATGATCAGCGTGAGCTGGAAGATGGCCAGCGTGATGGCGGGTAGCGTGATGTGGTGCCAGCCCTTGGCCTTGAGCAGGCCGGTGCTCCACCATCCCAGCTGCACCACTTCCCCGCGGCCAAAGCTCGGGAACCAGCCCAGGGTCACCGCAAACACCAGGATCAGCAGGATGCCGATCAGGAAGGTGGGCAGCGACACGCCGAGCAGCGAAAGCGTCATGAACATCTGGCTGGTGAAGGTGCCGCGCTTGAGCGCCGCATACACGCCCATGGGCACGCCGATCACCAGCGCCAGCACCGCGGCGACCAGCGCCAGCTCCAGCGTGGCGGGGAAACGCTCGGCAATGAGGCGCGAGACCTTGGCACCCTGGCGCAGGCTCAGGCCGAATTCGCCTTGCGCCGCATTCACGAGAAAGTGCCAGAACTGCACGAAGAAGGGTTTGTCCAGGCCGAGGGAGGCACGCAGCTCCCGGATCTGTTCAGGGGTGGCATCCTGTCCCAGCAGAAACACCACGGGATCTCCCACGTACTGGAACAGCATGAAGGAGATGAAGGCCACCGTGACCATGACAATCACAGCCTGTATCAGGCGGCGCAATATAAAGGCAAGCATCGGGAAGTCGAGTGAGTGTTCGATAAAAGCACCGCGGCCACTTTTGATGGCAGGGGCACTGACTGGCAATACGTCGTCGTCAAACTGAATCAAGGAGAGCAAGGGCCTCGAGGCCCTTGCTCTCAGCGTATCGACAATCGATCAGTTCACCTTGACCGTGCGCATGTCCACGCGGTTGTCGGCGCGGTGGACCAGCTCCACGTTCTTCTTCATAGCCCAGGGTATCACCTGGTCATGCAGAGGAAGGTGGGATACGGTGTCATTGGACAGCTGCAGCGCCTCCGTCAGCATGCGCGCGCGCACGGGAGCGTCCGTCTCGGCCTTGATCCGGTCCACCAGGTAGTCCATGCGCTGGTTGCTGTAGCGGCCCACGTTGTAGTTGCCGTCACCCCCCTGGCCCACGGTGCGTACCAGCGACTGCAGGCTGTACAACGCATCGAACGTCGGCACGCCCCAGCCCAGCATGTAGATGCTGGCTTCGTAGCGCTGGATCATGGGGAAATAGTTCACCAGTGGCAGCGTGCGCAGCTTGGCCTTCACGCCCACACGCGACCACATGGCCGTCACGGCCTGGCAGATGGCCTCGTCGTTGATGTAGCGGTTGTTCGGGCAGGCGAAATCCACTTCGAAGCCATCGGGATAACCCGCTTCGGCCAGCAGCTTCTTGGAGGCTTCGACACTGTAGGGGAAACGCTTGCCCACGGCTTCGGTGTATCCGGCCACCTGGGGCGCCACGATGGTGCCCGTAGGCTTGCCCAGGCCGCGCATGATGTTGCGCGAAATCGTGTCGGCATCGATGGCCTGGTACAGGGCCTTGCGCACGCGCACGTCCTTGAGCGGGTTCTTGCCCTTGATGTTGGAGCCTGGCAGCTCATCGCGGAACTGGTCCATGCCCAGGAAGATGGTGCGGTTCTCCACACCGTCGATCACCTTCAGGTCGGGGCTGGCGCGCAGGCGACCCAGATCCTGGGGCGTGGGGTCCAGCACCATGTCCACTTCGCCCGACAGCAGCGCAGCGATGCGCGTGGCGGCGGACTTGATCGGGGTATAGACGATTTCCGTGACGTTGCCGTCCATCTTGCCCCACCAGTTGGGGTTGCGCTTGAAGACCATCTTCACATCGGGCTGCCACGACTCCAGCGTGTAGGGGCCGGTGCCCATGGCATTGCGGTGGGCAAAGTTCTCATCGCTGCCCTTGATGTCCTTGGGCTCCACGGACTTGTTCTTTTCCGCCCAGGCCTTGCTCATCATGCGCAGTTCGGTCATCTGGCGCAGCAGCACGGGATTGGGGGCTGTCAGGATGACGTCGATGGTTTGCGCGTCGACCTTGTTGACCTTGCTGATGCCCTGGATGTAGGGCGTGAAGTTCGACGTCTTCGCCATCGCGCGCTGCAGCGAGTACACGGCGTCATCGGCGGTGAACGCCGACCCATCATGGAACTTCACTCCCTGGCGCAGCGTGAAGCGCACCTGTGTGGGGCTGACCTCTTTCCAGGAGGTCGCCAGGACGGGCTCCACGTCAAATGTCTTGCTGTTGTAGTAGACCAGGCTCTCATACACATTGGCATGAATGCCGTTTTGCAGTGCATTGTTTTGGGAATGGATATCCCAGGTCGCAATCTCCCCCTGGCTCGCCCATTTGAAGGGCTTGGCATGCAGCGCTGGTGCTGCAAGCAGTGCAGCCATGGCAGCTACCGACAAAAGACTGTATTTGAGTTTCATGGAACCCTCTTGATTAAAAGTTTTACTATGCAGTAAAGGTTGCTCTATAGCCAACGGGAAATCCCTGAATCTCCAGCGCCGAGAAGGGCCTCTGAGGGTGGATTTACGTTGCTTTTGCGTCGTTCCAGCACGCAAGGATGGTGCCAAGAATCTGCACCGGGGCAAAGAAGGGAAAGAAACCACGGAGACAGGGCCAACAAGGCCCTCCGGAAGGTGTCAGACATTGCAGCGGCAGAAGGCATGTACCCGGAGTTACATGCCATGCAGCACTGGATTGTTCACTCGGGCAATCCACAATTCAACTCCCGCAATCAACCGCAGACAAACAGTCAGTCGGTCGGTCAAAAAAAAAGCCGCCCGAAGGCGGCTTTTTAGCTTTGATATCGTCAACTGGCCAAAGGCCAGTCTTGATATTAGAAGCTGTGACGGATACCGAAGTCGTAGCCGTTGGAGTTTTCGCCAGCAGCAGTCACGGAACCGTTCAGGGACTGAGCGGAGCCGTTCTTGTTGCTCACGTGAGCGTACGTTGCGTACAGAGCCGTGCGCTTGGACAGGTTGTGCACGTAGCCCAGAGCCAGCTTGTTGGCGCGGGGATCAGCACCGGGGGTTTCGATCTTGTAGGTGGAGTAAGACAGACGGATTTCGCCTGCGCCGACTGGCACCAGACCACCGATCAGGAAGCCCTTGCCTTCGTTGCCGTTCTTGATGTCGTCTTGGTTGTAGTGAGCCATGATCTTGGCCACGCCCAGATCGTATTGACCGCCCACGTTCACAGCCTTGATGTTGCCGCTCAGGAACTTGGTGTCAGAGAAAGCCAGAGCCACGTTGATGGGGCCGTTGGCGTAACCAGCGCGCAGAGCCAGGCCGTTGCCGTCCTTCTTGTTGGCAGCGTTGCTCAGGTTTTCACCCATGTAGTACTGTGCTTGGCCGTAGAAGCCGCCCAGGTTGCCAGGCAGGAAGTAGCCGATGGCGTTCGAAGCGCGGATGGTGGTTGGGCCACCCAGGCTGGAGTTCAGGGTTTGGGTCGTGCCAACACCGTTCGTGCCGAACGGATCGAACACGGTCAGGTTCCAGAATTGGGGCGTGTAGTCACGGCCCAGACGCACTTCACCGAAGCCGCCGTTCAGGCTGACCGTCGAACGACGGTTGAACGTCAGGCCTTGTTGGCCGTTGCCCAGGGCAGCAGCAGCGCCTTGGTTGGTAGCGTTGGTA
The DNA here is from genome assembly GCF_058809075.1 of Acidovorax sp. GW821-FHT11A03. Taxonomy (NCBI): domain Bacteria; kingdom Pseudomonadati; phylum Pseudomonadota; class Betaproteobacteria; order Burkholderiales; family Comamonadaceae; genus Acidovorax; species Acidovorax sp. GW821-FHT11A03. The sequence continues at coordinate 206,301 of NZ_JBXASG010000002.1, forward strand.
GCAGCGCCTTGGCCGTTGTCGTTGTTCAGACCAGCTTCCAGCCAGAACGAAGCGGACATGCCGCCACCCAGATCTTCAACGCCGCGGAAACCCAGACGGCTGCTGTTGTAGCCGGAGTTCGTCAGTTGGGACTTGTTAGCGACGCTGCCGGAACCGTAAGCGTAGGTTGCATCAACCACGCCGAACAGGGTCACGGACGATTGAGCCATTGCAGCGCCGGAAGCAGCCAGCACAGCCAGGGCAATCAGGGATTTTTTCATTGCGAGTTACTCCAAGGTTAAACATAGGGCGCCGGTACGGGGGGTCTATGGTGAAAGCACCTGCACAGTCCCGCCGGTTCCCCGGGCCAACCTCCTGGTGGGGAAGTTGCTCTTATTGCACCAGACCCGGCCGGGTTTCGCAAAGGAATTCACCCACAATCGACCCGAAAGGGGAAAATCGTTGCAGTGTTGCAACATTTCACGGAGCGCCAGCAAAATCGGTTTCGGCACCCTTGCGGCCCCCGTCGGCACCTGCCGAATATTTGTATCCAAGTGAAAATTGTGTTTCCTGCCCCTTGCCATCCTGAAAGCTGCCATGGACCCCTTGCTGACCGCCGCTGACAACGCCCTGCGCACGCTTTTCGCGCCCCCCCGGGCCTGCGAGCCCACGCCCGCCCTGGGCATCGCGGAAGCCGACCTCGACCCCGCCCAGAAGAAGCTGGCGGGGGCATTGATGCGGGTCAATCACGTGGGTGAAGTCTGTGCGCAAGCCCTCTACACGGCGCAGGCCGCGGTCACACGCGATGCCGGGCTGCGCGTGCACTTGCTGGAGGCCGCCCGGGAAGAAACAGACCATCTGGCCTGGACGCGCGGGCGCCTGGAGGCCCTGGGAGCACGCCCCAGCCTGCTCAATCCGCTGTGGTTCGCGGGCGCCTTCGCGCTGGGCCTGGTAGCGGCCAAGGTGAGCGACCGGGCCAGCCTGGGGTTCGTGGCGGAGACGGAAAACCAAGTGGCGGCGCATTTGCAGGGCCACCTTGCGCGGCTTCCCGAGCAGGACCTGGCCTCCCGGGCCGTGGTGGCCCGGATGAAGGACGACGAGGAGCGCCACGCGGCGCAGGCGCGGGCCTCCGGTGCGCTGCAGCTGCCGGCACCCGCCCGCGCCGCGATGAGGGCGGCCGCCAAGGTGATGACCACCACGGCGCACTACATCTGACCGTGCCCCCGGAGCCCTGCACCGGGAAAGTGCGTGCTGCCCGGGCGCCCGCCGCGGTTCGGGGCGGCCGTCAGGCCTCGATCACCTCGAAGCCGGTGGTGATCTCGGCGGTCTTGCCGAGCATGATGCTGGCCGAGCAGTATTTGTCGTGGCTCATGGCAATGGCGCGCTCCACCGCCGAGGCGGGAATCCCCTTGCCCGTCACGGTGAAATGCATGTGGATCTTGGTGAACACCTTGGGGTCGGTCTGGGCACGCTCGGTGGTGAGCTTGACGCTGCAGCCGCGCACGTCGTGGCGGCCCCGCTTGAGGATCAGGACCACGTCATAGGCGGTGCAGCCACCCGTTCCTGCCAGCACTGTCTCCATGGGCCGGGGCGCCAGGTTCTGCCCGCCATTGGCGGGGTTGGCGGCATCGGGGGCGCCATCCATGGCCAGGACATGGCCGCTGCCGGTTTCGGCCACAAAGCCCATGCCGGAGCGTGTTCCTGCCCCTCCTGTCCAACTGACTGTGCATTCCATTTGTGTTTCTCCTGTGTGACACGTGGTTTTTTTCGCACGGAAAACCGAAACGAAAAGAATTTGATGCGAATTTTGCTGCATCGCAACAAGACTCGCGCTAAACTTCGCCCATGCGCTGCCGGTTTCGAACAAAAAGGAAACGGCAGGCGGCAAGAAGTCCGGAATCCGGTACTTGCCCCGCACCGATTGTCTCCTCCATCTCCTCAAAGGATGGATTAGCCCCAGGCCTCACGGCCCGGGGCTTTTTTTTGGCCGGTCCGGCCGCGCGCCGCCCGTGTGGCGTCCGGGCCAGGCCGGAAACCGACGCCCTATGATGTGGCCCCCGCCGCTGTCCAGCGGCGGCCCCACCAGCTCCCGCCATGACCCAGCACCTCACCCCCGCCGACTACCTGAAGAAAATCCTGACCGCCCGCGTGTACGACGTGGCGGTGGAGTCGGCCCTGGAGCCCGCCAAGAACCTCAGCCGCCGCCTGCACAACAAGGTGCTCTTGAAGCGCGAGGACCAGCAGGCGGTGTTCAGCTTCAAGCTGCGCGGCGCCTACAACAAGATGGCGCACCTCACGCCCGAGCAGCTCGCGCGCGGAGTGATCTGTGCCTCGGCCGGCAACCACGCGCAGGGCGTGGCCATGAGCGCCCACAAGCTGGGCGCCCGCGCGGTCATCGTGATGCCAACCACCACGCCGCAGCTCAAGATCGATGCCGTGAAGACGCTGGGTGGCGAGGTCGTGCTGTTTGGCGAGAGCTATTCCGACGCCTACGGCCACTCGGTGACGCTTGAAAAGGAACAGGGCCTGACCTTCGTGCACCCGTTCGACGACCCGGACGTGATCGCGGGCCAGGGCACCATCGCCATGGAGATCCTGCGCCAGCTGCAAAGCCTGGGCAGCAACCAGCTCGATGCCGTGTTCGTGGCCATCGGCGGCGGCGGGCTCATCTCTGGCGTGGCCAACTACATCAAGGCCGTGCGGCCCGAGATCAAGGTGATCGGCGTGCAGATGAACGACTCGGACGCGATGATCCAGTCGGTCAACGCGCACCAGCGCGTCACGCTGCCCGATGTGGGCCTGTTCTCGGACGGCACGGCCGTCAAGCTCGTGGGCGAGGAAACCTTCCGCATCACCCACAGCGGCCTGGTGGACGGCTTCATCACCGTGGACACCGACGCCGTCTGCGCCGCCATCAAGGACATCTTCGTGGACACGCGCAGCATCGTCGAGCCCGCGGGGGCCCTGGCCGTGGCCGCCATCAAACAGTACGTGGCCGAGAACAAGACCCGGGGCGAGACCTACGCCGCCATCCTGTGCGGCGCCAACATGAACTTCGACCGCCTGCGCTTCGTGGCCGAGCGCGCCGAGGTGGGCGAGGAGCGCGAGGCGCTGTTCGCCGTGACCATCCCCGAGGAACGCGGCAGTTTCCGGCGCTTTTGCGAGGTGGTGGGCGACCTGCCCGGCGGCGCGCGCAACGTGACCGAGTTCAACTACCGCATCAGCGACGCCGCCCAGGCCCATGTGTTCGTGGGCCTGACCACCAACGGCAAGGGCGAATCGGACAAGATCGCCCGGAACTTCGGCCGCCACGGCTTCGAGGCGCTGGACCTGACCCACGACGAACTGGCCAAGGAACACCTGCGCCACCTGGTGGGCGGCCATTCGGCGCTGGCGCAGGACGAGCGGCTGATGCGCTTCACCTTCCCCGAGCGGCCGGGCGCGCTGCTCAAGTTCCTGAGCCTGATGCAGCCGACCTGGAACATCAGCCTGTTCCACTACCGCAACCAGGGCGCCGACTACGGCCGCATCCTCGTGGGCATGCAGGTGCCGCCCGAGGACACCGCCACGTTCGACGCCTTCCTGGCCACGCTGGGCTACCCATACGTGGAAGAGACGCTGAACCCGGCCTACCGGCTGTTCCTGCGTTCCAAGTGACCAGGATATGGGTCGAACCGGCCTCCAGCGCTTATCCAACCAGCGCTGGCAGCTATCAAATCTGACATAGCCTCCTCCGCCCGTCCATGCAAGCCCTGCGCCACTACCTGCTGGCCGTGCAGTTCTTCACGCGCATCCCGGTGACCGGGCGGCTGGCGCAGTGGGTGGGCTACAGCCCCGCCATGCTGCGCGCCAGCGCGGCGCACTTTCCGGGCATTGGCTGGTTGGCGGCGCTGCTCGCGGCGGGCGTCTATGCCGCGCTGCACTGGGCGCTGGCGCCCAATCCGCTGGCACCGGCCGTGGCCGCCGTGTTCTGCACCATCGCCACGGTGCTGATGACCGGCGGCTTCCACGAGGACGGCCTGGCCGATGTGGCCGACGGCCTGGGCGGCAGTGCCGACCGCGAGCGGGCGCTGGACATCATGAAGGACTCGCGCATCGGCGCGTTCGGTGCCATGGCCCTGGTGCTGGCGCTGCTGGCCAAGCTCAGCGTGCTGGCGCTGCTGGGCTCCCACAGCCTGCTGGCCGCCGTGGCCGCGCTGGCGGGGGCGCATGTGGTGTCGCGTTTCTGGCCCCTGCTCATCGTGCGCAGCCTGCCGCATGTGGGGGACACCGCCCGCTCCAAAAGCAAGCCGCTGGCCGACCAGATCTCGGGCACTGCGCTGGCGACGGCATTTTCATGGTGTTTTGTGCCGCTGGCGCTTGTCTGGAAAGCGCAATCAGCTACATATTTAATAGCAGCCATTGTGCTGAGCGCACTCGCCGCCGCCTGGATGGCCCGCTGGTTTGCGCGCCGGCTGCGGGGGTTCACGGGGGATTGCCTGGGCGCCACGCAGCAGGTCAGCGAAATCGGCTTCTACCTGGGCGCGGCGCTGGCCCTGCGCTGGATGTGAAGCCCGTGGCCCGACCGCAGCGCGGCGCCCGCCTCTGGCTGGTGCGCCATGCCCAGCCGCGGGTGGCGCCCGGCATCTGCTACGGCGCGCTGGACGTCCCCGCCGACCCCGCCGCCACCCGCGCCGCCGCGGAACGCCTGGCCGCCACCCTGCCACCCGGGATCCAGGTGTTCCACTCCACGCTACAAAGATGTGAGCAGCTTGCGATGGAACTGCAAGCGCTGCGGCCTGATTTGATACCCAAACCCGACGCCCGCCTGCGCGAAATGGACTTTGGCAGCTGGGAAGGGCTGGCCTGGGATGCCATCGCCCGCTCCGACATCGACGCCTGGACGGCCGCGTTCGCCAGCTACCGCCCCGGGAATGGTGAAAGCCTGGCGGCCATGCTGGAGCGCGTGGCAGCCGCGCTGCATTCCCTCCCGCCCGCAGAAGAAACCGCACGGGATGTGGCCTGGATCACCCATGCCGGCGTGATCCGCTGCGTGGCCTGGCTGCAGGCACGTGGGGGCGAGCTGCCGCGCTCCGAAGAATGGCCCCTTGCCGCGCCGGGCTGGGGCGAGTGGGACATGGCCCACCGGGGCATCTGAGAATGGAGGCCCTGGCGGGCGCCTGCGCCCGCCACGCGCCGGGTCAGCGCTTCAGGGGCATGTCCAGCGTGAGCGTGGCGGCGCCTCCCACCTCGGCGCCCAGTTGCGCCTGGCGCGGTCCCAGCGCCTGCAGCACCAGCCCCTCGTCCACCGCCGCGCCCACGCGGAAGGGCCTGGCCGGCTTGCCGTCCACCGCGATCAGCGCGGCACCGCCGCCGCTGCTGCGGCCCGAGAGCACCCCGATCAGCGCGAACCGGCTGGCCAGCGTGGGCGCAGCGGGCGCGGGCGCAGCGCCCGCCGGGGACGCCACCGCCCCGAGGAGGCGGGCCAGCGCCTGCGCGTCGGGCGCCACCGGCGCTGGCAACACCGCGGGCGCGACGATGCCGCCCGCCGGCGCCGACAGGCGCAGGCCCCAGAAGACCACGCTGGCGCCCGCCGCGGCCCAGAGCGCCAGGGTCCCCAGGCGCACGCCCCATTTGCTGTGTGAATTGGTCACCATGCGGGGATTATGATTCACGCGATCCGACCATCCGAGAGACCGCCAGCAGTGAACACTTCCCTCCCCTTCCTCTTGCGCTCCGCCCGCCGCAGCCTCTCCCGGGGCTTCACCCTCATCGAGCTGATGGTGGTGCTCGTCATCATCGGCGTGCTGGCCGCCCTCATCGTGCCCAATGTGCTCGAGCGTGCCGACGACGCCCGCGTGACGGCAGCCCGCACCGACATCACCAACATCATGCAGGCGCTCAAGCTGTACCGCCTGGACAACCAGCGCTACCCCACGGCCGAGCAGGGCCTGCCGTCGCTGATCGTCAAGCCCACCTCGGGCCCGGTGCCCAACAACTGGAAGCTGTACCTCGAAAAACTGCCCAACGACCCCTGGGGCCGCCCGTACCAGTACCTGAACCCCGGCATCAAGGGCGAGATCGACGTGATGTCGTTCGGCGCCGATGGCCAGTCCGGCGGCGAAGGCAAGGATGCCGATATTGGCAGTTGGCAATGAGGGCCGGCCCTTCGCCGTGCACCCCCGCCCCATGACACTGGCGCGCCCCAGGCCGGGGATGCCGTGGAACCGGCCTGGCCGGGCCACCGGTGGCCCGGCCCCTCTGCGGGGACGCCGCGCAGCGGCCCAGGGGGGCTTCACGCTGCTGGAGCTGCTGGTGGTCATCAGCATCATCGCGCTCGCCACGGCGGGCGTGGGCGTGGCGATGCGCGACAGCGGGCAGACGCTGATCGAGCGCGAGGCGGCCCGGCTGGCGGCATTGCTGGAATCCGCGCGCGCGCAGTCGCGCGCCGGCGGCATGCCCGTGCGCTGGCGCACCGAGGCACGCGGGTTCCGCTTCGAAGGGCTGCCGCCCAGCGCGCAGCAGGCGCTGCCCAGCCAGTGGCTGGATGCGGGCACCACGGCGCGCGCCCCCACCGTGCTGGTGCTGGGACCGGAGCCGCTCATCGGCCCGCAGCAGGTGCTGATCACCCACCACGCCCATCCCGAACGCGCGCTGCGCGTCGCCACCGATGGCGTGCGCCCCTTCACCGTCGAGCCGGTCCAGTGAGCAGCCGTCCGCGCCCGGATCGACGCAGCGCGCCGCAGCGCGGCTTCACGCTGGTGGAAGTGCTGGTGGCGCTGGGCATCGTCGCCATCGCCCTCATGGCGGGCCTGCAGGCCACCACCGCGCTCACCCGCAACGCGCTGCGCCAGTCGGACATCGTGCTGGCCCAGCTGTGCGCCGAGAACGAGCTCGTGTACACCCGCCTGTCGCGCCAGATGCCCAGCGTGGGCGACAGCACGCTCGCCTGCGAACAGGCGGGGCGCACGCTCACCGTCGCCGTGAGCGTGCGCCCCACGCCCAACCCGAGCTTTCGCCGCGTGGACGCGCAGGTGCTGGATGGCGACAACTCCATCCTGCGCATCTCGACCATCATTGGAAGGTATTGACCAGATGCCCCCCCTGAGTCGCTTCGCGCCTTCCCCCCAGGGGGACGCCACCCGTGGCCTGGCAAAGCCAGTTCCAAGGTGGCACTGGCGTTGGGGCGCGCCAGGTTCCACGGCCTCCGGCGATGCGCGGCCGCATGTCAGAAGGAACCCGTCATGTCGCACTCACGGTGGCTTCACCTTGGTCGAACTGCTGCTGGCGATTGCGGTGATGAGCCTGCTGGCCATCCTGAGCTGGCGCGGGCTCGATGGCATGGTGCGGGCGCAGGAGATCACGCGCCAGCGGGCGGATGAAATGCTGGTGCTGCAGGCGGCGCTGGGCCAATGGGGCACGGACCTGGATGCGCTCACGCCGATCGCCAACACCACGCCGCTCGACTGGGACGGCCAGGTGCTGCGCCTGACGCGGCGCAGCAGCGCCGTGCCCGACGAAGGCGCCCTGGTGGTGGCCTGGACACGCCGGGGCGCCCAGGGCGAGGGCCAGTGGATGCGCTGGCAGTCTCCCCCGGTGCGCACGCGCGCCCAATGGCAGGAGGCCTGGCAGCTGGCGGCGCAATGGGCGCGCACGCCGGGCGAGGCCGAGCGGCGCCACGAGATGACGCTGCTGCCGCTGGCGGACTGGCAGATCTTCTACTACCGGGGCGGCGCCTGGTCCAACCCGCTCTCCAGCAGCGGCGCCAGCGCGAGCGGCGCGGCGGCCATCCCCGACGGCGTGCGCCTGCAGATCACCCTGCCGCCAGGCCAGGCCCTGGTCGGGCGCCTCACGCGCGACTGGGTGAACCCGGTGCTGGGCGGAGGCAGGTCGTGAGGCGCCGCGCACCACGCACCCATGACGCTGGCACGGCCAACGCCAGTGCCCCCGTGGAACCGGCTTTGCCGGGCCACCGGATGCGTCTCCCTCCCGCGCAGCGAGAGAGAGGGAAGGCGCGCAGCGCCTCACGGGGGGCCGCTTTGCTGCTGGCCATGCTCACCGTCACGCTGGTGGCCACCTTCGCGGCCGCGGCCATGTGGCAGCAGTGGCGCGCGGTGGAGGTCGAGACGGCCGAGCGCGGCCGCGTGCAGTCCACCTGGATCCTGGTCGGCGCGCTCGACTGGTCGCGCCTGATCCTGCGCGAGGATGGCCGCTCGGGCGGCGCCGACCACCTGGCCGAGCCCTGGGCCGTGCCGCTGCAGGAGGCGCGGCTGTCGACCTTTCTCGCGGCGGACAAGAACGTGAGCCAGGTGGACGACGCCAGCACCGACACCACCGAGGCCTTCCTGTCGGGGCAGATCTCGGACATGCAAGGCCGCATGAACCTCATGAACCTGGCGGCCACCGGGCCCGAGCAGGCCGTGGCGATGCGGCAGTTCACGCGGCTGTTCGAACGCCTGGGGCTGCCGCAGCAGGAGCTCGGCCTGCTCGCGCAGGCCCTGCGGCAGGCACAGGCCACAACGGGCAGCGACAGCAGTACGGCGCCACTGATGCCACCCACCGTGTCCCAGCTGGGCTGGCTGGGCCTGGCTCCCGCCACCGTCGTCCACCTGACCCCGCACGTGGCGTTGCTGCCCGTGCGCACCCCGGTCAACATCAACACCGCCGACATCGACGTGCTGCTGGCCGCCATCGACGGCCTGGACATGGCCAGCGCCCAGAAGATCCTGCAGGTCCGCGAGGCACGGCATTTCCGCACCCTGAGCGAAGTGCGCGACCTGCTGGGCGCGAACATCGACATCAATGAAGGCGCCCATGCGGTGGCCTCCTCCTACTTCGAGGTGCGGGGCCGCCTGCGCCTGGGCGATGCGATGGTGGACGAGCGGTCGCTGGTGCGCAAACAGGGTATCGAGGTGACCACGCTGTGGCGCGAACGCGGCGCTTTTGACCGCGAAAACACCGGGGCCGCGCCGCAGCCTCCGCGCTGAGACGCAACACATCCGCAACACATCCGCGGGTTGGGCCCTGCACTGTCAAGCCCGCCCCCTAAAATGGCCCGCAAAACCCGTCCATGAGCACCCTCATCCTTTTCCTGCCGCCCGCCCGCCCGGGCCCCGCCACCGAGTACAGCTACACGCTGACGGCGGACGGCCACACCGCCATCCGACATGCCAGCGCCCCGGCGGCGCTGCTGCCCGAGCCCACGCGCCCTGGCGGCGAGGTCGTGGCCGTGGTGCCCGCGCGGGCGCTGTCGTGGCAGAAGGTGCAGCTGCCCCCCGGCCTGCCCCTGGGCGCCGGGCAGCAGACACCGCGCCTGCGGTCCGTTCTGGAGGGGCTGCTCGAAGACCGCGTGCTTGACGATGCCTCCCAGCTGCACTTCGCGATCCAGCCCGCGGCGCACCCCGGCGAACCCGTGTGGGTGGCCGTGTGCGACCGCGCCTGGCTGCGCGAGAACCTGCAGGCGCTGGAGGCCGCGGGCCGCCGCGTGGCGCGCGTGGTGCCCGAGTTCGCCCCCGGCCCGACCGCCAGCGGCCGCCCCGAACTGTGCGTGCTGGGCACGCCCGAGGACGCCTGCGTGGTCCTGACGGGCCAGGGCGCGGACCACGGCGTGGCCGTGCTGCCCCTGTCGAACATGGCCATGGCGCTGGCCCGCGCGGGCATGCCCGCCCAGGCGGCTTCCGGCGAGGACGGCGACGCTCCCGTCGTGCGCGCCGAGCCCGCCGTGGCGGCCCTCGCGGAACGCACCCTGGGCCAGCGCGCGGCGCTGCACACGGCCAGCCAGCGGGCGCTGGAAGCCGCGCGCGGCGACTGGGACCTGGCCCAGTTCGATCTGGCCAGCACGGGACGCACGCGCGCGCTGCGCAAGGCGGGCAGCGTGGCCAGCGCACTGCTGTACGCCCCCCAGTGGCGCGCGGCGCGGTGGGGTGCCGGGCTGCTTGCCGCGGCCCATCTGGTGGGACTCAACGCCTGGGCCTGGCAGGAGCGCCAGGCGCTGGCGGCCAAGCAGGCCGCGGTGCGCGCCACGCTGACCCAGACCTTCCCCAAGGTGCAGGTGGTGGTGGATGCCCCCGTGCAGATGGAGCGCGAGCTGGCGCAGCTGCGGCAGGCCGCCGGCAGCGTCTCGGCGCGCGACCTGGAGCCCCTGCTGGCCGCCGCGGGCACCGCCCTGCCCAGCGGCCGACAGCCCACCGGCATCGAATACACCCCCGGCGAGCTGCGCCTGCGCGGCGTGGCGCTGGCCCCCGACGAGGAACCCGCGCTCAGCGCCCGCCTGGAAGCCGCGGGCTACCGGGTGCGGCTGGAAGACGGCAGCCTGCTGATGAGCGCCGCCGAAGGCGGCCCACGGCCCCATGCGCAAGGCACCCCATGACACGCAACACCACCGCGCTGCGGGACCGCTGGCAGGCGCTGGCACCCCGCGAACAAACACTGGTCCTGGCCGCGGGCGGCCTGATCGCCCTCGCCCTGCTGTGGTGGGTGGCCGTGGCCCCCGCCCTGTCCACGCTGCGGACCGCGCCCGCCCGCCATGCCGCGCTCGACACGCAGCTTCAGCACATGCAGGGCCTGCAGGCCGAGGCCCAGCAGCTGCAATCCGCCCCGCGCACCAGCACCGGCGACGCGGTGGGCGCGCTGCGCACCGCCCTGACCCAGCGCCTGGGCAACACCGCCCAGCTCAATGTGGTGGGCGACCGCGCCACGGTGACGCTCAAGGGCGCGCCCGCCGACGCCCTGGGCCAGTGGCTGGCCCAGGCGCGCAGCAACGCACGGGCCACGCCGGTGGAGGCGCGGCTGGCCCGCAGCGCCCCGGCCGCCCCTCCCCCGGGCACCGCGGCACCCGCCGTCCTGGGCGCTCCGGCCTCGGCCATGCCACGCTGGGACGGCACGCTGGTCCTCGCCCTGCCAGCCCAGCGCTGACACGGCCCGCCAGACAGACCAGCCGACAGACAGACAGACAGACAGATATTCCCTTACCGTGGCCACCAGCACCCGCACCCGCAAGCCTCCCGTCCGTGCCCCGCGCTCCGCCTGGGGCTGGGCGCTGGCGGGCGCCGTGGCCGGCGTGCTGCCCGCCGTGCTGGCCTTCGCGCCAGCGCACTGGCTGGCGCGGGGCCTGGCCCGCGCCACCAATGGCCAGGTGCAACTGCTGCAGGCGCGCGGCACGGTCTGGACCGGCTCGGCCCAGCTGGTGCTGACCGGCGGCGCGGCGAGCCAGGACCGTGCGGCCCTGCCTGGCAGGGTGGAGTGGCGGTTGCGCCCCGGCCTCGCCGGCCTGCGCGCCCAGCTGCATGCGAGCTGCTGCACGCCCGAGCCCCTGCAGCTGCACGCACAGGCCCGCTGGGCCGGCCCCCGGCTGACCCTGGCCGATGGCCAAAGCCAGTGGCCCGCCGCCATCCTGGCCGGGCTCGGGACTCCCTGGAACACCTTGCAGCCCCAAGGCCAGCTCACGCTGCAGACGCGCGGCCTGGCCTTCAGCTGGACCGCGGGCCGCATGGTGCTGGAGGGCCAGGCCCAGATGGATGCGCGGGCCATGTCCTCGCGCCTGTCCACCCTGCGGCCCATGGGCAGCTACCGGCTGCTGCTGGCGGGCGGCGAGGTGCCCGCGCTCACGCTCAGCACGCTCGACGGCCACCTGCAGCTCAGCGGCACCGGCCAGTGGGTGGGCCAGCGCCTGCGGTTTGCGGGCGAGGCCAGCGCCACCCCCGAGCGCGAGGCCGCCCTGTCCAATCTCCTGAACATCATCGGACGGCGCAGCGGCGCGCGCTCCATCATCACCGTGGGTTGAACCTATGACTTCCTTGTTTTCGCACCGCCCGGGTTTTGCTCTCAAAACAATAGCATTCAGCGCTTTACTGACCTGCGCTGGCGGCCAGATCATTGCGCAGACCGCCATTGACACCAGCACCGGCAGCGTGCGCTCTGGCGAACCGGTCACGCTGAACTTCGCCAATGCCGAGATCGAGGCGGTGGCGCGCACCATGGCCACCATCACCGGCCGCAACGTGGTGGTCGATCCCCGCGTCAAGGGCCAGCTCAACCTGGTCACCGAACGGGCCGTGACACCCGCCGCCGCCTTCCAGCAGTTCCTGGCCGCGCTGCGCCTGCAGGGCTTCACGGTGGTGGAGGCCGCAGGCCTGTACAAGGTGGTGCCCGAGGCCGACGCCAAGCTGCAGGGCGGCAGCGTGAGCGTGGTGCAGGGCAACGCCGGCAGCGCGCCCGGGGGCGGGCAGATCGTCACGCAGATCTTCAAGCTCAACTTCGAGAACGCGGCCAACCTCGTGCCCGTGCTGCGCCCGCTGATCAGCCCCAACAACACCATCAACGTGAACCCTGGCAACAACTCGCTGGTGATCACCGACTACGCCGACAACCTGCAGCGCCTGGCGCGCATCGTGGCGGCCATGGATGTCTCCAACGCCAGCGACGTGGAAGTGATCCCTCTGCGCAACGCCGTCGCCACCGACCTCGCGCCGCTGGTGGCGCGCCTGATCGATGGCGGCAGCGGCGCCACCCCCGGCGCGCCAGGCGCACAGGGCCAGACCGACACCTCGTTCAAGACCACGCTGATCGCCGAGCCGCGCAGCAACGCGCTGATCCTGCGCGCGGCCAACCCGGCCCGCGTGGCCCAGGTGCGCGCGCTGGTGGCGCAGCTCGACCAGGCGCCCGCGCCCGGCAGCAGTGCGGCCACCGGCAACATCCACGTGGTCTACCTGAAGAATGCCGACGCCACCAAGCTGGCCACCACCCTGCGCGCCGCCATGGCGGCCATGGGCGGCAGCGGCAACACGGGTGGCGGCGGCGCGGGCGCAAGCGCCGCACCGGCGGCGCCCAGCGCAGGCGTGGGCGGTGGCAACAACAGCGGCAGCATGCTGTCCACGGGCAGCAGCCTGTCCGGGGGCGGCAGCAACTCCGGCCTGGGCTCTGGCAGCTCCAGCATGGGCACCAGCAGCACCAACAACAACCAGCCCTCCACCGGCGGCCAGATCCAGGCCGACCCGACAACCAACTCGCTCATCATCACGGCGCCCGAGCCGCTGTACCGCCAGCTGCGCACCGTCATCGACAAGCTCGACGGCCGCCGCGCGCAGGTGCTGGTGGAAAGTCTGATCGTGGAGGTGTCGGCCAACAAAGTGGCGCAATTCGGCATCCAGTGGCAGGGCATCCTGGGCAAGCAGGGGGACGGCACGGTGGGTGTGATCGGCACCAACTCCGGCGCGGCCGGCGCCAACATCCTGGGGCTGACCGCCGCGCTGGCCTCGGGCAGTGCCAGCAGCATCGCCACCGCCGCGGGCGGCCTGGGCGGGGGCCTGAACCTGGCGCTCGCGCCGCGCATCAACGGCCAGTACTACCTGGGCGCGCTGGCCAACTTCCTGCAGAACAGCGGCGACGCCAACGTGTTGTCCACCCCCAACCTGATGACGCTGGACAACGAGGAGGCGCGCATCCTCATCGGCGACAACGTGCCCTTCGTCACGGGCTCGTATGCGAACACCGGCAACAGCGGCACCGTGAACCCGTTCAACACCGTGGAGCGCAAGGACGTGGGCCTGATGCTCAAGGTGCGCCCGCAGATCGGCGAGAACGGCACCGTGAAAATGGCGATCTACCAGGAGATCTCCAAGATCGACCGCTCCACCCTGTCCAACGCCACCGGCCCCACCACCAGCAAGCGTGCGGTCGAATCGAACGTGGTGGTGGACGACGGCAGCATCATCGTCATCGGCGGCCTGCTGGAGGACACCTACTCGCAGGGCGAAGACAAGGTGCCCGTGATGGGCGACCTGCCCGTGGTGGGCAACCTGTTCAAGAGCGAGAACCGCTCGCGCCGCAAGACCAACCTGATGATCTTCCTGCGCCCCATCGTGGTGCGCGACAACGCGACCAGCGACGCCCTGGTGGTGGACCGCTACGAAGCCATCCGGGCGCTGCAGCACGCCACCCAGCCCGCCCCTAGCCTGATGATGGGTACGGTATCGGGGGCCCCGGTGCTGCCCGCACTGCCCGTGGCACCCGAACGCACCGCCCCCGCCGCCATGCCGGCGCCCCTGCAGCAGCAACAGCAGCAGCAGCTGACCCCGGTGCCCGCGCCCCAGCCAGTCAACCCCGCCACGGCCCCACAAAGCAGCGCCCCGGCCCAGCCCGGCACCGCCGCCACGCCCATGGCCAAGGTGCCGGTGCCCCTGTACTACGTGAACGTCGGCGTGATGGGCCAGGACGCCCAGTCCAGGAGCGCGATGGCCAAGCTGCGCGACTCCGCGCTGCCGCTGTCCCTGCAGGCGGTGGAAACCAACCGGGGCAAAGCCACCCGCGTGCGCGTAGGCCCGTTCGCCACGGAAGACGCCGCCCAGGCGGCTGCGGCCACGGTGCGCAGCCAGACGGCCTTGAACGCCACGGTGGCGGCCCAGGCGCTCTGAGGACCGAGCCCCCATGCGCCACCCCCTACCCTACGCCTTTGCCCGCACGGCCCAGCTGCTGCTGGAGGACGACGGCCACCAGCTGGTGCTGTGGCATGGCCCCAGCCCCGACGCGGGAGCGCTGTCCGAAGTGCTGCGCAAGCACCCTGTGCAGCAGCTGCTGCCGCTGGACGCCCCGGCCCTGGCCCAGCGCATCAGTGCCGTGTATTCGCACAGCGAATCGAGCGCCGCCACGGTGGTGAGCGAGGTCGAGAGCGACGCCGACCTCTCGCGCATGATGCAGGAACTGCCCGCCGTGGAAGACCTGCTGGAATCGGCTGGCGACGCGCCCATCATCCGCATGCTCAACGCCCTGCTCACGCAGGCCGCGCGCGACGGCGCGAGCGACATCCACATCGAGCCCTACGAGCGCCATTCCAGCGTGCGTTTTCGCGTGGACGGCACGCTGCGCGAGGTGGTGCAGCCCAACCGCGCGCTGCACGCCGCCCTGATCTCGCGCCTGAAGATCATGGCCGACCTGGACATCTCTGAGAAACGCCTGCCGCAGGACGGCCGCATCAGCCTGCGCCTGGGTACCCGCGCCATCGACGTGCGCGTGTCCACGCTGCCCAGCGCCCATGGCGAGCGCGCCGTGCTGCGCCTGCTGGACAAGAGCGAGAGCAAGCTGAGCCTGGAAGCCGTGGGCATGCAGGGCGACACCCTGCGCCGCTTTGAGGGCCTCATCAGCCAGCCACACGGCATCATCCTGGTGACGGGCCCCACGGGCTCGGGCAAGACCACCACGCTGTATGCGGCGCTGGGCCGGCTCGATGCCACGCGCAACAACATCATGACGGTGGAAGACCCCATCGAGTACGAGCTGCCCGGCGTGGGCCAGACCCAGGTCAACAGCAAGATCGAGCTGACCTTCGCCAAGGCCCTGCGCGCCATCCTGCGCCAGGACCCGGACATCATCATGATCGGCGAAATCCGCGACTTCGAGACCGCGCAAATCGCCATCCAGGCCTCGCTGACAGGCCATTTGGTGCTGGCCACGCTGCACACCAACGACGCGGCCAGCGCCGTGACGCGCCTGACCGACATGGGCGTGGAGCCGTTCCTGCTGTCGTCCTCGCTGCTGGGCGTGCTGGCCCAGCGCCTGGTGCGCAAATACTGCAGCCATTGCCATGGGGCAGGCTGCGAGCACTGCGGCCAGACGGGCTACACCGGCCGCACCGGCGTGTTCGAGCTGCTGGTGACCACGGACGCGATCCGCGCCCAGATCCACAACCAGGCCTCCGAGGCCGACATCCGCACCGCCGCGCTGGCCGATGGCATGGCGCTGATGCGGGAGGATGGCGAGCGGCTCATCGCGGCGGGCATCACCAGCCGCGAGGAAGTGCTGCGCGTGACGCGGGACTGATCCCACGGGCCGGCGGCCGCGCCACAGGCCCTCTCGGTGACGGTGCACCACCGGGATCATTTTGCTACTTTTTTAATAGCAATCCGCGCTTGACAATCAAGCGCTAGAGGCCCAAAACGCTTGGGATCAGCGGATCTGCAGCGCGGGGCGCCGGCCCGCCGGTGAAACGGCGGGCGCGGGCGAGGCCAGCGGTGCCGATGAAGGCGAGGAGGGCAGCTCCGAGCCCCCCCCTTGCAGCTTGAACTGGCGGACCGCGCTGGTCAGCTGCACCGCCTGTTCGCGCAGCGATTCCGAGGCCGCGGTGGACTGCTCCACCAGGGCCGCGTTCTGCTGCGTCATCTGGTCGAGCTGCGAGACGGCCTGGCTGATCTGGCCGATGTTGTCGCTCTGCTCGGCCGACGAAGCGGTGATCTCGCCAATGATGTCGGACACGCGGCGCACGCTGCTCACGATCTCGGTCATGGTCTGGCCGGCCTGGCTCACGAGGCGCGAGCCGTCCTCGACACGCTCCACCGAGGAGCTGATGAGGCCCTTGATCTCCTTGGCGGCCTCTGCGCTGCGCTGCGCGAGGCTGCGCACCTCGCTCGCCACCACGGCAAAGCCGCGGCCCTGTTCGCCCGCGCGCGCGGCCTCGACCGCGGCATTGAGCGCCAGGATGTTCGTCTGGAAGGCGATGGAGTCGATCACACCCGTGATGTCGGCGATCTTGCGCGAGCTGGTGGTGATCTGGTCCATGGTGGTCACCACCTGCGACACCACGGTGCCGCCGCGCGCGGCCACCTCGGCGGCCGTGGAGGCGAAGTCGCTGGCCTGGCGCGAGGACTGCGCGCTTTGCTGCACGGTGCTGGTCAGCATCTCCATGGACGAAGCGGTTTCCTCCAGATTGGCCGCCGTCTGCTCGGTGCGGTGGCTCAGGTCGTGGTTGCCGCTGGCGATCTCGGAGCTGGCGGTGGAGATGTTGCCCGCCGTGTCCTGCACCTGGCGCACCAGGCCGCGCAGCGCATCCTGCATGCGCCCCATGGCGGCCACCAGCTGGCCCACCTCATCCTGGTTCATGGCCTCCACATCGCGCGACAGGTCGCCGCTGGCGATGCGGTCGGCCAGCTCCTGCGCCTGGCGCAGCGATCCGGTGATGGAGCGCACGCTGAAGAACGTGAGCGGGATCAGCACGGCCAGCCCCAGCAGCAGGCCGATGCCGATGAAGGCCGACATGGTGGAGGTGCGCGACTCCACGCCCGCGCGGGCCTCGTCCATCTGCGCGCGGGCCGTGGTGGCCAGGCTGGAGAACAGCTTGTCGGTGGCCTCCATGTGGACCTTGAGCCGGTCGGCATAGGCGCCGCCGCCGGCACCATCGAGCTGCGCGCCCTCGATCTTCTCGAAGATGGGGGAAATGCCGGTTTCGTACTGCTTGATCTCGGCCAGCGACTTGTCGATGGACTCGACGAAGGCCGCATCGCCCGACTGCACCTGGCGCACGTCGGCCAGGCTCTTGCGCAGCGCGGCCAGTGTCTTGGCCCAGGTCTCGCGCAGCGCGGAGACCTCGACCGAGTTGTTGAAGTTGATGATGATGTCTTTTTCGGTACGGCGCAGGTCGCCCAGCGTGGTGCGCAGCTCCGACATGTCGGTGAGGGTCTGTACGCGCTGCGAGAACAGCACCTGCAGCGTGCCGCGCGTGCGGTCCAGCGCCACGTAGCCCATGGCGCCGATGACAACAAGCAGGATCAGGGAAAAGACGGTTCCGAAGTAAAGGCGCGTGCGGATGGAGAAGCGGCCCAGAGCATTCATGGCTCTTCCTTACAATTTTTAACAGACAATCCAGCATAGCAAATTTGGTGCCACGCCCTCCCCCCGGTCTTCTGAACCGAGTGTGGCCGGACTATATGCCGGGCTGCCGCCCCCGCCGCACAGGGTAAGCACCGCCCCGGGGCCCTTTGCAGGGAATCCCCGGGGTCAGTAGGCGGGCTTATGCCACCGGTGTCACGGGAATGTAGAACTGCCCGCCGCGCTGCTGGAATTCCGCCGCCTTGGTCTGCATGCCCTGGGCCAGCGCCTCGGCCTCCGCCACGCCCTTCTGGGCGGCAAATTCGCGCACTTCCTGCGTGATCTTCATGGAGCAAAACTTGGGGCCGCACATGGAGCAGAAGTGCGCCACCTTGGCGCTGTCCTTGGGCAGCGTTTCGTCGTGGTATTCCTTGGCCGTGTCGGGGTCCAGGCCCAGGTTGAACTGGTCCTGCCAGCGGAAGTCGAAACGCGCCTGGGAGAGCGCGTCGTCGCGCGCGCGGGCCCCCGGGTGGCCCTTGGCCACGTCGGCCGCGTGCGCGGCGATCTTGTACGCGATGATCCCCTGCTTGACGTCGTCGCGGTCGGGCAGGCCCAGGTGCTCCTTGGGCGTCACGTAGCACAGCATGGCCGTGCCCATCCAGCCGATCATGGCCGCACCGATGGCCGATGCGATGTGGTCGTAGCCCGGTGCGATGTCGATGGTCAGCGGGCCCAGGGTGTAGAACGGCGCCTCGTGGCAGGTCTTGAGCTGCTCGGTCATGTTGGCCTGGATCATGTGCATGGGCACGTGGCCGGGGCCTTCGATCATGGTCTGCACGTCGTGCTTCCAGGCCACCTGGGTCAGCTCGCCCAGCGTGTGCAGCTCGGCGAACTGCGCCTCGTCGTTGGCGTCCGATGCGCAGCCGGGGCGCAGGCCGTCGCCCAGGCTGAACGACACGTCGTACGCCTTCATGATGTCGCAGATGTCCTCGAAATGCTCGTACAGGAAGCTCTCGCGGTGGTGCGCCATGCACCACTTGGCCATGATGGAGCCGCCGCGCGAGACGATGCCCGTGCGCCGCTGCGCGGTGAGGTGGATGTAGGCCAGGCGCACGCCCGCGTGGATGGTGAAGTAGTCCACGCCCTGCTCGGCCTGCTCGATGAGCGTGTCGCGGAAGATGGCCCAGGTCAGGTCCTCGGCCACGCCGCCCACCTTTTCGAGCGCCTGGTAGATCGGCACCGTGCCGATGGGCACGGGCGAGTTGCGCACGATCCAGTCGCGCGTGGTGTGGATGTTCTTGCCGGTCGAGAGATCCATCACGTTGTCGGCACCCCAGCGGATGGCCCAGACGAGTTTTTCCACCTCTTCCTCGATGCTCGACGTGACGGCCGAGTTGCCGATGTTGGCGTTGATCTTGACCTTGAAGTTGCGCCCGATGGCCATGGGCTCCACCTCGGGGTGGTTGATGTTGGCGGGAATGATGGCGCGGCCCCGGGCCACTTCGTCGCGCACGAATTCGGGGGTGATGATCTTGGGGATGCTTGCGCCCATGGGGTTGCCCATCAGCCGCTGCTCGCGGCCAGCGTCGGCCATGTACTGCTCCATCCACTCGCGCTTGCCGTTCTCGCGGATGGCCACGTATTCCATCTCGGGCGTGACGATGCCCTTCTTCGCATAGTGCATCTGCGTGACGTTGGCACCCGCCTTGGCGCGCAAGGGCTTGCGCTGCAGGGCCGCGGCCTCGGCGCGCAGCTGGGCCAGACGGGTGGCGTCTTCGCTCTTCTGGCCATCGTCCAGCGCCACGGGCGCGCGGCCTTCGTAGTGCTCCACGTCGCCACGGCCGGTGATCCAGCCGCCGCGCACTCCCGCCAGGCCCTTGCGCACATCGATCGCAGCCTCGGGGTCGGTATACGGGCCGGAGGTGTCGTACACGCTGACCAGTTCGCCGTTGGTCAGCGCAATGTCGCGCACGGGCACGCGCAGATCGGTGTGCAGGTGGCCGGGGAGGTAGGCCTTGCGTGAGGCAGGAAAGGGTTCGCGCGTGCGTGCGAGCAACTCGGCGAACTTCTCGGGGGTGGCCAGCTTGGCGTGGGGGTCGGGGGCGTTCATGGGCAGGTCTCCTGGTTCCGGTGGCGGTGGGTGCTGCTCCGGAATGGACCTGTGCGCCCCTCGGGTGCGGCTGCACCTGAGGCATGGCGTGCCAGCAGGGACTGCGGGCACGGAGACAAGGAGGTCGGCTCTTCTTCCGCCGGTATGAACCGGATCAAGTTCGTCGGGTTCGCAAGGCCTGCCGAATTTCTTCAGCCACCTCGCATCTCAGCGCTTACGCACACCCCGGAGCAGGCGCGAGTATAGGCCAGAGAGAAAAAACCGCGCCGCGGAGCCTCTCGGTCAGGCGAGGCGCCCGATGAGGACCACCGCAAAGAAGAAGACGGCCGCGATCACCGTCCACTTGAGGATGACGAGCCCCAGGCGCTTGTAGCGCGCCTGCCCCGTGCCGGCATAGAAGGCAAACGACACGGCCGCCGCCAGGAGCAGCAGCATGGCCAGCCAGCGAAAGATCAGCATGTCAGGGACTCCCGGCGCCGTGAAAACGGGCGCGGCACTGGCAGGTGGCTCCGGGCTGTGGCCCGGGGATGGTGCTTCATGCTCACCAGGCGCGCGCCGGCTGGGCAAACCCGCCGGGCGCCTGGCGCTCGTCCTCGAACGTGACGACCTCCCAGGCATCGCGCTGGGCCAGCAGCTCGCGCAGCAGCAGGTTGTTCATGGCGTGGCCCGAGCGGAAGGCGCTGTAGGCCGCGAGCAGAGGCTTGCCGATCAGGTACAGGTCGCCCATCGCGTCCAGGATCTTGTGCTTGACGAACTCGTCGTCGTAGCGCAGCCCGTCGCTGTTGAGCACCTTGTAGTCGTCCATCACGATGGCGTTGTCGAGGCCGCCGCCCAGCGCCAGGCCGTTGGAGCGCATCATCTCCACATCGCGCGTGAAGCCGAAGGTGCGCGCGCGGGCGATGTCGCGGCTGTAGTTGCCTTGCCCCATGTCGAACTCCACGCGCTGGCCCGTGGAATCCACGGCGGGGTGGTCGAAGTCGATCTCGAAGCTGAGCTTGTAGCCGTGGTAGGGCGCAAGCCGAGCCCACTTGGCCGCGGCGCCCTCGCCTTCGCGCACTTCCACCGGGCGGGTGACGCGGATGAAGCGCTTGGGGGCGTTCTGCAGCTCGATGCCCGCGCTTTGCAGCAGGAACACGAACGATGCCGAAGAGCCATCCAGGATGGGCACCTCTTCGGCGGTGATGTCCACATAGAGGTTGTCGATGCCCAGCCCCGCGCAGGCCGACATGAGGTGCTCCACGGTGTGTACCTTCGCATTGCCCACGGCGATGGTGGACGCCAGGCGGGTGTCGGTCACGGCCTCCGCCCGGATGGGGATGTCCACCGGCTGCGGCAGGTCCACCCTGCGGAACACGATCCCGGTGTCCGGCTGCGCAGGCCGCAGGGTCAGCTCGACCCGCTGGCCACTGTGCAGGCCCACGCCCACGGCGCGGGTGATCGTCTTGAGGGTGCGTTGCTGGAGCATCCGGGGATTTTAGTGGGGGGACCCCGCAAAAACCATCCGCCGCTTCCTATGACCCTGATAGAAAACGGAGAGTCGCAGGGGCGGCTTACAAGCTGCAGGAGACGCGTGGGTAGCGCCCCGCAGCGACTGCATACGCGCCACGCGCAACCAGACGGCGGTGACTGCGCAGCTGAGGAGCATACGAGCCAAATAGGAAGCGCGGTGGTGGAAACCGTCACGGCCCAATGCCAGAGACACCGCGCAAGGGCCGCCCCGCCGCGCATGTCGAGAAACCCCTTGCCAGAGTCAAGGGGCGCTCGGTCTGTCCCAGCCCGCGCAGGCGGGCTGGGAGCCGCAGACCTCGCCCCCTCCCGCGCAGCGAGAGAGGGGGTGAAGCGGCGTAGCCGCTCAGGGGGAGTACCGAATCAATCCGCCTGCTTGCGCAGGAAGGCCGGAATCTCCAGGTCGTCCATGCCGCCCGAGGACAGCGCGTCCACGCGCGCCGCGGCCTGGGTGCGGTTGGTACGCCACACGCTGGGCACCGACATGCTGCCGTAGTCGGCCTGCGCGCTGCCGGCATGGCCGCCCTGCACGCCCATGGCCGAGCCCAGGGCCCCCGTGCCCGCGATGGGCATCTGGTAGGCCACGTTGTCCGTGCCGGTGCGCAGGCCGCCCTGCACCACCGAAATCGGCTGGCGGCGCGCGTTGGGGCGCGACAGGCCGGTGGCCACCACGGTCACGCGGATCTCGTCGCCCAGGCTGTCGTCATAGGCAGCGCCGTAGATCACGTGCGCGTCGGGCGAGGCGTAGGCATTGATGGTGCTCATGGCCAGGCGCGATTCGGACAGCTTCAGGCTGCCCTTGGCGGCCGTCACCAGCACCAGCACGCCCTTGGCGCCCGACAGGTCGATGCCTTCCAGCAGCGGGCAGGCCACGGCCTGTTCGGCGGCGATGCGGGCGCGGTCCGGGCCGCTGGCGGTGGCCGTGCCCATCATGGCCTTGCCGGGCTCGCCCATCACGGTGCGCACGTCTTCGAAGTCGACGTTCACGTGGCCGTATTCGTTGATGATTTCGGCGATGCCGCCCACGGCGTTCTTGAGCACGTCGTTGGCATGGGCGAAGGCTTCGTCCTGGGTGATGTCATCGCCCAGGACTTCCAGCAGCTTCTCGTTGAGCACCACGATCAGCGAATCCACGTTGGCTTCGAGCTCGGCCAGGCCGTTGTCGGCGTTGGTCATGCGGCGGCCGCCTTCCCAGTCGAAGGGCTTGGTGACCACGCCCACGGTGAGGATGCCCATTTCCTTGGCCACGCGGGCGATCACGGGTGCGGCGCCCGTGCCCGTGCCGCCGCCCATGCCGGCCGTGATGAACAGCATGTGCGCGCCGTCGATGGCCAGGCGGATGTCGTCCACCGCGGCCTCGGCGGCTTCGCGGCCCTTGTCGGGCTTGCTGCCGGCGCCCAGGCCGCTGCCGCCCAGCTGGATGTGGCGATGGGCCGAGCTGCGGGTCAATGCCTGCGCGTCGGTGTTGGCGCAGACAAACTCCACGCCCTGCACGCTGCGGGCAATCATGTGCTCGACGGCGTTGCTGCCGCCGCCGCCCACGCCGATCACCTTGATCTGGGTGCCCTGGTTGAATTCTTCGGCTTCGATCATTTCGATGGTCATGTTGGAGCTCCTGTTTCTTTCACTGAATTCGTTTGCAATCTCGTGTGCAACTGCCAATGGGTTGTTCGGTATGTCATCGTGCGCAGCGGGGATGGCGGTCCGGTACATCGTCGCCATCGCCCACGCGGTATTCGGTGCGGACTGCCTCTCGCCAGCCAAAGAGGAAATTTCATGGTCAGAAATTCCCCACGATGAAGTCCTTGAAACGGCCAAACGCCGTCTTCATGGAACCGCTTTTCTGTGCCACCTTGAAGCCGCGCAGCCGCGCCAGGCGCGCCTCTTCCAGTAGGCCCATGACGGTAGCAGCCCGGGGCTGTGCCACCATGTCAGACAAGGCGCTGGAATACTTCGGAATGCCGCGCCGCACGGGCTTCAGGAAGATGTCCTCGCCCAGCTCGATCATCCCGGGCATGACCGAGCTGCCGCCCGTGAGCACGATGCCCGACGACAGCACTTCTTCATACCCCGACTCGCGCACCACCTGCTGCACGAGCGAGAAGATCTCTTCCACGCGCGGCTCGATCACGCCGGCCAGCGCCTGCTTGCTGAGCATGCGGGGGCTGCGGTCGCCCAGGCCCGGCACTTCCACCTGCGCCTCGGGGTCGGCCAGCAGCTGCTTGGCGTAGCCGCTCTCGACCTTGATGTCCTCGGCGTCCTTCGTGGGCGTGCGCAGCGCCATGGCGATGTCGCTGGTGATGAGGTCGCCCGCGATCGGGATCACCGCCGTGTGGCGGATCGCGCCGCCGGTGAAGATGGCCACGTCGGTCGTGCCCGCGCCGATGTCGACCACCACCACGCCCAGCTCGCGCTCGTCATCCGTCAGCACCGCCTGGCTGCTGGCCAGGGGGTTGAGCATGAGCTGCTCGACCTCCAGGCCGCAGCGGCGCACGCACTTGATGATGTTCTCGGCCGCGCTCTGCGCACCGGTCACGATGTGGATCTTGGCCTCCAGGCGGATGCCGCTCATGCCGATGGGCTCCTTCACATCCTGCCCGTCGATCACGAACTCCTGCGGCTCCACCAGCAGCAGGCGCTGGTCGCTGCTGATGTTGATGGCCTTGGCCGTTTCCACCACACGCGCCACGTCGGCCGAGGTGACCTCCTTGTCCTTCACGGCCACCATGCCGCTGGAATTAAGGCCCCGGATATGGCTGCCCGTGATGCCGGTGTACACGCGCTGGATCTTGCAGTCGGCCATCAGCTCGGCTTCCTTCAGCGCCTGCTGGATGCTCTGCACGGTGGCGTCGATGTTCACCACCACGCCGCGCTTCAAGCCATTGCTCGGGGCCACGCCCAGGCCTGCGAGCTTGAGCTCGCCATTGGGCAGAACCTCGGCCACCACGGCCATGACCTTGGCCGTGCCGATGTCCAGCCCCACCACGACGTCTTTGTATTCTCTTGCCATATCAGTCTCTGCCCTTCTCTGTTCTGTCCCGCCGCACCCCGGCCTCATTCACGAACCGCCCCGCTCTCCACGCCACGCACCGCTGTTGCTGCTGCTGTTGCATGCCGTCACCTCCTGCGCACGCCACCCGCGGCGCCCATGGCATCGGGGATCACGGTGCTCACGCCGCGCATGCGCAGCGCATACCCCCCGGCGTGCCGCAGGTCCGCGGATTCCAGGGACTCCACGCGCCGGCCGTACTGCGCCGCCACCTGGGTCAAGGTGCGCGTGAAGCGCTGCGTGCGCTGCACCACCTCCTGCGGTGCCCCGCCCCCCAGCTCCACCACCGCGTCGCTGTCGAGCCTGGCGCGCCAGCCGCCCCGGCCGGTCAGTTCCAGGGACTCGACCTCCAGCCCCAGGGGCTTGAACACCGGTTGCAGCAGCCCAAACATCTGCAGCACCTCGGGGGAACTGCCCGCGGGGCCCAGCAGGCGGGGCAGGCCGTCCTGCTCCACATCGCCCACGTTGGCCTCGAACACCTCGCCCTGCCGGTTGACCATGGCCGAGCCGCTCTCCGGTCCCCAGTACGCCACGGCCTCGTGTTCCTGCAGCTCCACCTGCAGGCTGCCGGGGTAGACCCGCCGCACCTCGGCGCGGCGCACCCAGGGCACTTGCTCGAACGCCGCGCGCGCGGCGCGCAGGTCCACCGTGAAGAAGTTGCCCGCGAGGTGCGGCGCCACATTGGCCCGCAGGGTGACGGCGTTGTTGTGCACCAGCTCCCCCTGCACCACGATGCGCGCGATCGCGAAGCCCGGATAGCGCAGCATCCACCAGGCACCCGCCGCCAGCACGAGCAGGGCGCAGCCCACGAACAGGACCGACGCGGTCAGGTTCATGAGCTTGACGTCCAGCGGTGCGGGCAGCGCGGAGTTCATTTGGCGGCGGCTCCTTGCGTGTCGAGCACGGCATCGGCCAGGATGCGCAGGCACAGCTCCTCGTAGCTGATGCCCGCAGCGCGCGCGGCCATGGGCACGAGGGAATGGCCCGTCATGCCCGGCGAGGTGTTCATCTCCAGCAGAAAGGGCTTGCGGTCGCTGGCGCGCAGCATCAGGTCGGCGCGGCTCCAGCCCCGGCAGCCCAGGCTGCGGTAGGCGTCCAGCACGATGCGCTGGATCCCGCGCTCTTCCGCTTCGGGCAGGCCGCTCGGGCATTGGTATTTCACGTCGTCGGTGAAATACTTGTTCTGGTAGTCGTAGGCACCGTCGGGCGCCACGATGCGGATCACGGGCAGCGCGCGCGCGCCGGCGCCCTGGCCCAGCACGGCGCAGGTGACTTCCTCGCCGTCGATGAATTCCTCGCAGAGCACATCGGGGTCGTATTTCGCGGAGAGCTGCACGGCCTCCTGCATGTCCGAATAGCCGCGCACCTTGGTCACGCCGATGGACGAGCCCTCGCGCGGCGGCTTGACGATGAGCGGCAGGCCCAGCTCGTCGGGCACGGTGCGCACCACCTCGCGCTGCTGGCGGTCGGGCGCCAGCCACACGTAGCGCGGCGTGGGCAGGCCCTCGGCCAGCCACACCCGCTTGGTCATGACCTTGTCCATCGCGATGGCCGAGGCCATCACGCCCGGGCCCGTGTAGGGGATGCCCAGCAGTTCGAGCGCGCCCTGCACCGTGCCGTCTTCGCCATGGCGGCCGTGCAGCGCGATGAAGCAGCGGGCATAGCCGTCGCGCTTGAGATCGCCCAGCGGGTTCTGCGCGGGGTCGAACGCATGCGCGTCCACGCCGCGCGAGCGCAGGGCCTGCAGCACGCCGCTGCCGGACATCAGCGACACCTCGCGCTCGGCCGAGTCGCCGCCCATCAGCACGGCCACCTTGCCCAGGGACTTCACATCAAAATTCGAATCAAAAAGGGTCATAGCGCGCTCCCCTCCAGCGCCTTAAGCTCATTATTTTGTAGCAAATCAACCACCTTGCCGGGCACGGCGCCGATGGAGCCCGCGCCCATGCACATCACCACGTCGCCGTCCTTCGCGTTGTCGGCGATGGCCTGCGGCAGGTCGGCCACGTTGTCGATGAACACCGGCTCCACGCGGCCGGCCACGCGCAGCGCGCGCGCCAGTGAACGGCCGTCGGCCGCCACCACGGGCGCCTCGCCGGCGGCGTACACCTCGGTCAGCAGCACGGTGTCGGCATGGCCGATGACCTTCACGAAATCCTCGAAACAGTCGCGCGTGCGGCTGTAGCGGTGGGGCTGGAAGGCCAGCACCAGGCGGCGGCCCGGGAAGGCGCCGCGCGCCGCTGCCAACGTGGCGGCCATCTCCACCGGGTGGTGGCCGTAGTCGTCGATCACGGTGAACTGGCCGCCATCCCGGGCGGGAAGGTTGCCGTAGCTCTGGAAGCGCCGCCCCACCCCCTTGAAGCCGGCGAGCGCGCGCTGCACGGCCTCGTCGGGGATGTTCAGCTCCACGGCGATGGCGATGGCCGACAGCGCGTTGAGCACGTTGTGCTCGCCCGCGAGGTTGAGCACGATGTCCAGGTCGGGCAAGGTGACGCCGTTGCGCCGCTGCACGGTGAAGCGCATCTGCCCCGCCTCGGCGCGCACATTGATGGCACGCACCTGGGCATCTTCGGAAAAGCCGTAGCTCGTGATCGGGCAGGTCACGCTTTGCAGGATGTCGCGCACGGCCGGGCTGTCCACGCACAGCACGGCCGTGCCGTAGAACGGCATGCGGTGCAGGAAGTCGACGAACGCGCCCTTGAGCCGGCCGAAGTCGTGCCCGTAGGTGTCCATGTGGTCGGCGTCGATGTTGGTCACCACGGCCATCACGGGCAGCAGGTTCAGGAACGAGGCATCCGACTCGTCGGCCTCGACCACGATGTAGTCGCCGCTGCCCAGCTTGGCGTTGGCCCCCGCGCTGTTCAGTCGCCCGCCGATCACGAAGGTGGGGTCCAGGCCCGCCTCGGCCAGCACGCTGGTCACGAGGCTGGTGGTGGTGGTCTTGCCGTGCGTGCCCGCGATGGCGATGCCCTGCTTCAGGCGCATCAGCTCGGCCAGCATGAGCGCGCGGGGTACGACCGGGATCTTCTTTTCCCGGGCTGCGAGCACCTCGGGGTTGTCGGGCGTGACGGCCGTGGACGTGACCACGGCATCGGCGCCTTCGATGTGCGCCGCCGCGTGGCCCAGGCAGGTCTTGATGCCCAGGCCCTCCAGGCGGCGCAGCGTGGCGCTGTCGGCCAGGTCGGAGCCCGAGATGCGGTAGCCCAGGTTGAACAGCACCTCGGCGATGCCGCTCATGCCGGCGCCGCCCAGGCCGACGAAATGGATATGGCGAATGGCGTGCTTCATGGTGTTGCAAGCTCCTCGCAGGCAGTCACCACCTCGCGGGTGGCGTTGGTTTTTTGCATGTCTTTAGCTTTAAGCGCCACACCCACCAGGGTGGAACGCTGCATATTCAATAGCATCCCGGACAGCCCCTGGGGCGTCAGGTCGCGTTGCTGCACCAGCCAGCCGCCGCCGGCGTTCACCAGGAACTGGGCGTTGGTGGTCTGGTGGTCGTCCACGGCGGAAGGGAATGGCACGAACACGGCCGCCGCGCCCACGGCCGCGATTTCGGTCACGGTGCTCGCCCCCGCGCGGCAGACGATGATGTCGGCCTCCGCAAACGCGCTGGCGGTGTCGTCGATGAATGGCGTCAGCTCCGCATCGACCCCGGCGGCCGCATAGTGGGCGCGCAGCGCGTCGATCTGCGTCGCGCCGCTTTGGTGGACCACGGTGGGGCGTTGTTCGGCGGGCATCAGCGCGACGGCCTGCGGCACGATCTCGTTGAGGGCCCGTGCGCCCAGGCTGCCCCCCACCACCAGCAGGCGCAGCGGGCCGGAGCGGCCCGCAAAACGTTCGGCCGGGCCGGGTTGCCGGGTGAAGGCGGTGCGCAGCGGGTTGCCCACCCACTGGCCCTTCTTGAACACATCGGGGAAGGCCGTGAACACGCGGTCCGCGACACCTGCCAGCACCTTGTTGGCCATGCCGGCCACGGAGTTCTGTTCGTGCAGCACCAGGGGCTTGCCGGCCAGCACGCCCATCATGCCGCCCGGAAAGGTGATGTAGCCGCCCAGGCCCACCACCACATCCGGCTTCACGCGCCGCACCACGGCCAGCGCCTGCCAGAACGCGCGCAGCAGGCGCAGCGGCAGCAAAGCCAGCGTGACAAGTCCCTTGCCGCGCACGCCCGAGAAGTCGATGAGCTCCAGCGCGAAGCCGTGCTGCGGCACGATGCGCGACTCCATGCTGCCCGGCGCGCCCAGCCAGTGCACGCGCCAGCCGCGTGCACGCAGCTCCTCGGCGACGGCCAGTCCGGGGAAGATGTGGCCGCCGGTGCCGCCGGCCATGATGAGGGCGGTTTTTTGCGTCATACGCGCCCTCCCCTCATCAACAATTTGTTTTCATAGTCCACACGCAAGACCACGGCCAATGCCACCAGATTCATCAAGATGGCGGATCCGCCGAAGCTCATCAGCGGCAGCGTGAGCCCCTTGGTGGGCAGCGCGCCCAGGTTCACGCCCATGTTGATGAAGGCCTGGAAGCCGATCCAGATCGCCACGCCCTGCGCCACGAGGCCCGCGAACACGCGGTCGAGGGCGATGGCCTGGCGGCCGATGTGCATGATGCGGCGCGTCATCCACAGGAACAGCACGATGAGCGTGACCACGCCCACCAGGCCGAACTCCTCGCCGATCACGGCCAGCAGGAAGTCGGTGTGGGCCTCGGGCAGCCAGTGCAGCTTTTCCACGCTGCCGCCCAGGCCCACGCCAAAGATCTCGCCGCGCCCGATGGCGATCAGCGAGTGCGAGAGCTGGTAGCCCTTGCCCAGGGCGTGCTCCTCGCTGAACGGATCCAGGTAGGCGAACACGCGCTCGCGCCGCCAGGGGGAGCTGGCGATCATGATGCCGAAGGCCGCCACCAGCACGCCCGCGATCAGGAAGAACATGCGGGCGTTCACGCCGCCCAGGAACAGGATGCCCATGGCGATCACCGCCACCACCATGAAGGCCCCCATGTCCGGTTCGGCCAGCAGCAGCACGCCCACGATGGCCACGGCCGCCCCCATGGGCAGCACGGCGCGGAAGAACCGCTCCTTCACGTCCATCTTGCGCACCATGTAGTCCGCCGCGTAGATGAGCACGGCGAACTTGGCCACCTCGGAGGGCTGAAAGCCGATGGGCCCGAGCGACAGCCAGCGCCGCGCGCCATTGACCACCTTGCCCACGCCGGGAATCAGCACGGCCACCAGCAGCAGCAGCGCCACCACGAAGAGCCAGGGCGCCATGCGCTCCCACAGCGCCATGGGCACCTGGAAGGCCAGCAGCGCCGCGACGAACCCGACCACGAGGTACATCACGTGGCGGGTGAGGAAATGGGTGGAGGCGTAGTTGGCAAAACGCGGGTTGTCCGGCATCGCGATGGAGGCCGAATACACCATCACCAGCCCCCAGGCGAGCAGCGCCACCACCACCCACAGCAGCGCCTGGTCGAACCCGAGCACGCTCGCCGGCGTGCTGGTGGTGCGGGGCCGGTAGTCGGTGCCGCCCACGCGCACCGGCAGCACGTCCACGGCCTTGCCGGGCAGGCCGCCGAACCAGCCCGCCACGCGCTGCAGGAAGCTGCTGGCCGGTGCACTCATGCCGCGCCTCCTGTCGCATCGTCCGCCAGGGCATGCACCGTGTCGCAGAAGACCTGGGCGCGGTGCTCGTAGCCCCTGAACATGTCAAAGCTCGCGCAGGCGGGCGACATCAGCACCGCATCGCCCGCATGGGCGCGCTGCGAGGCCAGTTCCACGGCCTGCGGCAGGGTCTCGGCGTCGACCAGTGCCACGCCGCTGTCCTGCAGCGCGGCGCGGATCTGCGGCGCATCGCGCCCGATCAGCACCACCGCGCGCGCATGGCGCGCCACGGGCGCGGCCAGCGGAGAAAAATCCTGGCCCTTGCCATCGCCGCCCAGGATGACCACGATGCGGCGCTCCGCGCCCAGGCCGGTGAGGGCCGCCACCGTGGCGCCCACGTTCGTGCCCTTGCTGTCGTCGAAGTACTCGACGCCGTGGATGATGGCCACGGGCTCCACGCGGTGCGGCTCGCCCCGGTACTCGCGCAGCCCGTACAGCAGGGGCGCCAGCGTGCAGCCTGCCGCCGATGCCAGCGCCAGTGCGGCCAGCGCGTTCACGGCGTTGTGGCGGCCCCGGATGCGCAGCGCGTCAGCGGGCATCAGGCGCTGGATGTGGAGGTCCTCTGCGGCCTCGTTGCGGCCACGCTTGCGGGTTTCGTCCGCATCCATGGCGCGCACCAGCCAGGGCATGCCGCTCACCACCTCGATGCCGAAGTCGCCGGGGCGCTGGGGCATGTCGGCGCCAAACGTCAGGTGCTCGCGCACCTGGGGCTTTTGCAGCTTGACCTTGACCGGCGGCGGCAACATCTGCATCACGGCCGCGTCCTCGCGGTTCAGGATCATGAGCCCGGCCTGGCCGAAGATGCGCGCCTTGGCCGCCGCATAGGCCGCCATGTCGCCGTGCCAGTCCAGGTGGTCCTGCGTGACGTTGAGCACGGTGGCCGCCGTGGGCTCGAACCCGGTCACGCCGTCGAGCTGGAAGCTTGAGAGTTCCAGCACCCACACCTCGGGCAGCGTGCCCGCGTCGATGTGGCTGGCGAGCGTGTCGAGCAGCGTGGGGCCGATGTTGCCGGCCACGGCGACGCTCTGGCCCGAGCGCTCCACGAGTTGCCCCGTGAGCGAGGTCACCGTGGTCTTGCCGTTGGTGCCCGTGATCGCCAGCACCGCCGGGGCGTAGCCGTGCGAGGCCTTGAGCGCGCCCAGCGCCATGGAATACAAGCTCAATTCACCACCAGCGCTTATTCCACAAGCGCTGGCAGCTACTAAAACAGGAGCAATTGTCTGAGGACTCAAACCCGGTGAGCGGTAGACCGCATGCAGGTCCTGGCCTTCGACCAGGCTGGCGTCGAAGCCACCGGCCACAAAACGCACCTGGGGCAGCTCCTGCTGCAGCACCGCGAGCTGCGGCGGCGCGGCGCGCGTGTCGGCCACGGTGACCTCGGCGCCACAGCGCACGCACCAGCGCGCCATGGCCAGGCCCGAGGCGCCCAGGCCCAGGATGAGGATCTTCTGGCCCAGCAGCGGACGCAGGCCTTCGCCGGGCCGGCCCAGGGGCTCGGCGGGCCCATCGGCTGGAGCGTCCTGCGTGGCTTCTTCTTCATCAGCCACCTGCGGCAGCGCAGACGCGGCCTCGGGGGCCGCCACCTCGGCAAAAATCTGCGCCACGAAATCGGCGGCGGCCTTGGCGGCGGAGACCGCGGGCGGCTTTTCAGGGTCCCAGGCATTGGCCGCCGCGTTGGCTGCGCGTGCGCCTGTGGCGGGCCCGGGAGCCCCGGCCGTGCCATCGGCGCTTGCCGCAGGTTCCGTCGCGCCGGCCGTGGCGTCCACGGGTTCGGCGGCGGACAGCGCGCCGGGCCCGGCCACGTCGGTCACGCCTGGATCGCCCGGCACCACGTCCGCCGTGGACCGCTCTGGTGGCAGCTCCGCCTCCGGCGTTCCGGCAGGCGCATCCATGCCCGTGGCCGCCACGGGAGGATCGGCTGGTGCCGCCGGGATGAGGGGATCGTCCGGGTTCATCGCAGTTTCAATGTGGACAGGCCGATGAGGCACAGCAGCATGGTGATGATCCAGAAGCGCACGACCACCTGGGTCTCCTTCCAGCCGCTCTTTTCAAAATGGTGGTGCAGCGGCGCCATCTTGAGCAGGCGCCGGCCTTCGCCGTAGCGTTTCTTGGTGAACTTGAACCAGGTCACCTGCAGCATCACGGACAGCGCCTCGACCACGAAGATGCCCCCCATGATGGCCAGCACGATCTCCTGGCGCACGATGATGGCGATGGTGCCCAGCGCCGCGCCCAGCGCCAGCGCGCCCACGTCGCCCATGAACACCTGCGCGGGGTGCGCGTTGAACCACAGGAAGGCCAGGCCCGCGCCCGCCATGGCCGCGCAGAAGATCAGCAGCTCCCCCGAGCCCGGGATGTGCGGGAAGAACAGGTACTTGGAATACACCGAGCTGCCGGTGACGTAGGCGAACACGCCCAGCGCCGAGCCCACCATCACCACGGGCATGATGGCCAGGCCGTCCAGCCCGTCGGTCAGGTTCACGGCATTGCTGGAGCCCACGATCACGAGATAGGTCAGGATCACGAAGCCCAGCACTCCGAGCGGGTAGCTGATTTCCTTGAAGAACGGCAGCTGCAGCCCCGCCTTGGGCGGCAAATCGAGCGAGAAGCCCGATTGCACCCAGCCCACGAACAGCTCCCACACCTTGGCGTTGGAGCTTTCCGAGATGCTGAACACGAGGTACAGCGCGGCGATCAGGCCGATGACCGACTGCCAGAAATACTTCTCGCGCGAGCGCATGCCCTCGGGGTCCTTGTTGACCACCTTGCGCCAGTCGTCCACCCAGCCGATCGCGCCAAAGCCCAGCGTGACGATGAGCACGATCCACACGAAGCGGTTGGACAGGTCGAACCACAACAGGGTCGAGATCGCGATCGACAGCAGGATGAGCACGCCGCCCATGGTGGGCGTGCCGCTCTTGGACAGGTGCGTCTGCATGGCATAGCCCCGGATGGGCTGGCCGATCTTGAGCGAGGTGAGCACGCGGATCACCTTGGGCCCCGCGATGAGGCCGATGAGCAGCGCCGTCATGGCCGCCATCACCGCCCGGAACGTGAGGTACTGGAACACGCGGAAAAAGCCGAACTCGGGCGACAGACCCTGCAGCCATTGCGACAGCATCAGCAGCATGCGGCACCTCCCACGGGCGGCCGCGCCGCACGGACGCAGGCTCCGACTGCCGCTTCCAGCACGCTCTCAATGCGTTGCGCCATGGTGTCCCTCCCGTGCCTGCGTCGGCGGTTGTCGCTCTTGTTGTTCCTGGTTGTCCTGCGCTTGCGCGGCAGAGGCGATCGCCTCCACCACCTGTTCCATCTTCATGAATCGAGATCCCTTGACCAGCACGCTGCCCACCGTGGGCAGGGCCTGGCGCACCGCATCCAGCAGCGCGCCCCTATCGTTGAAATGCCGGGCCACACCGCCGTTGCCCTCGCCAAAGGACGTGGTGGCGTGCACCGATTGGTCTCCCAGCGCAAAGAGGCCGGAGATGCGGGCCGCGCGCGCATGCGCACCGGCCTCCGCATGGAACTGCGGCCCCTGGTCGCCCACTTCGCCCATGTCGCCCAGCACCAGCAGCTGCGGGCCGGGCAGTTCGGCCAGCACGTCGATGGCGGCGCGCATGGAGTCGGGGTTGGCGTTGTAGGTGTCGTCCACCACGGTGACCTCGCGGCCCGCGATGCGCACGCTGAAGGCGCGCGAGCGGCCCTTGACCGGCACGAAATCGTTCAGCCCCTGCGCAATGGCGGCCAGCGGTGCGCCCGCCGCCAGCGTGCAGGCCGCGGCCGCCAGCGCGTTGGCCACGTTGTGGCGCCCGGCAATGTGCAGGTGGGTGGCCACATCGCCCCGCGGCGTGGCCAGCGTGACGGCCCAGGCACCCTGGCCCCACGCAGCCTGTGCGCAGGCCACATCGCCGCCTTCGCCAAAGGTGACGGTGCGGCGCCCCGGCGCCATCGAGCGCCAGAGGGCGGTGTAGGCATCCCCCGAAGGAAACACCGCCACGCCGTCGGCGGGCAGGCTGGCCAACACGGAGCCGTTCTCGCGCGCCACCGCCTCCACCGTGTGCATGAACTCCAGGTGCTCGCGTTGCGCGTTGTTGACCAGTGCCACCGTGGGACGCGCCATGGCGGCCAGCGTGGCGATCTCGCCCGGGTGGTTCATGCCCATCTCGATCACGGCCGCCGCATGGCCGGCACGCAGGCGCAGCAGTGTCAAAGGCACGCCGATGTCGTTGTTGAAATTGCCCTGCGTGGCAAACGCGGCCTCGCCTTTCCAGGCGCGCAGGATGGACGCGATCATCTGCGTCACCGTGGTCTTGCCGTTGCTGCCCGTCACGCCGATCAACGGAAGGCCAAACTGCGCGCGCCAGCCCGCGGCCAGCGCGCCCAGCGCGCCCAGCGCGGCCAGGCTGTCCGGCACCTCGATGCCGGGCAGGCCGGCGGCTTGCAGGCCGCCATGGGCGATGGCGGCGGCGGCGCCACCGGCGCGGGCATCGGCCAGGAAGGCGTTGGCGTCAAAGCGTTCGCCCTTGAGCGCCACGAAAAGGTCGCCCGCCTGCAAGCTGCGCGTATCGGTGTGCACGCGGGCCAGCGGCGTGGCCCCATCGCCCACCAGGCGCGCGGCGGGAATGCGCGGCTGCACCAGGGCCAGCGCCTGCTGCAGGGTCATCATCACGGCCGGGGTGGCGCTCATGGGCGTGCTCCGCGGGCCTGCAGCGCGCTCTGCGCATGGGCCATGTCGGAGAACGGCACGCGCACGCCCGCCGTCTCCTGGGTGTCTTCATGGCCCTTGCCGGCGATCAGCACCACATCGGCGGGCGCGGCCTCGGCCACGGCCAGGGCGATGGCGGCGGCACGGTCGGGCTCGGCACGCACCACGTTGCTGGCGATGGTGCCTTGCAGGATCTGGTGCAGGATGGCCGCGGGGTCTTCGCTGCGCGGGTTGTCGCTGGTCACGACCACGAGGTCGGCCTGCTGCTGCGCCACGGCGCCCATCAGGGGGCGCTTGCCCGCATCGCGGTCGCCGCCGCAGCCGAACACGCACCAGAGCCTGCCGCCGCGCTCCCGGGCCACCGGGCGCAGCGCCTGCAGGGCCTTGTCCAGCGCGTCGGGCGTGTGGGCGTAGTCCACGGCCACCAGGGGTTGCCCGGGGTGGTGGATCCGCTCCATGCGGCCGGGCACGGGCGAGAGCTGGGCGCAGGCGTAGAGCGCGTGCTCCAGCGGCACGCCCAAGGCGCGCAGCCCGGCCAGCACACCCAGCAGGTTGGAGACGTTGTACTGCCCGATCACGCGCGTCTGCAGCACATGCGTGTGCACGCCCTCGGCCACCGTGAAGGAGAGGCCACCCTCGCCCATGGCGATGTCACGCGCCGCGAGCCGCGCGGGGCCGGTGATGGAAACACTCCACAGGTCCAGCAGCCGGTCCGCCAGCGAGGCATGCAGCTCGGCACCGCGCGGGTCGTCGATGTTGACCACCGCGGCCTGCAGGCCGGGCCAGTCGAACAGCATGCTCTTGGCCTGCCAGTAGGCGGCCATGCCGGGGTGGTAGTCCAGGTGGTCCTGCGTGAAGTTGGTGAACAGCGCGACGCGGATGCGCGTGCCCGCCATGCGGTGCTCGGCCAGCCCGATGGACGAGGCCTCGATGGCGCAGGCCGTGCGGCCCGCATCGGTGAACTGCTGGAACGCGCGCTGCAGCCGCACCGGGTCGGGTGTGGTCATGCCCGTGCTGGTGAGTGCGGGCGGTGTGCCCATACCCAAAGTGCCTACCAGCGCACATCCACCTTGCGGAATAAGCTCATTTTTTGATAGCACATTGAGCGCTTCGGCCAGCCACCAGCTGGTGCTGGTCTTGCCATTGGTACCCGTCACGGCCAACACATCCAGGCGCTGCGTGGGCTGCCCGAACCAGTCGGCCGCGATGAGGCCGGTGGCCGCCTTCAGGCCATGGAGCGCCGCCACCGGCAAGCCTTCGAGCGCAAATGCCTCCACGCCCTCATGCTCCACTAGGCAGGCCACGGCGCCGCGCGACAGCGCGTCCGCGATGTGGGCGCGGCCGTCGGTCGCGGCGCCGGGCCAGGCGATGAAACCGTCGCCGGGGCGCACCTGCCGGCTGTCGGTCTGCAGCGTGCCGGTGACCCGCTCGCGCAGCCAGGCGACGGCGTCGTGCACCGAGGCGAGCAAAGGCAAGGCCGTTGTCATAGCGATTCCTCCACCTCTTTGGCCACGATCTGCGGCTTGACCGCCATGTCCGGCTGCACGCCCATCATGCGCAGCGTCTGCTGCACGACTTCGCTGAACACGGGCGCGGCCACGGCACCGCCGTAGAACACGCCGTTGCTGGGCTCGTCGATCATCACGGCCACGATGATGCGCGGCTTGTCGATGGGCGCCATGCCGGTGAACCATGCCCGGTACTTGCCCGAGGCGTAGTTCTTGCCCACCTGCTTGCGCGCGGTGCCGGACTTGCCGCCCACCGAGTAGCCCAGGGTCTGCGCCTTCTGGCCGGTGCCGCCGGGGCCCGCGGCCATCTGCAGCATCTTGCGCACCTGGTCGGCGGTGCGTTCGGAGAACACGGGCACGCCCAGGGCGGGCTCGGAGGTCTTGAACATGGTGGCCGGAATCACGCGGCCGCCATTGGCGAACACCGTGTACGAGCGCGCCATCTGGAACAGGCTGGCCGACAGGCCGTAGCCGTAGGACATGGTGGCCTGCTCCACCGGGCGCCAGGTCTTGTAGGGGCGCAGGCGCCCCGTCACCACGCCAGGAAAATGCAGCTGCGGCTTCTGGCCGAAGCCCGCGGCCGAGAAGGTCTCCCACATCTCGCGCGCGGGCATCTGCATGGCAATCTTGGTGGTGCCCACGTTGCTCGACTTCTGGATCACCCCTTCCACCGTGAGCACGCCGTGGTTGCTGGTGTCGGAGATGGTGGAGCCCGTGATGTTGATCCGGCCCGGATTGGTGTCCACGATGGTGTCGGGCCGCACACGCCCCGATTCCAGCGCCAGGCCGATGGTGAACGGCTTCATGGTCGAGCCGGGCTCGAAAACGTCGGTGAGCGCGCGGTTGCGCAGCTGCTCGCCCGTGAGGTTCTGGCGCTTGTCGGGGACGTAGCTCGGGTAGTTGGCCAGCGCCAGCAGCTCGCCCGTGTGGGCATCGAGCACCACCACGCTGCCCGCCTTGGCCTTGTGCAGCGCGACCTGGTCCCGCAGCTTCTGGTAGGCAAAGAACTGCACCTTGCTGTCGATGGACAGCTGCATGTCCTTGCCATCGACCGGAGGCACGGTCTCGCCCACGCCCTCGACCACCCGGCCCAGGCGGTCCTTGATCACGCGGCGCGAGCCCGCCTTGCCCGCCAGCTCCTTGTCGAAGGCCAGCTCCATGCCTTCCTGCCCGTGGTCTTCCACGTTGGTGAAACCCACCACGTGGGCCGCGGCTTCCCCTTCGGGGTACTGGCGCTTGTACTCCTTGCGCTGGTAGATGCCCTTGATGTCCAGTGCCGCGATCTCCCGGCCCACATCCCAGTCGAGCTGGCGCTTGATCCAGACGAAGGTCTTGTCTTCATCGGCCAGCTTGCGCTGCAGCTCGGCCAATGGCATGTCGAGCAGCTTGGCCAGTTGCTTGAGCTTGGCGCGGACCTCGGGCCTGTCCTGCTCCACGTCTTCCGGAATGGCCCAGATGCTGGCCGCCGGCACGCTGGACGCCAGGATCAGCCCATTGCGGTCCACGATCTTGCCGCGGTTGGCCGGCAGCTCCAGCGTGCGCGCGAAGCGCACTTCGCCCTGGCGCTGGAAGAAGGCGTTGCCAAACACCTGCACGTAGGCAGCGCGCCCCGCCAGCCCCATGAAACCCAGCGCGATCGCCGCCACGATGAACTTGCTGCGCCAGACGGGCGTCTTGCTCGCCAGCAGCGGGCTGGAGGTATAGAGCACGCTGCGGCTCATGGCTGCGCTCCTTCGGTCCGGGACGGCGCCGCACTGGCGGCCGCGGAGGCCGTGGCGGCGGCCACTCCTTGGGGGTCGGACACATACTGCGTGATGGCCGGCGTGGCCGTGCGCATGTTGAGCTGCGCGCGCGCGATCTTCTCCACGCGCAGCGGCGTGGCCTGCGCACGCTTTTCCACCTGCAGGCGCTGGTGTTCGGTTTCCAGGCGGCGCGCCTCGGCGGTGGCGCGGTCGAGCTCGGTGAACAGGCGGCGCGACTCGTACTGGGTGTGCACGAGATAGATCGCGCTGGCCAGCACGGCCACCAGCAAGACGACGTTGAGCCTTGTCATGTCAGTTGCCTGCCATGCCGCAGCATGAAACCGCCACGGCCCCACCCAGGGACACCGGGCCAGGGCCGTTGCGCAGCGAGGGCGTCGTCCCCCTGGAGGGGGAAGGCGCGAAGCGGCTCAGGGGGCGCTTCATCACTGCACCTCGGTGCGCTCGGCCACGCGCATGATGGCGCTGCGCGAACGGGGGTTGGCCGCCACTTCGGCGGCACCGGGCTTGATGCGGTCCAGGGCCACGAGCTTCATGGCCTGGGGCGCGGCAAAGGGCGCGCGGCGGTCGTAGACCTCCTTGGAGTGTTTGGCGATGAACTGCTTGACGATGCGGTCTTCGAGCGAATGGAAGCTGATCACCACCAGCCGCCCGCCCGGCTGCAGCACCGAGAGGCTGGCCTCTAGCGCCTGTTGCAGCTCTTCAAGCTCGGCGTTGATGAAAATCCGAAGAGCTTGAAATGTGCGCGTTGCAGGGTTCTGGCCCGCTTCGCGGGTTTTGACCGCGCCAGCCACGAGGTCGGCCAGTTCGGCGGTGGTTGCAAGAGGACCCTGTTCTTCGCGCCGAGCAACAATCGCCTTTGCAATGGGGCCAGCAAACCGTTCTTCACCGTAGTCACGTATCACCTCCGCAATCTGACCGACTTCGGCCGTGGCCAACCAATCGGCCACGCTTTCGCCGCGCGTGGTGTCCATGCGCATGTCCAGCGGGCCGTCAAAACGGAAACTGAAGCCCCGCTCGGGGCTGTCGATCTGGGGCGAGCTCACGCCCAGGTCCATCAGCACGCCCGCCGCACTGGCGGGCGGAAGGTCGGCCAGATGGCGAAAACCCTCGTGCCGAATGGAAAAACGCGCATCGGTGATGCGCGTTGCTTCGGCAATGGCTTCGGGGTCCTTGTCAAAGGCGACAAGGCGCCCCTGCGGCCCCAGGCGAAGCAGGATGAGGCGCGAATGCCCCCCGCGCCCGAAGGTCGCGTCCACCCAGGTGCCCGCGGGCGTGGCGCCGGCGCCGCCCAGCAGGGCATCCACGGCTTCTTCGAGCAGGACGGTGGTGTGTTGCAAGGAGGATGTCACCGCGCGCCTTAGAAGGAGAAGTCCTTGAAGACATCCGGCATCTCGCCCTGCATGGCCTTGGCCTCCTGCTCGTCGTAGGTGGCCTTGTCCCAGAGTTCGAAATGGTTGCCCATGCCCAGCAGCATGGTGTCTTTGGAGATACCGGCCGCCTCGCGCAGCTCGGGCGAAACCAGCACGCGGCCCGTGGCGTCCATCTCCACATCCATGGCATTGCCCAGGAAGATGCGTTTCCACCACTGGGCGGACATGGGCAGCTGGGCGATGCGCTCGCGGAACTTCTCCCACTCCGGGCGGGGGAAGACCATGAGGCAGCCGTGCGGGTGCTTGGTGATGGTGAGCTGGCCGGACGCCGTGGCCGCGAGGACGTCACGATGCCGGGTCGGCACGGACAGCCGACCCTTCGCATCGAGACTCAGCGACGAAGCACCTTGAAACACGGACGGATTTCCCAACTCGGTTTTTGCGCCTCGCCGGTCCGTGCAATGGACCTGGAGGGCACTTTTCACCACTTAATTGCACTTTTTTGCACTGTAGCAGGAAAAGCACACCGAACAAGGGGGTGTCCAACAAACTTTTGCAATGAAATCAACGACTTAGGCGCGACTATGTAGGCACAGGAAAGCCAAAAGTCGTTGAAAAAGAAGCACTTAGAGAGGCCTATGAAAGTGACCTCTCAAGGCTTGACCGAGTGGTCACAGGATGTAGCGCGACAGATCCTCGTCCTGGCTCAGCGTCTGCAGGCGGGCGTCCACGTAGGCGGCGTCCACGGTGACCGTCTGGCCCGACAGGCGCGTGGCATCAAAACTCACCTCGTCCAGCAGGCGCTCCATGACGGTGGACAGGCGGCGCGCGCCGATGTTTTCGGTGCGTTCGTTCACCTCGAACGCGATGTGCGCCAGGCGCGTGATCCCCTCGGGCGCGAACTCGAGCGTGACGCCCTCGGTCGCCAGCAGGGCCTGGTACTGCTTGACCAGGGAGGCATGGGTCTGCGTGAGGATGGCCTCGAAGTCCTTCACCGACAGGGATTCCAGCTCGACCCGGATCGGGAAACGCCCCTGCAGCTCGGGAATGAGGTCGCTGGGCCTGGACAGATGAAAGGCACCGGAGGCGATGAACAGGATGTGGTCCGTCTTGATCATCCCGTACTTGGTGGACACGGTCGTGCCCTCCACCAGCGGCAGCAGGTCGCGCTGCACGCCCTGGCGCGACACGTCGGCGCCGCTGGTCTCCTGGCGGGCGGCCACCTTGTCGATCTCGTCGATGAAGACGATGCCGTTCTGCTCGGCATTGGCGACGGCCCGGGCCTTGATCTCGTCCTCGTTGACGAGTTTGCCAGCCTCTTCGTCGGTGAGCAGCTTCAGGGCCTCGGCGATCCTGAGCTTGCGCGTCTTGCGCTTGTCCTGCCCCATCTGGCTGAACATGCCGCGCAGCTGCTCGGTCATTTCCTCCATGCCCTGGGGCCCCATGATCTCCAGCTGGGGGCGGCCCTCGGCCACGTCGATCTCGATCTCCTTGTCGTCCAGGGCGCCTTCGCGCAGCTTCTTGCGAAACACCTGCCGCGCCGTGTTGTCCGCCGCGGGCTCGCTGCCTGCCGCGGCCCGGGCCGGCGGGATCAGCACGTCGAGGATGCGCTCCTCGGCCGCATCTTCGGCGCGGGTGCGCACCTTCTTCATCTCGGACTCGCGGGTCTGCTTCACCGCCATTTCGGCGAGATCGCGGATGATGGAATCCACGTCCTTGCCCACATAGCCCACCTCGGTGAACTTGGTGGCCTCGACCTTGATGAAGGGCGCGTCGGCCAGCCGGGCCAGGCGGCGCGCGATCTCGGTCTTGCCCACGCCGGTGGGACCGATCATGAGGATGTTCTTGGGCGTGATCTCCTGGCGCAGGCTGCCCTCGACCTGCTGGCGGCGCCATCGGTTGCGCAGCGCGATGGCGACCGCGCGCTTGGCGCTGGCCTGGCCCACGATGTGGTGGTCGAGTTCGGAGACGATTTCCTGGGGGGTCATGGACGACATACAGGTCTTCCTGGTATCAAATGAGGCTCCAGCGCATGCTCAACAAGCGCCAAAAGCTATAAAAAACAGAGCAAACCGCTCCCGGGCATCCCCGGGGGCAGGACCATCCCGCGCGCTCAGAGCGTCTCGATGGTGTGGTTCATGTTGGTGTAGATGCACAGCTCGCCGGCGATTTCGAGCGATTTCTTGACGATGTCCTGCGCGGACAGATCGGTGTTCACCAGCAGCGCCTTGGCGGCCGAGTGCGCATAGGCGCCGCCCGAGCCAATGGCCACGATGCCTTGCTCTGGTTCGAGCACGTCGCCGTTGCCCGTGATGATGAGCGACGCGCTCGCATCGGCCACCGCCAGCATGGCTTCCAGGCGGCGCAGCACGCGGTCGGTGCGCCAGTCCTTGGTGAGCTCGATGGCCGCGCGCGTGAGGTGGCCCTGGTGCTTGTCGAGCTTGGCCTCGAAACGCTCGAACAGCGTGAAGGCATCGGCCGTGGCCCCCGCGAAGCCCGCAAGCACCTTGCCATGGTAGAGCTTGCGCACCTTGCGGGCCGTGCCCTTGACCACGATGTTGCCCAGGGTGACCTGGCCGTCGCCGCCAATGGCCACTTGGATGCCTGCCGGGGTCTCGCGGCGCACGCTCAGGATGGTGGTGCCGTGGAACACCGGGGATTGGTTTGGTGATGAGTCCATAGCAGCCGCAGATGGGGACAGGCCCCCATTTTGCAAGCACACCGCCACCACGGGCGCTGCGCGCGGCCAGCGGACGCCTTCGAACGGGCCTGGCCCGGCCGCCAGCGTCGTCCGCCCTCCCGCGCGCCGCGCGGCAGAAGGGGCGGAGGCCGCGGTTCCAGGCATGCCTGCCCGGGCAGGGCGGTTCCGAAGAGCCGCCGTCTCTGGCGGCCGCACCGAGCGGAGCAGCCGGCCAGGGCGTGGCCCTAGTTCTTGCGGGGCACCACCCAGGCGTGCTCGTTGATGCCGATCACATTGAAGAAGATGGCCACCAGCCGCTGCAGGTTGTGAAACTGGATCACATGGCCCTGGCCCTGCTGCTCGGCCGCCCAGTTGAGCACCGAGCCCGCAGCGGCAAAGTCCACGCGGATGAGCTTGTCGCACGCAATGGTGAGCGGCACGCCGGGCCGCAGGAGGGCCTGGAAGGGCTCCAGCAGCGGCGTGGCATCGCCGTCGATGTGGCCGCTGAGCTGGGCCACGGGCCCCGTCTCCGCGGGCGCGGGCACCGACTCGCCCAGGTCGGACGCCATGAAGTCGCTGTCCACCGACAGCGGCGCGGCCCCGGAAGACACGCCCTCGTTGTCCGAATATCCGCAGCGCGGCGATACCCAGGAGGGCGGCGACACCTCGTAGGTCACGCAGTAGTCGAGCGCGACCAGTTCGAACTCGTCGGGCTTGCCCATGAGCCGCAGCGCCGCCATGCGCAGGCGCCACCACTCAGGGCTGGTGGCACGGTCTCCGGACTGGGTCTTGGCGTCGAGCAGCGCATTGAGCTTCTCGACCCCCGAAAACACCAGTTGCCCGTCACGCTCGGCCCACTGGGTGAACTGGTCGGCCAGCAAAGGCACCGCGGCTTCGTCGATGGCGGCCAGACGCGTCCAGGACAGCGTCCAGGGGGACGCGGCGCGGGCCAGGGAGGCCTGCAGCGCGGCGACGGACGACACCGCCAGAGAGGCCGGGGCATTCCAGCTGAAATCGCGGCGCGCCGCGCCGGCCGTCACGGCGCCCGTGGCACCAGGCCCCGCCGCGGCGGCAGCCGGCGCCATGCCCAGCTGCTGCGGCATGGAGAACCACAGCGGCGCCGAACGGCTGTACTGTGCGGCGAAGTCGATGGCCAGGGTGTCGAACCGGTCGTGCTGACCGGTTGCGCGGTACAGGTCGAAGAGCGTCATCCAGATTTCGAGTTGCTCTTCGGGATCATCCTGCTGGTGCTGGGCCAGCACGTCGAGCAGGCCGGACTCTGCCCCCGCGTGGTCGCCATTGGCGAACCGGATGGCGGCTTCTTCTAGATCGGGTTCGTGCACGAATTCCTCCGGTTCGGATGCCGGCGCTGGCGTTGCCGCTGTAGCCGCCGCAGGGCTGAAGGACGCTTCGCCCGGGCCTGGGCCCGCGAGCATTTGCGCATCGGTGCCGCCAAACCGGCCAATCGCCATGCTGTCATCGGCAAACAGCGGCTGGACACCGGCGGCCTGGTTGTTGTTGTCGCCCAGCGGCGCAGGCAGGCTGCCGGGCGCGGTGGGCGCGTAGGCCCTGGCGTGCGCGGAATCTGTCGTTGCCGCGCTGGGGGGCTCGGGCATGACGCCCGGCTGGGTGGGCGCCTCGGCCCCTTGCTTGCTCTTCCACCACTGCTGCGACATCTGCGCCTCGATCTCGTCGATCTTCTTGAGCGTCACGGCGCGTTCGTCGGGCGACGCCATGCTGCTCTGGAAGAACGACGGCCTGGCGGTGGGGTCCTCGGTGCGCTGCCCCTGCAGCACCTCGCGCTGGCGCAGCTTGCGCAGCTGATCGAACTCGCGGCGCCGCACGAAATCGTTGCGGCGCTTGCGCTCGATCATCTCCTTGAGCATCTGCTTGCTGTACTGGCTCTCCCGGTCATTCTGCGCGGAGTCCAGCTCCGTCCAGTTGACCGTGGGATTGCGCACAAACCGCACCACCTTCGAAAGCAGTCCGCCAGGGGTGGTTTCTTCCTTGCTCATGGCTCAGGGCGCGCGTGGGGATCAGGCCGGGCGGCCAGGTCAATCACCAAACATCTTCTGCTTGAGTTCGCGGCGCTGCTGCGCTTCCAGCGACAGCGTGGCCGTCGGGCGGGCGATCAGGCGGCCCACGCCGATGGGTTCGCCGGTCTCATCGCAGTACCCATAGTCGCCCGCGTCGATGCGGGCAATGGACTGCTCGATCTTCTTGAGCAGCTTGCGCTCGCGGTCGCGGGTGCGCAGCTCCAGGGCATGCTCTTCCTCGATCGTGGCGCGGTCGGCGGGATCGGGCACGACGACGGTGTCTTCGCGCAGATGCTCGGTGGTTTCGCCGGCGCTGTTGTGGATGTCCTGCTTGAGCTGCACGAGCTTCAGGCGGAAGAACGCCATCTGCTTGTCGTTCATGTACTCGCTGTCAGGCATGGCCATGACTTCGGCGTCGGTCAGCTCGGCGGCGGACTTGGTCTTCCAGTTGTTCGCCAGCTTGGGGTCTTTTTTGGCAGCCGTATAGGTGGGCTGCGCTTGCACGGTCGTGGGCATGGTATGTAGATAACTGGCTTTGGCAGCGGTCGAAGCCACTGTCTGTGCCATGGATGGTACGGTCAATTGGGCCAATCGGGAAGAAGGCCGGGTTGTGCGCACGGGTACCTGCGAACCGGCCTGCAGCACGGGTGCTGGAGCGGGAGTCGCCACGGCCGCCGGGCTGGCGGCGACCTTGGGTGCTGCAGCCGGCTTGGCGGCGGCCTTCGCGCCAGCCTTGGTTGCCGCAGGGGCGGCGGCGGTTTTCGCCGCGGCAGGGGTTGCCTTGGTGGCCCCCTTGGATTTGCTGGTGTCGGCTTTCACTTCCTGGTCTCCTCGCAATACGGGCGGGCCCCAGCCGCATT
Organism: Acidovorax sp. GW821-FHT11A03; assembly: GCF_058809075.1. Lineage (NCBI taxonomy): Bacteria > Pseudomonadati > Pseudomonadota > Betaproteobacteria > Burkholderiales > Comamonadaceae > Acidovorax > Acidovorax sp. GW821-FHT11A03. The sequence goes on from NZ_JBXASG010000002.1 coordinate 251,079, forward strand.
CGCAGCCAAGGGCGGGTGGCAAGCCTTCCGGGGTTTTACCGGGGCGCGATTGTATCGACCTGGGCTGACGCAAACGGAAACGTTGCAGATACAACACAAACCAGCCGCCAACCCCCTGCCCTCGGGCCGCCCCGCCGGGGTCAGACCAGGCTCTGCTCCAGCCCCTGCAGAAAGATGTCCTTGGGCAGGTCGATGCCAATGAAGACCATCTTACTGGTGCGCGGCTCGCCTTCGGCCCACTGGGGGCCCAGGTCGCTGCCCATGAGCTGGTGCACGCCCTGGAAGATCACCTTGCGCTCGGTGCCCTTCATGTTCAGGACGCCCTTGTAGCGCAGCATGCGCGGGCCATAAATGTTGACAATCGCCCCGAGAAAATCCTCCAGCTTGGCCGGATCGAACGGCCGCTCGGAGCGGAAGACGAAGCTTTTCACATCGTCATCGTGGTGATGGTGGTGGCCGTGCCCGTGGTCGTGCTGGTGCGAGGGGTGGCTGCAGTGCTCGCCATGCTCGTGGTCATGGTCGTGGTGGTCATGGCCGTCGCCCTCTTCCTTGAGGAACTCGGGGTCGATGTCCAGCTTGGCATTGAGGTTGAAGCCCCGCAGGTCCAGCACTTCCGACAGCGGCACCTCGCCGAAATGCACGGCCTTGATGGGCGCGCGCGGGTTCATGTGCTTCAGGCGATGGATCAGCGCGTCGGTTTCCTCGGCGCTGACCAGATCGGTCTTGGACAAAAAGATCTGGTCGGCAAAGCCCACCTGGCGGCGCGCTTCCTGGCGGTCGTTGAGTTGCTGGGGCGCGTGCTTGGCGTCCACCAGCGTGATGATGGAATCGATGAGGTAGGTCTCGGCGATCTCCTCGTCCATGAAGAAGGTCTGCGCGACGGGGCCGGGGTCGGCCACGCCGGTGGTCTCGATGACGATGCGGTCGAACTCCAGCAGGTTCTTGCGCTTCTTGGCGGCCAGCAGCTGCAGCGTCTCGCGCAGGTCTTCGCGGATGGTGCAGCAGATGCAGCCGTTGCTCATCTGCACGATCTGCTCCTTGGACTCGGTCACGAGGATGTCGTTGTCGATGTTCTCTTCGCCGAATTCGTTCTCGATCACGGCGATCTTCTGGCCGTGGGCTTCGGAGAGCAGGCGCTTGAGCAAGGTGGTCTTGCCCGAGCCCAGGAAGCCGGTGAGGATGGTGACGGGGATCAATGCCATGTTTCTTGTCCTTCAAGGGATGAACCCATGCGCTGCACCCGGCACTGCGGGCCGGGTGTGCGTGGCGCAAGGGGTTGTTTTCAGTGTACCGACGCTGTCAAGCCCTTGCCGCGCTCAGCCCTTGCGCATCACCACCAGCCCCTTGAGGTACTCGCCTTCGGGGAATTCCAGGGTCATCGGGTGGTCGGGCGCGCCGCCCAGACGCTCCAGGATGAAGCCGTCCACGCCCGCGTCGGCGCCCGCAGATGCCACGATCTTGTGGAACAGGTCGGCGCTGATGCCGCCCGAGCACGAGAAGGTGAACAGCACGCCGCCCGGCGTGAGCAGCTGCAGCGCCAGGCGGTTGATGTCCTTGTACGCGCGTGCAGCGCGCTCGGCGTGGGCCGCCGTGGGCGCGAACTTCGGCGGGTCGAGCACGATGGCGTCGAAGCGCCGGCCTTCCTTGAGAAACTGGCGCAGCGAGGCGTTCACGTCCGCGTCCAGGAAGCTCGCGTGGTTCAGGTCGAACCCGTTGAGCGCCACATGGGCGCGGGCGCGCTCCAGGGCCGGGCCCGAGGAGTCGATGGACGTCACATGCCCGTCCGCCGATGCGCCGCTGGCGCGCATGCCGGCCAGCGCGGCCACGCTGAAGCCGCCGGTGTAGCAAAAGCAGTTGAGCACATCCTTGAAGCCCAGGCGCTGCGCGTAGTCGGCAAAACGCTTGCGGCTGTCGCGCTGGTCCAGGTAGAAGCCGGTCTTGTGGCCTTCGGCGATGTTCAGCGTCAGGTTCCACTGGTGTTCGTGGATGGTGAGCTCGAGCGGCGGGCCTTCGCCGGCGCCCGGCGCGCCCGTGGGGCCGCCGCGCAGCCAGCCGGTGGCGGGCGGGAGGTCTTCCAGCGCGCGCACGCTGGCGTCCGAGCGTTCATACAGCTTGGCCAGGCCCGTCTCGCGCAGCAGGGCATCGGCGATCACGTCCTTCCAGCGCTCGGTCCCGGCGCTGGTGAACTGCGCGACCAGGGTGTCGCCATAGCGGTCCACGATGAGGCCCGGCAGGCCGTCGGACTCGCCGTGCACCAGGCGCACACCGTCGCTTTGTACATCAAAACGGGCTCTGGCGATGATGGATCGTGCGCAAGCAGCTATGAAAAAAGGAGCATCGATGCGCTGCGCCTCGTCAAAGCTCCACACCCGCGCGCGGATGCGCGAGCTGGGGCTGAACGCTGCCCAGGCCAGGAACTGGCCCTCGTGCGATTCCACGCGCACGGTCTCGCCGCTGTCGCCGCCGCCCTTGGCGATGGCCGATTCAAAGATCCAGGGGTGGCGGCGCAAGAGCGAGCGCTCTTTGCCAGGGCGAAGGCGAAGGGTTTTCATGATGGGGCGATTGTCGCGTGAATGCGCCCCACGCCAGCCCCGGGGCTGGCGCCAGCGCGTCAGAGCGCGTGCCCGATGCGGCCCAGGCGCGGCGCCCAGTTTTCCAGGATGTCGGCCGACACCAGCACGCGCCGCGCCTGGCCGATGAGCAGGTGGCGCGGGACGAAGCCGATGTAGCGGGAGTCCGCGCTGTTGTCGCGGTTGTCGCCCAGCACCAGGTACTGGCCCTCGGGCACCGTCACCGGGCCGAAGCTGCGGTGCGCGGTCACACCCTGCAGCCATTGCACCCGGCGCTCGTGGCCCTGCAGGTGCTCCGTCCAGCGGGTGGCGGGCACCTGCGCGCCCAGCTCGGCCAGGTGTTCGGTCACCGCCTCGGGCGCGTCGTAGCGCGCGGCCTCGCCGTTGAGGTACAGCACCTCGTCGCGCATCTCCACCGTGTCGCCCGGCAGCGCCGCGATGCGCTTGATCAGCCGCGTGCCATCGCGCGGCGACGAGAACGTGACCACATCGCCCCGCGCGGGCTCGCCCAGGCGCGCCAGCACCACATCGGTGAGCGGCAGCTTCAGGTCATAGGCCAGCCGGTTGACGAACACCACGTCCCCTTCGAGCAGCGTGGGCCGCATGGACCCCGAAGGAATCGGATTCCAGTCCGCCACCGCCGTGCGAAAGATGCCGAAGCACAGCAGCAGCACGAGGAACCCACGGTTCGATTTGATCCATTTCAGCAGCATGGCGAGACACTCCAAGGCGCCCTACAGCAAGCACCCCTTGCTCGGATGCACGGCGTCACATCTTGGTTCCGTGGCACCGGCCCACGAGACCGGCCGCAGCCCACCGGCATGCCCGATCAGCGCCAGGAGCCGTCCACACGCCACCAACGCCCGCAGCGCGCACCGCCCCCACCAGTGCACCCGTGGAACCGGCTTTGCCGGGCCACCGGGTGCGTCCCCCTCCGGGGGAAGGCGCGCAGCGCCTCAGGGGGGCTTCTTTCTCGCCCGAGGATGCGCCGCGTCATACACCTTGGCCAGGTGCTGGAAATCCAGCCGCGTGTAGACCTGCGTGGTGGTGATGTTGGCGTGGCCCAGTAGCTCCTGCACCGCGCGCAGGTCGCCGCTGCTTTGCAGCAGGTGGCTGGCGAACGAGTGGCGCAGCATGTGCGGGTGCACCGGCGTGGTCAGGCCCGCCTGCTGGCTGCGCTGGCGCAGGCGCAGCCAGATCGACTGCGCCGTGAGCCGCTTGCCGCGCTGGCCGACGAACAGTGCCGTGTCAAGGCGCGCCGAGCCCTCGCCGCCGAAGGGCGTGGCCCGCAGCCGCAGCCAGGCCTGCAGCGCCGCCGTGGCCGCGCGCCCCACGGGCACGCTGCGGCGCTTGCTGCCCTTGCCGAACACATGGGCCTCGCCGGCCTGCAGGTCCACCCAGCCCCGGCCCAGGCGCTGGGTGTCGGCGTTGGGGATGGCGTCGAGCCCCGCGAGTTCGCCCACGCGCAGGCCGCAGCCATACAGCAGCTCCACCATGGCCGCATCGCGCGCCTCCAGCCAGGGGTCGGCGCCGGTGTTGTCGAATTCGGCCAGCCGCACGGCGTCGTCCACACCCAGCGCCTTGGGCAGGGGCTTGGGCGCCTTGGGGGCACGCACGTCCTGCACAGGGTTGTGCGGAATCAGCCCCTGCCGCCCCGCCCAGATGAAAAACCCGCGCCAGCCAGAGAGGATGAGCGCGATGCCCCGCCCGCTGCGCCCGCCGCTGTGCATCTGCGCCACAAAACGGCGGATGTGCGCGGTCTGCAATTGCAGCAGCGGCACGCCCACCCCCGCCGCAAACTGCGCGAGCTTTTCAAGGTCCAGGGTGTAGAGCGTGAGCGTGCGCGCCGCCAGCCGCTTTTCGACGCGCACATGCTCCAGGTAACGCAGGACGTGCGGGTCCGGGGGAATCTGTGTGGCCAGCATGTCGGACACGGGGCATTACCCAGGCAACTGGCGCGCCCCAAGGCCAGCGCCACCGTGGAACCGGCTTTGCCGGGCCGGGGGTGGCGTCCCCCCGCAGGGGGGAAGCGGCGCAGCCGCACAGGGGGGCATCACTTCAGCCGCAGCAGGGCGGCACTGGCGAGTTCTGCCATGCGCGACAGAAATTCCGTGCCCATCGTGGCATCAAACCGCTGGGGGTCTTGCGAGCCCAGCACCAGCAGGCCGAACGCCGGCGTGGCGCTGTCGATGGCGCCTTCGCGCAGCGGCAGCAGGGCCAGCGACTGGGCGGGTTCGCCCGCCTCGGCCGCGAGCCAGCCTGCGGGCTCGAACCCCAGGTTGGGGCCGCAGAACGGCATGGTCAGCGACGAGGCGAACGCGCGGGCGTCTTCGCTGGCACCCTGGGTGAAGTCGGCATCGATGTACGGCGCGGCCACCTCCCACACGCGCACCGCGGCCTGGGGCACCTCGAACAGGGTGCGCACGCCATCGACCACCGCCTGCGGCAGGTCGAACGGGTCGCGCACCTGCAGCAGCGCGCTCGTCCACTGGTGCACCTTGTGGGCGATGGCGGCGTTTTCGGTGCTGTTGCGCACCATTTCCATGATGCGCTGCTCCAGGCCCTTGATCTTCTCGCGCAGCATCTCGGCCTGGCGCTCCTGCAGGCTCACGGCGCGCGCGCCGTGGGGGCTGGTGATCTGCACGCTGGCCAGCACCTCGGCATGGCGCTCGAAGAAGCCCGGCGTGTTGGTGAGGAACTGGGCGATGTCGTCTTCGGTGATCGGGGGGATGTGGGACGTCATAGGAGGGTGTCAGGAATGTCGATCCGGCCTTCGAACACCGTGGTGGCGGGGCCGGTCATGAAAACGGAATCGGCCTCCTGGCCGCTCCAGGCGATGGTGAGGCGGCCGCCGCGCGTGTCCACATGCACCTCTTTATCAAGCAGACCCAGGCGGATGCCGGCCGCCACGGCCGCGCAGGCCCCCGAGCCGCAGGCCAGGGTTTCGCCCACGCCGCGCTCGAACACGCGCAGCCGCACATGGGCGCGGTCCACGATCTGCAAAAAGCCTGCATTCACGCGCTGCGGAAAACGCGCATGGCGCTCGACCAGGGGGCCCGCTTCCAGCACCGGGGCGGTGTCCACGTTGTCCACCAGCTGCACGGCGTGCGGGTTGCCCATGGAGACAACCGCTACCAAAACAGTAGCTGTCAGCGCTTTACCATCCAGCGCCAGCGGCCATTTTTGTCCTGAACCTTGTGCCACGGCGGTCAAACCACTGGCATCAAACGGCACCCGGGCGGGCTCGAACTGCGGTCGGCCCATGTCCACGGTGACGCGGCCATCGGGGGTGAGGCGGGGGGCGATCACGCCGCTTTTGGTCTGCACCCGCAGGGTGTCCTTGCCCGACAGGCCCTTGTCGTGCACAAAGCGCGCGAAGCAGCGGGCGCCGTTGCCACACTGCTCCACCTCGCCGCCATCGGCGTTGTGGATCACGTATTCGAAGTCGATACCGTCCGCTGGCGAAGGCCGCACCGTGAGGATCTGGTCGGCCCCCACACCGAAGTGGCGGTCGGCGAGGAAACGGTATTGGGCGGCGCCGAGCCCCAGGCGGCCCCGGGTTTCGTCGAGCACCACGAAATCGTTGCCCGCGCCCTGCATTTTGGTAAAGGGAATCTGCATGGCCGGATTATCGTCGGTGGGCCGGCGTGCGCGGCACCCCGCCCGGGGCAACTTGTGACAGAACCCCCACCCCGCCAATGAACCCCGGCCTGCACCGGTTTTTCCGCCGGTTTAGGCTGTGCCGTGTGGCGGCCCGCCCGCGCGCCGGCCGCCGCCTCCCCAACCCCCCCATTCGCCAACGAGGACCCGCATGCCCGATCTCGCCAGTTTTCCCATTACCCGCAAATGGCCCGCCCGGCACCCGGAGCGCATCCAGCTGTACTCGCTGCCCACGCCCAACGGCGTGAAGGTGTCGATCGCGCTGGAAGAGCTGGGCCTGCCCTACGAGCCGCACCTCGTGAGCTTCGAGACCAGCGACCAGACCTCGCCCGAGTTCCTGTCGCTCAACCCCAACAACAAGATCCCGGCCATCCTGGACCCGAACGGGCCCGATGGAAAGCCCCTGGCGCTGTTCGAGTCCGGCGCCATCCTGGTGTACCTGGCGAGCAAGACCGGCCAGCTGATCCCGCAGGACACCGCCGGGCGCTACGAGGCCCTGCAGTGGGTGATGTGGCAGATGGGCGGCGTGGGCCCGATGTTCGGCCAGCTCGGTTTCTTCCACAAGTTCGCGGGCAAGGACTACGAGGACAAGCGCCCGCGCGACCGCTATGTGGCGGAATCGAAGCGCCTCTTGAAGGTGCTGGACGAGCGCCTGAAGGGCCGCCAGTGGGTGATGGGCGACACCTACACCATCGCCGACATCGCCATCCTGCCCTGGGTGCGCAACCTCGTGGGCTTCTACGGCGCGGGCGATCTGGTGGAGTTCGGTCAGTTCAAGGAAATAAAGCGCGTGCTGGAAGCCTTCGTGGCGCGCCCGGCCGTGGCCAGGGGGCTGAACATCCCGGCGCGCGGCTGAGCAGGCCCTGGCTGCAGGGGCCGTGGCACCGGTCAGCCCATGCGCTCCTGCAGAAAATCCAGGAAACACGCGATGCGCGCGGCCAGCTGCGTGTTGCGGTAGTACACGGCGCTCACGGGCTGGCGCACGTCCGCCGTGTCCCTGGCCAGCACCTGCACCAGATCGCCGCGCGCGCGGTCGGCGGCGGTCATGAAATCCGACAGGCACACGATGCCCGCGCCCTGCAGCGCGAGCTGGCGCAGCGTCTCGCCGCTGGACGCGGCGATCTCCGGCACGGTGGGCCACTCGTCGCCATGCGCGCCGCGCAGGGGCCAGCGGTTGAGCGATTCCGGCTGCGTGAAGCCCAGCAGGGTGTGCCGCGCCAGGTCTTCCACCGCCCGCGGCCGCCCCCGGGCGGCCAGGTAGGCCGGGCTGGCCAGCACGCGGATGCGGCTGGTGCACAGCGGGCGCGCGTGCAGGGTCGAGTCGCGCAGGTGGCCTATGCGGATGGCCACGTCGGTGCGGCGCTCGAGCAGGTCGATGTTCAGCTCGTCCGTGTCCAGCTCCAGCGTGATCTGCGGGTAGGCCGCGCGGAACGCCGGCACCAGCGGCACCACCGCGTGCAGCATGAAGGGCGTGGCCGCGTTCACGCGCAGGCGGCCCGCGGGCTGCTGGCGGCGCGCGGCCATGTGCTCCTCGGCGTCGTCGATGGACGCCAGGATGGCGCGCGTGCGCAGCAGGAAGGCCTGCCCCTCCTCGGTCAGCGCGGCGCGGCGCGTGGTGCGGCGCAGCAGCGTGGTATCGAGCTTCTTCTCCAGCCGCGCCAGCGCCCGGCTGATGCCCGAGACGGTCTGCCCCAACTGGTCGGCCGCCGCCGTGATGGAGCCGCCGTCCACCACGGCCACAAAGGCCTGCAGTTCTTCGAGCGTGGTTTTCATGGGCCTCCATTGTTGACTTCAGATCAAGTATCTATGGAGCGTAACGGTATTTTTCTGCAAGACTGAAGCGCCCACACTCCTTCCCATGTCCACAGGAGTGTTTCCATGCCCATTGCCTTGCTCGCGCTGACGCTCAGCGCTTTCGCCATCGGCACGACAGAGTTCGTGATCGTTGGCCTGCTGCCCACCGTGGCGGCCGACCTGTCCATCAGCATCCCCTCGGCGGGCCTGCTGGTCAGCCTGTACGCCCTGGGCGTCGCCGTGGGCGCGCCCGTGCTCACCGCCCTCACCGGCCGCGTGCCGCGCAAGGCGCTGCTGCTGTCGCTGATGGCGCTGTTCACCGCCGGCAACCTGCTGGCCTGGCAGGCGCCCAGCTACGAAACGCTGGTGGCCGCGCGCATCCTCACCGGGCTGGCGCACGGCGTGTTCTTCTCGATCGGCTCGACCATCGCCACCGGCCTGGTGCCGCGCGAGAAAGCCGCCAGCGCGATCGCCATCATGTTCACCGGCCTCACCGTGGCGCTGGTCACGGGCGTGCCGCTGGGCACCTTCATCGGCCAGCATTTCGGCTGGCGCGAGACCTTCCTGGCCGTGTCGGCACTGGGCGTGGTGGCCTTCATCGGCAGCGCGATCTTCGTGCCGCGCAACATCGCCCACACCCCGCCCGCCTCGCTGGTGCAGCAGGCCAGGGTGCTGGCCGAGCCGCGCCTGCTGCTGGTGTACGCCAAGACGGCCATCGGCTACGGCGGCACGTTCATCCCGTTCACCTTCCTCGCCCCCATCCTCACCGACATCGCGGGCTTCAGCGCCGGTGCCGTGGGCTGGGTGATGCTGGTCTACGGCGTCTCGGTGGCGGTGGGCAACATCTGGGGGGGCCGCCTGGCCGACCGGCTGGGGCCCATCCCCGCGCTGCGCATCATCTTCGCGCTGCTGGCCGCCGTGCTGCTGCTGCTGCAGTTCACCGCGCCCCACCCCTGGCTGGCCCTGGCCACCGTGCTGCTGTGGGGCGCCGTGGCGTTCGGCAACGTGCCCGGGCTGCAGGTGTATGTGGTCAAGCAGGCCGAGCGTTTCACGCCCCAGGCGGTGGACGTGGCCTCGGGCCTGAACATCGCGGCGTTCAACCTGGGCATCGCCGGCGCCGCCTGGGCCGGGGGCCTAATCGTGACGCACCTGGGCCTGATGCACACGCCCTGGATCGGCGCCCTGGTGGTGCTGGTGTCCCTGGCGCTCACGCACTACAGCGGCGTGCTGGACCGGCGCAGCGGCATCCCGGTGCGCGGCAGCGGGCCGGTGCCCGTGGGGCACTGAGCAGCCCACGCCCCCTCAACTCTTTCTGTCCCACCCCTTTTTTGCTTCGTTTCAGGAATCGCCATGACTTCTTCCCCTTCCCTTCCCGCCTTCGGCCTGGGCACCTTCCGCCTCCAGGGCCAGGTCGTCATCGACTCGGTGCGCAACGCGCTCGACCTGGGCTATCGCGCCATCGACACGGCGCAGATCTATGGCAACGAGGCCGAGGTCGGCCAGGCCATCGCGGACAGCGGCGTGCCGCGCGGCGAGCTCTTCATCACCACGAAGGTCTGGACCGAGCACCTGGCGGGCGACCGGCTCGTCCAGAGCCTGAAGGACAGCCTGGCCAGGCTGCGCACCGACCAGGTGGACCTCACGCTGATCCACTGGCCCTCGCCCGGCAGCGCCGTGCCCGTGGCCGAGTTCATGGGCGCGCTGGCCGAGGCCCAGGCCCGGGGCCTCACGCGCCTGATCGGCGTGTCGAACTTCAATACCGCCCTGCTGCGCGAAGCCATCGCGGCCGTCGGCGCCGACCGCATCGCCACGCACCAGATCGAGCTGCACCCCTATCTGCAGAACCGCGCCGTGGCGGACTTCGCGCGCAGCCAGGGCATCCACACCACCTCGTACATGACCCTGGCCTACGGCAAGGTGCTGGGCGACCCGGTGCTGGCGGACATCGCGCGGGCCCACGGCGCCACCACCGCGCAGGTGGCGCTGGCCTGGGCCATGCAGCTGGGGTATGCCGTGATTCCCTCGTCCACCCGGCGCGACAACCTGGCGAGCAACCTGAAAGCCCGGCCGCTGCGGTTGACAGGCGAGGACATGGCACGCATCGCCGCGCTGGACCGCGGCGAACGGCTGGTGAACCCCGAAGGCCTGGCGCCCGCCTGGGACTGAACCGCCCCGCCCGTGCGGGGCGCGCCGCGCGCCTCGATAATGGCCCGATGCCCCGCACCAACCAACAACTGCACCCCCACCGCGAACCTGTTGCCACCCGCCCGGCCGCCACCGTGCTGCTGCTGCGCGATGCGCAGGGCGAACCGGGCGGACTGGAAGTCCTCATGACCCGGCGCTCGGCCACGGCCAGCTTCGCGCCCGGGGCCTACGTGTTCCCGGGCGGGGGCATCGACGCGCTGGACGCGCAGGTGCACGCCGCCGCCGACCGCCGCCCCACGCAGAGCGACCAGCACCTCACGCAGGCCATCGCCGCGATCCGCGAGAGCTTCGAGGAGCTGGGCATCCTGCTGGCCCGCCATGCCGATGGGCGCATGGCCGACGCACGGGACATCGCCGCCATCGACCGCCACCAGCCGCTGGCCGCCCAGTGCGGCGCGCGCGGTCTGCGCCTGGCGGCCGACAGCGTGTACCTGCTGGCCCACTGGACGGCCGACCGCGACCTGCCGCGCCGTTTCGACGTGCCGTTCCTCGTGGCCCGCATGCCCGAGGGCCAGGAGCCCGTGGCCGACGAAACCGAGCAGTTCGAGCCCGTGTGGGTGCGCCCGGCCGATGCGCTGGCGCGGCACGCGGCGGGGCAGTTCTTCATGATCTTTCCCACCATCCGCACGCTGCAGCGGCTCGCCCTGTTCGCCAGCGCGCAGGCGGTTCTTGACGCTCTGGCCGATGAAAAGCCGCTGTGGGTGAGCTGCCCGCGCGCCGGCACGCTGGCGGGCCAGGAGGCGCGCTACATGGAAGGCGACGCCCCCTTTGGCGAGCTGGCCCTGGTGTGCCCCGACGGCCAGATCGTGCACGCGCTCGACTGGCAGACCGACCGGCCCGTGCCGCTGCTGCGCAACGTGCAGCGCCTGACCGCGCCCAACCCCGGCGTGATGACCGGACCCGGCACCAACAGCTACCTGGTGGGCGACCCGGCCACCGGCTACATCGCCATCGACCCGGGCCCGGCCGACGCGGAGCACCTGGACAGGCTCTGGCGCGCCGCCGGCGGCGACATCCGCACGATCGTGTGCACCCACTCGCACCCCGACCACTCGCCCGGCGCCGCGCCGCTGCAGGCGATGTGCACCCGGGCCGGGCGCAGCGCCCCCCCCATCCTGGGCCTGCCATCGGCCCCCACGGCGCGCGCTGCCAGCGCATTCACGCCCGACCGCTTGCTACAAAACAATGAGCTGCTCACGCTGGAAGGACAAGCGCCAGAGGGCAAAATCACCCACACCCTGCAGGTGATCCACACCCCGGGCCACGCGGCCAACCACCTGTGCCTGCTGCTCGTGGAAGACGCCCTGCTGTTCAGCGGCGACCACATCCTCAACGGCAGCACCACCGTGGTGGACCCACCCGACGGCAACATGGCCGACTACCTCGACTCTCTGGACAAGCTCGATGCGGTCTGCGCCGCACATGGCGTGGAGTTCATCCTGCCCGCGCACGGCTATGTGCTGGGCGACGCGCGCGGCGCGATCGCCAGGCTCAAGGCCCACCGCCTGGCGCGCGAGGCCAAGGTGCTGGCCGCCATGCAGGCGCTGCCCCAGGGCAGCGTGGACGACTGGGTGCAGCATGCGTATGACGACGTGCCCCCGCGCATGTGGCCCGTGGCCCAGCGCTCGCTGCTGGCGCATGTAGAGCGAATAAGAATGCTCGCCCCCTGAGTCGCCTGCGGCGCCTTCCCCCATCCGGGGGACGACGCCCTCGCTGCGGGTCGGCCCTCGCTTGGCGTCCCTGGCGGAGAGAGCGCCCGCTGCACGCGCCACGAACAACAAGAGGCATGCCCACACAATCCATCCAACAAAGAAAGCCGCCCCCACCCATGAATGACAAAAACCCTGACCCCACCCACATCCGCCTGGCCAAACGCGTGGCCGAGCAACTGAACTGCTCGCGCAGCACGGCCGAGCAATTCATCGAAGGCGGCTTTGTGAGCGTGGACGGCCAGGTGGTGGAAGCCCCGGGCGCGCGCGTGCGCCCCGGCCAGGCCGTGGCGGTGGCCAAGGACGCCAGCCTGCTGGAGCTGACCCCGGTGACCTTGCTGCTGCACAAGCCGGTGGGGTTTGAAGCCGGCCTGGGCCTGCCCGCCGGGCCAGCGGCGCACGCCAGCCGCAGCCAGGGCGCCACGGCCGCCAGCACGCTGCTGGGCGCTGCATCCCACCTGGCCGAGGACGCCTCGGGCATCCGCGTGCTGCTGCGCCATTTCAAGCAGCTCGAATGCTTCACGCCGCTGCCCACCGAGGCCAGCGGCCTGGTGGTCTACACCCAGGACAAGCGCATCGCGCGCAAGCTGGCGGAAGACATCGAGTCGCTGGAGCAGGAATGCATCGTCGAGGTGAAGGGCGATATCGCACCGAACGGGCTGCAGCGCCTGTGCCACGGCCTGTCGTTCAACGGCCGCCCGCTGCCGCCCATCAAGGTGAGCTGGCAAAGCGAGACGAAACTGCGCTTTGCGCTCAAGGGCATCCGCCCCGGCCAGATCCCGGCCATGTGCGACGCCGTGGGCCTGGCCGTGGTCGCCTTGAAGCGCATCCGCATCGGCCGCGTGCCGCTGGCCAAGGTGCCCGAGGGGCAGTGGCGCTATCTGCAGCCCTGGGAGAAGTTCTGACTCCCCCTGAGTCGCCTTTGGCGCCATCCCCCTGAGGGGGACGCACCCGGGGCCTGGCAAAGCCAGTTCCACGGGTGCGCTGGCAGGGGTGCGCCAGTTGCCGGCGGCGGGCGGGGCGGGCCGAACCATCATCAGAACGGTTGCTACCAAAAACATAGCTATCAGCGCTTGATGGAAAGGCGCCAGAGGCCCATCTGGCTTGATATTTTTTCCACAGACCGCTGCTACACTGCGCCACAAACAGGAGGGAGTCCATGAGCCAAGTTCCATCAGACAGAGACGGCGCCGCCGGGCCGATGTCCACGTTCATGCCGCAGAACATCGACGCGCATCCGCTCGAATTCACCGGCAGCGGCGGCGAGTATTTCCGGGTGTGGATCGTCAACGTGCTGCTGTCCATCGTCACGCTGGGCATCTACACCCCCTGGGCCCGGCGCCGCACCGCGCAGTACTTCTACAGCCACACGCTGGTGGCGGGCAGCCCCCTGGAATTCACCGCGCAGCAGCGCAAGATGGTGATGGGCTTCGTGCTGCTGGTGCTGCTCACGCTGGCCTACAACATCGCCGCCAATACCGGACAGGACGCGGCCGTGGGCGTGTTCCTGCTGACCGGCGCCGTGCTCTCGCCCCTGATCTGGGGCAGCGCCATGCGCTTTCGGCTCGGGGCCACGCGCTGGCGCGGCCTGCGCCTGCAGTTCACCGCCAGCTGGAAAGAGGTCTACATCGCCAGCTGGCCCATGTTCGCGCTGGCGCTGGTGTGGTTCGGCGTGTTCTTCGGCATGCAGGTGCTGTCGCCCGGACTGGCCGAGGCGCTCCAGGCCGCCGAGGAAGAAACCACCAAGCGGTCCCTGCCCGCCTTCACCCCCGCCATGGGCGGCCTGCTGCTGCTGGGCCTGGTGCTGACGGTGCTGTGCTTCATCCGCCTCGAATACAACTACAAGAGCCTGCTGGTGCTCAAGGCCCAGGTGGGCGCAGAAAAAGGCCGCTGGAAGCCGGTGTACATGGATTTCGTGAAGGTGTGGCTGGCCACGGTGGCCGTGTTCATCCTGTGCGTGGTCGGCATTTCGGCGCTGATCGGCATCCTGGCGGGCAGCTCCATCGCGCTGGTGGCCAGCCAGAGCGACCGCATGGGTCTGTGGCTGTTCGTGGTGATCATCGTGTCCATCGTGGCGGGCATCTTCATGCTGATCCTGGCCTCGGCCCCCGCCCGCGCGTACCGCGAGGCGCGCATGTTCCAGCTGATGTGGAACAACACCGGCGTGAGCCACGTGGCACGGTTCAAGTGCCACCTGAAGAGCGGGCGCTACGTGTGGCTGCGCATCAAGAACATGCTGCTCACCCTGCTCACGCTGGGGCTGTACCGTCCGTTTGCGCGGGTGAGCGAATACCGCATGAAATGCGAATCCGTCACCCTGCATGTCAAGGGCGGCGTGGAACAGGTGGCGGGCGCCATGGTGCGCCAGCAGCAAGGCGGCCTGGGCGATGCGCTGGCCGATGCGGCGGGCCTGGACCTGATTGGATAGCGGGTAGAGGGCATCCCCCTGAGGCGCTTCGCGCCCCGGTGCGTCCGGCCAGGGCGGCCGCTCGCCCGTGCCGCCGCCAGTTTCACCGGCCCCGGGCCACCTACAACGTGATGGATGACTGACATGAACGACCCCCTTCACGCTGCATCCCTCGTGCCTGGCCGCTGGTTCGACGGCCAGAGCAGCAGAGCCCGCCCCGTGATGGTGGGCCTGCGCCCCACGCCGCGGGGCCCGTCGCTGGTGCTACACCCGCTCTCGCAGCCAGGCGCCGCGCCGGCCGTGTTCGCCTGCAAGGATGTGGGCTGGCCGGAGGCCTGGAACGAGCGCAAGCCCCAGCCCCGCGTGGTCGTGGACCTGCGGGACCACGGCAGCCTGGAGATCGATGCCGTGAACGACTGGCGCGCCGCCCTGGCCGCCGCTGGCGAACGCCCGGGCCTGGCCCAGCGCATGCAGACCCGCTGGCCCGTGCTGCTGGGCGTGGTGGCGGTGGCGGCCATCGGCCTCACGCTGTTCTACCGCTACGGCACCCCCTGGGCCGCCACGCAGCTCACGCGCTTTGTGCCCCTGTCCTGGGAAACCAGCGTGGCCGAGAACGTGCTGCGCCAGATGGACAGCGGCACGCTCAAGCCCAGCAAGCTCCCCAGGGAGCGGCAGGAGCAGCTCAAGGCGCGCTTTGACGCCCTGGTGCAGCACACACCCCCCGGCCTGCGGCGCTACCCCGGCTACCAGCCTCCCCTGAGCCTGGAATTCCGCTCGGGCATGGGCGCCAACGCCTTTGCGCTGCCGGGCGGCAAGGTGGTGATGACCGACGGCATCGTGAAGGCGGCCGCCGACAAGGGACTGGACGACAACGCGCTGGTGGGCGTGCTGGCGCACGAAATCGGCCATGTGGTGCAGCGGCACACCACGCGCATGGTGGTGCAGCAGGGCGTGCTCAGCATGGGCCTGGGGCTGGCGCTGGGCGATGTGTCCGGCATTGTCTCCACCGGTGCCTCGGTGCTCACGGGGCTGGCCTACAGCCGCAGCCACGAGCGCGAAGCCGACTGCTACGCCATCGCGGTGATGGGCCAGGCAGCCCTGCCCACGGCGCCCATGGGCCAGCTGCTGCTGGCCATCGCGAAGGATGAAGAAGAAGCAGAAGAGGAAGAAGACAACAAGAAGAAGGAGAAAGCAGGCCAGGACCAGGCGGCCACAGCGGCCGAACCCGGCGCCAGCAGCCCGGAGCGCTCGCGCAAGCGCAAGATGGCGGAAGACATGGCGTCGCACCCGGTCTGGTCGCTGCTCAGCAGCCACCCCGACACCGTGGAGCGGGCCACGGAGCTGGAGAAGGGGCATGCGCCCCACTGCGCGAAAGGCTGAGCGCGCCGTGGCGTGCTCCGCGCCGGGCACGACCGGCACATCAGCGCCTACACCAGGCTGAGGCTGGGGGAAATAAAGTGTGAAGCGCGCCGATAAGCCGGATTCTGTGCACCACGGTTGCCCGCAGTGTGACCGCCATTAATCTGGGCCGGGTGTCGCCACCACGGCTCGGTGCTACCTACCCGCCAGCTCTGCGGAACCACATCAACGCTGGCCTACTTGGTATTGCTGCGCGTAGAGATTGCCCGTTTCACCCCGAGCGGGCTTGCCCGCTCGGGGTGGCTGTTCGGACCCGGCTTGCGCCGGGTTCGGACAGCTCTCGCTGTCCTCTCGCCAGCTTGCGCTGGCGCCTCACAGAACACTCCGTGGCAGGTAGTTTCCACCCGGACTCGTCTCTGTTGCTCTGATCCTCACCTCACGGTGGGCAGCCGTTAGCTGCTACGCTGTCCTGTGCAGTCCGGACGTTCCTCCAGTGCCTGGTTTCCCAGATTGCACCAGCGGCGGTCTGGCGCGCTTCACGGGGTGGATTATCCTAGAAACGGCAGTTGAATGCGCCCGTCAGTGCCGTGATCGGTGCGTCAGGCAAGGCGAGACGACGCTCCAGGCTCTTGCCTGCAAGGAGGAGCAACGCCGCATGGCACGCCGAGCGCGGTGCTGGCGGGTGTATAGCGTGCCCATCCAACCAGTGAACGCCATCGAAGCAGCACATACCTGACTTCAGATGGCAAGTTGAAGGAAACCAATCGGTCAACTGCCGTTTCTAGGATTACTGCCCAGCGGCAGCGGCGCGCTCCCAGTCCAGGCCGAACCGCGCCAGGTACTTGCGCAGCCGGTCCGCATCGTTGACCACCGTGCGCTGCGTGCGCGAGGCCTGGAACAGCTGGCGCCCCGCGTCCGACAGGGTGCGGGCCTGGCGGCACACCTGCAGCACGGCCGCCAGTTGCAGCTGGTCGAACAGGTCCAGGGCGTGCACCGCTTCCTCGCCCAGCAGGTCCGCCAGATCGCCGCGGCCCACCGCGCCGGGCATGGACGCCAGACCGCTGCGCGCATCGCTGGCGGGCTGCCACAGCCAGCGCAGGCGCGCGATCTCGGCCTCGACCAGGGGCAGGCCGATGCGGCCGCTGTCGGCCAGCGTGGCCAGGCGCGTGACGCTGGCCGAGAGGTCGCGGAAGTTGCCCGTCCACAGCGCCTCGGGCGACTGGGCATAGCGCAGGTAGGCCGCGCGCGCCTCGTTGGAAAAGCGCACGCCGCGGCCCAGCTCGGCGCCTGCGCGGGCCAGCTGGTGGTCCACATTGGGCTCGATGTCCTCGGGCCGCTGCGCCAGGCCCGGCAGCACATAGCTCCAGAGGTTGATGCGCGCATACAGGTCTTCGCGAAAACGCCCCGCCGCCACCTCGGTGCGCAGGTCGCGGTTGGTACCCGCGATGAGCTCGAAGTCGCTGGCCACCTCGCGGTCGCTGCCCAGGGGGTAGAAGCGCTTTTCCTCCACCGCCTTGAGCAGCATGGCCTGCTCATCGAGGCCCAGTTCGCCGATCTCGTCGAGGAACAGCACGCCCTTGTGCGCCGTGCGCAGCAGGCCCGCGCGGTCGGCCGCCGCACCGGTGAAGGCGCCTTTCTTGTGGCCGAACAGCGTGGACGCCGCGCCGTCGCCATGCAGCGTGGCGCAGTTCACTTCCACGAACTCGCCCTCCACCTGGTGGCGCGACTTCTTCAGCTCGAACATGCGCCGCGCCAGGTGCGACTTGCCCGCGCCCGTGGGTCCGGTGAACAGGATGGGCGCACGCGAGCGCACCGCCACGCGCTCCACCTCGTCGATCAGCGCGTTGAAGCGCGCGTTGCGCGTGGCGATGCCGCTCTTGAGGAACTGCACCGCGTCCTGCTGCTCGGCGCCGAAGCGCTGGGCGATCCCGTCGTAGCGCGACAGGTCCAGGTCGATCAGCGTGTAGCTGCCCGGGTCGCCCATCTGCTGGCGTTTGGGCGGCGAGGTCTGCGCCAGCACGCCTGGAATGCGGCGCGATTCCACCAGCAGGAACAGGCAGATCTGGGCCACGTGGGTGCCGGTGGTGATGTGCGTCCAGTACTCCTCGCGCCCGGTGTCGAAGCGGTAGGCCTGCGCCCAGTCAAACAGCCTGGCATACACCTCGCCAAAGTCCCACGGGTCGGCAATGGGCAGGGGCGCCAGATTCACCGTGGTCTCGGGGGACGCAACAGCCATGTCGGCGCGCACCTGCTGCGCCAGGTCCTGATGGGGCGGCGTGTAGAGCAGCTCCAGCCGCTCGATCACCACATCCTCATGCTGCACCAGCGACACCGTGGGGCGCCACTTTTCCCACCGCCCCGCGCCCCTGCCGGCGTCGAGCTGGGTGCCCAGGAAACCGATGACGACTTTGTTTTTGCGCATTCCATTTATCTATTCAACTAGCTTTCATTCTAGTTACTTTATGCACCTCGAATAGACCAAAAAAACAATCGAAGAAATTTCCCCTTACAAATCAACGACTTGAAAGAAATCAAACCACAAGCCACAGGCTGGCACGCATCTGGCAATAAAGAAGACATCCAGCGCAAGCGGTGACCGCTCACAGGCCGGGGTTAGGACACACGTTCGCCCCGCCGGTGCAGGGAATCCGGAGCCTCAGGGCTCTTGTCGATTCCCCGCATGCCGCACGCCGCAAACGCTGGGTAACGGCACGGCCGTGGTAGCCATCCCGCAAGGGATGCCTGGTTCGACTCCAGGCGTGCCTCCATTGGTAGCTCATTGGTAGAGCAACCCCGCAAGGGGTCTGTTGCAGGTTCGATTCCTGCCCAAGGCCGCAAGGCCAGCACTTGGAAGTACCGGTCGAAAGACCACCCGCCGAACGCGGGGAGTTGCCCCAGGGTGGCGTTTTTTGGGAACGCCACCGCAAGGCAAGGCCCCGTCAGCCGGTGGCGGTTTGTGCCAGCACCCGGCACGGCCCGCGCCCGCAGCCAGCCACGCTGCCGCCCTGCTTGCAGGGCAGCCGCCACGGCGCACTGCAAGGCCCGAGGTTGTGCCCCCTGGCACCCCGCCATCGCTGTAACGGCACCCTGATTGCAATGACAGCGAAGTAACGACAACGACAGAACAAGGAGAAGAAAAAATGACGAAGTTGATCCAACGCACCACCGTGAAGAAGAACGAACGCGCCCTGCTGCTGCGCAACGGCAGCTTTGACCGCGTGCTCCACAGTGGCACGCACTGGCTGTTTGCCGGCATGGACCAGCTGCGCGTGGAGACCTTCGCCCTGGAGCAACCCGCCTTCACCCACGGCCTGGCCGACTACCTGATGGCGCAGGAACCCGCCGTGGTGGCGGCAGAGTTTGTGCAAGTGAACCTGTCGGAACAGCAAGTGGGCCTGCGCAGCGAAAACGGCGTGCTGGTCGAGGTGCTGCCCCCCGGCACGCGCCGCCTCTATTGGAAAGGCCTGGTGGAGGTGAGCGTGCAGGTGATCGACCTGCAGGCAGGCCCCGAGCTGCCCGCCGCCCTGGTGGCGCGCCTGACGCAAACGCAACTGCGCCAGCGCAGCGTGGCCGGATTGACCGGCGTGCTGCAGGTGCAGGTGCCCGAGGGCCAGTGCGCGCTGCTCACGGTGGACGGCAAGGTCGAACGCCTGCTGGCGGCCGGCGCCTACGCGTTCTGGAAGTACGGCCGCACCATCGCCGTGGAACTGGTGGACCTGCGCCTGCAGGCCGTGGAGGTCTCGGGCCAGGACATCATGACCCGCGACAAGGTGAGCCTGCGGCTGAACCTGTCTGCCACCTTTCGCACCACCGATGTGCTGCGCGCCTTTGCCCAGCTGCAAAAGCCCGCCGACTACCTGTACCGCGAGCTGCAGTTCGCGCTGCGCGCCGCCGTGGGCACCCGCACGCTCGATGAGCTGCTGGAGAGCAAGACGGTGATCGACGACGTGGTGACCGCGCACATGGCCGCCAAATTGCAGCCCTTCGGCATGCAGCTGGAGAGCGTGGGCGTGAAGGACATCGTGCTGCCCGGCGAGATGAAGGCCATCCTGACCCAGGTGGTGCAGGCCCAGAAGCAGGCCGAGGCCAACGTGATACGCCGCCGCGAGGAAACGGCTGCCACGCGCTCGCTGCTCAACACGGCGAAGGTGATGGAGGACAACCCCGTCGCCCTGCGCATGAAAGAACTGGAGACGCTGGAGCGCGTGGCCGAGCGCATCGACAAGATCTCGGTGTTCGGAGGCCTGGACCAGGTGCTGAACGGCCTCGTGAAGATGCGCTGAGAAAAATGGAAAAAATGGAAAAGCAGGAACTGCCATGAAAAACAAGAAACTGACAGCGAGAGCAAAGCGCCTGCAGCGGGACACCGCATCCGCCACCTGCGCATCCGTCGGCCTGGACCCGGCGGTGTACAGCGCGGCCTTGCGCTACCTCTTCGACCGCCCCGTGCCCGACAAGAGCGGGCAGGAGTGGTATTGGCTGATCGACGAGCCGGAGTTCGACGCCACGCCACTGCAATGGACACACATCCAGACCGTGCTGTTCGCCAACGCGGGCACCGACCTGGCGCCCTACAGCGACGAGCAGGTGGGCATGGGCCTGAACCATGTGATGAGCAACAACGCGGGCGACATCCCGCACATGGCGAACGACCCCTCGGTGCCCTTGGCCGACGCGATGCGCATGATGCGGGCCCTGCCCACCTTGTGGCGCGACTGCCTCGGCCCGCGCCTGGACACCGGGACGAGCCCCATCGGGAGCCGAAGCGACCGCCTCTGCTTCGTGAGCTACATGTGGTTTGACGTGTGGCCCACGTTCTGGAACGCCAAGGACATCCCTGAATGGCGCGACGCGATGTGGCAGGTGTTCTGCGAGATGCTGGCGATGCCGTTCAGGGCCGCACAGGAGTCCGCATTGCACGGGATCGGCCACGAGGGCGTGCGCCTGAAGCGGCCCAAGGAACTGCAGGCGCACATGGACGCCTTCATCCGCCAGGTGAAGAACGACGACGAACTGAAGAACTACGCCCAGGCCGCAGCGCGCGGAATGGTGCAATGAACAACAAAATGCGAAAGAACAATATGACCAACAACAACTACGAACAATACGAAGTGCCGAACGGCGTGCCCGTGAAGATGTGGACGAACGGTGTGCCCGTGGAAGAAGAAGCCCGGAACCAGCTGCGCAACATCGCGCGCCTGCCCATCGTGTTCAAGCACGTGGCGGTGATGCCCGACGTGCACCTGGGAATCGGTGCCACCATCGGCTCGGTGGTGCCCACGCTCAAGGCCATCATTCCCGCCGCGGTGGGGGTGGACCTGGGGTGCGGAATGATGGCGTGCAAGACCACGCTGACCGCCAGCGACCTGCCCGACAACCTGGCCGGTGTGCGCGCCGCCATCGAACGCGCCGTGCCGGTGGGGATGACGCCCAAGCGCTTCGGCCGCGATAAAGGAAGCTGGGACACCCCGCCGGCCGAGACCGACCGCGCATGGTCGGCCCTGGTGGACGAGTTCAAGGAGATCTGCGAGGCGCATCCGCGCATCGAGAAGACCAACAACTACAAGCACCTGGGAACGCTGGGAACGGGCAACCACTTCATCGAGATCTGCCTGGACGAACACCAATCCGTGTGGGTGATGCTGCACTCGGGCTCGCGCGGGGTGGGGAACGCCATCGGCACCCACTTCATCGAGCTGGCCAAGAAGGATGCCGAGATGAACCAGCGCAACCTGCCCGACAAGGACCTGGCGTACTTCGAGGAAGGCGCGCGGTACTTCGGCGACTACGTGAAGGCCGTGGGGTGGGCGCAGAAGTTCGCCGCCGCCAACCGCGAAGTGATGATGGGCCGCGTGATCGCCGCGCTGCGCAAGGTGATCACCAAGCCGTTCGAGACGCACGTGGAAGCCGTGAACTGCCACCACAACTACGTGCAGCGCGAAACGCACTTCGGGCAGGACGTGTTCGTGACCCGCAAGGGCGCAGTGAGTGCCGAGCGAGGCAAGCTGGGGATCATCCCGGGGAGCATGGGGGCCAAGAGCTTCATCGTGCGCGGAAAAGGCCACCCCGAGAGCTTCAACAGCTGCAGCCACGGCGCGGGCCGCACCATGAGCCGCACCAAGGCCAGGAAGATGTACACCGTGGCCGACCAGATTGCCGCCACCGAGGGCGTGGAATGCCGCAAGGACGCCGACGTGATCGACGAGATCCCGATGGCCTACAAGGATATCGACGCGGTGATGGCGGCGCAGCAGGACCTGGTGGAGGTGGTGTACACGCTCAAGCAGGTGGTGTGTGTGAAGGGGTAAAGGGATGAACTGCTACGAACTAAGCATGCTGGACGACGTAATCGACTCTACAGCTCAAGCGGCAGAGCAAGCACAGCGCCTAGGGAAGGGAACTTGCTCGCCCAAGTGGCTTGTCGTGGCAGCGCACTCCGCAGCACAAGCCGCGATGACCTGCTACTTAAATCAGGGCAATGGAATAGCCTCATGGCACAAGAAGGATGCGCAGGCATAGCTGAAAGCACATGAGAAACAGCAAACTGAATCAACGCCGTTTCAAGGCTATCCCGATGTGCGCTTGAACTTTTTCATGGAACTGTATGCAGACGTCAAAGACACGGCGCAAATGAAGCGAGAGGACGACATCACGTTATCCCTAAGCAGGGATATGGATCGTTGGATGAGTGAGTTGAACCAGCTGCGAAATAGCCTCACCCACTTCCAGGCGAATCATCATTTGGTCTTCAAGCAGCACGTTGTAAGCGTAGCTCAGGCCGCATCGAAAACAGTCAATGCGTTGAGTGAAAGTCAGTCCTTTCCGTGGTGGTGGAGCGATGAAGCGGAGCATTCCCGGTCGCTATTGAAACAGCATCTCAGAACGCTTGATACCGCTCTATCTACTATTACCTCCACCTAGACAAACGTATAGACCGAGGCCGGACAACAGAGAGATCTTGTGCTGCATCTGCAGCGTAGAGAGGCCCATTGCCACAGTAGGCAACTATATTTTTTATAGCTGCTAGCGCTTATCCCTAAAGCGCTACAGCCCATTTTCATGCATACAACAGAACAAAAAGAAATGCTGCGCTCCGTCCAGCCGGTGGAGCCCCACATGCGCGCGCAGGTGCTGGAGGCTCTGCGCGACATCGAAGCCCGGCACGATGTGACCGTGCTATTCGCCTGCGAGTCCGGCAGCCGGGGCTGGGGCTTTGCCTCGCCCGACAGCTACTACGACGTGCGCTTCATCTACGTGAACCGGCCGCCCTGGTACCTCACGGTGGCGCCGGGGCGCGATGTGATCGAGGTGCCGATCAGCGGCGACCTGGATATCAACGGCTGGGACCTGCGCAAGGCGCTGGGCCTGATGCGCGAGTCGAACCCCACGCTGCTCGAATGGCTGGGCTCGCCCATCGTGTACCGCGAAGAGGCGGGCACCATGGCGCAGTTTCGCGCGCTGGCGGCGCAGGTGTTCTCCAACGCCAAGGGCTGGCACCACTACGCCTCCATGGCCAAGAAGAACTTTCTCGAGCACCTGCAGGCCGATAAGGTGCGCTACAAGAAGTACCTCTACGTGCTGCGCCCGCTGCTGGCCGCGCGGTGGATACGCACGCAGCCCGGTGTGCCGCCCATGCGCTTTGCCGAGCTGGCCCAGCACACGCTGGACGCCGCGCGGGACGCGGTACTGATCACGGAAATCAACGCACTGCTGGGGGTGAAAATGCGCGCAGGCGAGGCCGCCACCAGCCCACGTTGGCCCGGCATCCATGCGTTCATCGAGGCAGAGCTGGCGCGCAACGCGGCCGAGCCTGTGCAAGCCTTGCCGGTGCCGGGTAATGCCGCGCTGGATGCGCTGCTGCATGACACGGTGTTGCGTTATGACGCCGCACACGCCGCACACGCGGCACACGCGGCACACGCGGCACACGCGGCATACAACTCAGTGTGAAAACAAATGATCGACGCCCTCGTCATCTATGAAACTGAGGCTGAAATGAACCGACTGCACGCTGCTTGCCGCGCTGCAGCCATGCGCCAACGCTCGAACACGGAATCGCGCAAGGAGTACCGGCAGGCTGCCGAGGAGTTTCGGACTTACCAAAGCCCGCTGTGGGAACTTTGGAGTGCACAGGCACAACGCGACATCGTGACTGGAAGCGGGGTGTGGCGTGACGCAGCGATCCTGTACTTGCAGATCAGTCCGAGATTCTTTCGCTCCGGCTATTTGCGCGATGTGGTTTGTACCAAGCTCAAACAGGCGGAATTACAACACCGGGAGCGCACGGACACACAAGAGGCTCTGCTGCGATCCATCGTCCGTCGTCCTTCCACGGGCAGTTTCCGATACGACTGTCGGCTGGCCATTAAGGTGGCAGACAAGCCTTTTATGCAACAGCTGCGAGCCCTATGCAGCAACCGAAACCCATGGATTAGCGGACGAGCGCTGCGCATGGAAAAAGCAATCCAGCGTCACGCATCGTGCGCTTCCGAAACAGATATTTGAGGTCATGTTGAGCGAGAAATACGTTATTCATCCACCGGGCCAGGCAATGCAGAACCCCCTCACCCTCGACGGCACCACCGGCGAAGGCGGCGGCCAGATCCTGCGCACCGGCCTGGCCCTTTCCATGGCCACCGGCCGGCCGCTGCACATCACGCGCATCCGGGCCGGGCGGCCCAAGCCGGGACTGATGCGCCAGCACCTGGCCTGCGTGCAGGCGGCCACCGCCGTGTGCGGCGGGCAGGCCGAGGGGGCGGAGCTGGGCTCCCAGACGCTGCGGTTCACGCCGGGCGCGGTTCGTTCTGGCGACTACCGCTTTCAGATCGCCACGGCGGGCAGCTGCCTGCTGGTGCTGCAAACGGTCTTGCCCGCGCTGATGCTGGCCGACGGCGAGAGCCGTGTGCAGCTGTCGGGCGGCACGCACAACCCGATGGCGCCGCCGTTTGACTTTCTGGAACGGGCGTTTGCGCCGCTGGTGCGGCGGCTGGGGGTGGGGCTGGATCTGCAGTTGCAGCGGCGGGGCTTCTACCCCGCCGGGGGCGGCGAGGTGCTGGCGCACATCACGCCCCCAGCCCAGACCCTGGCCCCGGTGGACGTGCTGGAGCGCGGCACGCTGAAGACCGGGTGGGCCGATGCGCTGGCGCCCGGCCTGGCCCGCAACATCCCCTACCGGGAGCTGGAGACCCTGGGCCAGCGGATGGGCTGGACCTTTGAAGCAGGCCAGTTGCGCCAGCCGCCCACGCGCCAGAACGAGGGGCCGGGCAATGCGCTGATCGCCACGCTGGAGTACGAGCACGTCACCGAGGTGTTCTGCCAGCTGGGCGCGCGCAGCCTGTCGGCCGAGCAGGTCGCCAAGCGGCTGGTGGACGAGGTGCGCGCCTACCAGCGCAGCGGGGGCGCCCTGGGCCCGCACCTGGCGGACCAGTGGATGCTGCCGCTGGCCCTGGCGGTGTGGCGCAGCGGGCAAGCCGCGCGCTACACCTGCACCGAGGTGACGCAGCACACGGCCACCAATGCGCAGACCATCGCGCTGGGCCTGCCGGTGCGGGTGCAGACCACGCCGGTGGACGGGGCCATGCGGGTCGAGATCACACCGGCGTAGCCCGCCCCCCGGGCCCGCCGCGCGGCCGGGGCCGGGGACAACCCCTGCCGGCCGGCCCGCAACCCACAGGCCCCGGCATATCCATATCACCCAGACAGCAGAACAAGTGGTTCAGAATGCGCGTCACACCCCTCTTTGCACCTCACAGGAGACGCCATGAAAGTTGACAACATTCTGCAAACCATCGGCCACACGCCCCACGTGCGCATCAACCGCCTGTTTGGCCCGGCGGCCAACGTGTGGGTGAAGTCCGAGCGCAGCAACCCCGGCGGCTCCATCAAGGACCGCATCGCGCTGTCGATGGTGGAAGACGCCGAGAAGTCCGGCGCCCTGCAGCCCGGCGGCACCATCATCGAGCCCACCTCGGGCAATACCGGCATCGGCCTGGCGCTGGTGGCGGCCGTCAAGGGCTACAAGCTCATCCTGGTGATGCCCGACAGCATGAGCATCGAGCGCCGCCGCCTGATGCTGGCCTACGGCGCGCAGTTCGACCTGACCCCGCGCGAAAAGGGCATGAAGGGCGCGATCGCCCGCGCACAGGAGCTGCAGGCGCAGACGCCGGGCTCGTGGATTCCCCAGCAGTTCGAGAACCCCGCCAACATCGACGTGCATGTGCGCACCACCGCGCAGGAGATCCTGGCGGACTTCCCCGACGGCATCGACGTGCTGATCACGGGCGTGGGCACGGGCGGCCACATCACGGGCGTGGCGCGGGTGCTCAAGGCCAGGTTTCCGAACCTCAAGGTGTTCGCGGTGGAGCCCACGGCATCGCCGGTGATCTCGGGCGGCGCGCCGGCGCCCCACCCCATCCAGGGCATTGGCGCGGGTTTCATCCCCAAGAACCTCGACACCAGCCTGCTCGACGGCGTGATCCAGGTCGATGCCGAACCCGCCCGCGAATACGCACGCCGCTGCGCGCGTGAAGAAGGCATCCTGGTGGGCATTTCGTCGGGCGCCACGCTCGCCGCCATTGCGCAGAAGCTGCCCGAGCTGCCTGCGGGCGCCAAGGTGCTGGGCTTCAACTACGACACGGGCGAGCGTTATCTGTCGGTGGAGGGGTTCCTGCCTGCATAAATTGCCCCCCTGAGGCGCAACCGCTTGGTGCCACCGCCAGAGGCGGTGCCTCTTCGATGCCGTCCAAGCCTGCGCAGGCAGGCTTGGAGCCGCGGCGTCTCAGCCCCCAGGGGGACGCACCCGGTGGCCTGGCAGAGCCAGTTCCACGGGTGCACCGGCCTGGGGCGCGCCAGTTTCCAAGGTGCTGCGGGGGCGGCCGGCCCCTGGTGCCAGCCCCCAGCACGTAGCCAAGGCACGGGTTCAGGGCCGAAAGCCTTTTTCGGCCAGCGCAGCACACACCCACGGCCAGCCGTCCTACAGCGGCGGCGCACTGCGGCCCCAACAATCGTTTCACCCTTCGGCCCGCCCCTGGCGGCGCCCCGCGCCGGAGGGCCCCACAACGATTGTTTGCCCATGGACACCCTCCCCTCACAACCCATCGCGTTCAAGGTGCTCACCGTGAACGTGCACAAGGGCTTCACCACCTTCAACCGGCGCTTCATGCTGCACGAGCTGCGCGAGGCGGTGCGCAGCGTGGCGGCGGACCTGGTCTTTCTGCAGGAGGTCCAGGGCACGCACCACCGCCATGCCAGCCGGCTCGCCAACTTTCCGCAGGTGCCGCACTACGAGTTCCTGGCCGACACCATCTGGTCGCAGTACGCCTATGGGCGCAATGCCGTGTATGACAACGGCGACCACGGCAACGCCCTGCTGTCCAAGTTCCCCATCACGCATTACGAGAACCATGACATCTCGATCAGCGGGCCCGAGCGGCGCGGCATGCTGCACTGTGTGCTGCAGCCGCCCGGCCACCACCTGCCCGTGCATGCCGTGTGCGTGCACCTGGGGCTGCAGGAGGCCCACCGCCAGCGCCAGCTGCAGCGGGTGTGCGAGCTGCTCAAGACCTTCCCGCCCGGCGAGCCCGTGGTGCTGGCCGGCGACTTCAATGACTGGCGCCACCGCGCGCACGCCATCCTGCAGCGGGGGGCGGGCCTGCAGGAGGTGTTCGTGCAGGCCTTCGGCCGGGCGGTGCGCACCTTCCCCGCGTCCATGCCGCTGCTCGCGCTGGACCGCATCTACGTGCGCAACGCGGCCGTGCATGCGCCCCTGTCGCTGCCGCGCAAGCCCTGGGACAAGCTTTCGGACCACGCACCCCTGGCGGCGGAGATCCTGCTATGAGCCTATCTTCCCGCTCGTTTCGCGCACCACGCTCATCCCGCTGGGTGCCGGGCAACCACTTCGATCTGCTGGAAAACGGCGAGGAGTTTTTCCCCCGGGTGTTCGGCGCGATTGAAAAGGCACGGCGCGAAGTGCTGCTGGAGACCTTCATCCTGTTCGAGGACAAGATCGGCCAGGAACTGCACGCCGCCCTGCTCGCGGCCGCCCGGCGCGGAGTGGAAGTGCATGTGCTGGTGGACGGGTTCGGCTCGCCCGACCTGTCCGACGGCTTCGTGGGCAGCCTGGTCGAGGCGGGCGTGCGCTTTCGCATCTTCGACCCGGGCCGCCGCTTCATGGGCCAGCGCCTGAACATGCTGCGCCGCATGCACCGCAAGATGGTGGTGGTGGACGGCGAGCTGGGGTTCATCGGCGGCATCAACTACTCGGCCGACCACGTGGCGGATTTCGGCCCCGAGGCCAAGCAGGACTACGCCGTGCAGGTGCGCGGCCCCATCGTGGCGCAGATGCACCATTTCCTGCGCGAGGCCGTGCAGGAGGGCGCGCAGCGCCGGCGCCCGGGCGGCGCGGCCGCCACGGGGCGGCCCCACGCGGGCACCGCCCATGCCATTTTCGTGACCCGCGACAACCACGACCACCGCAGCGACATCGAACGCCACTACCGCGTGGCCCTGCGGTCGGCACGCCACCGCGTGGTGATCGCCAATGCGTATTTCTTCCCGGGCTACCGCTTCATCCGCGAGATGCGGCGCGCCGCCAAACGCGGGGTCGATGTGCGGCTCATCCTGCAGGGCCAGCCCGACATGGCCATCGTGCGCACGGCGGCCAGCATGCTCTACGACCACCTGCTGCGCGCGGGCGTGCAGGTGTATGAATACTGCGAGCGGCCCCTGCACGGCAAGGTGGCGCTGGTGGACGACGAATGGTCCACCGTCGGCTCCAGCAACCTCGACCCGCTGAGCCTGTCGCTCAACCTCGAGGCCAACGTGATCATCCAGGACCGCGGCTTCAACGCCCAGCTCCATCGCCGCCTGGCGCGGCTGATGGAGAACAACTGCCGGCAGATCGAGGCCCCGCCGCCGGGGCGGCTGGACGGCCTGCGCCTGCTGCGCAGCTACGTGGTCTTCCACCTGATGCGGTGGTTTCCCACCTGGGCCGGCTGGCTGCCCCGCCACGAGCCCACCATCACCATGGTCCGCAAGGCGCCGGCCCCCGCGCAGCCCGCGGGCGATGCCGCCGGCAACGGCAACGGCACCAACAACAACAGCAGCGCGGGCGTGGCCGCCTAGGCGGCCCCGGCATCCCATGGCAGCCACCACCACGACCCCGCGCCACCCGGCCCTGCCGCCCCTGGCCGCGGGCAGGCAGGCCCCCGGTGCCCCTTCCGGCTGGCGCGGCCTCACCCAGCGCCCCTGGTGGCCGTGGCTCACGCGCGGCCTCGCGGCGGCGTTCTTCGGGGGGGTGGCCTGGCTCATCTTCCGGCAGGCGCGCCTGGTGGACTGGCCCGCCGTGTTGCGCGCCCTGCAGGCGTTGCCCGCCAGCGCGCTCGCCGTGGCGGGAGCGCTGGCCCTGGCCAGCCATTTCACCTACGGCAGCTTCGACTGGGTGGGCCGCCACTGCAGCGGCCACCGGCTCACGCGCCGCGCGACGCTGGGCATCGCGATGACCAGCTATCCCTTCACGCTCAACCTGGGCTCGCTGATCGGCGGCGTGGGCGTGCGCTACCGGCTGTACGCGCGGCGCGGGGTGGACGCGGGCACCATCGGGCAGGTGGTGGGCACCAGCGTGCTGACCAACTGGGTGGGCTACCTGCTGCTCGCGGCGGTCCTCCCCTGGCTGTGGCAGCCCCCGCTGCTGGCCGGCTGGGCCGCCACGCCATGGCAATGGCGGCTGGGCGGCGCGGTGCTGGGCTGCCTGCCCGTGGCGTACGTGGCGCTGTGCGCCGCGCGCGGCGGACGGGCCCTCACGCTGCGCGGCCACGCCTTTCCGCTGCCCCGGTGGCCCGTGGCCTTGTGGCAGGTGGCGGCGTCGGCCACGAACTGGATGCTCATGGGCGCGGCGCTGTGGGCCGTGCTGCAGGGCGCGGTGAGCTACCCCGCCGCGCTCGCCACCGTGCAGCTGGGAGCGGTGGCCGGGCTGGTCCTGCGGGTGCCCGCGGGCCTGGGCGTGCTGGAGGCCGTGGGCGTCGCGCTGCTGGCCCACGGCGCGCTGGGCCAGGACAAGGTGCTGGCGGCCCTGCTGGCGTACCGGGCGCTGTACTACTTCCTGCCCCTGCTGCTGGCCGCGTTGGGCTTTGGCGTGGCCGAGCTGCGCTGGCGCAGGGGCGAGGCCACCGGCGACGGAAGATCCGCATAAAAACCGGTTGCAGCGCTTATCCATCAAGCGGTAGCAGCTATCATTTTTGAAAAATCGCCTACCCCACGCCAAGGGCGCCCACGGCAGGCACGGGGCCGCGCGCCAGCGGCCCGGTAAAATCACGGCCCCACGACTTTGCACCCCGCCCGATCGACACGGGCCCGCAAGACCATGATCCGCCTCTCCGAAATCCGGCTGCCCTTCACGGCGGCCGAAGACCCCGACGCGCTGCTGCGCGCCGCCGCCGCCAGGCTGCTGGGCCTGGCCCCGGCCGACATCACCTACCTGCACGTCTTCAAGCGCAGCTTCGACGCGCGCAAGGTGGAGCTGCTGGCGGTGTACATCATCGACATCACCCTCGCCCAGCCAGAGCGCGAGGCCGCGCTGCTCGCGCAGTTCGCGGGCAACCCGCACATCCAGCCCACGCCCGACATGGCCTGGCACCCCGTGGGCCAGGCCCCGGCCGACCTGCCCCTGCGCCCCGTGGTGGTGGGCTTTGGCCCCTGCGGCATCTTCGCGGCGCTGGTGCTGGCGCAAATGGGCTTCAAGCCCATCGTGCTCGAGCGCGGCAAGCCCGTGCGCGAGCGCACCAAGGACACCTGGGGCCTGTGGCGCAAGCGCGAGCTGCATGCCGAAAGCAACGTGCAGTTCGGCGAGGGCGGCGCGGGCACCTTCAGCGACGGCAAGCTCTACAGCCAGATCAAGGACCCGCGCCACCTGGGCCGCAAGGTGATGAACGAGTTCGTGAAGGCCGGCGCGCCCGAGGAAATCCTGTACGTGGCCCACCCGCACATCGGCACCTTCAAGCTGGTGAAGGTGGTGGAGAACCTGCGCGAGCAGATCATCGCGCTGGGCGGCGAGATCCGCTTCGAGCAGCGCGTGACGGACGTGGTCGTCGAAGGCGCCGGGGAGGGCCGCCACCTGCGCGGCCTGAAGGTGCTGAACCAGGCCACGGGCGAGACCACCGACCTGCGCGCCGACCATGTGGTGATGGCCCTGGGCCACAGCTCGCGCGACACCTTTGCCATGCTGTACGACCGCGGCGTCGCCATGGAGGCCAAGCCGTTTTCCATCGGCTTTCGCATCGAGCACCCGCAGGGCATCATCGACCGCGCCCGCTGGGGCCGCCACGCCGGCCACCCGCTCCTGGGCGCGGCCGACTACAAGCTGGTGCACCATGCGCAGAACGGCCGGGCGGTGTACAGCTTCTGCATGTGCCCCGGCGGCACCGTGGTGGCCGCCACCAGCGAGCCGAGCCGCGTGGTCACCAACGGCATGAGCCAGTACTCCCGCAACGAGCGCAACGCCAACGCGGGAATGGTGGTGGGGATCGATCCGAGCGACTACCCTACCGACGCTGCCGCCTTCGACACCCATCTGGGCCACACCCACGGCATCGAAGCTCTGCCGCAGGGCCAGTTCCACCCGCTGGCGGGCATCGTGCTGCAGCGCCAGCTCGAATCCAACGCCTTCGTGCTCGGCGGGCGCGACTACAGCGCGCCGGGGCAGCTGGTGGGCGACTTCATCCAGGGCACTCCATCGAAGCACCTGGGCGATGTGGAGCCTTCGTACAAGCCCGGCGTGGCCCTGGGCGACCTGCACGCCGCCCTGCCCGGCTACGCCATCGCGGCACTGCGCGAGGCGCTGCCCGTGTTCGGCCGCAAGATCAAGGGCTTCGACATGCACGACGCGGTGCTGACCGGCGTGGAGACCCGCACCTCGTCGCCGCTCAAGATCGGGCGCAATGAAAACCTGCAGAGCCTGAACACCGCCGGCCTGTACCCGGCGGGCGAAGGCGCCAGCTATGCGGGCGGCATCCTGTCCGCGGGGGTGGACGGGATCAAGGTGGGCGAGGCGGTTGCGCGTGCTCTGCTGGGCCGTGCCTGACCTGGTGGTGGCATGCCTGCTGCGCTGACGCTCCCGACCCGCGCGCAGTTCGCTGCCGCTGCCCTGGCCATGGCCGCCGTGGTGCTGGCCTCCAACATCCTGGTGCAGTTCCCGATCAACGACTGGCTCACCTGGGGCGCGATCACCTACCCGGTCGCCTTCCTGGTGAGTGAGCTGGTCAACCGCGCCCACGGCCCGCAGCAGGCGCGCCGTGTGGCCTGGGTGGGCTTTGCCGTGGCGGTGGCCGCGTCGCTGGTGCTGGCACCTGCGCGCATTGCCATCGCGTCCGGCACGGCGTTTTTGCTGTCGCAATGGCTGGACATCGCCGTGTTCGACCGGCTGCGCCACGGGACCTGGTGGCGCGCGCCGCTGGTGGCCACGCTGATGGCTGCGGTGCTGGACACGGCAGTGTTCTGGAGCATCGCCTTTGCCGGTAGCAGCGACCCTTGGGTGACGTGGGCGCTGGGGGACCTGGGGGTGAAGCTGGTGCTGGGTGTGGCGCTGCTGCTGCCGTTTAGGCTGCTGGTGGGCCGGGGCGCTGCGCTCTATACGCGGTTGGGTTGAGCCTGTCGAAAACTGGGCGCATCGACCCCCATCCGTTCGGGTTGAGCTTGTCGAAACCGGGGTGCGCTCGCAGGCTCGCTGGTTTGCACCGCGTGCCTGGTTCAAGGGCGGAGGCCGGGAGTCGCCCGGCGTGCGAGTAACTTTCTTTCGCGT
This sequence comes from Acidovorax sp. GW821-FHT11A03, assembly GCF_058809075.1. NCBI lineage: Bacteria > Pseudomonadati > Pseudomonadota > Betaproteobacteria > Burkholderiales > Comamonadaceae > Acidovorax > Acidovorax sp. GW821-FHT11A03. Next base: position 283,575 of record NZ_JBXASG010000002.1, read on the forward strand.
CGCCGAAAGAAAGTCACCAAAGAAAGGGCGACCCTACAGCCTGCGTCCCCACTCGCCCTGCGGGCGAGTGGGGCAACCTGCGGTGCTCGGTCGTGGGGTGCGCTGCGGAACTCGCTGCGCGCTGCCGCGCTACGCTCAGACAACCGCAGCGAGTCAGTTCACGATGCGTGTGTCCTTCGGCACACGCTCACCCCACGCCCTGCGCTCCTCGGCGCATCCTGAAGGGATGGGGGAGAGAACATCCACACGGGCCATCGCTGCGCTCGGCCTGGCGGTCGCGGCGCAAAGCGCCTGCGCGTTCGGGGCCGAGCAACGCGATGACCCGTGTGGCTGTTCGGATGTTCGGCTGTCCACCCCCTGCTGGCTGCGCCTGCGGCGGGGCGGTTGCGGGGTGGCATGCGCGTCGGAGCGCGCATGCTTCGTGCACTGACTCGCCGCAGTTGTTTGAACGGAGCGCCAAAGGCGCGCAGTGAGTTCTGCGGCGCACCCCGCAACCGCCCCGACGCAGGTTTGCCCCTTCGCACCGCGAAGGGGTCGCAGACTGGGGGTCGCCTTCTCTTTGGTAACTTTCTCTTGGCGAACCAAGAGAAAGTTACCGCGCCGCCGGGCGCGCACCCCGGCTCCCGCCCTCAACACAGGCATGTCGCATCCATCAGCCAAAGAGCCAACCCAGGTTTCGACAAGCTCAGCCCGCGCAACCTGAAGAGCCCCAACCCCATGCGGCGCCGTCGGCACCAGACCCAGCGCCAAGGCCCACGCCTTACTTGCGCTGCAAGAAATCCACCGCCAGCGCCGCCAGCGTGCGCGCACCCACCGGCAGCTGGTCTTCATCGATGTCGAACAGCGGCGAGTGGTTGGATGGAGCCTTGTTGAAGTCCGCGCCCTTGGGCGGCGCGCCCAGGAAGTAGAAGAAGCCGGGCGCGACCTTCTGGAACTCCGAGAAGTCTTCCGAACCGCTCACCTTGGGGATGATCATCGCCTTGCCCCCCGTGGCCAGCTTGAGCGCGGGCAGCGAGGCGGCCGTCAGCTCGGCCGGGTTGGTGGTCACCGGGTAGGCCACGGGGCCGAAGCGCACCTTGGCCTTGGCGCCGCTCGACGCCGCGATCTGCTCGGCGGTGGTGGTGATGCGCTTCAAGGCCTCCTGGCGCATGCCCTCGTCGAAGGTGCGCAGGGTGCCCAGCAGCTCCACGTTGTCCGGAATGATGTTGTAGCGCGTGCCGCCGTGGATGGAGCCGATGGTGACCACCGCGGGCTCCTGGCTGATGTTGAGCTGGCGGCTCACCACGGTCTGCAGGCCCAGCACCACCTGGCTGGCCGCCACCACCGGGTCCACTGCGTTCCAGGGCGACGAGCCATGGCCGCCGCGCCCTTCCACCTGGATGCTGATGTTGTCCGATCCGGCCATGAGCGGGCCGCTGCGGTAGCCCACCACGCCGGACGGCAGGTTGGCCGTGATGTGCAGGCCGTAGATGGCCTGCACATCCTTCAAGGCGCCCTCTTCCACCATGGCCTTGGCCCCGAAGCTGGGCACCTTGCCGTTGGCGTCGGCCTCCACGGGCGCGCCTTCCTCGGCGGGCTGGAAGATGAACTTGATGGTGCCGGGCAGCTGGGCCTTCATGCCGGCCAGCGCCTCGGCCGCGCCCATGAGCATGGCCACGTGGGCGTCGTGGCCGCAGGCGTGCATCACCGGCACTTCCTTGCCCAGGTAGTTGGCCTTCATCTTCGAGGCAAAGGGCAGGCCGGTGTTCTCGGGCACGGGCAATGCGTCCATGTCGGCGCGCAGCGCCACCACCTTGCCCGGCAGCCCGCCGCGCAGGGTGCCCACCACGCCGGTGCCGCCCACGTTGGTCTGCACCTCCATGCCCAGTTTCTTCAGGTGCTCGGCCACGAGCTTGGCGGTGCGCACCTCCTGGCCCGAGAGCTCGGGGTGGGCATGGATGTCGCGGCGCCAATTGACCATCTTGGGCGCCACCTTGTTCACGGCGGTGTCGATGGCCTGCAGGCCGGCGGCATCGAGCGCCTGGGCGTGGGCCGAAGAGGCGGCGATCAGCCCGCTGGCGGCGAGGCCGGCGGCAAGCGCGATGGCGGAAAGGGGTTTGTGCATGGGCAGATCCATAGGGTGGGTGACAGCTTGCAAGGCTGGAGCAGGGAGCAAAAAGCACGTTCATGCTAAAAGCCGGCACCCTCTTCATGACAAGCGAAAATGGCCATCCAACGAGCCAATACCGCCATGCCGCAGTCACCTTCGTCCTTGCCCCCGAGTCCCGCCAGGCCGCCGGTCTTTCGCGTGGACATTCCGCTGCTGCCCGAGTCCGCCGTGGGCAATGCGCTGCAGTTCATCGACCTGCTGCGCGGCGCCAACCTGCTGGCGGGCCTGCGCATGGGCGCGCAGGCGCCGCGCATGGCCTGGCGGCTGCTCGATGCCGGGGGGCTGCTGCCCCTCGCTTCCCTGCCAGGGCCGCTGGCGGCCTACACGCCGGCCGGGGACACGGCGGCGCCCTCCGCCCCGGCCCACGCGTTGTTCATCCCCTCGTTCCATGCCGCGGACATTCCGGCCATCCGCGCGGTGGCGGCCCGCCACCGCGCGCTGTCGCGGCAGCTGGGCATCGCGCTCGATGCCAGGCAGAAACTGCTCACGGTGGGCAATGGTGCCTGGCTGGCGGCGCAAAGCGGCCGCCTGAACGGGCGCCAGGCCAGCCTGCCCTGGTTCTACATCGCGGGCTTCGAACGGGACTTCCCGGGCATCGGCCACAGCCTGGGCCGGGACCTGTCGGACGACGGCCCCTGGCTCAGCTGCGCGCTGCCGCACAGCGTGAACCTGCTGGCGATCGCCCTGGTGCGCCACGCGCTGGGAGAGGAACTGGCCGCCGCCTGCGAGACCGTGATGGCGCCGGACCACCAGCGTGCGCGCGCGGCCCTGCAGGCCAACGCGCAGCAGCACATCCCGGCCACGCGCGACAGCACCCTGGCGCGCGCCATCGCCTGGATGGAGGCCCACCTGGACCAGCCGTACTCCCTGGCCCGGCTGGCCGAGGCCGCGTCGGTGAGCACCCGCACGCTGCTGCGGCACTTCCAGCAGGAGCTGTCGCAGTCGCCGCTCGACTACCTGCACGGCCTGCGCTGCCACCGCGCCAAGGTGCTGCTGGAAGTGACGCTGGAGAGCGTGCCCAGTGTCGCCGTGGCCTGCGGCTACGCCGACCCGGCGGCTTTCAGGCGCATCTTCGCGCGCTACACCGGCATGGCGCCGGCGGAGTACCGCAAGCGCCATGCGCTGCGCGCGCCGCGCAGGCGCTGGCGGGTGGAAATATCGTGACCGCCCTGTGGCGCCGGCTTGGCCGCGCCAGCCTTGGACGCCGCGCTTCACTCCAGGGAAGACGCCCTTGTCTAGCGCGGCAGCGCGTTGCCAGCCGGCAGGCGGAACGCCTCCACCAGTTCGGCCAACTGCTGCGCCTGCGCGCGCAGGCCCTGCGCGGCGGCGGAGGACTCTTCCACCAGCGCGGCGTTCTGCTGCGTCATCTGGTCGAGCTGCGAGACCGCCTCGCCCACCTGGCTCAGGCCCGTGGTCTGCTCGCGCGCGGCGGTGCTGATCTCGCCAATGATGGTGGCCACCTGCTGCACGGAGCTCACGATCTCGCCCATGGTGCTGCCCGCCGCGTGCACGAGCTTGGCGCCCTCGTCCACCTGGCGCACGCTGTCGCTGATCAGGCCGCCGATCTCCTTGGCCGCCGTGGCCGACCGCTGGGCCAGGCTGCGCACCTCGCCGGCCACCACCGCGAAGCCCCGGCCCTGCTCTCCGGCCCGGGCCGCTTCCACGGCGGCGTTGAGCGCGAGGATGTTGGTCTGGAACGCGATGCCGTCGATCACGCTGGTGATGTCGGCGATGCGGCGGGACGACAGCGCGATGCCATCCATGGTGCCCACCACGCGGTCCACGGCCTCGCGCCCGCGCTGCGCCACGCCGCTGGCGCCCGTGGCCAGGCTGCTGGCCTGCGCGGCGGCGTCGGCGCTGTGGCGCACGGTGGCCAGCAGTTCCTCCATGCTCGCGGCGATTTCTTCGAGGTTGGAGGCCGTGTGCTCGGTGCGGGCCGACAGGTCGCTGTTGCCCGCCGCGATCTCGCTGCTGGCCCCGGCCACGGAAGTGCTGGCCTGGCGCATGCCCACCACCAGAGCGGCCAGGCGTGCCTGCATGCCGCCCAGGCGCGCGAGCAGCGCCTGCAGCTCGTCGCGGTTGCCCGCGCCCGGGGCCGGCACGGCCGAGGTCAGGTCACCTTCGGCGATGCGGTCGGTGACTTCGGACGCACGGGCCAGCGGCCGCAGGATGGAGCGCGACAGCAGCCAGGCACAGGCCAGGCTCAGCAGCAGCCCCACCACGGAACCCGCCGCCAGCAGGGTGATGCCCTGCCGTTCGCTGCGGGCGGCGGCATCGCGGGCCTCGGCCACGCGCTGGCGCTGGAAGTCGGCCAGCTGGTTCACGGCCGCCGCATAGGCGTCAGCCGCCGGGCGCAGGCGCGTGGCGATGGCGTCGGGCGGCAGGGCCTCGCCGTCCTTGCGGCGCTTGACGAGGTCGTCGCGCACGGTGCGAAAACCATTGCCCGCCTTGTCGATGGCATCGAACAGGGCCTGAGAGTCCGGGTCCGCCGCCAGTTCGTCCAGCCGCTTGCGCACGTCGGCGGACCGGGCAGAGGTGACCTTGCGGTCGGCATCGATGCGCGCCGCGTAGGCGGGGTTGTCGATTTCCAGCAGGGTTTCGGCCCGCACGGAGCTGAGCACCACGATGGCGTGCAGCTCGCGCGCCAGCAGTGCGCGCTCGGACGAGGCGCCGCCCAGGTCGTCGGCGATGTCCTGCAGCCCCGCCAGCCGCCAGATGCCGACGGCGGCCGACAGCGACATGACCAGGCAGACAACGCCAAAGGCCAGGGCCAGGCGGACCGCAACACGTGCGTGGGAAATGGACATGGAGTGCTCTCGTGGGAATGAAGGTCAATGATGCAACCGCGCGCCGCACGGCATGCGGGCCTGGGTCGCCACCACCTTATCGACACAAGGTGACAAGCCCTTGAGCCTTGCCACGAGGCGGCCTGCCCACCCCACCAACAAAAAGGCCGCCGCGGGGGCTCCCGCGGCGGCCTGCAGGGGCCGAGGCCCGAGCCGGATCAGCCCTGCTACTGCTGCTGCGCGTTCTGCAGCGCGGCAATGCGCTCTTCAATGGGCGGGTGCGTGCTGAACAGCTTGCCGATGCCGCCGGCGATGCCCATGGCGGCCATGCTCTTGGGCAGCTCGGCCGGGTGCATGCCACCCAGGCGGGCCAGGGCGTTGATCATGGGCTGGCGGCGGCCCATGAGCTGGGCGGCCCCCGCGTCGGCGCGGAATTCGCGCTGGCGGCTGAACCAGGCCACGATCATGGCGGCCACAAAGCCCAGCAGGATGTCGAGCACGATGGTGGTCACGTAGTAGCCGATGCCGGGGCCCGAGCTGCTCTCGTCGTTCTTGCGCAGGAAGCTGTCCACGGCGTAGCCGATGACACGCGACAGGAACACCACGAAGGTGTTCATCACGCCCTGGATCAGCGTCATGGTGACCATGTCGCCGTTGGCGATGTGGGCCACCTCGTGGCCGATCACGGCCTCGACCTCTTCACGCGTCATGCCCTGCAGCAGGCCGGTGGACACCGCCACCAGCGCCGAGTTCTTGAACGCGCCCGTGGCGAACGCATTGGGGTCGCCCTCGAAGATGCCGACTTCGGGCATGCCGATCTTGGCTTCGGTGGCGAACTTGCGCACGGTTTCGACGATCCAGCGCTCGTCGGGCGAGCCGGAGCCGTCGATCACGCGCACGCCCGAGGTCCACTTGGCCATGGGCTTGCTGATGAGCAGCGAGATGATCGCGCCGCCAAAGCCCATGACGAGCGCGAAGCCCAGCAGCGCGCCCAGGTTCAGCCCGTTGGCCGTGAGATAGCGGTTCACGCCCAGCAGGCTGGCCACCACCCCCAGCACGACAACGACGGCCAGGTTGGTCATCACAAATAACAGGATCCGCTTCATGGAATGAATTCTCCGTGGGGTCAACAACAACAGTGTCCGCTGGTCCAGATGGGGGCCGGGGACCGCGCTTCAAGCGGTACGCCCTCGGGCGTGGCGGGCCGCTGCAGCCCCCGCGCCCGCCGCCCATGGCCGCGATTTCATCGCGCTATGGTAGGTGCAAACCTGTGGCGCGGCCTTATCACACAAGCCTTGACGGGAATTAGGGAGCGGGTGCAGCGCGCGGCGGACGGAACACCTGGGCGTCGGCATAGAAGCCCGGCACCTCATTCGCCCGCCACCAGCCGGGCACGCCCAGTACCGGCAGGGGGGTGAAAGGCTTGGCGTCCCAGGTGGGAGATTGCACCCGCCGCGCGAGCCAGGCATCCAAATTCGCTATGGATTCAATAGCTTCAGACGCTGGATAGACATGCGCCACCATGGGTTTTCGGGGTGCCACCAGCTTCTCCAGCAGCGCATGGCCGAACAGCACCAGCCGGGCTTCGCGCCACAGCGGGCGCAGGTCGACGAACAGGCGCTGCCAGTCGCGCGCCCGGAGCGCATCCCACAGTGCGTCGGGCGCCTGCAGCAGCGCGCCGTTTTCATCGAACACCGTGAGCGCATCGCGCAGCGGCCCGCGCACCGCCTGCACGCCGTCGGCGGCGATGGCCTGGGCCTGCAGTTCGTTCAGGCGGCGCTTGGTGAGCGGGAAATGCAGCCACACCAGGCCGTTGAAGAAGTCGTGCAGGTTGTCGCGCGTGGGCACGCGGCGGGTGTCCCAGATGTACTGCTCGTAGGCCACGCCGTCGGGCAGCGCGGCCTGCGGCGCGAACAGCATGGGCACCGCGCCGGGCGCCGCGGACTGCAATGCCTCGTGCACCGCGCCGCCGCCCTGCACCTGCCGCGCGATGGGCTGGCCCAGGCCGCGCCACGGCGCCAGCCAGGGAGCGCTCCAGTCGATGGTGTCGAAGGAGGGGCTTACACCAGCCGCCACGGCAGCGCTTCACCGGAGCGCAGGGGCTTGAGGTTGGCCTCGCCGAAGACGAAGCTCTCGGGCGGCGTCCAGGATTCGCGGCGCAGGGTGATGGTGCCGGTGTTGCGCGGCAGGCTGTAGAAGTCGGGGCCGTGGAAGCTGGCAAAGCCTTCGAGCTTGTCGAGCGCACCGGCGTTGTCGAACGCCTCGGCGTACATCTCCATGGCGGCATGCGCGGTGTAGCAGCCTGCGCAGCCGGTGGAGTGCTCCTTGAGGTGCGCGGGGTGTGGCGCGCTGTCGGTGCCCAGGAAGAACTTGGCCGAGCCGCTGGTGGCCGCTTGCACCAGGGCCACGCGGTGCGTCTCGCGCTTGAGCACGGGCAGGCAGTAGTAGTGCGGGCGCACGCCGCCGACGAAGATCGCGTTGCGGTTGTACAGAAGGTGGTGCGCCGTGATGGTCGCCGCGGTGAAGCGGTCGGACGCCTGCACGTAGTCGGCCGCGTCCTTGGTGGTGATGTGCTCGAAGACGATCTTGAGCTCGGGGAAGTCGCGGCGCAGCGGGATGAGCTGCTGGTCGATGAAGACGGCCTCGCGGTCGAACAGGTCGATGTCGCTACTGGTGACTTCGCCGTGCACCAGCAGCAGCATGCCGGCCTTCTGCATGGCCTCGAGCGTCTTGTAGGTCTTGCGGATGTCGGTCACGCCCGCGTCGCTGTTGGTGGTGGCGCCCGCGGGATAGAGCTTGCAGGCCACCACGCCCGCATCCTTGGCGCGCACGATCTCGTCGGCGGGCAGGTTGTCGGTGAGGTACAGCGTCATCAGCGGCTCGAACTGCACGCCGGCGGGCACGGCGGCCAGGATGCGCTGCTTGTAGGCCAGGGCCTGCTCGGCCGTGGTCACGGGCGGGCGCAGGTTGGGCATGATGATCGCGCGGCCGAACTGCGCGGCCGTGTGCGGCACCACGGTGGAAAGCGGCTCGCCGTCGCGCACATGCAGGTGCCAGTCGTCGGGCCGGGTGATGGTGAGGGAGTCGATGGGGGGGTGGAGGGCGGCGGTCATGGGCAGCATTGTCCCATCGGCTTTGGAACTATCAATTTCATAGCTGCCGGCGCTTGAAAAACAAGGACCAGCAGCCAAAAACAATCACGAACAGCAGGCCAGCACGACCTCATTCAGCCGTGATGCCCGCCTTGCGCACCACCTCGCCGAATTTCACGAGGCGCTCGGACATCATCTTCTCGAAGGCGGCGGGCGCCATCTCCTCGGGGGCGATCACGCCGCGCTCCTTGAGGTTGGCCAGCATCGCGGGCGAGGTGGCGACCTGGCGCACGGCCTTGTACAGCGTCTGCACGATGGCATCGGGCGTGCCGCCGGGGGCCGCCAGGCCTGTCCACGAGGTGAGGTTGAGCTCCGGGTAGCCCACCTCGGCCATGGTGGGCACATCGGGCAGCTGGGCCAGCCGCTGGTCGGCCGCCACGGCCAGGGCACGCACCTTGCCGGCCTGCACGTGCGGCAGCATGATCACCAGGTTGTCGAGGATGAACTGCACTTCGTTGGCCAGCACGGCCGTGATCAGCGGCGTGCCGCCACGGTAGGGAATGTGGGTGGTGAAGGCGCCGGTGGCGGCCTTGAACATCTCGACGTTGAGCTGGCCCATGCTGCCCACGCCGCCGCTGCCGTAGTTGAGCTTGCCGGGGTTCTTCTTGGCGTAGGCCACGAACTCGGCGAACGTCTTGAACGGCAGACTGCTGTGCACCACCAGCGCGTTGGGCTGGCGGCCCAGGATGGCGATGTTCTCGAAATCCTTGACCGGGTCGTAGCCCACCTTGGGCTGGGTGAGCGGGTTGGCCAGGTGGCTGCTTTGCGACGACACGACCAGCGTGTAGCCGTCGGGCTTGGCGCGCGCCACGTACAACGCGCCCACCGAGCCGCCCGCGCCCGCGCGGTTTTCCACGATGATGGGCACGCCCAGCACGCGCGAGAGCGGCTCGGAATACTGGCGGGCCATGATGTCCACCGACCCGCCGGGCGGGAACGGCACCACCAGGGTGATGGGGCGCGAGGGGAATTTCTCGTCCGCCTGGGCTGCTACCGGCGCCAGGCCCGCAAGGCCCAGCCCCAGGCCGGCGGAAAGAACATGGCGGCGGTTGGGTTGTGTGGAATGCATGGGGTCTTCTCTCGAAAAGGAATGGGGAGGGATCAGGGATGGTCCAGGATGGCCAGCGCCACGGCCTGGGCGCGCGGCACGAAGGTGGACAGCTCGCAGTACTCGCGCTCGGTGTGCGGGTGGCCGCCCACGGGGCCGGTGCCGCACAGCGTGGGCGCGCCCACGGAGGCGGTGAGGCCGCTGTCGGCCGCGCCCCCGGTGAATTCGCCCTGCACCTCGAAGCCCAACGACTGGGCGCCGCGCTGGTACAGCGCCAGCAGCGCGTCGGGCGTGGGCTTCATGGGCAGCGTGCGGCGCGATTCGGTGATGCGGCCTTTGGTGCGTGGCACGGATTCCTCCTCCACGATGGCGCGCACCCTGGCGAGCAGTTCCTCGGGGTCGGTGTCCGAGGTGAAGCGCAGGTCCACCGCGGCCTTGGCGTGCGGCGCCACCATGTTGGGCACGATGCCGCCCTGCACCACGCCCACGTTGGCGGTGGTGCCCGTGGCGGGGTCGGTGAGTGCGTGCAGCGCCAGCGTCTTGCGGGCCAGGGCCTCGACGGCGCTCGCGCCCGCCGCGTGGTTGATGCCGGCGTGGGCGGCGACGCCCTCCACCTCGAACTCCACCACCATCGAGCCCTTGCGGCTCGTCACCAGGTTGCCGCTGACGCGGCCGGGCTCGGCATTGAGCACCGCCTTGACGCCGCGCGCCTGGGCCATGATGCGCTCGCGCGTGGCGGGCGAGCCGATCTCCTCGTCGCACGAGAAGAACAGCTGCAGCGGCCCCTGGAGCCCGCCGCAGCGCGCGAAGGCCTCGGCCACGAACACGTTCATCACCAGGCCGGATTTCATGTCGGCCACGCCCGGGCCGTAGGCACGGCCGTCCTCCACGCGGAAAGGGCGCCGCGCCACGGTGCCCGAGGGGAACACGGTGTCCATGTGGCCCATGAGCACGATGGGCGGGCCGTCGGCGGCGCCGGGAACGTGGGCATGCAGCAGCACGCCGTAACCCGGTACGGGCTCGAACCGCACGGCCACACCGGCGGCCTCGAGCCGCTCGCGCAGGACGGTGGCCACGGCCGTCACCCCCGCCTCGTCGCGGCTGCCGCTGTCGATGTTCACGACTTTCTGCAACAGGTCTTGCATGGCCTGCGACTGGCCAGCGAGCCAGTCCAGGATGCGACGGCGCACCTGGGAGCCGCTTGTTTCAAGGGTATCCTGCATCTGTGTCCTTGGGTCCTGCCCCTGAACGCGGGGCGAAAATTGGGCCGAAGTGTTGCACGCGCTGCCTCTGCTTGCAATACATTTTTCATAAAAGAGACATTCATGAAATCATCATTGCAAAAATCCGCCGGCTTGCTGACCGAGCGCCTGGCCCGCCAGGGCGCCGAACTCACGACCAGCGAGCGCGCGCTGGCCGAGGCGCTGGGGCGCGACTACCCGCACGCGCTGCTGGAGTCCGCCACGGCGCTGGCGGCGCGCAACGGCACGAGCGCATCGACGGTGGTGAGGCTGTTCGCCAAGCTGGGCTATGAAAGCTATGCCCAGGCGCAGCGCGAGGCGCGCGGCGAAGTCACGGCGCTGCTGCAAACGGCCGGCCAGCGCGCACCGGTGACCATCGGCACGGAGCGCAGCCTGCAGCAGTGCCTGGACGATGCGCTGCTGCACGACCAGCACAACATCGCCGCCACGCGCGACAGCCTGGACATGGCGGCCTTTGAGGCCATCGCCCGGCGCATCGCCCAGGCCCGGGGCCGCCTGTTCGTGCTGGCCCAGATCAACAGCGCGCCCGTGGCCGCGTGGCTGGCACTGCACCTGAACATGTGCCGCCCCGGGGTGCATGAGCTGGGCGTGGGCGCCGTGGCCACCACCGACCAGCTGCTGTGGGTGCAGCCCGAGGACACGCTGCTGGTCTTCAGCATCCGCCGCTATGCGAGCGGCCCGGTGAAGGTGGCCCAGCGCTTTCGCGACGCGGGCGCACAGGTGCTGGCCATCACCGACAGCGCGGCCGCGCCGCTGGCGCGGCTGGCCCAGCACCGGCTTCAGGTGCGCACCTCCAACGCATCGCCGTTCGACTCGTACACCGCGGCCTTCTTCCTGTGCAACGCCCTGGTGTCGGCCGTGGCCCAGCTGCGCCACAAGGCCGTGTCCGAGGCCCTGAAGCATCGCGACGACCTGTGGACGGATTTTGAGTCGCAGCTCATCGTGGAGGGCAGCCCGCCGGCCGGCCGGCGGGGCAAGCGTTAGCCTGGGCTCCTTGGCATTGCATGCGCCCATAAAAAAAGCGCTCCGAAGAGCGCTTTTTGCTTTTAATCCTGAACACCTGCACGCCACTCGCCGCATGAAACTGGCGCGGCCCAAGCCAGTGCCACCGGGGAACTGGCTTTGCCAGGCCACCGGTGGCGTCCCCCTGAGGGAAGGCGCCGCAGGCGACTCAGGGGGAGCCATCAGTGCTGCAGGATCTTGTTGAGGAAGTCCTTGGTGCGCGGCTGGCGGGCGTCGGGGTTGTTGAAGAAGTCGTCCTTGGAGCAGTCTTCCAGGATCTTGCCGCCCACGTCCATGAAGATCACGCGGTTGCTGACCTTGCGGGCGAAGCCCATTTCGTGGGTCACGCACATCATGGTCATGCCTTCGTTGGCCAGGCCCACCATCACGTCCAGCACCTCACCGACCATTTCGGGGTCGAGCGCGGACGTGGGTTCGTCGAACAGCATCACGATGGGGTCCATCGACAGCGCACGGGCAATCGCCACGCGCTGCTGCTGGCCGCCCGAGAGCTGGCCCGGAAACTTGTCCTTGTGCGCCATCAGGCCCACGCGTTCGAGCATCTTCAGGCCACGCTTCTTGGCGTCGTCCGCGCTGCGGCCCAGCACCTTGATCTGCGCGATCGTCAGGTTCTCCGTCACCGACAGGTGGGGGAACAGCTCGAAATGCTGGAACACCATGCCCACGCGGCTGCGCAGCTTGGGCAGGTCGGTCTTGGGATCGTGCAGGCGGATGCCGTCCACGGTGATCTCGCCCTTCTGGAAGGGCTCCAGCGCGTTGATGGTCTTGATCAGCGTGGATTTGCCCGAGCCCGAGGGCCCGCACACCACCACCACTTCACCCTTGTTGATGGTGGCCGAGCATTCGTTGAGCACCTGCACGGGGCCATACCACTTGGATACGTTCTTGAGTTCGATCATTTCTTTCTCCAATCTCTTCTCTCGTCACTTGTTCAGGGCGCTGCGCATGAGACCGATCCGGCCCCATGCGAGGACGCCGTGGAACTGGCTTTGCCAGGCCACTGGCGCCGTCCCTCTCGGGGGAAGGCGCCGAAGGCGACTCAGGGGGGCTACCGAATAATTGCGATCTTCTGGTGCAGGCGCTTGACCATCCAGGACAGCGCGTAGCACATCACAAAGTACAGGACGGCGGCCGCCAGGTAGGCCTCGATGGGCCGGCCGAAGTTCTTGCCTGCCACTTCGAAGCCCTTGAGCATGTCGTAGGCGCCGATGGCGTAGACCAGCGACGTGTCCTGGAACAGGATGATGGTCTGCGTGAGCAGCACCGGCAGCATGTTGCGGAACGCCTGCGGCAGCACCACGAGCTTCATGTTCTGGCCATACGTCATGCCCAGCGCCTGGCCGGCATGCACCTGTCCGCGCGGGATGGACTGGATGCCGGCGCGCATGATCTCGCTGAAATAGGCGGCCTCGAACGCGATGAAGGTCACCACGGCCGACACTTCCGCGCCGATGGGCCGCCCGATGATGGCGGGCACCAGCAGGAAGAACCACAGGATCACCATCACCAGCGGAATGCTGCGCATGCCGTTGACGTAGATGGTGGCGGGCACGTCGAGCCATTTCTTGCCCGACAGGCGCATGAGCGCGAGCACGGTGCCGAAGATCACCCCGCCAATGGTGGCCACGAAGGTGAGCAGCAGGCTGAAGTACAGCCCCTTGAGCACGAAATTGGAGATGAGATCCCAGTTGTAGAAGGAGAAGTCGAGATTCATATCAATGACCTCCGCCTGCGCTGCTGGCCACGACCATGCCCGGGATGCGCACGCGCTTCTCGATGAACGCCATGATCCGGTTGATGGCAAAGGCCGAGATGATGTAGAGCGCCGTCACGGCCAGGTACACCTCGATGCCGCGCGAGGTTTCTTCCTGCGCCTGCATGGCGAACATGGTGAGTTCGGCCACCGACACGGCAAACGCCACCGACGAGTTCTTGAAGATGTTCATCGTCTCGCTGGTCAGCGGCGGGATGATGATGCGAAACGCCATGGGCAGCAGCACATAGCGGTAGGTCTGGAACGTGGTGAACCCCACCGCCAGGCCGGCATAGCGCTGGCCGCGTGGCAGCGTCTGGATGCCCGAACGCACCTGCTCGGCGATACGCGCCGAGGTGAAGAAGCCCAGGGCCAGCACGACCAGTGCAAACCCCGGAACGCCCTTGAGCACCGGGAACAGGCTCGGCAGGACGTGGTACCAGAGGAAGATCTGGACCAGCAGCGGAATATTGCGGAATAGCTCGACCCAGGCATTGCCCAGCCGAACGATCACCGGCCGGTCCTGCAGAGTGCGCAGCGTGCCGATGAAAGAGCCCAAAACAAGTGCCAGCACAAGTGCCAGCAGAGAAACAGACACCGTCCAGCCCCAGGCCGACAGCATCCAGTCCAGGTACGTGATGTCGCCGCCCTTGCCAAAGCAGCTTTGCACGACTTCCCGGTCCATGGTGTCCTGGCAGAACACCTGCCAATCCCAACTCATAGGAGCACCCCTTTAATTCTTGGTGTTGCGTTGGCCGCTACCGCTCGCGAGCCCAACAAAAAAGCCCCTTCAAACCGGCTGGCCGAAGGGGCACAAGCGCTCAGAAGATCACTTCTTTGCGTAGTCTTCCATGGGCTTGTCGTTAGGCGATGCCCAGGCGGCCTTGGTGGCATCGGAGATCGGCAGGCCGATCTTGGTGTTGGTCGGCGGCACGGGCTGCATGAACCACTTGTCGTACAGCTTGGCCAGCGAACCGTCCGCGATCTGGCGCTTGATGGAGTCGTCCACGGCCTTCTTGAAGGCTGCATCGTCCTTGCGCAGCATGCAGGCGATGGGCTCCACGCTCAGGACTTCACCGACGATCTTGTAGTCGGCGGGGTTCTTGGACTTGGAGATGTTGGCCGCCAGGATGGAGGCGTCCATCACGAAAGCGTCAGCGCGGCCCGTTTCCAGCATCAGGAAGCTGTCAGCGTGGTCCTTGCCGAAGACTTCCTTGAAGTCGATGCCGCCAGCGCGCTCGTGCTTGCGCAGGGTCTGCACCGACGTGGTGCCCGTGGTGGTGGCAATGGTCTTGCCGTTCAAGTCCTTGATCGACGTGATGCCCGAGCTGGACTTCACGGCGGTGCGCACTTCTTCCACATAGGTGGTCACGGCAAACGCCACGTCCTTCTGGCGCGCTGCGTTGTTGGTGGTGGAGCCGCACTCCAGGTCCACGGTGCCGTTGGTCACCAGGGGGATGCGGTTTTGCGAGGTGACGGGCTGGTACTTGACGTCCAGCTTGGGCAGGCCCAGCTGCTTCTGGATGTCGGCCAGGACGACTTCGCCCATTTCGGTGTGGAAGCCCACGAACTTGCCGTTGCCCAGTGTGTAGGAAAGACCCGAAGACTCGCGCACACCCAGCGTCACGCTGCCCGAGGCCTTGATCTTGGCCAGGGTGTCGGTGGCCTGAGCGAAAGCGCTACCTGCAGCCAGGGCGGTCACGGCAACCGCGAGCAAATGCTTCTTCATTGGTATCTCCTTGTGTGTGAAGCGAAAAAAGGGATGGATTCTAGAGATTCGACCCTGCCGGGGGTACCGGCAGACCGCATTCTCCAAAAATGGAAACCTCGACCAGGGATATTAGTCAGAACGGGACCTGGTCGGTAGGGTATTTCCAGAAGTCCCGCAACAAGTAGCTGACCGGAAGGTTCAGCACCGTGTTGTTCGGGGGGATGGGCTTGTTGAACCATTTGTCATAGATCGGATAGATGTCGCGGCTGGTGATCAGGCGGCGCATCTCCTCGTCGATGAGCTTCTTGAACTCGGGGTCGTTCCTGGGCAGCATGATGGCCAGGGGCTCGGTGGTCATGAAGCGGCCCACCACCTTGAGCGCCTTGGGGTCGGGCCGCCCGGCCGCCAGGCCGTACAGCAGCACGTCGTCCATCACGAAGGCGTCGGCCTCGCCCTTTTCCACCATTTCGACGGCCTTGGCATGGTCGGGCGCCTCCACGATGGTGATGCCCATCAGGCGTTCGCGGTTGGCCTGGTCGGCCGCCTTCAGCGGCGTCGTGCCCTTGGTGGACACCAGTTTCTTGCCGTTGAGGTCTTCCACGCGGTCGATGGGGCTGGCGGACTTCACCAGCAGCCGCGCGCCGGTAATGAAGTGGGGGATCGTGAAGGCCACTTTCTGGCGCCGCTCGGCGTTGTTGGTGGTGGAGCCGCACTCCATGTCGGCCTTGCCCTGCTCGATCACCGCGATGCGGTTGGCCGGCGTGACCGCCACGAACTCGACCTCCATGTCCTTCTTGCCGGTCTTCTTGCGCACCACCTCGGCCAGGCGCAGGCACAGATCCATCGCGTAGCCCACCGGCTTGCCGGACTGGGTGTCGATGTACGAGAAAGGCACCGACGATTCCCGGTGGGCGATCACCAGCTTGCCGCCAGCGCCGATGCGCTCGAGCACCGAGGCCTGCGCAGAAGTCGCAAAAGCGCTGCACAGGGCGGCAAGGCCCCAGGCAATTCCCCAATGCTGAACGTTCATACGGTGTCTCGGTGAGTGGATGGATCGGATTTGCAATGTTCGTGCCACCGTGGGGCCTTCAGAGGGCGCGCGCTGCGGTAACCGACCCGTCGATGGCGCAGACTGTACGTGTCGTTACCGTGAAATTCCAATGCCGTTTGCGCGCGCAACTATGCAAAGTGTTTATATCCGTATTTACCCTTAGCATGACCCTGCCTGGGATTGCAGGTAAGTCCACAGGGCCTGCGCCGTGCCCTTGGGGGCTTCCTTGCCCGCGGGCTTTTCGCGGTAGGCGCGCACGTCCATGGTCATCTGCAGTCCTTCGGTATCGGGCGGCGCCGCACTGACCAGGCGGCGCGAGCGCAGCTCCTTCTTCACCGCGCTGTGCGGCAGGAAGGCCACGCCATGGCCCTCGAGCGCCATGGCCTTGAGGCCCTCGGCCATGTCCGTCTCGTACACCCGCTCCAGATGGATGGGCGTGCCGGACTCCTTGAGGATCAGCTCCGTCACGCGCCCCAGGTAGGCACCGGGCGCGTAACCCAGGTAGGGCAGCGGCTGCCCGGCGCGGCCCGGCAGGCGGTGCAGCGGCTGGCCTTCCGCGTCGGCCTTGCTGTAAGGGGAGAGCACCTCCTGCCCCAGGCTCACCATCTCGTAGCGGTCGGCATCGAGCTGGAACGGCTGCGAAGGGTGGTGGTAGGCGATCAGCAGGTCGCAGCCGCCCTCCACCAGCCGCATCACGGCGTCGTGCACGTTCAGGGCGATGAGGCGGCTCTTGAACGGGCCGAACTTGTCGTGCAGGCTGGACACCCAGGCGGGGAAGAAGGTGAACGCGAGCGTGTGCGGC
Organism: Acidovorax sp. GW821-FHT11A03; assembly: GCF_058809075.1. NCBI lineage: Bacteria > Pseudomonadati > Pseudomonadota > Betaproteobacteria > Burkholderiales > Comamonadaceae > Acidovorax > Acidovorax sp. GW821-FHT11A03. Next base: position 300,312 of record NZ_JBXASG010000002.1, read on the forward strand.
ACCGCGAACTCGATCATGTCCTTGCCGGCGCTGGTGTGCGCGCGCAGCATGGCGCGCGTGTTCTGCAGTGCCTGCAGCATTTCCAGCGCCTGGTCGTACAGGGTCTTGCCGGCGGGCGTGAGGCGGGTGGGGTAGGAGCTCCGGTCCACCAGATCGGTGCCCGCCCAGGCTTCCAGGGCCTGGATGCGCCGGGAGAAGGCGGGCTGCGTCACGTGGCGTAACTGGGCGGAGCGGCTGAAGCTGCGCGTTTCCGCAAGACTGACAAAATCCTCTAGCCACTTGGTTTCCATGGGCGCATTATCCGCGCGCGCCCGCGGACGTGCTTCGTAAAGATATGAGGGTTTTCACAGCCCGCCCCAGGCGCACCAATGGTGTGCATGCATAGCAACCATCGCATAATAGAAAGCAGCGCTTACCGCGCTTTTTTTGCGCTCGGGGCGGGATTCGCCCCAGCCCCCGGTGCACAACACCGCCGGGCAGGGCGGCCGGCATTCGCATATGTTTGTTCCCCTCCACCCCTGCTCCCATGTCCTCCTCTCCCCCCCCCGGGCCCGCGGCCGATGCATCGCCCGGCGCTGCCAGCCCCGACGCCGAGCCCCGCTCGCTGCGCCTTGAAGACTGGCTCACCGTCCTCGTGATGGCGGCGCTCGCGCTCATCACGTTCGCCAATGTGCTGGTGCGCTATTTCACCAACTCCTCCTTCGCCTGGACGGAGGAAATCTCCGTGTTCCTGATGATCGTGCTGGCCCTGGTGGCGGGCTCCGCCGCCGTGGCGCGCGACCAGCACATCCGCATCGAGTATTTCGCCGAAGGTGGCTCGGCCCTGCGCAGCAGGCGCCTGGCGCAGCTGGGAGCCATCACCGTGGCCCTGCTGTTCGGGCTGATCGCGGTGCTGAGCGTGCGCGTGGTGTGGGACGACTACCGCTTCGGCGAGACCTCGCCCGGAATCGGCGTGCCGCAGTGGTGGTATTCAATCTGGCTGCCCGTGCTGTCCACGCTGATCGCGGCGCGGGCCGTCGGCCTGCTGGTGCGGCGCACGCGCGCGGCGCCCGGGGCCACCGATGAATCTGCCGAGGACGCCCGGCCATGATCGCCACGCTCCTGTTCGTGGCCTTCCTGGGCCTGATGTTCGTGGGCGTGCCGATCGGCGCCGCGCTGGGCCTGGCGGGCGCCGCCGCCATCGCGCTGGCCAATGCCGACAGCCAGTGGTTCGGCCTGCTGGCCGTGCCGCAGAACTTCTACGCCGGGCTGGGCAAGTACCCGCTGCTGGCCATCCCCATGTTCGTGCTGGTCGGCTCCATCTTCGACCGCTCGGGCGTGGCGCTGCGCCTGGTCAACTTCGCCGTGGCCATCGTCGGACGCGGCCCGGGCATGCTGCCGCTGGTGGCGATCGCCGTGGCCATGTTCCTCGGGGGCATCTCGGGTTCGGGCCCGGCCAACGCCGCCGCCGTGGGCGGCGTGATGATCGCGGCCATGTCGCGCGCGGGCTACCCGCCCTCGTTCTCGGCCAGCGTGGTGGGCGCGGCAGCGGCCACGGACATCCTGATCCCGCCCTCGGTCGCGTTCATCATCTACTCGGTGCTGGTGCCCGGCGCCTCGGTGCCGGCGCTGTTCGCCGCCGGCATGATCCCCGGCATCCTGGCAGGCATCGCGCTGATCGTGCCGGCCGTGTGGATGGCCCGCAAGCACAAGATGGGCGCGCTGGAAGCCACGATGCCCCGCCCCCCGTTCTGGAAGAGCCTGCGCGAGGCCACCTGGGGCCTGGCCGCGCCGGTGCTGATCCTGGGCGGCATGCGCGCCGGCTGGTTCACCCCCACCGAGGCCGCCGTGGTGGCCGTGTTCTACGGCCTGTTCGTGGGCATGGTGATCCACCGCACGATCAAGGTGCGCGACCTGTTCCCCATCCTGCGCGAATCGGGCGAGCTGTCGGCCGTGATCCTCATCGTGGTGTCGCTCGCGGGCATCTTTGCGTATTCGCTGTCCACGCTGGGCGTGATCGACCCGGTGGCCAACGCCATCGTGAACTCCGGCCTGGGCGAGTACGGCGTGCTGGCGCTGCTCATCGTGCTGCTCATCACCGTGGGCATGTTCCTCGACGGCATCTCGATCTTCCTGATCTTCGTGCCGCTGCTGCTGCCCATCATGCAGTTCTACAAATGGGACCCTGTCTGGTTCGGCGTGATCCTGACCCTGAAGGTGGCCCTGGGCCAGTTCACACCGCCGCTGGCCGTGAACCTCATGGTCTCGTGCCGCATCGCCGGCGTGCGCATGGAATCCACCGTGCGCTGGGTGGGCTGGATGCTGTTCGCCATGTTCCTCGTGATGGTGCTCGTGATCGCCTTCCCGCAACTGGCCCTGTGGCTGCCCGCCAAACTCGGTTATTGATTCACACATTGACCCCTGATTTCTACAAGGAGACTGAAACAATGAAACTGCGCACTTTCCTCACTTCCGCCGTCGCCACTGCGGCCGCCCTCGCCTTCACCGCCCCCGCCGCCATTGCCCAGACGGCCTACAAGAGCGAGTACCGCATGTCGCTGGTGCTGGGCACCGCCTTCCCCTGGGGCAAGGGCGGCGAACTCTGGGCCAACAAGGTCCGCGAGCGCACCAGCGGCCGCATCAACATCAAGCTGTACCCCGGCGTCTCGCTGATCCAGGGCGACCAGACGCGCGAGTTCAGCGCGCTGCGCCAGGGCGTGATCGACATGGCTGTGGGCTCCACCATCAACTGGTCGCCCCAGGTCAAGCAGCTCAACCTGTTCTCGCTGCCCTTCCTGTTCCCCGACTACGCGGCGGTGGACGCGGTGACGCAGGGCGACGTGGGCAAGCAGATCTTCCAGACCCTGGACAAGGCGGGCGTGATGCCCCTGGCCTGGGGCGAGAACGGCTACCGCGAGATCTCCAATTCCAAGAAGGCGATCAAGACCCCCGAGGACCTGAAGGGCCTGAAGATCCGCGTGGTGGGCTCGCCCCTGTTCCTGGACACCTTCACCGCGCTGGGCGCCAACCCCACCCAGATGAGCTGGGCCGATGCACAGCCCGCGTTTGCCAGCGGCGCCGTGGACGGCCAGGAGAACCCGATTGCCGTGTACATGGCCGCCAAGCTGCACACCGTGGCGCAAAAGCACGTGACGATGTGGGGCTACGTGAACGACCCGCTGATCTTCGTGGTCAACAAGGACATCTGGGCGTCCTGGACACCCGCCGACCGCGAGATCGTCAAGCAGGCCGCCATCGATGCCGGCAAGGAGGAGATCGCCATTGCCCGCAAGGGCATGGTCGAGGCCGACAAGCCCCTGCTCAAGGACATCGCCGCCAATGGCGTGACCGTCACGCAGCTCTCCACCGCCGAGCGCGATGCCTTCGTGAAGGCCACGCGCCCCGTGTACGAAAAGTGGAAGGGCCAGATCGGCGCCGACCTGGTGGGCTCGGCCGAGAAGGCGATCGCCGCGCGCAAGAAGTGAGCAATGCCATCACCGGCGCACGAAAGTAAGCCGGTGCGTGCAGCATGAAAAAGCCCCGCCAGGGCGGGGCTTTTTCATGGGCGTCCCGTCACTGCCAAATGGAGAGCACCCGGCATGCAACACCGGTGCAGGCGCCCCCCGTTCACTCCAGGTTTTCTGGTGCGGGGTGCTTGACGGCGTTCTTGCGCAGCTTGTGCTCCACCGCTTCGGCCAGGTCCACGCCCGCATGGTCGGCCAGCTGCAGCAGGTACAGCAGCACATCGGCCACTTCATCGGCGATGGGCTCCTTGAACGCCGGGTCGTCGCGCACCAACCGCGACTGCTCGGGCGTCATCCACTGGAAGATCTCGGCCAGCTCGGCCGCCTCCACCATCAGCGCCATGGCCAGGTTCTTGGGGGTGTGGAACGGCTGCCACTGCCGTTCGGCCGCAAACACACGCAGCCGGGCCTGCAGCGCATTCAAATCGACGGACATGAGTCGCTCCTGATGGAATAACTGCCAGCGCTTGTCCAGCAAGCGCCAGCAGCCGATATCACTATTGAACCTTCTGTCACACCACCGTGACGGGCGCCTCGCCCGCCAGATGGCGCCGGGCGTTTTCCATGAACCGGTCCACCGAGGCCTGCACCGCCTCGGGCGACCAGCCCGCCACGTGGGGCGTGAGCACCACGTTGTCCAGGTCCAGCAGCTCGGCCGGGGGCGCGGGCTCGCTTTCGTACACATCGAGGCCCGCCGCCGCGATGCGGCCTTCGCGCAGCGCGGCGGCCAGGGCGGCCGTGTCGATCACGCTGCCGCGCGCGATGTTGACCACCACGCCGCGTGCGCCCAGGGCATCCAGCACAGCGGCATTGACGAGGTGCCTGGTGCCTGCACCACCCGGCGTGGCGACCACGAGGAAGTCCGCCCATCCGGCCAGCGCCGCCACGTCTGCGAAGTAGCGATAGGGCACATCGGTGCGCGCGCTGCGGTTGTGGTAGCCCACCTCGATCTCGAAGCCCAGCGCGCGCTGCGCGATCTTCTTGCCAATGGTGCCCAGCCCGATGATGCCCAGGCGCTTGTGCGACACGTTGGGCGGCAGCGGCAGCGCCGTGCGCCAGATGCCCGCACGCGTGGCCTTGTCCAGCGCCAGGATGCGGCGCTGCGCCGCGATCAGCAGGCCCCAGGTGTGGTCGGCCACGCAGTCGTCGTTGGTGCCCGCGCCCGTGGCCACCACGATGCCGCGCGCCTTGGCGTGCGCAACGGCCACGTTCTCATAGCCTGCGCCCAGCACGCAGATGAGGGTGAGCGCGGGCAATGCGTCGATCTGCGCGGGGCTCAGGCCCACGGCACCGATGGTGAGCACCACGCGCACGCGCCCGCCCTGCTGCGCAATGGCAGCCGCGGCCTGGGGCGCGTCGGGGGCGTAGACCACCTCGAAGGTCTGAGCCATCTGGGTGATGTGCTCTTCGGACAGGAACATGAGGGCAAGCAGGACAGGCTTCATGGGTCAATGCAATGTCAATGGAAAAAACTGCGAGAACAAGAGCCGTGCGGCGTGCATCGTCTCCTTGCGCGCAGAGCGTACAAAAACCGGCGCGGCCCGCGCGAGAGGCACCCGGCAAGGGCCGCCCCCGTGGCAGGGGTGCCGCCCCTCAGGGGGAAAGCGCCGCAGGCGACTCGGGGGGGCTTTCCTGTTGCAAGGACCACATGCCCGCGTAGCGGCCTCCCAGGGCCAGCAGCTGGGCATGCGTGCCGCGCTCGATGATGCGTCCCGCGTCCATGACCAGGATCTCGTGCGCTTCCACCACCGTGGAGAGGCGGTGGGCGATCACCAGGGTGGTCTTGTTCTGCGAGACGTTCTGCAGCTCGGCCTGGATCGCGCGCTCGTTGGCCGAGTCCAGCGCCGAGGTCGCCTCGTCGAAGATCAGGATGGGCGGGTTCTTGAGCAGGGTGCGCGCAATGGCCACGCGCTGCTTCTCGCCGCCCGAGAGCTTGAGCCCGCGCTCGCCCACCATGGTGCCGTAGCCCTTGGGGGTGCTGGCGATGAAGTCGTGGATGCGGGCGGAGCGCGCGGCCGCTTCCACCTCGGCCTGGCTGGCGCCGGGGCGGCCGTAGGCGATGTTGTAGGCCACCGTGTCGTTGAACAGCACCGTGTCCTGCGGCACGATGCCGATCGCCTGGCGCACGCTGGCCTGCGTCACGGCGCGGATTTCCTGCCCGGCGATGGTGATGCGGCCCTGCTGGATGTCGTAGAAGCGGAACAGCAGCCGCGCCAGCGTGCTCTTGCCCGAGCCCGAGGGCCCGACCACCGCCACCGTCTTGCCCGCGGGGATCTCGAAGCTGATGCCCTGCAGGATGGGGCGGCCGCTGCCAAGGTCGCCGCCCTTGCGCACCTCGTAGGCGAAATGCACGTCCTCGAAGCGCACGGCGGGCTGGTCCAGCCCGGCCAGGGGCAATGCGCCGGGGCGGTCGGCCACCTCGCGCTCCTTGTCCATCAGCGTGAACATCTTGTCCAGGTCGGTCAGGCTCTGCTTGATCTCGCGGTAGATCACGCCCAGGAAGTTGAGCGGGATGTACAGCTGGATCATGAAGGCATTGACCATGACGAGGTCGCCCAGCGTCATGCGGCCATCGACCACGCCCTGCGTGGCGCGCCAGAGCATGGCCACCAGCCCGGCGGCGATGATGAGCTGCTGCCCCGTGTTGAGCAGGGACAGCGTCGTCTGGCTCTTGAGCCGCGCGCGGCGCAGGCGCTCCAGGCTTTCGTCGTAGCGGCGGGCCTCGAAGCCTTCGTTGTTGAAGTACTTGACCGTCTCGTAGTTGAGCAGCGAATCCACGGCCTTGGTGTGCGCGGCCGAATCGAACTCGTTGGCCTCGCGCCGGAACTGGGTGCGCCACTCGGTCACCAGCACCGTGAAGACGATGTAGAACGCCAGCGCCGCCAGCGTGATCCAGGCAAACCAGGCGTCGAACTTCACGGCCAGCACGGACAGCACCAGCACCACCTCGACCAGCGTGGCCACCACGTTGAACAGCGTGAAGGAGATCAGCGACTCGATGCCGCGCACGCCGCGTTCGATGTCGCGCGTCATGCCGCCGGTCTGCCGCTCCAGGTGAAAGCGCAGGCTCAGGGCATGCAGGTGCTCGAAGGTCTGCAGCGCGATGGAGCGCGCCGCCCCCTGCGTGGCCTTGGCGAACACCAGTTCGCGCAGCTCGGTGAACAGCGACGTGGACAGCCGCAGCGCGCCGTAGGCCACCAGCAGCCCCACGGGCACCACCAGCAGCGCCGCCGGGTCTCCGGGCTTGAAGCTCATCGCATCGACCAGCGTCTTGAGCAGAAGGGGCACGCCCACGTTGGCCACCTTGGCGCCCACCATGAACACGATGGCGGCGATCACGCGCCACTTGTACTGCCACAGGTAGGGCAGCAGGCGGTTCAGGGTGCTCCAGTCGGACTGTGCAGGCGGTGCAATGGTGGCGGTGGCGGAAGGGGCGGTTTCGCCGTGGTGGCGCATGGGGGACAATTCCAGTTGTTGTTTTTACCGACCCGGCTGATGCCCAGGTGGTTTTTTGCAGGGCGCGAGCCTGTGATGAAACCCCTGGTTCCCCAAGGATTGGCTCAGCCCCAACCGAGATTGTGCCCATGTCTGCCGTTTTCAGCCCGCCCCCCGCCGCATTGCCCTCCGACAAGGAACTGGTGCTCAAGGTGATCCCCATGCCCGCCGACACCAATGGCAACGGCGACATCTTCGGGGGCTGGGTGATGGCACAGGTCGACCTCGCCGGCTCGGTGCTGCCCGCGCGCTACATGCAGGGCCGCATGGCCACCGTGGCAGTGAACGAGTTCATCTTCAAGCAGCCCGTGCGCGTGGGCGACATCCTGTCGTTCTTCTCGTCCATCACGCGCGTGGGCAACACCTCGGTCACCGTGGAGGTGGAGGTGTATGCCGAGCGTTTTGCCGAGCAGGGCCGGTACGTGAAGGTGACGGAGGCGCGGCTCACCTACGTGGCCATCGACGAGCAGGGACGCCCGCGCCCCGTGCCCAAGCTGGCGCCGAATCCGTCGTAGGGGAGAAACGGCCCCGCACGGCCCGGCCTTTGCGCAGGCTTTCCGGGAAGGCCCGGACCGGCATGCGGCCTAGGGCTGCCCGAGCCCCACCAGCCGCATCAGCGTGCCCCGCGCCACCTGCTGGCGCGCGCCAGGCGACAGCTGGGCCAGGAAGCCCTGCACGCTCGCGTACTTCATGTCGTCGCTCGCGGCCGAGCGGTGGCTCGCATCCGTTCCCACCAGAAAGCGCCCGGGCTGCTCCTCGATGAGCGCCAGCCACTCGGGCCAGACGCGCGTGCCATCGCGCAGGATGGTGTAGTCCGGCGAACGGGGATGGTGCGGCCAGGTGCGCGCACTCAGTTCGTAGTAGAGGTTGGGATGCCGCTCCAGCATACGCCGCGCCAGGAACAGCGGCGTATAGCCCCCGTGCGCCCAGATCACGGGCACATCCGGGAACCGCTGCAAGAGCTGTGAAAGCTCCGCCATGCGCGTGCTTTCGACATGCACCATCACCGGCACCTTGTGCTTGCGGGCCAGCTCCAGGATGCCCGCCATCATCGGGCCGGCCACGCCGAAGTCCGTCTCCGCGAAGCCGGCCGAGGGAAAGTGCGCCACCGAGATCTCGCCGATGCCCTTGTAGAGGCCGGTCGCCAGCATGGCGTCGAGCTGTGTGAGCAGCTCGACGCCGTTGTGCTCCCAGTGCGGCCGGTACGCCGTGCGTTCGGGCGATATCGAGGCGAACGGAATCAGCACGCCGGGGTGCTGGCGCGCGGCCTCGGCCACGGACTCATTGCTGCTGCGCCCGCCCCAGAACACCACCGCGTGGCTGGCCCCCCAGCGCGCCATGAGCTCCAGCTGCATCGGCAGGCTGTTGAGGTGCACATGGGCATCCACGAAGGGCGTGAGGACGCCGGCCGGTGTGGGTGCCTGCGCGGGGCCGGGCGCGGCATCGCGCTGCACCGGCTGCCGCGTGGCGCGCCGCACGGGCTCGGACGGCTCGGCCTGCGGCCAGGCGTTGAGCGCAGCCAGGGCAAGGCACGTGGCAAATAGAACTCGTGTCATGGTGGCAATGGCGCGAAGAAAGCGCGCCCGGAGTGCAGGACGACGTGGAAATTCTACAAAGCCATTCCCATGCTGCCTTCTCCGCGCCCGCGCCCCACCACCACCGGCGCGCCGGACGGCACTAGGCACCCGTGAGGGCTCCAGCCAGGCCGGGCTGCCGCGGGTGCCTGAATGCCCTGGTTTATCTGTGTGCCGCGATGCGGATCAGGCCGCCATCGCCGTGGGCTCGGCCCGCAGCGGTGCAGACGCCGTGCGCTGCGCGCCGGACGACGACGCGCCGCTGGCAAAGCCCGCCTCGATCTCGCCCGCGAGCTGCCCGCCCTCCTCCACCACCAGCTTGCCGTAGCGGATCTTGCCGTTGACCTTGCCGGTGCTGTAGATCACGAGCTTCTGGCGCACGGTGAGCGTGCCGTTGAACTCGCCATGGATTTCGGCGATGTCGATCTCGGCCGAGCCGCGGAAGGCGCCGTTTTCAGAGATCTGGATGACGCGCGAATCCATGGTGGCCTCGACCGTGCCTTCGACCACGAGCGTGTCGCAATCGGTGATCTCCACGCCCTTGAGCTTGATGTTGGGGCCCACCGTGAGCTTGCTGCCCGAGGAGTCGCTGGAAGACCGGTTGGCGGCGGTGCCGGCCACGGACTGCGCCGTGGCCGCGCTGCTGGCCGCCGTGCCACTCAGGCTGGAGGCGGCAGATGAGGATGATGAAGTGGTGGCGCCATGGCGGGGTTGGAACGACTCAGGTTCACGCTTGCCAAAGAAGGGGTTTTGCACGGCCATCAGATCTCCTTGAAAAGAAGTCATCGTAGGTTTGGGACCCTGTGAAAGATGCCTTCGTTACGCAAGAACGGTAACCAAACGGTTCGTCCGTAGCATGCGCTTGCAAGGCTTGCGGGATCACACATCCACGCGATGGGGCGCGGCAACGGCCGTGACCTCGCCCCCGTGTCCGAAGAGGGTGCGCGCGCAGCGCGTTGGCGATGAAGCCGCTCAGGGCGCTACGACACGATGTACGCCGCGGCCCCCGCCGACATGATCTCCCCGTCCGGGCCGAGGAATTCCATGCGCGTGCTGGCCACGCGCGAGCCCAGCCGCAGCACGTTGGCGCGCAGCTCGAAGTGGCTGCCGATGCCGGGGCGCAGGTAGTCGATACGCAGGTCGATGGTGCCCAGCTTGGCAAAGCGGTGCAGGCGCTGCTCGGGCGCCTCGTCCATGTGCTTGGCGCCGATGGCCGCCATCACGGCCAGCCCGCCCATGGCGTCCAGCCCCGCGCTGATCACGCCGCCGTGGATGCGGTTGTACGCATAGTGGCCCACCAGGTCCGGCTTCATGTCGATGCGGCCCACCACGCCATCGGGCTTGAGGGAGGTGATCTTGAGGCCCAGCACCTGGTTGAACACGATCTTCTCTTCAAAGATGGCCTTGAGCCCGGCAATGAAGTCGGGCTCGAAGGCTTGCGGGGGCGGTGTGGTGGATTTGCTCATGGGTTTCCTGGGGGAGTGCGCGCGGGCAGCTCGGGCCCACGAACGTCATTTGCTATATTTTATATAGCGCACCGCGCTTTCACGATAAGCGCTGGCGGCCATTTTCACTCAAAACTCACCATGGCGTCCCTTCCCGTCGGCGAACCGCGCCGCTCCCCGCAGGGCGTCGGCCAGGCACGCCCGGCCCCCCGCCCACTCGCGCAGCAGGGCCTCCTGCAGCGGCAGCCCTTCGGCCGCGAGCGCGCTGGCCCGGTCGGCGCGCAGCGTGGCCTGCGGGAATGCTGCGATCTCCCGCGCCAGCGCGAGCGACGCCTGCAGCGCCTGCCCCGGGGGCACCACGCGGTTGCACAGCCCCATGCGCAAGGCCTCCGCCGACCCGACCTTGCGGCCGGTGAGGATGAGGTCCAGCGCGTGCGACAGGCCCACCAGGCGGGGCAGGCGCACGGTTCCGCCATCGATCAGCGGCACGCCGAAGCGGCGGCAAAAGACACCGAAGTACGCGTCCTCCTCCATCACGCGCAGGTCGCACCACAGCGCCAGCTCCATGCCACCGGCCACGGCCGCGCCGCTGACCGCGGCGATCACCGGCTTGGTGAGGTGCAACCGGCTGGGGCCCATCGGCCCCAGCGGCAACGGGGTGTCGGCCGTGAAATCGAGCGATCCGGCCAGCGCCTCGGGCGCCACGCCCTGCGCCTGCAGCCGCGCCCCCGACTGCAGGTCCCAGCCCGCGCAGAAATGCCCGCCAGCGCCATGGAACACCGCCACGTCGGCCGCGCCGTCCTGCTCGAACGCCAGGAACGCGGCGTGGAGCGCTCGCGCGGTCGCCGCGTCCACGGCATTGCGCACGTCGGGGCGGTGCAGTGTCACCAGCGTGACACGGTCCTCGGTCTCTATTTGTACGGACATGGCGTTCTCTCAGAGGGTTTTGCGCGCCTTCCCCGGCCCTGCCGGAGGGCGCCCCGGGGTGCGCCTATCGGACGCAACCCTTATTGCGCCCCGCCGCGCACTGCGTCAATATGCGCCGGGACCGATCAGGGTTAGCCCCGAGTGCGGGATGCGTCCGGCACAGGCACCATTATTTATGCAAAGCAATCGCTTTGTAAAAATATTCTGGAGCGCCAGGGTGCAATTCTTGCAACTGTTGATCAGCGGTATCTCCCAGGGGTGCATCTACGGCCTGATAGCGCTGGGCTTCGTGCTCATCTACAAGGCCACGGAGACCGTGAGCTTCGCCCAGGGCGAGCTGATGATGCTGGGCGCGTTCTGCGGCCTGGCGCTCATGACGGTGCTGGGCTTTCCCTTCTGGGTGGCGGTGCTCGCCAGCATCCTGGCCATGGGCCTTTTCGGCGTGGTGCTCGAACGCGCGGTGATCCGCCCCATCCTCGGTCAGCCCGCGTTCTCCATCGTCATGCTCACCATCGGCATCGGCTACGTGCTGCGCGGGCTGGTCACCATGATTCCCAACATCGGCACCGACACGCACACGCTGCCCGTGCCCTACAAGGACCTGTCGTTCCGCCTGGGCGCGCTGGTGCTCAACGCCGAGCAGCTGGTGGTGATCGGCGCCACGGCCGCACTGTGCGTGCTGCTGTTCGCGATGTTCCGCTACAGCAAGCTGGGCATCGCGATGCAGGCCTCGTCGCAGAACCAGCTGGCCGCGTACTACATGGGCATCCCCGTGCAGCGGCTCAACGGCCTGGCCTGGGGCCTGGCCGCCGCCGTGGCCGCCGTGGCGGGGCTGCTGCTGGCGCCCATCACCTTCGTGCACGCCAACATGGGACTGATCGGGCTGAAGGCGTTTCCCGCCGCCGTAGTGGGCGGCTTTGGCAGCCTGCCGGGCGCCATCGTGGGCGGGCTGGTGATCGGCATCGTCGAATCGCTCTCGGGTTTTTATCTGCCCGACGGCTTCAAGGACACGGCGGCGTACATCGTGGTGCTGATCATGTTGATGGTCAAACCGAATGGGCTGTTCGGCGAAAAGCTGCGCAAGAAGGTGTGACCCCATGAGATTCATCTTCAAGACCAGCTACGAACAAGACCTGCGCCTCGCCAAACATGGCGGGCATGTCTTCTGGTACAGCCTGCTGGCCGTAGGGCTGGTCGCAGCACCCTGGGTGGCGCCAGAGTATTGGCTGGCCCAGCTCACCTTTGTGCTGATCTACGCCATCGTGGGCCTGGGGCTCATGCTGCTGGCCGGGTTCACGGGCCTGTTCTCGCTGGGGCATGCGGCGTTCCTCGGCGTGGGGGCGTACACGCAGGCCGTGCTCACGGGCATGGGCTGGCCGTTCGGGCTGTCGCTGGCCTGCGCGGCGGGGCTGTCGGCCGCCGTGGGCGTGGTGGTGGGGCTGCCCGCGCTGCGCGTGAAGGGCATCTATCTGGGCATGGCCACGCTGTCGTTCGGCTTCATCGTCGAGGAGGTGTTCGCGCGGTGGGAGTCGGTCACCGGGGGCAACTCCGGCAAGCACCTGGTGCCGCCCGAGATCTGGGGCTTCAAGTTCGAATCCACGGAGTCCTTCTACTTCCTGTGCCTCGTGATCGCCGTGGTCAGCACCCTGGCCATCCTGAACCTGCTGCGCTCGCCCACGGGCCGGGCCTTCGTGGCGATCCGTGATTCGGAGATCTCGGCGCAGAGCATGGGCATCCACCTCGCGCGCTACAAGACGCTGTCATTCTCGATCTCGGCGGCCCTGGCCGGCATCGGCGGCGCGCTGTATGCGCACAAGCTGCAGTTCATCTCGCCGGACCAGTTCAACATCCTGCAGTCCATCGACCTGCTGCTGATGATCGTGATCGGCGGCCTGGGCTCGGTGCACGGCGCGTTCCTGGGCGCGATCTTCCTGATCTCGATGCCCCAGCTGATCTCGCTGAGCAAGGACTGGCTGCCCGCCGCCGTGGGCCAGGCGCCGGGCCTGCAGGCGGTGGTCTATGGCGCGGTCCTGATCGCCTTCGTGCTGTTCGAGCCCATGGGGCTGTACGGCCGCTGGCTCAAGGTGCGCACCTGGCTGCAGATGTTCCCGTTCTACCGCAAGGGCCTGTTCAAGCGGCAGAAGTCCTTCCAGAAGTCGGACAGGCTGAGATGAAGCACCCCCTGAGTCGCCTCGCGCCTTCCCCCTCTCTCGACCCGCTGCGCGATTCGGGAGGGGAACGCCCCCAGCGCGGTGGGGCGGCCCTTGCGCGGGGGCACTGGCCTCGGTCACACCAGTCGCAAAGGCAGCGAGCGGCATTCAGCGCAATGGACCAGTGAAATGACCCCAATTGCTGTACCTATGACTGACGACATCTTGCTCAGCGCCCAGAACCTCAGCGTGCGCTTTGGCGGCGTGCTGGCGGTCAACAACGTGAGCTTCGACGTGCGCCGGGGCGAGGTGTTCACCCTCATCGGCCCGAACGGCGCGGGCAAGACCACGGTGTTCAACCTCATCAGCCGCATCTACACGCCCACCACCGGCACCATCACCTACGCGGGCCCGGGCGGCGCGATGCTGCCGCTCACCGACCAGCCGCCGCACAAGGTGGCGGGCCTGGGGATAGCGCGCACCTTCCAGAACATCGAGCTCTTCGAGCACGCGAGCGTGCTGCACAACCTGCTGATCGGCCGCCACACGCGGCGCGAGACCGGCCTGTGGGCCGACATGCTGTTCACCCGCAAGGTGCGCAACGCCGAGGTGCGAGCCCGCGAAAAGGCCGAGCAGGTCATCGACTTTCTCGACCTGCAGCACTACCGCGACACGCTGGTGGCCGGCCTGCCCTACGGCGTGCGCAAGGTGGTGGAGCTGGCCCGCGCGCTGTGCACCGAGCCGCAGCTGCTGCTGCTCGACGAACCCTCGTCGGGCCTGAACGTGGAGGAGACCGACGACATGGCCTTCTGGATCCAGGACATCCAGCACGAGCTGGGCATCACCGTGCTGATGGTGGAGCACGACATGTCGCTGGTCTCCAAGGTGTCCGACCGCGTGCTGGCGATGAACCAGGGCGAGGTCGTGGCCATGGGCACGCCGCGCGAGGTGCAGTCGCACCCCGGCGTGATCGAGGCCTACCTGGGCACCATCGACGATGTGAGCAACCTGCGCCGCCCGGCGGGTTCCCACCTGGGGGTCCGGGCATGAGCGCCGCGCCGGGCCGCCCCCAGCAAGCTCGCACCGCAGTGCGCAGCACGGAGGTTTCCGAATGAGCGCCGTACTTGCCGCCGCCAACACACCAGCCGCCGCGGCGGCCGACCAACCTCTGCTGCGCCTTCAGAATGTGGAAAGCGCCTACGGCCCCATCAAGGCCATCCGGGGCGTGAGCCTGCAGGTGCGGCGCGGCGAGATCGCCGCCGTGCTGGGCAGCAACGGCGCGGGCAAGACCACCATCCTGAAGACCATCAGCGGCATCATCGACCCGCGCAAGGGCTCCATCGAGTTCCAGGGCGCCGACATCACCGCCAACGACCCGGCGGCCATCGTGCGCCGGGGCCTCATGCATGTGCCCGAGGGGCGCGAGGTGTTCGCGCTGCTGTCGGTGCGCGACAACCTGCTCATGGGCGCCTACACCCGCGGCGACGCCGACGCCGTGGCGCGCGACATCGAAACCGTGTACGGCTACTTCCCCATCCTGAAGGAACGCGCCGCGCAGGACGCGGGCCTGCTCTCGGGCGGGCAGCAGCAGATGCTGGCCATCTCGCGCGCGCTCATGGCCAACCCCGAACTCATCCTGCTCGACGAGCCCAGCCTGGGCCTGTCCCCGAAGCTCACCAAGGAGATCTTCGAGATCGTGGTGCGCATCAACCGCGAGCGCGGCACCACCATCCTGCTGGTCGAGCAGAACGCCAACATGGCGCTCAACGCATCGGACTACGGCTACGTGCTGGAGAACGGCCGCATCGTGATGGAGGACAGCTGCGAGCGCCTGCGCGAGAAGGACGACATCAAGGAGTTCTACCTGGGCATGAAGGATGTCGGCGTGCGGGGTGAGCGGCGGTGGAAGAAGAAAAAGACTTGGCGGTGAGGACTACATGAGCAATCTCTGGGACCTCGATCACATCCAGCCCGCCGGCACCGACGTGCTGGCCGGCAGCACCATCTCGGCCATGTTCTGGAACGCCGTGGCCGAGCGCGGCCCGCGCGTGTGGATGCGCCAGAAGGAAATGGGGATCTGGAAGAGCTGGACCTGGGACCAGACCGCCGAGGCCGTGCGCGAGATCGCGGGCGGACTCATGTCGCTGGGGTTTGCGCGCGGCGACTGCGCCTCCATCCTGTCGAGCACCAACATCGAATGGGTGCTGGCCGACCTGGCCGTGCTCAGCTGCGGCGGCGTGTCCAACGGCATCTACCCCACCGACGCGGCCGCCCAGGTGCACTACCTGAGCGAAGACTCCAGCACCAGCGTGCTGTTCGTCGAAGACGATGAGCAGCTCGACAAGGCACTGGAGGTGCGCGCCAACCTGCCGCTGCTGCGCAAGATCGTCGTGTTCGACATGGAGGGCCTGCGGGGCCTTCAGGACCCGGGCGTCATCAGCCTGGATGCGCTGCGCGACATGGGCCGCGCCTGGAACCAGCAGAACCCCGACGCGCTCATGCGCCGGGTACAGGCCTGCCAGCCCGAGGACGTGGCCATCCTCGTCTACACCTCGGGCACCACCGGCAAGCCCAAGGGCGCGATGCACACGCACGCCGCGCTCACCTACACGGTGCGCGGCTACAACACGCTGATATCGCGCACCGAAGACGACGAGGCCATGTGCTTCCTGCCGCTGTGCCACATCGCCGAGCGCATGGGCGGCGAGTACTTCTCGCTGTACACCGGCTCGCGCCTGAACTTTGTCGAGAACCCCGACACCGTGCCCGAGAACGTGCGCGAGATCGCGCCCACGGTGTTCACCGCCGTGCCGCGCGTGTGGGAGAAGTTCTATTCGGGCGTGATGATCGCGCTCAAGGAATCCACGCGCCTGCAGCAGGCGGCCTATGCCTGGTCGATTGGCGTGGGCACCCGCATTGCAGACCGCGTGCTGGCGGGCCAGCCGGTAGGGGGACTGCTGAAGGCGCAGTTCATGCTGGCGCGCTTTCTGGCGCTGAACAACGTGCGCAAGCTCATCGGCATCCACCGCGCGCGCTTCCTCGTCACGGGCGCAGCGCCCATCTCGCCCGAACTGGTGAAGTGGTACCTGGCCCTGGGCGTGCCCATGCTGGAGGTGTGGGGCATGACGGAGACCTGCGGCGCCGCCACCGGCGTGCCCGCCAGCCGCATCAAGCCCGGCTCCATCGGCCCGGCGGCCAGCTACAACGAGGTGCGCATCGACCCCGCCACGGGCGAGATCCTGGTGCGCGGCCCCAATGTGTTCAAGGGCTACCTCAACCTGCCAGAAAAGACGGCCGAGACCATCGACGCCGACGGCTGGCTGCACACGGGCGACGTGGGCACCATCGACGCCGACGGCTACCTGCGCATCACCGACCGCATGAAGGACATCATCATCACGGCCGGGGGCAAGAACATCACGCCCAGCGAGCTGGAGAACGAGCTCAAGTTCAGCCCCTACGTGACGGACGCCGTCGTCATCGGCGACAAGCTCCCCTACCTCACGGTGATCATCATGATCGACCAGGAGAACGTGGAGAAATATGCGCAGGACAACGACGTGCCCTTCAGCAACTACGCCAGCCTGACCCGCGCCCGCGAGGTGCAGGACCTGATCCAGGCCGAGATCGACCGCGTGAACACCCGGTTCGCCCGCGTGGAGCAGATCAAGAAGTTCTTCCTGCTCGACACGCAGCTCACCGCCGAGGACGAGGAGCTCACGCCCACCATGAAGCTCAAGCGCAAGCTGGTGCAGCAGAAGTACGCGCCCCAGATTGACGCCATGTACCGCTAGGCAGCCTGCGCCAGGTGGCGCGCGGCATAGGGAAAGTGCTGGTGCCCCACCCTGGGCATCGTTCTATAACGACTGATCCATTCAAGGAGACGTGCCATGAAACTTCATCACATTGCCGCGCTGGCCATCGTGGCCATGGCCGCAGGTGCTGCGCAGGCGCAGCCCAGCCAGGGCGTGAGCAAGGACACCATCACCCTGGGCTCCATCCAGGACCTGTCCGGCCCGCTGGCGGGCTTTGGCAAGCAGGTGCGGCTGGGCATGATGCTGCGCGTGGACGAGGCCAACGAGCAAGGCGGCGTCAACGGCCGCAAGCTCGACCTGAAGGTGGAAGACTCGGGCTACGACCCGAAGAAAGCCGTGCTGGCCGCGCAGAAGCTCGTGAACCAGGACAAGATCTTCATGATGGTGGCGCACATCGGCACGGCACAGAACCTGGCCGCCATGCCCGTCCAGTTCAGCAAGAACGTGATCAACTTCTTCCCGGTCACCGCCGCGCGCGAAATGTACGAGCCCTTCCACAAGCTCAAGTATTCGTTCGCCGCCACCTACTACGACCAGATCCGCCTGGCCGCACCCAAGCTCATCAAGGAAAAAGGCGCCAAGAAGGTCTGCACCATCTACCAGGACGATGAATTCGGCCTGGAGGTGATGCGTGGCGGCGAGGCGGCGCTCAAGTCCCTGGGCATGGAATTCACCGAGAAGACGTCGTACAAACGCGGCGCCACCGACTTCTCGTCGCAGGTCGCCAAGATGAAGTCGTCGGACTGCGACTTCGTGATCCTGGGCACCATCATCCGCGAGACCATCGGCACCATCGGCGAGTCGCGCAAAACGGGCTTCAACCCCACGTTCCTGGGCTCCAGCGCCGCGTACACCGACCTCATCCACAAGCTGGGCGGCAAGCCCATGGACGGGCTGTACGCCACCATGACGGTGCAGCACCCCTACCTGGACGAGGCCAGCCAGCCCATCCGCTTCTGGGCCAACAAGTACAAGACCAAGTTCAACGAAGACCCCACGGTGTTCTCGGTCTACGGCTACGGGGCGGTGGATGCCTTCATCAAGGCAGCCCAGAAGGCGGGCACCAGCCTTACCACCGACAGCTTCATCAAGGCCATGGACACCATGGTGATCCCGCCCGACATGTTCGGCAGCGCCGAGGCCACCTACGGCCCGCAAAAGCGCCTGGGCAGCGATCTTTCTCGCCTGTCGCAGATCACCGATGGCAAGTGGAAGGTGGTGTCCGACTACGTCAAGCCATGAGGGTCTGACCACCCGCTCCCAAGCCGCCTTCGGGCGGCTTTTGTGTTTCAGGGGGTGCGCTCGGCCCCAGTCGGTGGCAGAATTTAACCAAGCAGTAACTTTGCATAAATAGACCGAATCCACCGCCATGATCGAACGCACCCTCTTCCAGCCCGACCACCAGGCCTTTGCCGACAGCTTTCGCCGCTTCATCGACAAGGAGGTAACGCCCCACCACGCCGACTGGGAAGACCAGGGCTACGTGGCGCGCGAGGTGTGGAGCCAAGCGGGCGCCAACGGCTTTCTGTGCATGAGCCTGCCCGAGGAATACGGCGGCGCCGGGGCCGACAAGCTCTACTCCGTGGCGCAGATGGAAGAGCTGGCGCGCGCCGGCACCACGGGCATCGGCTTTGGTCTGCACAGCGAGATCGTGGCGCCGTACATCCTGCACTACGGCACCGAGGAGCAAAAGCGCCGCTACCTACCGCAGATGGCCAGCGGCGCCATGGTAGGCGCCATCGCCATGAGCGAGCCCGCCGCGGGCAGCGACCTGCAGGGCATCAAGACCACCGCCATGAAAAGCGCAGATGGATCGCACTACGTGCTCAACGGCAGCAAGACCTTCATCACCAACGGCTGGCATGCCGATGTGGTGATCGTGGTCGCCAAGACCGACCCGGCGGCCGGGGCCAAGGGCACCAGCCTCTTTCTGGTGGAGCGCGGCATGCCCGGTTTTGAAAAAGGCCAGCGCCTCAAGAAGATGGGCATGAAGGCGCAGGACACCTCCGAGCTGTTCTTCACCGACGTGAAGGTGCCCGCCGCCAACCTGCTGGGCGGCCCCGCCATGGAAGGGCGCGGCTTCATCTGCCTGATGGAGCAGCTGCCATGGGAGCGCCTGCAGATCGCCATCACCGCCGTGGCGTCCGCGCAGGCCGCCATCGACTGGACGGTGGACTATGTCAAGCAGCGCAAGGTCTTCGGCCAGAGCGTGGCCTCGTTCCAGAACACCCGCCACACCCTGGCCGAGCTGCAGACCCAGGTGCAGGTGGCCCGCGTGTTCGTGGACAAGTGCTGCGAGCTGATCACGCGCGACCAGCTCGACACCGATACCGCCAGCATGGCCAAGTACTGGACCACCGACCTGCAGTGCAAGGTGATGGACGAATGCGTGCAGCTCTTCGGCGGCTACGGCTACATGTGGGAATACCCCATCACCCGCGCCTACGCCGATGCGCGCGTGCAGCGCATCTACGGCGGCACGAACGAGATCATGAAAGAAGTGATTGCGCGCGCCATGGGCCTGGGCAAATAGCACCATGACCAGCGCCACGGACTGCGCCGCGACGGGCGCCCAACACCGTCACAGGTACCAGGCGGCGCGGGCTTCCTCGGGGCTGAGCGGCGCGCCGGGGCGGCGGTCGGTGACATTCAACCAGGAGCGGACACCTTGGCTGCCGCTCAGGGCACGCATCAGCAGCAAACCCGCGCCGATGCCCCGAATCGCCGCCGAGCTGCGGCTGGGTGCCATGAAGGCCGCCACCGCCAGCGCGCTGGATGCGGCCAGTACCACATGGTGTTCCAGCGCAAACCCATCGCGCGTGTCGTCGTATTCCACAGCGCCACGGACCATGCGCTGCAATGCAGAGGATGTATTTCGTTTCATAGCCAAAAATGAGAGAGCAACCGCAGAAAGATAGTGCAAAAACCACCGCACGCGCGTCAGAAAGCGCGCTGTTGTGGTGTGCGCCGCCGAGGCACCGCTCGCTGCCGACCCGCATGGGGCGCGCCTCCCAAGCGCCTGCCCGATCACCCAGCGAGCTTCCAGTTTAAAGACCACCGGAGACCATTCATGACCGAAGCCTATGTATTCGATGCGCTGCGCACCCCGCGCGGCAAGGGCAAGAAGGACGGCACCCTGCACGAGGTCAAGCCCATCGACCTGCTCACCGGCTTATTGATCGAGCTGCAGGCGCGCCACCGCTTTGACACCGCCGCGGTGGACGACGTGGTCATGGGCATCGTCTCGCCCGTGGGCGAGCAGGGTTCGGTGCTGCCCAAAGTGGCCGCGCTCAAGGCCGGGTGGGACTTCCGATGCGCGGGTGTGCAGGTCAACCGTTTCTGCGCATCGGGCCTCGAAGCGGTGAACCTGGCCGCGCAAAAGGTGCGCAGCGGCTGGGAAGACCTGGTGGTGGCGGGCGGCGTGGAGAGCATGAGCCGCGTGCCCATCGGCTCCGACGGCGGCGCCTGGGCGCAAGACCCCGCCACCAATTCGGAAACCCTGTTCGTGCCCCAGGGCATCGGCGCCGACCTG
Source organism: Acidovorax sp. GW821-FHT11A03 (assembly GCF_058809075.1). NCBI lineage: Bacteria > Pseudomonadati > Pseudomonadota > Betaproteobacteria > Burkholderiales > Comamonadaceae > Acidovorax > Acidovorax sp. GW821-FHT11A03. The sequence goes on from NZ_JBXASG010000002.1 coordinate 320,753, forward strand.
ATCGCCACGCTGGATGGCTACACCCGCGCCGACGTGGATGCCTTCGCCCTCGAATCGCAGCGCCGCGCCACCGCCGCGCGCGCAGCGGGCTACTTCAAGAATTCGGTCGTGCCCGTGCGCGACTTCATCGGCCAGACCATCCTGGCGGAAGACGAATTCATCAAGCCCAAGACGACACTCGAAGGCTTGGGTGCGCTCAAGGCATCGTTCGAGCAACTGGGCGGCATGGGCTTTGACGCCGTGGCGCTGCAACGCTACCCGCAGGTGGAGCGCATCCACCACGTGCACCACGCGGGCAACTCGTCGGGCATCGTGGATGGCGCCGCCGCCGTGCTCATCGGCAACGAGGCTGCCGCCAAGGCCCATGGCCTGACGCCCCGCGCGCGCATCGTGGCCACGGCGCTGAGCGGCGCCGACCCCACCATCATGCTCACCGGCCCCGTGCCCGCCGCCAAGAAGGCGCTGGCCCGCGCGGGCATGACCATCGACCAGATCGACCTGTTCGAAGTGAACGAGGCCTTCGCCGCCGTGCCCATGCGCTTCATGCGCGAGCTGGGCGTGCCGCACGACAAGGTCAACGTGAACGGCGGTGCCATCGCCATGGGCCACCCCCTGGGCGCCACGGGCGCCATGATCCTCGGCACCCTGATTGACGAACTGCACCGCCGGGGCCAGCGCTATGGCCTGGCCACGCTGTGCGTGGGCGGAGGCATGGGCATTGCCACCATCGTTGAACGCGTATGAGGAACAACCCCCTGAGCAGCTGCGCCGCTTCCCCCTTCTCTCATCGCTGCGCGATGGGAAGGGGGACGACGCCACTGGCCTGGCAAAGCCAGTTCCACGGCGTCCGCTGGCCTCGGCCACGCTTCATCCAAGGCCGCGCCCCATAGCTGCGCCATGGCGCATTACCGATTCGGAGACATCAGCATGCAAACCATCCGCTACGAACTCATCCCCGCCCAGGACACCGAAGGCCAGGTCGCCGTCATCACGTTTGACGAAACCAACTCCCCCGTTAACACCATGTGCCGCCAGTGGCAGCAAGAGCTGGGCGAGGTCACGGCCCAGGTGCTGGGCGACCGCGAACGCCTGGGCGCCGCGCTCAAGGGCATCGTGCTGGCATCCGCCAAGACCAGCTTCTTTGCGGGTGCCGACCTCAAGGCCACCATGCGCCTGACGCCCGCCGATGCGCCCAACGCGTTTGGCGAAATCGAGCGCATGAAGAAGCACTTCCGCACGCTCGAAACCTTGGGGCTGCCGGTGGTGGCCTGCCTCAACGGCGCCGCGCTGGGCGGCGGGTGGGAGGTGGCCCTGATCGCCCACTACCGCATCGCCGTGGCCGACCCCAAGATCCAGTTCGGCCTGCCCGAGGTCACGCTGGGCCTGATGCCCGGCGCCACCGGCGTGACCAAGATGACGCGCCTGCTGGGCCTGATGGGCGCGCAGCCCTTCATCCTGGAGGGCAAGCTCTTCAACCCCGCCGAGGCGCTGGACCTGCAACTGGTGCACGAGCTGGTGGCTGCGCGCGAACAACTGCTGCCCGCCGCCCTGGCCCACATCGCCACCCACCCGCACGCGGTGCAGCCGTGGGACGACAAGAACTACAAGATGCCCGGCGGCACGCCCGCCAACCCCAAGATTGCAGGCGCCCTCACCGTCGCGCCCGCCATGCTCAAGAAGACCACGCGCGGCCGCTACCCCGCGCCCGAGGCCGCGCTGGCCGCCATGGTCGAAGGCGCGATGGTGGACTACGACACGGCCCTGCGCATTGAAAGCCGCTACCTTGCCCGCCTGATGACCGGCCCCGTGGCACGCAACATGATCAACACGTTCTTCTTCGACATGAACGCGATCAAGAGCGGCAAGTCGCGCCCGGGCTCAGCCCCACGTTACAAGCCGCAAAAGGTCGGCATCCTGGGCGCCGGCATGATGGGCGCGGGCATCGCCTGGGCCCAGGCCAGTCGGGGCATCGCCACCGTGCTCAAGGACGTGAGCGCGGAGCAGGCCGAGGCCGGCAAGGCCTACAGCGCCAAGCTCACGCAGGCCCGCGTGGACAAAGGCCGCATGACCGCCGAGGCGCAGCAGGCCCTACTGGCCCGCATCACGCCCACCGCCAGCGCGGCCGACCTGGCGGGCTGCGACCTCATCATCGAAGCCGTGTTCGAAAGCCGCGACCTCAAAGCCAAGGTCACGCAAGAGGCCGAGCCGCACTTGGCCCCCGGCGGCTTCTTTGCCAGCAACACCTCCACCCTGCCCATCAGCGGCCTGGCCACGGCCAGCAGCAAGCCCGAGAAGTTTGTCGGCATCCACTTCTTCAGCCCCGTGGACAAGATGAAACTGGTGGAGATCATTCGCGGCAAACAGACGGACGACGAGACCGTAGCCCGCGCGTTCGACTACGTGCAGGCCCTTGGCAAGGTGCCCATCGTCGTCAACGACTCCCGCGGCTTCTACACCAGCCGCACCTTCGGCACCTTTGTGATGGAAGGCGCCGCCATGCTGGGCGAAGGCATCCCCGCCGCTGCGATTGAAAACGCCGCCATGCAGGCCGGCCTGCCCGTGGGCCCACTGGCCGTGCTGGACGAAACCGCGCTGACCCTGAGCGTGCACGTGCTGGACCAGACCCGCGCCGACTACGCCGCCGAAGGCAAAACCTACACCGCCACGCCCGGCGAGCTGCTGGTGGAACGCATGGTCAAGGAGCTGAAGCGCCCCGGTCGCGCGGGTGGCGGCGGCTTTTACGACTACCCCGCAGGCGCCAAGAAGCACCTGTGGCCGGAGTTGAAAACGCTGTTCGAAAAGCCCGGCTTGGAATGGAGCGTGCAGGAGATCCAGGACCGGCTGCTCTACCGTCAGGCCATCGAGACCGCGCGCTGCCTGGCCGAGGGCGTGTTGACCAGCGTGCATGACGCGAACATTGGGTCGATTTTTGGGATTGGGTTTCCGGCTTGGACGGGGGGAGCGATGCAGTTCGTTTATGGAACGGGTGTTGAGGCGTTCCTGAAGCGTGCGGATGAACTGGCGGCGAAGTATGGGGCTCAATTTTCGGTGGATACAAAAACGCGCGTTTCAATCGAAGGATCTCGGCCAACATATTGATCAAATGAAGTCGCCTTCCGCGCCAAGGGCAGCAGTTCAGCGCTATGTTCCACTTTCATAGACCCACCGCCATGCAAGGCGTTGCCGAAAAGTTTCCCTTTAGATCACATGAGCCTTAACGCAGCATTCACTTTGTTCCTCGATGAGTATCCGAAAGCCATGGAACGCAAGTTCGCAGGCGACGCGGTGGCTTACTTCATTCGAAACGAAGTACCGAGGGTTTTAAGCGAAGCAGTTGGGCCAAATCCTCGCTATGTGACCCACGGGAGTCCTGGACAAGGAAACTGGGCCCGCGCACCTTGGGCCGCCGTATACGACCGGTTCATCACTGAGAGCGCGCAAGACAGCTACTACATCGTCTACCTAGTGCGCGAAGATTTCAGAGGCATTCATCTCTCGATCAACCAGGGGGTAACAAGCGCTCGGAAGCAGTACGGGGCAGAAGCAAAAAGGGCGCTAAGAGTGAGAGCTGCCGACTTTCTCGCTCGACTGGGCCCTCTAGCTGACGGACTATTGACTGGCGATCTCGATCTTGCTTCTGGAGGCTCGGCCAATCTCAGCTCTTACTACGAGGCGGGTAACGTTTGCTCCATCTACTACCCCAGAGAAGAGCTGCCTAACGACAACGTTCTTGAAGCGGATCTCCGGCGCTTTGTTGATCTCTATTTCGTACTGGTATCGAGAGCGCCAGAGCTTTTCGAACGTGCTGAAGCCGAGGAGGATGAAAGCAACTTAGGGGAAGAAGATCTCAGAAAATTGCGTGAGCACAAAAGGGTTGAGCGAAACCGAAAACTAGCTCATCGAGCCAAGCTAGCCCATGGCTATACGTGCAAAGCATGCGGTTTCGACTTTGAAGCAAAGTACGGGAGCCTTGGGCGAAACTTCATCGAAGCCCATCACCTGCTACCGATCGCCGACTTCAAAGGGCAAAAACTAACTCTGGATGCCAAAAGCGACTTCACGGTACTGTGCGCAAACTGCCACCGAATGATTCACCGCACAGCTCTTGTTCATAGCGCTGAAGAGTTTCGAGCAAAGTACATCATCTAGAAAAGTCGAGCTTAGTCCGGTAGGGGGACAGCGTTGGGTAACTCGGCACCAGCGCCAATCGCTATAGCGGCGTGCCCGCAGCCTTCAACCCCAATATCCCCCGCGCCTCCTGCGGCGAAGCCACCTCCCGCCCCGCATTGCGCGCGTATTGCGCCAACTGTTCAATCAACGGTCCATTTGAATCCGCCTTCGCCCCATCCGGCAGATAGAACGTATCCTCCAGCCCGCTGCGCAAATGCCCGCCCAGCTCGGCCACGCGCTGGTGCACGGGCCAGATCTCGCTGCGGCCGATGACGGTGGCTTGCCAGGGGGCATCCTTGATTTTTAGCTTGAGCAAGATGGGCAGCAGGTCCGGGTCGGCGGGCATGCCGGATTCGACGCCCATCACAAAGTTGTATTCGGGCAGGCGCTCGGTGTACATGCCGGTCTGCACATACATCTCCACGCAGCGCACGATGCCTACGTCGAAGCATTCGAACTCGGGCAGCGTGCCGGTCTCCAGCATCACGTCGATGAAGTCCTTGACCTTGGCGGGCTGGTTGTCGAACAGCATGGGCGGCCAGGCCCAGGTGCCGTTGCTGCGCACCTTCAGGTAGTTGAGCGAGCCCGCGTTGCAAGCGGCCATCTCGGGGCGGGTGGCGCGCAGGCAGTCGAGCGGACCCTGGTAGTGGGGGCCGACCACGCCGGTGGTCTGGTTGATGATCAAACCGGGGCAGGCCTCGCGCATGGCTTGCACGCAGTCGCGCGCTACCTGCGGGTCCCAGCTGGGTAGGTGGCCCTTGCCGGGCTCCTGGTTGCGAAAGTGCACGTGGACGACGGCGGCTCCTGCGTCGTAGGCGCGGCGGGCTTCTTTTGCCAGTTGCTCGGGCGTGACGGGCACATGGTGCTGGCCGGGGTCGGTCAGCACGCCGGTGATCGCGCAGGTGATGATGGCTTTGTTGCCGTGGTCGGTGCTGTGCATGGGGCCTGTCTCCTTCAATCTCTCAAATGCCGAGCTGTCGTGCAGCCAGGTCTTTCATGATTTCTTCCGCACCGCCGCCGATCATCATGACCTTGACCTCGCGGTAGATGCGCTCGCTGACGGTGCCACGCATGAAGCCCATGCCGCCCAGGATCTGCACGGCCTGGTCGGCGCAGAACTGCATGGTTTGGGTGGCGTGGTTCTTGAGCAGGCACACCTGCGCCACCCACTCGGGGCCGGTGCGGCCCACGTCGGCCTGCGCGGCCACGGACTCGCACCACGCGGCGGTGGACTGGATGCGCATCTGCATGTCCACCAGCTTGTGGCGGATGACCTGGTACTCCACCAGCGCGGCGCCAAAGGTCTTGCGCTGGCGGGCCCAGGCCAGGGCTTCGTCGTAGCAGGCCTCGGCAAAGCCAAGGGCCGATGCAGCCAGGCCAAAGCGCTCACCGTTGAAGTTGGCCATGATGATGCGAAAGCCCGCGCCCTCTTCGCCCAGCAGGTAGCGGGCGGGCACGCGCACGTTGTCAAAGCGCAGATGGGCGGTGTCGGAGCACAGCCAGCCCATCTTGTCGAGCTTGCTGCGCGACAGGCCTGCACTGTGGCCGGGGATGAGCAGCATGGAGATGCCGCCAGAGCCCTTGCTGCCGGCATCACCGGTGCGGACGGCCACGGTAATCCAGTCCGCGCGCATGCCGGAAGTGATGAACACCTTTTCGCCGTTGACGATGTAGTCATCACCCTCGCGCCGCGCTGTGGTCTTGAGTTGGGCCACGTCGGACCCGCCACCGGGTTCGGTGATCGCCAGTGCGGCAATCTGCTCGCCCGCCAGCACCGGTGGAATGACCTCGGCACGCACAGCATCGCTGCCATGCGCCAGCACGGGCGGCAAACCGATGTTGTGCGACAGCAGGCTGGCCAGCACACCGCCGCTGGCACCGTGGCGACTGAGCGCGCGCCACAGCGGCAGGCGCAAGGCGTAGCTGGCAGGCGTGCCGCCGTACTGCTCTGGGTAGCCCAGGCCCAGCAGGCCCAGGTCGGCCGCGCGGCGGTACAGGCTGCGGGGGAATTCACCGGCCGCGTCCCATGCGTCCACATGCGGGGCGATCTCGGTGCGGGCAAAGCGGGTGACGGTGTCGGCGAGGGCGGTGCGGTCTTCGTCGCTCACAGGGGCGGCATCGGATGAGGCGGTCATGCGGGCGCTCCTTGCGTGGCAGGTGCAAAGCGGGCCAGCACCTGGCCGGGCGACACCTGCTGGCCGGGGGCCACCAGCAGCTCGGCCACGGTGGCGGCTGCGGGGCTGGACAGGCTGTGTTCGAGCTTCATGGATTCGATGACTACCACCGTGTCGCCCGCCGCCAGCGCCTGGCCTGCAGCCACGGGCAGCCCGACCACCTTGCCGTTGAAGGGCGCGCGCAGCTCGGCCGCGCCGCCCGCCGCATCGGCGCGCGCTGCGGGCTCCCACGATGCGTCCTCCACCCAGCCATCCACACCGCACGACTGCCAGTGCCAGCGCAACGGTCCCACAGCCGCGTAATGCACGCCATGCTGGGACAGTTGCAGCGTGAAGTCGGTGGGCTCAGCCCCGCTCTGCTCTACCTGCAGCCGCCCACCGCCCAGCTCGCGCACGGCGACGGCATGTACCTGGCCCTGGTGGCGCAGGCGCATCGGGCGGGCGAGCGCACAGGGCAATTCAGACGACATTTTTGAAGCAAAAATGGCCTCTACCGCGCAGTGAATAAGCGCTTTCAGCTCCTTTTTTAATAGCGAATTCTGCACATCTGCGGCGTGTTCAGCCAAGAACGGCACCAGCGCCTGCCCACTGGCAAACACCGGGTGCTGCAAGCAGGCAGCCAAAAACGCGCGGTTGGTCGGCAGGCCCAGCACGCGGGTGCCGTGCAGCGCACGCACCAGCACGGCAATGGCCTCGGCCCGGGTAGGCGCGTGCACGATGAGCTTGCCCAGCATGGCGTCGTAGTGAGGCGTGACCTCTGCCCCCTCCTCCAGCGCATGGTCAAAACGCAGCGCGCCCGGCGCGGCCCGTTCAAACGCGGTGGCGGGCGGCGCGCTGAACTGCAGCACGCGGCCGGTGTGAGGGCGGAAGTGCGCGTCTTCGGCACACAGGCGCACCTCGATGGCGTGGCCTTGGAGGCGCACATGGTCTTGCGCGAGTGGCAGCGGTTCGCCCCGTGCCACGCGGATTTGCCATTCCACCAGGTCCAGCCCGGTGAGCGCTTCGGTCACCGGGTGCTCCACCTGCAGGCGGGTGTTCATCTCCATCAAGTAGAAACTGGCCCCCACGCTCCCCGCGTCGCGTGGTTCGCTGCCCCCCGAGGGGGCCTTCGCGACTTGGGGCGGCCCGGCGTCGCTCAAGCCACTGCCATCCAGCAAAAACTCCACCGTGCCCGCCCCCACATAGCCAGCAGACTGTGCCAGCGCCACGGCACAGGCGCCCATGCGTTCGCGCAGCGCGGCGTCCACGGCCGGGCTGGGGGACTCTTCGATGATCTTCTGGTGGCGGCGCTGCACCGAGCAATCGCGCTCGCCCAGGTGGATACATCCGCCGTGGGCGTCGGCAAAGATCTGCACCTCCACATGGCGCGGCTGCAGCAGCGCGCGCTCGATCAGCAGGTCACCACAGCCAAAGCCCGCCAGCGCCTCCGACCGGGCACTGGCCAGCGCGGCAGGCAACTGCGCCAGGTCGGTGACCAGGCGCATGCCACGCCCTCCCCCGCCTGCCACGGCCTTGACCATGAGGGGCGTGCCGATGCGCGCTGCCTCGGCGGCAAAGCGTTCGTCGCTCTGGTCATCCCCCGCGTAGCCGGGCAGGCAGGGCACGCCATGCGCCTGGGCCAGCGCCTTGGCACCGGCTTTGCTGCCGAGTGCACGGATGGCGCCGGGCGGCGGGCCGATCCAGGTCAGGCCCGCATCCACCACGGCCTGGGCGAAGTCGGCGTTCTCGCTGAGGAAGCCATAGCCGGGGTGCACGGCATCGGCCCCGGCGGCGCGGGCGGCGGCCAGCAGTTTGTCGGTGCGCAGGTAGGTGTCGGCGCTGGTCTCGCCACCCAGCGTCACGGCTTGGGTGGCTTCGCGCACATGCAGGGCGTTGGCATCGGGGTCGGAGTAGACGGCAACCGTTTCGATGCCCATACGGTGGGCGGTGTGAATCACCCGGCGGGCGATTTCGCCGCGATTGGCGATAAGGATTTTTTTCATCAGGTCGCACTCCACGGCGGCGCCTTGCGCGCAGCAAACGCCGCCAGCCCTTGCGGCGCCTCGGGGCCACGCAGCGCTTGCGAAAAAGCAATTGCTGCTTCGTCCAGCAGCGCGGGCAACGGCGTTTCGGGCTGGGCCAGCAACAAACGTTTGGTAGCGGCCACGGCTTGCGGCGCTGCGGCAGCGTGGCGTGCAATGGCTGCCTGCAAAGCGACATTCATGTCGCCCTCCACCAGGTCATCGACCAGGCCCAAGCGCTGGGCGGCAGCAGCATCCCAGCGCTCGCCTGTCAGCAAACACCGCCGTGCAGCAGACGGGCCAAGGCGCCGCACCACAAAGGGCGCGATCTGCGCAGGCACGATGCCCAGCGTGACCTCGGGCGTGGCGAACTGCGCGCCGCTGTGTGCCAGCACCTGATCAGCGCAGCACACCAGACCAAAGCCGCCACCCATGGCCGCGCCCTCCACCGCCACGATGAGCCACTGGGGCAACTCACACAGGGCCTGCAGCAGGGCACCAAAGCGGCGGTTCAGGGGCACCAGCGGGTCGGCTTCGCCCGCAGCCAGCGGCTGGCCAATCGTCTTGGCAAAACCGCCCAGACTGCCACCCGCGCAGAAGTGCCCACCGGCACCGCGCAGCACCACGCCGCGCAGATCGGAATCGGCCGCAGCCCGCTCACACGCGGACAGCAGGGCGTCCACCATCGCCTCGGACAGCGCATTGCGGCTGGCCGGGTCGTTGAGCGTCCAGGTTTCCACACAGCCGCTGGCCAGCGGCGCGCGGGTTATCTGTAAAGGCATGTCAGGTCTCCACCGTGCTGCGCGCTACGCACGACATACGAAACTGGCGCGGCCCAGTGCCAGGGCAGCCGAGCAAGGGCCGCCCCGCAGCGAGGGCTGCGTCCCCCTGCCCGCATTGCGCAGCAATGCGGGCAGGGGGAAGCGACGAAGTCGCTCAGGGGGGTGTTGCTCATCTCTTGGCGATGCCCATCAGCTTGGCGAGGATGCCCAGCATCACCTCGTCCGCACCGCCGCCAATCGACGCCAGCCGCCCGTCGCGGTACATGCGCGAGACCTTGTTCTCCAGCGTGTAGCCCATGCCGCCCCAGAACTGCAGGCAGGTGTCGGGCACCTCGCGGTTCAGGCGGCCGGCCTTGAGCTTGGCCATGCTGGCCAGCTCCAGCACGTCCTGCCCGTTCACATACAGGTCGCACGCGCGGTAGGTGAGCGCGCGCAGGGCCTCGACCTCGGTCTTGAGTTCGGCCAGCTTGAACTGCACCCACTGCTGGTCGGCCAGCGTGCTGCCAAAGAGCTTGCGCTCCTGCGCATAGTCGATGGTCCACTGGATGCAGTGGTTCAGCGATTCGAGCGTGCTGGCGGCACACCACAGGCGCTCCTCCTGGAACTGCTGCATCTGGTAGATGAAGCCCTGCCCTTCTGCGCCGATGCGATAGCGCTGCGGCACACGCACCTCGTCAAAGTAGATCAGGCCGGTGTCGCTGCTGTGCATGCCGATCTTGCGGATCTTTTGCGCCACCTCGATGCCCTTGGTGAGCTTGCCGCCGGGGCCATCGCGCAGGGGCACCATCACCAGGCTCTTGTTCTTGTGCACGGGGCCTTCGCCCGTGTTGACCAGCATGCACATCCAGTCGGCCTGCAGGCTGTTGGTGATCCACATCTTCTGGCCGGTGATCACGTAGTCATCACCATCCTTGCGGGCCACGCTCTTGATGCCCGACACATCGCTGCCCGCCGCAGGCTCGCTCACGCCGATGCAGCCCACCATGTCGCCCGCAATCGCAGGGGCCAGAAAGTTGCGCTTGAGTTCTTCGCTGCCGTAGCGCGCCAGCGCGGGCGTGCACATGTCGGTCTGCACGCCAATGGCCATGGGCACGCCGCCGCAGTGGATGTAGCCCAGCGTCTCGGCCATGGCCAGGCTGTACGAATAGTCCAGCCCGGCGCCGCCGTATTCCTCGGGCTTGCACAGACCCAGCAGGCCCAGGTTGCCCATCTTCTTGAAGACCTCGTGCGCGGGGAAGATCTCGGCCGCCTCCCACTCGTCCACGTGGGGGTTGATCTCTTCATCGATGAAGCGCTTGAGGGTCTTCTGGATCTCGCGGTGCTCGTGCGTGAACTGCATGGTGTTTGTCTCCGGTGTTTTGTTTGTGTGGATCTCGATCACGACAACTGGAACTGCCCCAGCGGCTGCGGCCGCCCGTTGAGTACCAGTTCCACCTGGTGCGCGCCGGGGTAGTGGGTGCGCGTGGTCATCTGCTGCAGCGACAGCGTCTTGCCCACGGCCACCGTGGCACCGGGGGCGATGTCCAGCGTTTGCAGCTTGAACACCTTGGGCGCGGCACCGCCGTGGGCCTTGACGTAGTGCACCTTCAGGTCGGCCAGCACGCGCTGGGGCCGGGACGTGGGGTTGTGCAGCTCGGCCTCGATGCGCACCTTGTCTCCGATGCGTGCGCTGGCAGGCAGCACGCGCGCGGCCCGCACGTCCAACGCCACGGCATGCCCCACGCCCAGGGCATCGAGCGCACCAGCGTCGCCACGCTTGATGAGAAAACGCAGGCCGTGGCGCACCAGGGCTTCACGCGGTGCGGATGCGCCCTGCAGCCAGGTGCGGGCGGTGCCTACGGCCAGGTCGGGGTGATCCTTGGCGATGTCGCCCAGGTGGTTGGCCACCGAGCGGCGCACATAGGACGACGGGTCGTCCTTGAGCGCATCGAGCAACGGCAGGGCCAGCTGCGGGTCCTTCTGGAATGCGGGCAGGCGCGGTGCCCAGGGCAGGCGGGGCCGCGTGCCTTCGCTCACCAGGCGGCGCACGTGGGCGTTGTCGTCCTGGGCCCAGTCCCGCAGCCGCGCGAGCGTGGCGCCCTGGTGGTGCAGCAGGTAGGGGCGGATGCAGAACTCGGCGGTAAAGCGCTGGGTCAGCGCGTGCTGCGCGGCCATGGCCGCCTCGAAATGCGGCAGGCCGTGCGTGCCGATGTAGATGCTGTGCGGCAAGTACAGGAAGGCGCTGTAGGGCCGGTCACCCGCATCGGGTTCGCCAGCGGCATCGAGGCCCATGGGTGGGTCCATCGAATCGACCAGCACACCCAGCGCGCGTGGCACGTCTTGCGGCAGGTGCGCCTGCAGGGATTGCGCGATGCGCTGGCCGCGTGCCATCAGCTCCAGCGATTCATAGCCGGGCTCTACTTGCTGCAGAAACGCGGTGGTGTCGAACTTGCGCCACGCGCGCTGCACCATCGCGGCAATGCGCGGCGGCACGGTGTCGTTCAGCAGGTATTTGAGAGGCTCGGCCATCGGGGTGATTGCGTGCTTTGGCGTGGCTCTTACATCCGCGCCACGCCAAAGCTCAGGGGCCGCAGCGTGCGGGCCTGTGCCTCGGCGCAGGTGTCCAGGCAAAACGCCAACACGGCGCGCGTGTCGCGCGGGTCGATCACGCCGTCGTCCAGCAACAGGCCACTGGTGTAGAACGCATCGGCCTGGGCCTCGAACATGGCGACGATCTTGTCGAACTGGGCCTGCGATTCGGCGGGGTCGGGCGTGATGCCTTTGCGCGCGAGCGCCGCCTCGGTCACGATCTGCATGGTGCGCGCAGCCTGCTCGCCGCCCATGACCGCTGTCTTGGCCCCCGGCCAGCTGAACAGGAAGCGCGGCGCATAGCCCCGCCCGCACATGCCGTAGTTGCCCGCGCCAAAGCTGGCGCCGCACTGGATGGTGATCTGCGGCACGGTGGCGTTGGTCACGGCCTGGATCATCTTGCTGCCGTGCTTGATCATGCCGCCCTGCTCGCTGTCCTTGCCCACCATGTAGCCGGTAGTGTTCTGCAGGTAGATGATGGGGTGGCCCAGCTGGCACATCCACTGGATGAAGTGCGTGGCCTTGTTCGCGCCCGCCACGTCGATGGGGCCGTTGTTGCTGATGAAGCCCACCGCGTGGCCGCCAATGCGGCCCTGGGCGCACAGGGTGGCCATGCCGTAGCGCGCCTTGAACTCGAGCAGCTCGGACCCATCCACCAGCCGCGCGATCACCTCGCGCATGTCCACGGGCTGGCGCAGGTCGGCGGGCATCAGCGCCAGCAGGTCGTCGGCCGGCAGTGTGGGCGCAGGTGCTGCGGCGCGCGGCAGCGCGGCCCAGCCGGTCTGCGCGATCACGTCGCGCGCCATGCCGATGGCCTCGCGGTCGTCCAGCGCCAGGTATTCGCCCAGGCCCGAGACGGCGGTGTGCATCTCGGCGCCACCCAGTTCTTCTTCCGTCGCGATCTCGCCCGTCGCAGCCATGAGCAGCGGCGGCCCGGCCAGGAAGGCGCGCGAGCGGCCCTGCACCATGATGACCACGTCCGACAGCCCCGGCATGTAGGCCCCGCCCGCCGTGCCCGAGCCGTGCTGCACCGTGATCACCGGAATGCCCGCCGCCGACAGCCGCGCGAGGTTGCGGAACAATGTGCCGCCGTGCACGAAGCCTTCGACCCGGTAGCGCATGAGGTTGGCGCCCGCACTCTCGACCAGGTGCACGAAGGGCAGGCGCTCGCGCAGCGCGATCTCCTGCACGCGCAGGATCTTTTCCAGGCCCATGGGCTGGATGGCCCCCGCCTCGATGCCGGAGTCGCTGGCCACCACCATGCAGCGCACGCCGCTGACCAACCCGATGCCGGCGATCATCCCGCCGCCGGGCACGGACTTTGCCGGGTCCTTCACATCCTGCAGGTAGCCCGCCAGGGTGCACAGCGGCAGCCAGGGCGCGCCCGCATCCAGCAGCAGCGCCACGCGCTGGCGCGGCAGCAGCTGGCCGCGTTTGTCGAACTGGGGCTGCGACCGGGCCGAGGCGGCGGCGGCACGTTCTTCCAATGCGCGCAGGGCATCGAGGCGCGCGGCCAGGGCAGCGCGGCGCTGTTGCGCATCGGGTGCGCCGGAGTGAAAGCGCGAAGCAAAGGCGGTGGTCATTCAGAGTCCTTGGACGCACTGGAAGCCTGCTCGGCAGACGCTGCAAACACGCGCGGCACCTGTGCGCGGTGAAAGCCCCCGTAGGGCTTCACGGCGGCGCGCTGCTGCGTGGCGGCATCGGGCACGCGCAGCGGCCAGCCCAGGCGCACCTGCGGCCGTGCGCCGTCCACACGCAGCGTGCTGCCGCTGATGAAGCTGGCGGCCGGGCTGAGCAGGAAGACGATGGCCGCCGACACCTCGGCCTCGTTGCCGAAGCGGCCCAGCGGCACGGTCTGCGGCATGGCGCGCAGCGTGTGCGCGGCGGCGGGCGGGTAGTTGTCCATGCCGCTCGATGCGATGTAGCCCGGCGCGACGGCATTCACGCGCACGCCGCTGCAGGCCCATTCGAGCGCGGCGGTTTCGGTGAAGCTGACCATGCCCGCGCGCGCCGCGCCGCTGTGCCCCATGCCCGGCATGGAGCCCCACATGTCGGCCACGATGTTGACGATGGAGCCGCCGTTGGGCGCCATCCACTGCCGGTAGCACTCGCGCGCCACCAGGAAACCGCCGGTGAGGTTGGTGTGCAGCACCGCCTCCCAGCCCTTGGCGCTGATGGATTCGAGCGGCGACATGAACTGCCCGCCCGCGTTGTTCACCAGTCCATCGACGCGCCCGTGCGCGGCCAGCACCTGCTGCACCAGCACTACCACCGCGTCTTCGGAGCGGATGTCGCACGCGTGCCAGGACGCTGCGCCGCCATCCGCGGCGATCTCATCGGCTACGGCCTGCAGCTTCTCTGGCTTGCGGCCCACCAGCACCACCCGCGCGCCCAGGTGCGCCAGCTCGTGCGCTGTGCAGCGGCCGATGCCCGAGCCGCCGCCCGTCACGACGACCACCTGGCCGGCGAACAGGCCCGGGGCAAACACAGACTGATAAACATTCGGAACCGTGGGGGCCATGGTGGTCCAGCCTTTTTTGTATTTTTTTGTTTATGCGCGGATGAAAAGGGCCAGGGCCTCGTCGGTCAGCGCATCGAGCGACTTGCCCTTCTTGGGCGAGAACCACTGCACGGCCCAGTTGAGCGCGCCAAAGATGAACAGCCGCGCCACGCCAGGATTTGCCTGCAGCGCGCCCTGCTGCGCGAGGGCATCGAGCGCGGGCATCCACGCGGCCTCGTAGCTGTCCTTGATGCGCGCAATGCCCTTGCGCTGCGCGGGCGTGAGCGAGCGCCATTCGTAGAGCATCACCGGGATGAAGCTGCTGCGCGGGCCGAGCAGGATCTCGAAGTGGTGGCGGATCAGCGTGCGCAGCTGCGCGCGTGGCGCTGCGCCAGCAGGCAAGGCCTCCAGCGCCTGCTGCTGGCTCTGCGTGGCCATGGTCATGCCCTCGCTCATCACGGCGTAAAGCAGCGCGCTTTTGCTTTCGAAGTGGTAGAAGGGCGAGCCGCTGTGCATGCCTGCGGCGGCGGCAATATCGCGCGTGCTGGTGGCCGCGAAGCCCTGCGTGCGGAACAGTTTGGCGGCGCCGTCCATGAGCTTGCGGCGGCGGTTGCCATCGTCGAGTTCTTCGGCGGTCTTGCGCGGGCGGCCGCGGGGGCGGCGTGGGGGGTCTTCGGCTGCCGTGGTTTCTGTGGGGATGGGGTTGGCGACGAGGGACGCTGCGGCCTTGCCACGGGGGCGGGCCGGGGTTTTCTTTTGCGGGGGGGTGATGGCGCGGGTGCGCGGCACGGGTGAGTCCATGCAGGCACGATAGCAAAACTGTTTATTTTTAGCAAGCAAGTGCTTGGTAAAAATAGGTGCTGCGATTGCGGGTTGTTTTGCCTGGCGGGATTTTGGGTGTTTTTTTGCCTTTAGCGCTTATCCATCAAGCGCTAGAAGCTATTGTTTTTATAGTATGCAGCGTGCCTGAACGAAGGGCGGAGGCCGGGGTGTGCGCCCGGCGGCGCAGTAACTTTCCCTTGGGTCGCCAAGAGAAAGTCACCAAGGAGAAGGCGACCCTGCTGTCTGCGACCCCTTCGCTGCGCTACGGGGCAAACTGGGGTGCTCGGTCACGGGGTGCACCGCAGAACTCGCTGTGCGCCCCAGGCGCATCCAGAAGGGAACCCGCAGCCGGACATCCATTCGGGCCGTCGCTGCGCTCGGCCCAGCCTGCGCAGCGCGTGGCGCGTGGCGCTTGCGCCCGCGAGATGGGGCCGAGCGAAGCAAAGGCCCGTGTGGCTATTCGGCTGTCTGGATATTTGGCGGTCCACCCCCCTGCTGGCTGCGCCTGCGGCGGGGCGGTTGCGGGGTGAGCATGGGCGTCGCAGCGCCCATGCCTCGTGCTCTGACTCGCCGTGGTTGTCCGAGCGGCGCTGCGCAGCAGCAAAGCGAGTTCCAAGGCGCACCCAGCAACCGCCCCGACGCAGGTGGCCCCTTCGCACTGCGAAGGGGTCGCAGACTGGGGGGCGCCCTTTCTTTGGTGACTTTCTTTCGGCGACGCGAAAGAAAGTTACTCGCATGCCGGGCGACTCCCGGCCTCTGCCCTCAAACCAAGCATGCTTTTCAAACCAGCACGCCCTGGCTTCGATGGGCTCAGCCCGAACGGTAGGCAGAAACTCGATAACTATAAAAACGATAGCTGCTAGCGCTTGATAGAAAAGCGCTAGCAGCCAAAACGACCAAGAACCGGGGACCCAGAGTGCGCCGAAATCCAGCCGGCGCTTTTGGCAAAAGATCGTTCAGCCCGCTACGCGGTCTGCACCGCTATCGCGGCGGCCAGATTTCAGCTCTTGCTGAAATCTGGCTTTCTCTTTTCCATAAACGCCGAGAACGCTTCCCGCGCTGCCGGCTCGCGCAGCATGCGACCAAAGCTCGCGCCCTCTTCCGCCATCACCGCCAGCACCTTCCCCGTCTGCCCCCCCTTCATCAGCCGCTTGGTCTCGATCAGCGCCGACAGCGGCTTGGCCGCCAGCTTGCGCGCCTGCGCCTGCGCCACGCCATTGCACTCGGTCGGCGGCACCACGCGGTTGACCAGGCCCACCTCCAGGGCGGCCTCGGCCATGAACGGCTCGCCCAACAGCAAGGCTTCCGCAGCGCGGTGATACCCCAGCATCTGCGGCACCAGCAGGCTCGATGCGGCCTCGGGGCACAACCCCAGGTTCACGAAGGGCATGGAGAACGCCGCGTTGTCGCCCGCATAGACCAGGTCGCAATGGAACAGCATGGTCGTGCCGATGCCCACGGCGGGGCCACACACCGAGGCGATGATGGGCTTGGGAAAGGCCGCGATGCCGTGCAGGAAGCGGAACACGGGCGAATCCTGCGTGGCGGGCGGCTGCTTCAAAAAGTCGCCGATGTCATTGCCCGCGCTGAAGATCGCCACGTCGCCCTGGAACACCACCACGCGCACGCTGGCATCGGCCTCGGCAGCGGCCAGGGCATCGGCCATGGCGGCATACATGGTGGTGGTGATGGAGTTCTTCTTGTCCACACGGTTGAAGGTGATGGTGGCCACACCGGCTTCGGTGTGGACGAGGATGTCTTGGGTGGCGTCGGTCATGGTGGTGAAGGTTCCGGGGTCGGATGGATGAGGACGGGAGGAATGCACGGTGCAGAGCAACAGGCCGACTTCCTATTCCTTGTAGTAAACGATCTGGTGGCTCGTGGCCAGCATGGTGCCAGCCTCGTTCCACAGCTGCACGGTCTGGTCGAAGAAACCGTTGCGAAACTCCTGCCCGCGCGCCTGGCCGAGCAGGTAGCCGGAGCCCGTGGCCTGCAACTGCTCTGCCGTGGCATGGAAGTACACGGTGATGGACACCGTGCCCGCAGGCACCTGGCGCGCACGGCGCAGCCACACGCGGGGGAAGAACACGTCGGCCAGTGCCGCCAGCGAGGTGAAGTCGAGCGGGCGCGGCGGCGCGTCGCGCATCCACAGCTGCGTGAGGCTGTGGTCGCCGCTGCCGTCCCAGGTGCGCGGGATGAAACCCGCGATGGGGCGCATCTCATAGCGGCTGAGCCATTCCACCGCCCCCTTGGGCGCGACGATGGCCTTGTGCTCCGCGGGGGGAGGCACCTCGGGCATGGGCACATCGCCCACGCTCCAGGTCTCACGGCGCACCGCCGTGACGGCCGTGGCGGTGGTGGTGACCACCTGCGCGCCGTCAGCACCGGCCTGCAGGATCGACAGCGTCCAGTGCTGGGTAGAGCGGTTGGTGCGCACGGGCGTTGCCTGCACGGTGAACGCACCGGCTGTCAGTGCGCCCGCGTAGTTGACGGTGAGCGACAACGGGTCGCCGAGCCGGTCAGTGTGCTGCAGGATGGCCTGTAGCAGCGTGGCGGCGGTGATGCCACCAAACGGGCCCACCATGTTCCAGTAGCCGGGGTGGGTTTGCCCTTCGTACTGGCCGGTCGGAGCGGACGAGGCCGTCAGTTGCAGCGCCTCGTCCAGCGGGTGGGCTGCGGAGGACGAAGAAGTGGATGAAGAGGAAGTCATGCTGCGAGTGTGCCGCGAAACGACCGCTCAGGCCGTCGTACCGGAGACTTCGCCGTGGTGCACGCCGCCACCCAGGGCGGCCAGCGCCGCCGCCGCGCGCGGCCACAGGCTCTGGCGAAACTGGTCGCGAAAGAAACCGAAGTGCCCGATGCGGCGCACCTGCAGATCGGCCGGCGTGATGCTCTCCACGCGGCGCTCGGTGTTGGCGTACAAATTCACCAGGTTGTGCGTGCCCCGCAAGGTCATCAGCTCATCGTCGGCCATCGACAGCGCCAGCACCGGGAACCGCACCGCGCCATAACTCTGCGCCACCGCAGGCCCCTCGGCACCCACGCTGTAGGCAGGATGCAAGCACCAGCGCCGCCACTGCAGGATCACCCCCGCAGGCAGGTCGCCCACCTTCTTGAGCGTGCGCCCCGGAAAGTACCCGCACAGCCGCGTGGCCAGCGGCACCAGCACCCACCAGAAATACGGAACGATGCGCTTGAGCTGCGGTGCGTTGTCGCGCCAGTAGCCGCTGCCCGCGGCCACGCTCAGCAAGCCATCCACCTGCTCGGGCTTTTTCAACAGGCCCGGCAACTGCGCCCCCAGGCTGTGGCCCAGCAAGTACAGCGGCTGCGACGGCAGCGCGGCCTTGGCGGCTGTGATCACCGCCTCGTAGTCCTGTGCCCAGTCGAACAGGTCCGCCTTCACATCGCGCATGGCGCCCTGCAACGAATCGCCATGGCCCCGGTAGTCGAACGTGGTGACCCGAAACCCTTGCTGCGCCATCCACAGCGCAAAGGCCTCGTAGAACGACTGCCGCACCCCCATCGCGCCGCCGATCACGACACTGGCGCGCGGAGCGCCCTCGGGTTCGTAGACACGCAGCGCCAATGACACTGCCCCGTTGACCTGCAAAGTTTGCTTGTCCATGTCTGTCTCCTGGGTTCGAAACCGATCTGCGCCGGCTTGAAAAGAAAACTATCGCTGAGGGCAGAACCCTGGCTTCGACAGGCTCAGCCCGAACGGTTTGGGTGAGAGCAATCAAGTCTTACCCCGCCCATTCACCTGCCTTCACACCCCGCCCTCAAGGGCGTAGCGAGCGGGATCAGCTGCTAGGCGGACGGAGCACAGGAACCGGAACGTACTTGCCTAGTACGTGAGGATTCCGAGCACCGCCCAACGACGCAGATGGCCCGCGCAGTAGCCAGCTAACTCAAAGAGCTTCGATGATGCCGGCGGCGCCTTGTCCCGTGCCCACGCACATCGTGACCATGCCGTACTTCAGCTTGTGCCGACGCAGCGCATGCACCACCGTCGCCGCACGGATGGCACCAGTAGCGCCCAGCGGATGCCCCAGCGCAATGGCGCCGCCCATGGGGTTCACGTTCGCAGGGTTCAGGCCCAGCGTATTGATCACCGCCAGCGACTGGGCCGCAAACGCTTCGTTCAACTCGTACCAGCCAATGTCGTCACTCTTCAAGCCCGCATAACGCAGCGCCGCAGGAATCGCCTCGATGGGACCAATGCCCATGATCTCCGGCGGCACGCCACGCGCTGCGTAGCTCACAAAGCGGGCCAGGGGCGTCAGGCCGAATTGCTTCACCGCCTTTTCGCTGGCCACGATCAGCGCACCGGCGCCATCGCTGGTCTGCGAGCTGTTGCCCGCCGTGACGCTGCCGCGCGCGGCGAACACGGGCTTGAGCTTGGCCAGACCTTCGAGGGACGTGTCGGGCCGAGGGCCTTCGTCCAGGTTCACGGTGCGGCGCTTTTCCACCACTTCGCCGGTGGCCAGGTTGGGCGAACGCTCCACGACCTCGAAGGGCGTGATTTCGTCGCTGAACTCACCGGCCTTTTGCGCCTTGATGGCGCGCAGGTGCGATTCCAGTGCGAAGGCATCCTGCGCCTCGCGGCTGATCTTCCACTGCTGCGCGACTTTCTCGGCCGTGAGGCCCATGCCGTAGGCGATGCCCACGTTCTCGTCACGCGCAAAAATTTCTGCGTTGAATGATGGCTTGTTGCCGCCCATGGGCACGAGGCTCATGGACTCGGCGCCACCGGCGATCAGCACGTCGGCCTCGCCCACGCGGATGCGGTCGGCCGCCATCTGCAGCGCGGTGATGCCCGATGCGCAGAAGCGGTTCACGGTCACGCCGCCCACGGGGTGGTCGAACGCCAGGCCCACGGCGATGCGGGCCATGTTCATGCCCTGCTCGCCTTCAGGGAAGGAGCAGCCGATGATGGCGTCCTCGATCGCCTTGGGGTCCAGCGTGGGGACCTGCAGCATGGCGCTCTTGATGGCGGCGACCAGCAGGTCATCGGGGCGGGTGTTCTTGAAATAGCCGCGGCCCGAGCGCCCGATGGGGGTGCGCGTGGCGGCAACGATGTAGGCGTCCTGGACTTGTTTTTGAGCCATGGTGTTGAAACTCCTTCAATGCTTGGCGGGGCGGCTGGAAGGAATCCAGGCCCACGTAAATACACATTCGACCGGCTCCACGCCGGCTTCGTCGGTCACGGTGACGGTGACCTGCACCTCGCCCTTGTCGCTGGCCAACATGGCGGCGCGCTGCTCGGCGGTCAGCGTGGCCACGGCCTTCAAGCCACCCGTGGCGCGCTTCTTGAACGCCATGGACAGCTCCTTGGCCAGCGGTATGCAGTCATCGCGCACGTTCATGCCCACCACCATGCCGGTGGCCGTCTCGGCCAACAGGTTCATGGCCGAGGCGTGCACGCCGCCGATGTGGTTCTGCACGCGGTGCTCATTGGGCAGGCGCACTTCCACACGCTCGGGCGTGAGCGACACGAACTTCACCCCGGCCGTGCCGGTGAAAGGCACGGCCCGGCGCAGGATGATGTTCTGCACGAAGCCGCGCATGAAGGCGGGTGCCTCGTCCAGGCGCATCAGCGAGCGCTGGAGTTTGTTGGGGGCGTGGTCCGTCATGGCGATGGCGGTCAGTTGCGAACAGGCTTGCCTGTCGAGAGCATGCCCAGGATGCGCTCGTGCGTCTTGGGCTGTGCGATCAGGTGGCAGAACACCTTGCGCTCCAGCGTGAGCAAATATTCCTCGCTCACCAGCGCGCCGGCGTCCACGTCGCCGCCACAGACCACCTCGGCGATCATGGTGCTGACCTTGAAGTCGTAGGCGCTGATGAAGCCGCCGTCGCGCATGTTCACGAGCTGCGCCTTGATGGTGGCCAGGCCGCTGCGGCCGGCCACGGGGAACAGGCGCTTGTGCGGCGCGCGCCAGCCACTGGCGGCCATGGACTTGGCTTCGTTGATGGCCACGAACAGCAGCTCATCCTTGTGCGGGACGATGATGTCGGACTCCAGCAGGTAGCCGAGCTTGCGCGATTCGAGCGCGCTGGTGCCCACCTTGGCCATCGCGGCGGCGGTGAAGCCTTCGGTCAGGAAGGGCAGGATGTCCTTGCCGGTAGAGGCCGCCATGTTCTCGGCCGCGCGGCGCGCGATGTAGGTCAGGCCGCCCGCGCCGGGCACCAGGCCCACGCCCACTTCGACCAGGCCGATGTAGCTTTCCATGTGGGCCACGCGCTTGGCGGAATACACGGCCAGCTCGCAGCCGCCGCCCAGCGCCATGCCGTGGATGGCCGCGACGACGGGCACCTGCGCGTAGCGGATGCGCATCATCAGGTTCTGCAGTTCCTGCTCGATGCTTTCGACCGCATCGGCGCCGCCGACCATGAAGGCCGGCATGGTGGCTTCCAGGTCGGCGCCCACGCTGAACGGGGCGTCGCCGGACCAGATGACCATACCCTGGTACTCGGCCTCGGCCAGCTCCAACGCTTCCATCAAGCCTTCCATCACTTCGGGGCTGATGGCGTGCATCTTGTTCTTGATGCTGGCGATGAGTACCTGGCCATCCAGCGTCCAGGTGCGCAGGGCTTTGGACTCTGCAATGGTCGTGCCGGCGGTGCGCCAGTCGGGCAGGTTGGTCTCGCCCAGCAGCGACTCAGGGAAAATCTGGCGCTCGTACACCGGCAGCTGGCGGCGGGGCACGAACTTGTTCTGCGATGCGCTCCACGAGCCTTGCGCGGTGTGCACGCCACCGGCTTCGGCCACGGGGCCCTTGAAGACCCACTCGGGCAGCGGTGCCTTGCACAGCGCTTTACCCGCGTCGATGTCTTCCTGGATCATCTTCGCCACGTCGAGCCAGCCGGCTTCCTGCCACAGCTCGAAGGGGCCCTGCTTCATGCCGAAGCCCCAGCGCATGGCCTGGTCCACGTCGCGCGCGTTGTCGGCGATAGTGCCCAGGTGCACGGCGGCGTAGTGGAAGCCGTTGCGCAGGATGGCCCAGAGGAACTGGCCGGGCGCGCCTTCGGCGTTGCGCAGCAGGCGCAGGCGTTCGGCGGCGGGCTTCTTGAGCATGCGGGCGTACACCTCGTCGGCCTTCTGGCCGGCGGGCACGTACTCTTCGCTGTCCAGCTCGAAGCGCATCACGTCGCGGCCGACCTTCTTGAAGAAACCGGCCTTGGCCTTCTGGCCCAGGTTGCCCAGCTCCAGCAGCTTCTTCAGCACCGCGGGCGTGCCAAAGCTTTCGTAGAAGGGGTCGGTCTCGATGCTCAGGTTGTCCTGCAGCGTCTTGATCACATGGGCCATGGTGTCCAGGCCCACCACGTCGGCGGTGCGAAAGGTGCCGCTCGATGCGCGGCCGAGCTTCTTGCCCGTGAGGTCGTCCACCACGTCGAAGGTCAGGCCGAAGTTCTCGACCTCCTTCATGGTGGCCAGCATGCCGGCGATGCCCACGCGGTTGGCGACGAAGTTGGGGGTGTCGTGCGCGCGCACCACGCCCTTGCCCAGGCCGCTGGTGACGAAGGCTTCGAGCTGGTCGAGCACTTCAGGCTGCGTGGTGGGCGTGTTGATCAGCTCCACCAGCGTCATGTAGCGCGGTGGGTTGAAGAAGTGGATGCCGCAGAAACGCGGCTTGATGCTCTCGGGCAGCACTTCGGAGAGCTTGGTGATCGACAGGCCCGAGGTGTTGGACGCCAGGATGGCGTGCTTGGCCACGTGGGGTGCGATCTTGGTGTAGAGGTCGAGCTTCCAGTCCATGCGCTCGGCAATGGCCTCGATCACGAGGTCGCATTCCTTGAGCAGGTGCATGTGCTCTTCGTAGTTGGCCTGCTGGATCAGCGCCGCGTCGTCGGCCACGCCCAGGGGCGAGGGCTTGAGCTTCTTGAGGCCTTCGACGGCCTTGGTGACGATGCCGTTCTTCGGGCCTTCCTTGGCGGGCAGGTCGAACAGCACCACGGGCACCTTCACGTTGACGAGGTGGGCGGCAATCTGCGCGCCCATCACGCCTGCGCCGAGCACGGCGACTTTCTTCACTTGAAATCGGGACATGGGTTGGTTCCTTGTTGGTGGCCTGGCGCCGCCGCGCGCCGGGCACGGCGCAGGCAGACGGGCAGGCAGGCCACGGGCGTTGGGTTTACTGGACGCGGATCCAGGTCTGCGAGCGGCCGAAGGGGCCGATGGAGCCCCGCACTTCGAGCTTCTTGCCGCCGTCGATGGGGGTCATGCGCAGGGTGTAGTTGCGGCCGTTCTCGGGATCGAGGATCTTGCCGCCTTCCCACACTTCCTTGCCCTCGGCCTTCTTGGCGCCACGGATGATCTCCAGCCCCAGGAGGGGCTTGCCCTTGCGGTCGTCCGAGCATTCGTCGCAGACATCGTCGGGCTTGGCGTCCTTGGACAGGCGCTTTTCCAGCGCCCCGTGCAGCACGCCGCCGCCGATGTCGCGGATGCGGATCTCCGCCTTGGCCTCGCCGGTCTTGTCGTCGATGTTGCGCCACAGGCCTTCAGGCGTCATCTGCGCCCAAGCCGGCAATGCACCCGCTACCAAAACAATAGCTACTACCGCTTTGTACATAAGCGCTCCGTGGCAAAAAGGCTTGAAATCCGCATGATGCACCGATCAGGCCAGGGCCAGATCGGTGTCCATCAGCACCTTGCTGCCGGCACGGGCCGTGCGCATCAGCGTCGCCGTTTCAGGGAACAGCTTGGCGAAGTAGAAACGCGCGGTCTGCAGCTTGGCGCCGTAGAACGGGTCGGTGTTGCCGGCGGCGATCTCGCGCAGCGCGACCTGGGCCATGCGGGCGAACAGGTAGCCAAACACCAGGTGGCCGGCCACGCGCAGGTAGTCCACGGCGGCGGCGCCCACTTCGTCGGGGTTTTGCATGCCCTTGAAGCCGATTTCGGTGGTGAATTTGGTCATCTGGTCACCCAGCATCGCGACGGGGTTGATGAACTCGGCCATCTTCTCGTTCACGCCTTCTTCTTCCACCAGCTTACCGATCAGCTTGCCCAGCTTCTTGAGCGTGGCGCCGTTGTTGCCCAGGATCTTGCGGCCCAGCAGGTCCAGCGACTGCACGGTGTTCGTGCCTTCGTAGATCATGTTGATGCGGTTGTCGCGCACGTACTGCTCCATGCCCCATTCCTTGATGAAGCCGTGGCCGCCGAAGACCTGCATGCAGGCGTTGGTGCTGATGTGGCCGTTGTCGGTGATGAAGGCCTTCACGATGGGGGTGAGCAGCGCCACCATCTCTTCGGATTCGGCACGCACCTTTTCATCAGGGTGGCTGTGCACCTTGTCCAGCAGCAGCGTGCAGAAGATCTGCAGCGCGCGACCGCCTTCGGCGTACGCCTTGGCGGTGAGCAGCATCTTGCGCACGTCGGGGTGCACGATGATGGGGTCGGCGTCCTTGTCCTTGGCCTTCACGCCCGACAGGCTGCGCATCTGGATGCGGTCCTTGGCGTAGGCCAGCGCGTTCTGGTAGGCCACTTCGGTCAGGCCCAGCGACTGGTTGCCCACGCCCAGGCGCGCGGCGTTCATCATCACGAACATGGCGGCCAGGCCCTTGTTGGGCTGGCCCACCAGGGTGCCGATGGCGCCATCGATGGCGATCTGCGCGGTGGCGTTGCCGTGGATGCCCATCTTGTGCTCCAGGCCCGTGCAGAAGATCGGGTTGCGTTCGCCCAGCGAGCCATCGGCCTTCACGTTGAACTTGGGCACGACGAACAGGCTGATGCCCTTGCTGCCCTTGGGCGCATCGGGCAGGCGGGCCAGCACCAGGTGCACGATGTTGGCGGTCATGTCGTGTTCGCCGGCGCTAATGAAGATCTTGTTGCCGGTGATCTTATAGGTGCCGTCGGCCTGCGGTTCGGCCTTGGTGCGCAACAGGCCCAGGTCGGTGCCGCAATGGGGTTCGGTCAGGCACATGGTGCCGGTCCACTCGCCGCTGGTGAGCTTGGGCAGGTAGATCTTCTTTTGCTCGTCGGTGCCGTGGGCGTGCAGGGCTTCGTACGCGCCGTGCGACAGGCCGGGGTACATGGTCCACGCCTGGTTGGCCGAGTTCATCATCTCGTACAGGCACTGGTTCAGCACGAAGGGCAGGCCCTGGCCGCCATAGGCGGGGTCGCACGACAGCGCCGCCCAGCCGCCTTCGACGTACTTGGCGTAGGCGTCCTTGAAGCCCGACGGGGGCTTGACTTCGTGCGTGGCCTTGTCCAGCACGCAGCCTTCGGTATCGCCGCTGATGTTGAGCGGGAAGGTCACTTCGGCGGCGAACTTGCCGGCTTCTTCCAGCACGGCATTGATGGTGTCCACATCCACCTCGGCGTGGGGCGGCATTGCCTTGAATTCATCGCTGACCTTGAGCACTTCGTGCATGACGAATTGCATGTCGCGCAGGGGCGGCGTGTAGGTAGGCATGGGTTTACTCCTTGGAGGTGGTGGTTTGGTTGGAAACTTTGCGGCGCTTGGCGGCAGCAGGGGTGGCTGGCGCGGCGGCGGCCGGCGTGTCGGCGCTGTAGCGCGCCAGGATGTTGTGAAAGCCCTGCACGGCCCGGCCCATGGAGCCGGGGGTTTGCAGGAAGCGCGCTTCGTAATGCAGCGCGAGGATGAGGCCGTGGATCTCGAACAGCATCTGCTCGGCATTGGTGTCCGCGCGCAGCTCTGCGAGGCCCTTGCACTGCTCGATGGCGCGGCGCATGGCGGCGTGCCAGGTCAGCACCGAGCTGGCCAGCGCGTCGCGCACGGGGCCGGTGCGGTCGTCGAACTCGACCGCGCCGCTGATGTAGATGCAGCCCGAGTCGATTTCGATGGAGGTGCGCTTCATCCAGTTGTCGAACATGGCCGACAGGCGCGCCACGCCGCGCGGCGCGGACATCGCGGGGTAGAACACCTCCTGCTCGAAGCGGGTGTGGTATTCGCGGATGACGGAGATCTGCAGCTCTTCGCGCGAGCCGAAGTGGGCGAACACGCCCGACTTGCTCATGCCCGTGACATCGGCCAGCGCCCCGATGGACAAGCCTTCCAGCCCGATGTGCGTGGCCAGGCCCAGCGCCGCCTCGACAATGGCCGCCTTGGTTTGCTGGCCCTTTTGCAGGGCGCGGCCGGTACCGCTGCGGGCGCGCGGGATGCGGGTGACCTGGCTGGATGAAGAGGTGGCGGACATGCTGGCAAATAAAAACGAACGTTCGTTCTATTCTGCAGCAAATTCAGCGACCGGCCAAAACCCCGGGAAAAAATAGGGAGCGGCCCCCAAATCACCCGTTGCGGCGGCGCCACCGCCTGGCGGGCCCGCTCTCCAGCGTGCCGGGGCCCCGCCGGCGGCACCGCCAGCGTGGCGGTGCTAGAGAATCAGCGCGAGGCTGGCTTCCAGGTGCTCGGAAGGCGGGCGCTTGAAACCCGAGCGCGCATAGCGCTGCAGGCGACCCACCGCAAACGCCGTGAGCACGCTGGCCGCCACCTGGGCATCGACCGTGGGCGTCGCGGAGCCCGCCGCGGCCGGGCGCAGGCACTGGCGCAGGGTGGACTCGATGCGGTCAAAGAACTGGTTCATGCGCTGCTGCAGGCGCTCGTGCTCGAACACCAGGGCGTCGCCCACCATCACCCGCACCATGCCGGGGTTGCGCTCGCCAAACTGCAGCAGCACAGCCACGATGCGCGCCGCCTGCCGCTGGCCCACGTCGGGCGGCTGGGCGGGGTCGGGCACCTCGCGGCCGGTGATCTGCTGCACGAGGGTGAACACGGACTGCTCGATGAAGTCGATCAGCCCCTCGAACATCTGCGCCTTGCTCGCGAAGTGGCGGTACAGCGCCGCCTCGCTCACCGACAGGCGCGCCGCCAGCGCGGCGGTGGTGATGCGCTCCGCGCCCGGCTGCTCCAGCATGGCCGCCAGCGCCTGCAGGATCTGCACGCGGCGCTCGCCCGGCTTGGGCCGCTTGCGCGCGGCCGGCGTTTCACCCGCGTCGTCGGTGCTGGCGGGCTCTGGAAGGGGAGAAAGTTCGGACATGCAGGACAGGGGCTCTGGTAGGGCCATGCGGCCAGTGGCACCCGGCGCCCGGTTCACATGCCGGATGGGCATGCACGGGCCAGCGGCAGGCGTAAATCATGTATGGAAATGATTCTCGCACAGGCTTTTGCCCGGCCCGCACACGGACACGCGCAAGGAGCGCGCGGGGGCGGATCTACAGCGGAAACACCACAGCCACCAGCAGCCCGTGCCCCTGGGGGCCCGTCCCGAGCGTCAGGGAGGCGCGGTGCACGCGCGCGATCTCGTCGGCGATGGCCAGCCCCAGGCCCGTGCCCTCCCCCACCGTGCCAGGCACGCGGTAAAAGCGCTGCATGACGCGGGCGCGCTCCGCCTCGGGCACGCCCGGGCCGTCGTCCTCGACCTCCAGGTACACGCGGGGTGGCCCGGTGCGCCCCTGGCGCATGCCGCAGCGGATGGTGACAATGCCCCCCGCCGGCGTGTACTTGATGGCGTTGTCCACCAGGTTGGACAGCAGTTCGCGCAGCAGCCAGCCATGGCCGGTGACATGCACGGGCTGCACGTCGAGCCCCAGGTCCAGCCCCTTGCCGGTGGCCGGATCGAGAAAGGTCTCGAGCAGCGCCTCGCACAGGTCCTTCAGGTCCACGCGCTGCGGCGGCTGCGCATCCAGGCTGCGCGCGTCGGCGCGCGACAGGGCCAGCAGCTGGTGCGCGAGCTGCGAGGTCCGGCGCGTGGCATTGCGCAGCTTCTCGATCTGATCAACTCCTAAAACAATAGCGCCTTTCGCTTGACCATCCTGCGCCAGCGGCATTTGTCGATCAAAATCCGGCAGCGATACCCGCGGGCCGGCGGCCTTGGCCATCATCGCCCAGGCCTCGACCTGCGCCTGCAGGCCCGCCAGCGGGGTGCGCAGCTGGTGCGCCGCGTCGGCCACGAAGCGGCGCTGCCCTTCCGCCTGCGCATTGACCAACGCGAACAGCCGGTTGAGCGAATGCACGAGCGGGCGCACCTCGGCGGGCGACGAGGCCTCGTCGATGGGGCTGAGATCGCGCGGCGAGCGGTGTTCCACCGCTTCGGCCAGATCCACCAGCGGCTTGAACGCACGCCCCACGGCCCAGTGGATGGCCAGCGCGGCGGCGGCCACGAGCACCAGGTTGGGCAGCAGCACGCGCAGCAGAAGCTGCTGCGCCCACTGCTGGCGCGGGTCCGACCCGTCGGCCAGCGCCACCACCAGCTCGCCGGCCCCCGTGCGGCCGCGCTGCACGGCCACCCGGTAGGTCACGCCGCCAAATTCGACGCTGTGGAATTCGGGGGCCTGCGTGGTCGGCACGGCGCTGTGCACCCAGTCGTCCCCCAGCAGCAGGCGGCCGGAGGCGTCGCGCACGCTGTACCCGGCAAACCCGGCGTTCTGGCGCAGGAAGTCCTCGACCGGCGGCGCCAGCAGCAGCAGGGGCGGCTCGTTGTCACGGATCGCGGGGGCCAGTACCGAATCGGCCAGCGCCGGAAGCAGCCGCAGCAGGCGCTGGTCATGCCGTCCGGCGGCCTCATCGGCCGAGCGGTAGTCCAGCCACACGCCCGCGAGCGCGAGCAGGCACAAGGGCAGCACCAGCAAAAGCAGCAGCCGGTTGCGCAGGTCGGAGGTCATGGCGCGCAGGCCAAGCCGCTGGGAAGGAGGGGCCCGGTCCGGCATCGTCATGGTGGGCCTTCACCGGCGCGGGCGCTGAGCCAGACCGATTCCGCTCAGGCGGCCTGGAGTTCCAGCCGGTAGCCGAACCCGCGGATCGAGCGCAGCGCCACGCCATGCGGCTCGAGCTTGCCGCGCAGGCGCGAGACGTAGACCTCCACCGCATTGGGCGTGATCTCCTTGTCCCACCCCGTCAGGGCCTGCAGGAGCTTGTCCTTGCTCGCAGGCTTGGGGGCGTTGATGAGCAGGTATTCGAGCACGGTCCATTCACGGGGACCCAGTTCGATCACCTGCTCCCCTTCGCCGGTGCGGATGCTCGCGCGGCGGCCTGCCGTGTCCAGCTCCAGCGGCCCGAAGCTGAGCACCGCCGTCGTGGCGGCCTGCGAGCGGCGCAGCAGGGCCCGCAGGCGGGCCAGCAGCTCGGGCAGCTCGAAGGGCTTGACCATGTAGTCGTCCGCCCCCAGGTCCAGCCCCTGCACGCGGTCATGCAGGGCATCGCGCGCGGTCAGGATCAGCACGGGCATGGCGGGGCTGATCATGTCGGGACGGCGCAGGCGGCGGGTGAGCTCCAGCCCATCCATGGCAGGCAGGCCGATGTCGATGATAGCCGCATCGAAAGACTCCGTGCGCAGCACCTCTTCGGCGCGCTCCCCGCTGCCGACCCAATCCACGGCGTATCCGGCGTCGGTCAGGCCCAACTTGATGCCGCTGGCCACCATGACATCGTCTTCAACCAACAGCAGGCGCATAGCAGGCTACGAAAAGGGTCAGTGCGAGCGGATCATGGTCCCGTAGGCCTGGTCGGTCAGGATTTCGAGCAGCATGGCATGCGGCACACGGCCATCGATGATGTGCACGGCGTGCACGCCGGCCTTGGCGGCATCGAGCGCGCCCGCGATCTTGGGCAGCATGCCGCCGGAGATGGTGCCATCGGCGAACAGCGCGTCGATCTCGCGGGCCGTGAGGTCGGTGAGCAGGTTGCCCGCCTTGTCCAGCACGCCGGGCGTGTTGGTCAGGAGCATGAGTTTTTCAGCTTGCAGCACCGTGGCCAGCTTGCTGGCCACCACGTCGGCGTTGATGTTGTAGCTCTCGTTGTTTTCGCCGAAGCCGATGGGGCTGATGACGGGGATGAAGGCATCGTCCTGCAGCGCCTTGACCACGCTCGGGTCGATGGCCACGATGTCCCCCACCTGGCCCACGTCGTGCTCGATGCTCGGGTTCTTGTTGTCCACCATCTTGAGCTTCTGCGCGCGGATCATGCCGCCGTCGCGGCCCGTGAGCCCCACGGCCTTGCCACCGGCCTGGTTGATCAGGCCCACGATGTCCTGCTGCACTTCGCCGGCCAGCACCCACTCGACCACTTCCATGGTCTCGGCGTCCGTCACGCGCATGCCCTGGATGAACTCGCCCTTCTTGCCCAGGCGGTTCAGGGCCGTCTCGATCTGCGGGCCGCCGCCGTGGACCACCACGGGGTTCATCCCCACGAGCTTGAGCAGCACCACGTCTTCGGCAAAGTCGGCCTGCAGCGCGGGGTCCGTCATGGCGTTGCCACCGTATTTGATGACCATGGTCTTGCCATGGAACTTGCGGATGTAGGGCAGCGCCTGGGCCAGGATTTCAGCCTTGTCGCGCGGAGCAATCGAAAGAAGGTCGGTCATGGAGGCGGGCCATCCAGAGAAAACGGTGAGGCGCAAATTGTGCCGCATTCGCGCGGCACGCTGGGGTGGCCTGCGCAACAGCCCTCAGTGGCGCAGCCAGTGCGGCACCTTGAACCGCACGATGGCAAGGTACGCCATCACATAGCTGATGACGAACAAGCCGCAAAACGCCATCAGCAGCGGGGTATTGCTCCAGAACAGCACCGCCGGCACCACCGTGAGCAAGGTGAAGCCCCAGAGGTAGGGCGACGTGCGGTTGTTGCGCATCAGCACCCTGCGGGATTCGTCGTCGTGGAAAACGCCCCGCACGATGCGCCGGTAGATCAGCTGGTGAAAATGCAGTGCATCGGCCACGCCGGGGGACACGCCCCGCACCGTCTTGCGATAGATCGAGAAGACCGTTTCCCAGACGGGGTAGATCAGCAAAAGCATGGGGAACCACGGCGACACGTCGGCGTTGCGCTGCACCAGCGAAATGCTGGCCAGGGCGATGACCACGCCCCAGATATACGCCCCGCCATCGCCGGCAAACAGCATTCCCCGCGGGTAGTTCCACACCAGGAATCCCCCGGTGGCGGCGGCGGTGGACACCAGCAGCGCCGCCAGGGCGCGATCCCCCACCTGCAATGCCACGTGCGCCAAGGCCAGGCACACGATCAGTGCGACCATGCCCGCCAGGCCGTTGTAGCCGTCGATGATGTTGAACGCGTGGGGCAGCCCCGCAACGGCAAGTACAACGATGGCGATGCCCAGCCACGGGGCAGCGGCCAGCACGGAGTCCAGCCAGGGCCACCCCATGCGGGGCAGGGACAGGTCCAGCAAGACCACCGCCAGGGCACCGGATGCGCCCGTCAGGCTTAACCGATACCGGACGGACAGGCGCTGGGTCATGTCCTCCGCGATCCCCCCCAGAGCAGCCGGCAGCATGACCACCAGCCAGCCGCCGACCCATGCCCCCAACCTGAGGGAACCAGGATCTCCCCAATGGGACGACTGCAGCATGCCCAGGCTCCAGCTGCACGCGATACCCAACAGCAGCGCGGCCCCGCCCAGGCGGGGAATATCCCCGAGGTGAAACCGCTGCGGCATGCTGCTGCCATACACGGAAGCGTGGCTGCGCATCCACCGCACGATGAACCCTGCCGCCAACGCTGCAACGATGAATGCCACCACAGATAACCAGATCATGAGCGGCCGATGGTACCCGTACTCTGCGCGGATGCCTGTAAGAAAGCGCTAGCTGGCGCCACCCGCACCGGCAGCCCCATGCGGTTGGCTTGGAATACGGCCCCCCACTGCAGGAAGCCGGAAGTGGCGCCCTGGGTGCCCACGCACGGACCCCACCCAGCAGGCCAACGCAGGCACCGACGGATCACGGAAAAGCCCACGCTGCCCGATCCAGGGCCACTACCGGGCCAGACCGCGGTAAAAGCGCATCACCTTTTCCACGTACTGCTGTGTTTCGGGATATGGCGGAATCCGGCGGCCATGCTTGATCACGGCTCCTTCCCCGGCGTTGTAGGCCGCCAGCGCCAGCTCCTTGTCGCCATCGAACATGCGCAGCAGGTCCGCCAGATAGCGTGTGCCGATCTGCGCATTCACCTTGGGCTCCATGGCGGCATGTTCTCCCTCTGAAGGCGGACGGGCCGCGACCCCATAGCGCTCGGCGGTCGCGGGCATCACCTGCATCAAGCCCAGGGCGCCCTTGCGCGAAACGGCCTTCACATTGAAGGCCGATTCCGCAGCGGCAACGGCGATCACGAATGCCGGATCCAGCGACTGCGCCTCCGCCGCCGCCGCCAGGTGCTGCTTGACATCGTCGTAGCCAGGAAACTGCAGTGCGGAGGTGCCGCGCTCCTTGCTCCTCATCACGGAGGCAGGAGGCACACGTTGGAGCCAGACCAGCCCCCGCGACGCGGCCGCCCCCGGCGCCACGTTGCCAATGTGGGTCACTCCATCCTTGTCCACGAACTCCCACACCTGGTCGGCCCAGGAAGAGGCAGGGAGCCCCATCAGGAAGATCATTGTGAGCGCCGCCCTGCGCAGGCTTTCCACCATGTTCGATCCCCATCCGCGCCCGTCGGAGCTTCTGCGAAATTCACTCTTGCTTGTCATTTGGCACCGCGTCCCTGGTACAAGAAGCTCTTCAGCCGGACCCCGACCCGTTCAAACCAGGGGGATGGCACGGGGGCCTGTGCCGCCGGCCATGCATCCCCACGGCGCGAGCGCAGCAGCCGAGCGGGCATTCCCGCCGCCACCATCCCCGCGGGGACATCCTGCCGCACAAGCGCGCCGGCGGCCACCACCGCGCCGCGCCCGATGGTAACCCCCTCGAGCACGATGGCTCCGGCCCCTATCCAGGCGCCGTCCTCCACGACGATCTTTGCGCGGGTGATGCGGTTGCGCGCGATGACCGCATCCCCTTCGTCTATGGCGTGGCCGGCCGACAGCAACTTGACGTGGGGGCCGATCAAAACGTCCTCGCCAATCTCCAAGCCCCCTTCGCCAGACAGATAGCCGCCCACGTTGACAATGGTGCGGGCGCCGATGCGGATCCCCACGCAAGGGTCCGCGACCACATCCCCCAGCACCAGCCTTGTCTGCGCGTAGATGCTGACCCCGTCCGACAGGCACAGCACGCCAGGGCGCTGCCCAAACCGCATGACGGAAACGGACGGATCGATCCGGCAATCCGCACCGATGCTGTCCACGCCGTCATGCGATGCCGTGAAATCAGGAACCCCGAGCAACATGTCCGTTCCGCAATCCGTCACGCGCCGTCCGCGCGGCCCAGGAGTCTGCGCTGCAGCCGCAGCCATGGGCCTGCCGGAGGAGGAGGTTCGGGCTGGGGTTGCGCTTGCAGCGCGGAGAGTTCGGCCTCCACCGCGGTCTTTTCCGTCCGCAGCAGGTCCAGGTCGGCGCGCAGATCCTTGATCTCCAGCTGCATCTTCGCGATGATTTCCTTGGCTTCCGAAAAGGCTTTCTGGTGCTCCAGCAATGATGCGCGCTCACGCTGGTGCACCACCGTGAGT
The DNA here is from genome assembly GCF_058809075.1 of Acidovorax sp. GW821-FHT11A03. Lineage (NCBI taxonomy): Bacteria > Pseudomonadati > Pseudomonadota > Betaproteobacteria > Burkholderiales > Comamonadaceae > Acidovorax > Acidovorax sp. GW821-FHT11A03. The sequence goes on from NZ_JBXASG010000002.1 coordinate 354,119, forward strand.
GCCTGCAACTCGTCGCGCAGCCTGTCCGCTGTGCCACGTGCCTCGGCCAACTCCCAGGCGGAAGCGTCGATGGAGGGCGTGACCACCACCATCCACTGGTACACATCGAAATCCTGCCACCCCGCCAGCAAGGCCTGGCGCTGCTCGCCGGGCAGGGCGCTCCAGTACCAGGCGAATTCGCTGCATTCGACAGGCACCCTGTTGGCCTCCCAGATCCGGGGAGCCCACCCGTAGTCCAGCAGTACTTTTTCAATGCTGCGCTTGGTAAAGAACCGGACATGGGTCCTGTCCAGCTGGCCCTTGTCCGAGTAGTCGAAGATGCCATTGCGCATCGCCGCCAGCACCCCGGCATAGGCAATGTTCGGGACGGAGATCAGCAGGCGGCCCATGGGGGCCACAAATTCGCTCAACCGCTGCAGCACGTCCTCCGGTTTTCTGAGGTGCTCCAGCACATCGCAGGCCATCACCGCATCAAACCGCCTGCCCGCGATCGCATCCAGCCAGTCCGTGCCATCCAGATTTCCGGGAATGACCTCCACGCCCAGCGTCTTGAGCACCTCCAGTGCCTCGGGGTCGTTTTCAACCACCGTGACGCGATGGCCCCGCGCCAGCAGGACACGGGTCATGGCCCCGGGCCCGGGGCCCAGCTCCAGCACCGAGCCTCCGTCGGACGGAATACGGCGCAGCAACCGGGCGGCCCACTCCTCGCCGTCCGGATCGAATGCGTAGTCGTATCGCTCAATATTGGTCATGGTTTTCCTTCCGCCTCCGAGGCCGGCTGCCACATCTGATCCCACAGTCCCCACTGCCACCACGCCCAAGGGCGGGCAAGAACGTCCTGTTCCAGTCGCTGGATGACTGTGTCAATCGCGTGGCCGGGATCTGCGGGCAATGGCTCGACGACAACCTTCAGACGGTCTGGACAGTGCGAATAGGTCACGGCATGCAGCAACGGAACGCCCGTGGATTGCGCCAAGCGCTCAATCCCCGTGGGCAGGTTCAGGCACCCACCCAGGAAGGGCCTGCCACGCAAACGGCCAAACTCGGGCCGCCAGGCATCGGCCAGAATCACCCACCCCTGCCCCGCCCTGAGGCTTTCATGCACCGGGCGCAGTCCATCGCTGGTGGTATGCCATTTTCCACCAGTCACCTCGGTATAGCCTTGAATTTTTCGCAGCAAGAAACGGCGCTGCGAGGCCCCAAGCTCCGGGTTGTCCAAGACCGGCATGGTCAGGACGTTGGTGGAGACTCCTTCTCTCGCCAAGGCAACCGGTGCCGTCAGGAGCCGGTCATAGTGGTTGAGGACAAGGATGAAGCCCTTGCCCTGGCGGGCCAGATTCCTGGCGAACTCCACCCCCTGGAGTTCAATCGTCGGCCCTCCGGGTCGGCCCAGCCGGTTGAAGGCCATCGCATCCACCATCTCCTGCGCCAGCATGGCCAGATGGGCCCGCGCCCATTGGGCATGCTCCATCTGAGTGGCCTTTGGGAAAACCCGCGCAAACAGCCCCTCCAGCCAGCCCAGCAGGTGCTCACGCTCTGCCGCAGATTCACGCCCTATCCGCCCAGCCAGCCTCCAGGGAAGGGTCGTGGGCAATCGGGCAATGGAAGGGAAAAGCAGGTCGAGAGACCAGGCACGCGTCATTCCACCAGCACCCACTCGTGCTCCAGCCAGGCCACACCGAACTCGCGGTGCCGCTGGTTCAGCACGGTAAAGGGCTGAATGAGCTCGGCCATGTCCAGCACCTGGATACCCGAATCGTCCAGCACATACACACTCCACAGGTATTCGCCGGACAGCAGCGGCAATCGCGGGAACCGGGCGCGAATACGGTGGCTGCCGATGCCCTGCAGCGGTGTACCGCCGGCGCGGAACTGGGTACTGGTGCCGAAAACATTGTCCTTGTCCGGGCGGACTATCGCAAACAGCACATGGAACGGCGCATCCGCATAGGACTCGATCTCGATCTCCACCGACAGATCCTGGAATGAATCCACCTGCGCAGGGTTGATACCGTCCCCTGTCTCGATCAGCAGGCCCGCAATCTTCACCAAAGGTGCGCCCGAGGCAGCGGCGGCTGCAGGCTGCGCCGCCGCATCGTCCTTCTTTGCGGCCTCATGCGACTCGACGCGCAAATGGGCATACCTGCGCCGCTCGTGCGATTCATAGGCGGTCACCACATCCTCGGTCGACCCGATGGCCTGTATGCGGCCACCGTGAATCCACGCCGCCCGCTGGCACAGGCTGCGCACCTGGTACAGGTTGTGGGAACAGAAAAGCACGGTGGCGCCACGCTCGCGCAGCTCCAGGATGCGGTTCAGGCTCTTCTTCTGAAAATGCAGATCCCCCACCGACAAGGCCTCGTCCACGATCAGCACATCGGGATCGATGGCCGTCGCTGCGGCAAATGCAAGCCGCATGAACATGCCTGAAGAGTAGGTCTTCACCGGCCGTTCGAGTGTCTCCCCGGTCAACTCGGAGAACGCGGTGGCCCGGATGATGAAATCCTCCATGGCACCGCCTTCCAGGCCATGCAGGGCAGCCATGAAGCGGATATTGTCGTAGCCCGACTCCTCCGGGTGGAATCCGGCACCCAGTTCCAGCAGCGCGGCAACACGGCCTTCCTGCGACACCTGGCCATGGGTAGGCCGAATGGTGCCCGCGGCAATCTTCAGCAAGGTGCTCTTGCCCGCGCCGTTTTCACCGATCAGCCCAAACGTTTCTCCTGCCTGGACTTCAAAGTCCACGCCGGTCAGCGCCACGTGCACGCGGTGGCGCTGCCTGCGGGTCACCCACTCCCACAGCCTGTCCTGGGGGCGGCCGTACACCATGTAGGTTTTTTCTATGCCCTCAAAGCGTATGGTCATGGCGTTACAAGGCCTCGCCCAATGCCGACTTCATGGAACGGAAAAACCACCATCCGCCCCCCGCCAGCAGCACGACCCAGACGGCCAGGGCCACCGGAGTTCCCGGCGGGACAGGCATGTGCAGCACCGTGCTTTGCACCATCAGCACCAGGCACGCCAAGGGATTGAAGAGGAACCAGCCATGGAACTTCTCGGGCACCTGGGACAGCGGGTAAACAATGGGCGTCACATAGAACCAAAGCTGCAACGCGAAAGCCACCATCGAACCCACATCACGCCAGAGAAAGTGGGCCATGCTCAACAACAGGGTAAGGCCAAAGGTCAGGGCAATCTGTGCCAGCACCAGCACAGGCAGCCACGCCATCGATGCGTAGGGCCCCACGCCCTGCGCCACGGACAGCACCAGCAGCAACCCATAGCCGATCCCGAGAACCAGCAGGCTCCCGCCCACCGATACCGCAGGCAGGATTTCGGCCGGCATGGGCTGCTTGCGCAGAAAATCCTCATAGGCGGCCAGGCTTCCCACGCCCCGTCCAATCGCATCGGTGAAGGGGAGCCAAACAGCCAGCCCGGCGAGCAAGTGCAGCAGGTAGCCGTTGCCCACATCCAGACCCGGAACGCGCACGGCCAGAACCAGCCCAAACAGGACGTAAAAGATGGCCAGGGTGGCAAGGGGTTGGACGAACGCCCACGCAAAGCCCAGTACCGAGCCCGCATAGCGGGTCTTGAACTCGCGCATCATCCAGTACCGCCACAGCACCCACAACTGGCGCGGATTGCGTGGCGCGGCCGAAGACACGGCGGACGAAGAAGATACAGGACTCGTCATGCCACCGTCCGCAGCCATTCGACCGACTTGGATACCCCTTCATCGAAAGCCATGGCCGGCTTCCAGTGCAGTTCGTCCTGGGCGCGCTGAATGTCCAGCACATTGACGGGCGGATCAAACGGGCGTGCCGGGAATACACGCCGTTCCACAGGGTGACCGATCAATTGTTCCAGCGTGCGCACGATGTCATTGACACTGTGCCCCGCGCCGCCACCAATGTTGAAGACCCGGGCCTCCCCCTCATGGCGCGAGGCGGCCACGAAAGCCCGCCCCACATCGGCGGCATAGACAAAGTCGCGCACCACGGAACCATCCCCCCATACATCCACAGGCAGGGCCTTGAGCGCGCGGTGCGCAAAAACAGCGATCACCCCCTGGACGCCGTGGGGCTGTTGCCATTCCCCATACGGATTGCTCAAACGCAGTATCCGGCACGGCAGGCCGTGTTGCGCCTCCTCGATGCGCAAATGGTGCTCGATCGCCAGCTTGGTGGCCCCATAGGCACCCATGGGCATGGTGGGGTGTGTCTCTGCCAGCGGTACCGACTGCGGCCGGCCATAGACGGCGCCTCCCGAGGATGCGAACAGCAACCTGGGACGTGCAGCCTTCTGACGCAGAGCCTGCAGCAGGCGCAAGGTGCCCACCAGATTGGTCTGCACGTCCTGGATCGGATCTTGACTGGCCGTGGCTGGCACCGTGGAGGAAGCAAGGTGAACGATGACGTCCGCCCCTCCCACCGCATCCCACCAGGAGGGCAAGTCAAAACAGTCCGCCTGCACCGCGCCAGTCAACCAGGGGGCGCTGCCCGACGCGGGCAATGCGCGGTCGACCGACCACACATGTGCTCCTTCGGCCGCCATGGCCCGGCCAATGTGGCGCCCCAGGAAACCCGCTCCTCCGAGAATCGCGCAACGCATCAGGATTCGCCCCGCGGATTCTGGGCCCGGGCATGCAACAGGGCCGACTCGAAGTCCTTCGCCACCATGTCCCAGGTCTGCGCCCGGGCAAACACTTCGGCGCGCTCGCTCAGGGCATGGCGCCGCGCATCGTCCTGCAGCAGCGCGCAAACCGCATTGGTCAAACCCTCCGGAGAAGAATCGGCGAGCATGGCTACGTCGCCGTTGAGCAGCCATTCCACATTGGGGCCCCGGTTGGACACCACGGCGCAGCCGGAGGCCATCAGCTCCAGGGGCAGCAACGAGGCATTCGTCAGCGAGAGCACCAGCGCCACGTCGCACTGGCTGTACAGATCGGGCAAGTCATCCAGCGCCACGGTGCCGCAGGCAAGGTGGGGGAACGGGATATGGTAGCCGGCGGTGTCCCAGCCTGCGAGCACGAACTGCGTATTGGGCATGCGCTCCCACACGGCATTCAGCACCAGCAGGCCGATTTCAAATGCCCGCCGGGGCGTGGGGGGACGCGCATAGAAGAAAACCCGGCGTATCTCGGGCTCCCTGCGCGGCAGGCGCCGGTAGCGCTCCAGTTCCACGCCGAAACCCACAGGATGTGTGACCATCCCATACTCCTGCGCCAGCTTGGTGGCCAGCCAACCCCCTGCCGTGATGCCGAAGAAACCGAAGTGGTAGGTATTCTGCGCCAGCACCGACTCGGACCCCACCGGGTAGAAATGCGGCTCGTAATCCTGCACAAAATACAGCTTGTGCGTGGCACCGGTGAATGCGCGGACCGCGTACGCCGTGTCCCAGCCTGTGGCAACCGCAAATTCGCATGGCGGCAAGTTCTCCAGCCCCAGAAGCACCTGCGCCTGCAGGGGAAAGAAGTGCTCGCGAATGGCATCGCGGGCCTCTTGCGCATCCTGGTGCATGACGGGCGCACCGATCACGATGCTGGACGTGTATCCCATCTGCTCCAGATGCCAGATGGTGCGGAAAATATTCAGATGACCGCCGGAGCCGAGATTGAAGTCCGGGATGAACCACAGCAGCGCCCCCTTTGCGGGCTCGCCCGGCTGGGCCGGCAGGACATAGGGCAACGCAAAGCCGTAGTGCCGAAAGACATCGACATACCGCCCAGGCCCCTGGCGCAGGCGGCGCACCACGGCCCGCAAGGCGGCGAACACCCCTTCCTTGCGCGCCATCTCCTTCACGCGCCAGAGCTTCTTTGACAGGTTCAACGCCATGGTCAGGCCGCCCCCGCGCGCTGCAATTGCTCATCGCGCGACACCGAGCGCAATAGCCATGCCGGCAAGCGGTCGTGCCGGGTGCCCAGGTACTGCCCTGCGACCCGCGCCATTTCCACAAGACTCATGTAGCCCGCGTTCTTGAAGAGCCGCCAGCCGCGCAATCCGCCGCTGCGCAGCCAGCCCAGATCACGCTTTGCAAGGTGCACGCCGGATTTCAAGGCCTGTACCAGGCTGTCCTGAATGCGGTAGCCAAAATAGAGGTTGAAGGAGCGCGCTTCGTCAAAATTGCGCTGCAAAGTCTCCCAGACACCGAAGTCGTGCGAATGGTAAACAACTGCGTCAGGCACAAAGGCCTTCGCGTGCCCGGCCTCGATAGCGCGCAAAGCCCATGTTTGATCTTCTGCAAAAGCCACCTCTGGCAAAGGCAGCTGCTCCCAGACCGCACGGCGAATGCATGAATTGTTGCTGGAGAAAAAGTGAAGCCATTGGCGGTAACCAGGGTCACTGGCGAACCGCACACGGTCTTCCAGACGGACCACTGAGAGCTTGTCCCCAAACCCTGCAAAGTGTTGGTTCAATTCGCAGTGGGTGACATGCCGCGCATGCGGATGCGCGCGATGAGGGCCGAAAGCACCGGCCACACCAGGCTCCGCATCACAGCCTTGGACCATGTTGACAAGCCATTGTGGACTCGCGGGCCGCGCGTCTTGCGTAATGAACACAAGGAATTGCCCCCTTGCCATGGAGGCGAGCAAATTGCGGGTGCGCCCGTGCCCAAATTCTGCAGCTGGAATGCTCTCCACGCGAACACCGCGCTGCCGGGCGCACTTCACGGAGTCATCGGAGGAGCCGGAATCCACCACAATGACCTCAAAGGGCCATGGCGCTTTCTGGGCCAGCACGGCATCCAGCACATCACCCAACAAAGGCCCTCCGTTCTTGACGGGGATCAACACGGAGGCGCGTATTTCAGTCATTGGCAGAACTGCAGGGTCTCACTAGAAAGAGGGCGCTATGCGCCTGATCGTCAGATTGCGCCTTCTAGCAACGATGCCATCGCAATCCGCAAAACCGATCATTGTACTGCGCCCCCTACACAGGACGACTGCCTTGCCCTGCCCGCTGGCTGGCTTTGGCCGCAGTTATTTTGCAGCAGACTGCTTCAAGAACAGCGCACGGATCGCCGCGTTATCCAACTCAACGCCGTACTTCGTGAACAGATCGTTCCGAACTTTCTTTACCCCCTCCTGGCGGCAGAAAGACACTGCCCGGGTCGGCACGGAAACCGCCACCTCCTCCCACGCAAGCTGACGCCCCTCCCGCTTTTCATTCACCTTGAAGAGGTATGTGAAATCACCTTCACGCAGCGGCCCCACCATCTCTCCTTGTTTGGTCGTGGCGAGCACACGCAACACACTGGCATCCTCGTCAAAGAGAGTGATCCAGCCCAAATCCCCTTGAGGGTCAAGCCTGTAAACCGCCTCCGCTTGCTTGACCAGGTCGTCAAACGACTGCTTGCCAGAAGCAACAGCCTCGGCCTTTTTCATAAGCCAAGCCGCAGCAGGCTCCCCCTCCAGATTTTCAGTAGCGGGAAGAATCACACGGCTCAGACGCGCCATGGGAGGCACCCGGAACGCCTGCGGATGATCCTTGAAGAATTGACGCGACGCCGCCTCGTCGGCAGGAGGCGTACACACAGGCACCAGCTTGGAATAGACAGCTTGCGCATAAACGTCGTCAAAGCGCTGGCCTTCCTTCCCCTCCTGGCGTGGCTCGCCCATCCGGGCACCCTCCAGCGACAACACCCGCACCATGGCCATTTCACGCAAGGTGGTTTGCACGCCCCAGACATTGCGGCTGGAAGAACGGAGATCCACCCGTCGCTCCAGGTAAGTCGAGAAATCATCTTGACTGATGGTTTCACCGTTAGAAAGCCGAACCAGTGTCTCCGACGCACCTGCGAGCGAAGCGGTAGCCGCCAAAACACACACCGTAAGGACTCGAATCCAGCCCAGATTACGCAAAGAAAGGGTCATAGCAATATTTACAAGAAAAACACACTCTCACAGGCGCTCTGCAGCGCCATCCCACAGCGGACCGTAGATCACATCTACCACCGCATCAACGGAGTTAAGCACCACCAGGTCGCGCTCGCCATCACCATCGAGATCGATAAGCTGCAAACCGGTGGAGAATCCGCTGGTCTTTATCCAGCGCGTTTCCAACACCTTGGCGTCCGAATCAAGGCGTTGAAGATACATCTTGCCGTCTTCAGCCCATACCACCAGATCATCAGATAGTGGAGCAACTGCAACACTGCCCGTCAGAGGAGACTGGATGTATTGGAGTTCCCCGCTTTGCATGTTGATACGGGCGTTGCGCGACCCCGTCTCCAAAGACACATACAACCATTGACCAGAAGGCGACGGCCGCGCTTGGCGAGCAATTGCACCAAAGGTGGCGAGCACGCGGGGCGCCGCCAAGAGATCTGCGTCAGAAACTGCGACCACTTTACGGTCATCCAGACAAGCTACGGCAAACCCGCCGCTTTGAGTGCCAGGAATTTTGCTCACGCGAACAGGGTGCCATGGCGCCTCGCACCACCGTGTTTTTTTCAATGCAGCAGCTTGACGGTTGTCCTCATGCCAGTCGATCCATGCCACCTCCTTGCCACTGTAAGGTGTTGCCAACAGCTTGTATTGGCCTTGCGACGCACTGGCCACGATGACATCACGCGGAGCGAAACCCACAGGCGCTTGATGGACCCGCACCAGGCGCGCCCCCTCAACCCGAAAAATGTCGAGACTGCCAGTAGCCTCGACGGCAGCCGCCACCAGAGTGTCCGACAACCAGACCGCAGAGTCAGGGTGATAAGCCACAGGCTGGCGATCCAGGAGACGGGAAGTTCTACCATTGATTTGGTGCAATGCCACTTTGCCTTCTTCGTGTTCGACCAACACGAAGCGACATTCGCCACCTGCAAAACAACGCGCCTCTCCACCCCACACCATGGGAGCCTCAAGGACTATTCGTGAGGGAGTCCTTTGAGACATCGGTGCTTTCCCGACAGGCGCAACCGCCCCGTCTACCGACACAGGCTGCATCTGGCATCCCGCCAGCATCAAGGCACCCAGCAAACCCAGTGCGCCTAAAAATGGAAAAGAAACAGAGCAAGACAATTTCATGAGACCCCACACAGACAAAAAAAATGGCGCCAGATGGCGCCATTTTTTATGACAACACCCTTGCAGGTGCCGCCAGATTTTGTTTTTCCTTTTTGCATACAGCGAGGGCGCTGTATGCATTAGGAAAAATTAGTTGTGCGTACCAAGGATGGACTGCACAGCACCGAAGGCAGGCATAGTGATCAGGCTGTACGTGAACACGGAACCACCCAGGTTGTACAGAGCGCCGCTGGCAGCCGATGCAGGCAGGTCAGAAGGCAGGGCAGCTACAGGGCTCCACTCGATGAAACCATCGATGAAGTTAGCAGGACGGCCTGGGATCGTTTCTGGATTGAAGAACGACAGTTCGGCTTCAGCCAGAGAGAAGTTCACAGACTTACGGTTCTGAGCAGAGTCATACATGTTGACCGTGTGGGTACCACGGTGGTCACCAGTCGACCAGACCACGATGCGGGTTTCCAGACCAGCGTTCGCTGCGCTGTCCACTGCATAGCGCATGCTGAAAGCAGGCGTAATGTTAGGACCGGTTGGCACCGTACGGGCACCAGCAACAGACACCAGGCTCAGAGGGCCAAGGGTGGTCAGATTGGAGCCTGAGGCGAAATTCAGAGGACCGTCGATCACAGGAACGTAAGCCACGTCTTGAGTAGCAGTGTTCACGTGGAACGCGCTAGCACCGATACTGCCAACGAAGCCAGGTGCAGCAGGAACAACGGCATTGCCAACCGCGCAAGCGGCAGCAGCAGTCGTGGAACCAGTGTTAGCGCCCACGGCGAACACCAAGTAGCCGCGCGTACCAGCCAAGCCGCTGCCGGACTGTTGCGACCAGATGAAGGGCTCGAAGTCCTTGTTGGTCAGGGGGAAGCAGCCGTCGGTGACGTGGTTGGAGTTCGCGTCGAAGAACGTCCAGAACACAGGCACAACATTGCCAGTTTGATTGACGATACCAACAGCAGTGGTATCGGCATCGCCATTGTGGATCACGTTAGGAACCACGAAACCATTGCTGTACGTACCCACGGTGTACGCCTGCGCCACACCTGCACTCAGCGCAGCGGCTGCAACGGCTGCCATTGCAAATTTTTTCATCTTCTCAGTCCTTAGATAATTGAAGGAAGCTTTCCCACCCTGTGCGGGATCTGCAACCCATCCGTACTCCGTTTGGGTTGATGCAATCTTATACTGATACCTTCGATTTTTTCAACCTATTTCGGCCAGAAAACCACTGTGCGTGCGTTTGTTGCACCCAAACAACGAACCATGACTATTGTGTTGGGAACATGGCACTGCGGCGCTGCACATGGTGCCACGCACCATCAATCCGGCGCCATTCGTCTTCTACAACGACTTCCTGTTTTTTAACACGTAACAGTGGCAGAGAGTAACGCATCCACACATTGACGATAGCGCGATCTCCGTCAATGCTGCGCACGCCACGGACCTCCACCGCGTCGTATGTGATCCCTCCACGCTTGAGATACGCTTCCAGCGTAGCGCTTGAATCTTTGGAGAGTTCCTCGTACGCCCAGGCTCCCACCCGATCATTGGCACGAACGAGCGTCCAGTATGCCTGAGCGCGCTTTAGAAGAGCCGCCTGATCGCCCTCCCCAGCCACCATCGCGCCGCCGGCGGCAGCACAGCCGCCCAGGACAGCCAAGGAGGCGGAAGCAGCCAAGGTCACAACCAATTGACGACGGGTAACAGCTTTTTTCATGTAAAGAATCTCCTAATTGGCTATCTATACTTAGATCTATATATATGCGCCCTGCTTGCTAGGCACAACCCCCCGAGCAGTTCAGCGCGAGGGCTGCAGCGGTGCCTCTGCTGGACGGAAGCTCATTGGCTGCGCCTGCAATGACAAGGAGCGCATGCGTTCGCGCATCTCCGCACTGGCCGAACGCAGCTGATCATCGTCTTCCAAGGCACGGGGCGTCATTAACACCAACAGCTCCGTGCGGTTACGCAGGTTTGACGTATTGGAGAACAGGGCTCCCAACAATGGGACGCTTGCAAGCCCCGGCAAACCGCTACGGGTGTTGCTGTCATTTTCACGGATCAATCCGCCCAGAACGATGGACTCACCGGAACGCACTGCGACACGCGTTTGTATTTGCCGGGTCTGAAAGGACCGCTGTTTCGTCACATCGTCCTCCTCACCCACATCGGTGACTTGCTGAGAGATATCCATGGATATCAACCCCCCCGCATTGACGGATGGCGTGACGGAGAGCAGCACCCCAGTGTCTTTGTATGTAATGGACTGACTGATAAAATTACCGCCAGTAGCGGCCGAAGTTGAACTCAGGATAGGTTGTTGCTGGCCGACCTGAATGTTGGCGGTGTGGTTGTTCAGAACCAAGATAGACGGACTGGACAACAACCGCACCTGGGATTTAGTGGCAACGGCGTTCAGCGCGGCGCGAACTACGTTCGCCTTACTGATGGTGTACGAAAAACCAGGCACTTTGGGGCCTATGCCGCTGGTGCCGAGGTCCAACAGCGCCCCACCTTGGCGGTCCCTGCTAAGACCGTTCTGCAAGTACCACTCAACGCCATATTCCAGGTTACCCGTGAGGCTCACCTCTACGATACTGGCCTCGATCAACACTTGCATTGGGGCCTTGTCAAGTTCGCGCAAGGCCTGTTCAATCCGGCGATATTCAGTTCGCGGCGCCCGGATCAGCAGCGCATTGCGCTTCTCATCGGCAACCACGCGCACGTTACCGTCCAATTGGCTGGTCGACGTCTGTGAGGTGTTGTTGGAAGAGGTTTTGTTACCTCCCGCACCGAGGCCTGCACCGAGCGGACTACTGCCCGTTCCACCATTGCCAGAAAGCCCGGTATTGCCAGAACTGGCCGTACCCAGCCCTCCTCCCAGACCCGCACCCTGCGAGAACTGCGTCGGTGCTGAGCCCGCCGCAACACCGCTCGACTTGGCTTGCCCGGACTGGCCGCCAAACAAACCATTGAGCATTTCCGCCAGTTGCAAGGCAGACCCGTTCTGCACCGGATACACAAAAAGGCTGGCCTCCAGAGTATCGGTAGGCCGATCCAGACGGCGAATCCAGGTCTCGACCTGGGCCAGCAGATGGCTGCGCGGGGTCACAACAACCAATGCATTGAGTCGTTCCACCGGAAACACGCGGATCAAGCCCCCCAGCGGATTGGCCATCTGTGCTGCGGCACCGCTGGCGCCTACACTGGCGCCGGCTCCACCGCCCGAGGCGCCCGGTGCGCTCCCTTGGGATGCACCAGCCCCGCCGCCATAAGGATCGGATCCTTTATCGCTGCCGCCAAGCAACGCCTGCAGGGAGTCACGCACCACATTGACATTGGCGTTTTCCAGCACGAACACCCCCAGCGACATGCCAGAGAGGAAGTCCACGTCAAACGCCTCCACCATTTCCAGCCAGCCGCCCAGCTGGGCCTTGCTCCCCTGCAGCACCAGCAGGTTGCGCATGGGGTCCACATAGACAATGGCTTCACGTGGTGCGATGGGTGCGAGTATCTTGGCCATCTCGGCCGCAGCGATGTGGTTCAGCGGGACGATGACAGTGCCGGCACCCGACAGGTCCTTGAAACGCGAAGCCCCCACCACCGGGCGCGCACCCAGGGTGACCGTGCGCTTGGTGACGTGATAAACCCCTGCGTTGTCGCGCACAATGGCCAGATCGTGGGGCAGAAGCACCGCATCCAGCACGTCTAGGACCTGGCTGCGCAGCAGTGGCTGGCGGGTATGCAGGCTCACCACCGTCTCTCCCCCGGCGTCAATGGTGTAGTTGAGCTTGAGCAGGTCACCCAGCAGAGCCACCGCCAGATTGCCGACCGTGACATTCTCAAAGTTGAGGGAGACCTTGTCCCCCTTTGCGAGAACGGGGTCTACCTGGGGAGCAACATCGCGCTTGAAGAATTGGTCATTTCCAGGAAAAAGGCGCGTGCTGGAAGGTGCGCTCTTTGGCACCGGCGGCTTGGCGGCCGAGGCGGCCTCCGCAGGGCTTGCCGCCGCTGGCGCAGCCGGTACGGGTGCGGTAGTCGGTGCGGGGTTCAGCGAGGTCGCGGCCACCTCTTTGGCCGGTTCCATTTTCGAATCGGAAGAAGGGGCCGCGGCAGGTCCTCCCTGCGTACTGGCGCAACCGGCAGCCAGCAACGCCAGCAAAAGGATGGATGGCCGAATGTTCATAGAGATATAGCTCCAATATGGGATATGCCGCTGTGGCTTACTGATTTGTGGCGGGCCTGCGCAGGCGGTCGCCGATGGGGCCGGCTTTCGGCGCCGCAACGACGCTACCCGCCTCCAGCGGGCGCTCTACGCGTTGGTCGTCAGCCGACACAAACACCGCCTTGCGACCGTCAAATGATTCCACCCGCCACGGTTTGGTTTCCCCAGTTACCTTGAGGGTCGTGCCGTCAGCGCGCAGCAGGATCGCCACACGCTGCGCACCAGACTCCAGCACGGCGGTGAGGCGAGACTGCGACAGCTCCGTGACCAAACTGCTTTTCTTCTCATCCACCACCACCGGGCGCCGGGATGCCCAGAACAAAGGCCGCTCCACGGCCTGCTTCGCGTGAACCTTGATTGGCTGTGGCATGGGCTCGACCTTGGGCAGATCGGGCTTGCGCGGGGACGGCGGACTCCAACGATCTTTTTCGGCATGCCACCAGTACGCACTGGCTGCCAGGGCGGCAATCGCCAGCACGGGACCAAGATACCAGGGCTTGATCATGGCTTGACCTTTTCTGGAGCCAAGGGAGCTTCCAATTGCAGCGTCAGCCGGGCGGTCTGAGGGCCGGGCCCAGAGCTGGCCCCTTCGCGCATGATGTTGGCCGTGCGCACCCAGAAAGGTGCACGCTGTGTCTGCAGGCTTTCCATGAAACTCACGAGTTTGGCCCATTCGCCACTGACGGTAGCCGTCAGGCGGATGCGCGCCAGCTTGCCATCCCCTCCTGGCTCCAAGGCGACCTGCGAGGAAACCAGCGTGCTGCCAGAGGCCATGATCAACTGGCGAAGTTTCTGCTGAATGTCGTTCTGTGCAGTTTCCCCGGCAGGGTGAAGCAAAGGGGCCACGGTGCTGCTGACAGAACCGAGCAGTGTTTCGATTTCGGAACCTGCATTCACCACCCCTTCCAGCCGCTCACTGCGCGGCTCCAACTGGCGGAGTGCGCCATCGTACCGGACCCAGAGGGATCTATAGATCAGTGCTGCACATGCGAGGACGCCTATGAACAGCACCAGGAGCAAGACCATCGAATGGCGCCGCCAAATATTCATCTTCATGGCTTTGCTCCCTCACCTCGCCACCGTAGCTCGATGGTGAAGCGCTCCTTGTTCAACGTGCTGTCCCGCACGTTCGCGGCGGTGGCCCGCACATCGGCAAATCCAGGCTGCCGCCCAAGGTATCCGATGAGCTCTGTGGCATTGGCGGTCAAACCCGTGATCTTCACCTCGGGGCCGTTGACCTCGATGCGATCCAGCCAGGTATCGGAGGGGATGGCAGATGACAGTCCATCAATCACGCTGGCCAGAGGCATGTCAGTCACGATGTTCTTTCGCAAGTCCTCCGCCATTCCAGCCTGATTGCGCAGTTCATCCATCTTTTGCCGAAGAGGGGCTGCCTTGGGCTCAAGCATGCTGACATGCTCCACGGCGCGGACCACCGCCTGCCGCTTCAGCACCAGCGGCATCACGGCAGGCAGCGACAAGGCGAGCAGCAACAGCAGCAAAAATGCCGCGGCGGCGCCATCTATCCAACGCTGGCGGCTGCTCTGCTTTTGCCATGCCGCACCGTGGACAGGGAGAGCGCGCCCTTGGCGCACCATGTACACCGGGGCGTTCCCCGCAAATCCATGCTGCGCCAGTTGCTGCTCCAGGGCACTGCGCCGGCACATGCCCCACTCGACCACCCATCCGCCCTGGGCCTTCGGCTCGGCACGCCAGGCGGCCACGATTTGCTCTGGAGGCATGGGCGAAACCCGCCAAAGGGCTTCCTCCACCCCCCCGACCAGGGAGCGCTGGGGCATGTCCGGCAACTGCACCGTACCCCATAGGCAGTCAGCTTCTGGCAGCAGCAGGCTGGCCGCCTTGCGGCTGTTGATACGCTTGCGCAGGCGTGTGCCTGCAATGGACCAGCGCCCGCCGTCGGGAGCCACGGCTGGATTCGCGAGCGAGGGCCAAGCCCCATGCTCCACCAGGACACGCTTGAGATCACCGAAACCCCAGGCCAGTCGGTCCAGCGCCTTTTGCGCACGAAGAGATAGTTGCCCCCAACCTGTCATGGCTTGAATTCCTGTTCCGGCTTGTTATAGCGGCGTGTCGGCTCCAGCGAGAGCATTGTCCAGGGCGTCAAATTGCCCGGGCGCTCGCTGAGATCAACCCACGCCTCACGCTGCCACCACCGATCGCCCTCAGTCTGCACAAACGCCTTGAGGCGTACGGTCTGCCCACCGCCCGCACGGGCAGGCGAAAAGAATTCAGCGGCTGCTCCCGTCAGGAGTACCCCAGCTCGCGTTTCTGGAGGAGATTTGTGAATGCGCGCCCCCAAGCCTGGCTGCCCTGTCAGGGCGTCGATCAATGCGGGGGGGGCTGAATCGATTTCGATGCGCTGCTGCCCATTGATGCCCAAATGGGGCGCGATTATCTCATAGAGCTCGGACGTCATACCCAGCACCGATCGCAATTCGGCGAGGTCATCAAGCGCCCCGTTGCGCGGCATCGAAGGCCAGCCAGCCCCACGGTACTGAGCCGCCTCAGCGCCCCCTACGCCGCCAGGCGTATCGTCCGGATCAATGTAGTCTTTCACGCGAGAGGTCAAAATTGCGGCCTCGCCCGATGACAATCCGCCAGCCCGTTGAAACAATGCCTGCATCAAGGCTTCACTGGCGACATTCACGTCGACCAGCCCACCGGAAGGCGTGATTTCAACCCATACCTCCTGCGACCCCAGCGGCAGGCGCTGAATGCGGTACCAACTGTCGGCAGTTTTCTCGGACATCGTTCGCTGCGCTGCCAATTCGATTGCAGCATCCAGCACGGACTCCGCGCGCATGCGTTCCATATCCAGCGCAGCGCGCTGCGTTTGTTGGCGCACGCCGCGGGCACTCGCCATCACGACCAACGACAGCGAAGCAACCAGCCATAGCACCAGAATCAATGCGGCGCCCCGGCTACCACGGATACCCTGGACCATCACCGCGCCCTCACCAACGGAAATACCAACGGGGGCCAATCCCCTTGCGCGTCAGCAATTTCAACCCGGATCCGCGCCGGGTACTGCGCCTTGGCGGAATCCCATTGCTGCGTCCATTCACCCGTCTGCCCATCCTGGTAATGCCATTGAAGTGTTCTCACGTCCGCCAAAAGCGTCTCGCGCAAGGCACGACTCCAATCCAGCGCCATCAATGCGCCATCGTAGGGAACAGCTTCAATCGACAGATCGACCCGTCCGTCCTGATGGCGCAGAGGATTTGTACGGAATACATAGAGTCCACCGGCGTCGCCTCGCTCCGGCAGCGGTGCCACCCATATGACGCCTGCAGCATTCCCGCTGAAGAAGTTCACGAAGGTGTTTTCGTTGCGCCGGCTCAACAAACGCAGGGTGTCAAACTTGCGCCCCAGCCATTGGCTCACCACCATCATCCGATCGGACCGGTCGATCACCCGCTGGTTGCGCTCCGCGGAGCGGCCTATCACGCCGACACCCGCAAACATCAGCGCCACCACGGCTGCCGTGACGGCCAGGGCGATCAGCAGCTCCAGCAAGGTGAACCCGCGAGAGGTTTTTCGAAAGGCCTGGCTCATGGCGCAGACCTGTATGGCTTCCAGGTGGTCCACGTCACCGCGGTCATCCCGTCTCTGCTGACCTCCACCGTGACCCTCGCGGCGCGCACCGGCCCTCCTGGCGCAGGACGACCGCTTTCGTCCATCATGGGAACCTGCTCGGGCACCACCTGGATGCGCCAGCGCCACACGCCCGACTGCCCGGAATCCTGCTTGATCAGATCTTCGGCATAAACCCCGGCGGCCAGTGCCGACCTGGCCACCAAAGAGGCCTCCACGCGAGCCTCCACATCCACGACGTTCTTGGAGCTTTGCCCCACGCTTCGATAGAGGCTTGCCAGTGCGATGGAAGCGATGGCCATGGCAACCAGCGCCTCCAGCAGGCTGAAACCCCGCTGCGGTCGAGGCTCTCGCCTGCATTGCTGAAAAAGCGGGTTCAGAAAAAGGGGCAGGCAGCGTTTCACCGTCATGACGGTGCCACGGTCGTGGCTTGCTCCACCGTTCCCAGCAACCAGTTCACGCGAAAAGTGACACCTTGCCCGCCGCGCAGGACCGCCAACCGCCCGCCTCGAGCACCACCGTCTGCACTGAACACAAAAATCGGCTCTCCCGCTGCGCCTGCTGCAGCCTTGGTGGACTTGGGATTGCGTTCGATGGCTTCCCACTGAACCAGCAATGGTCCAGGCACGTCCAGAGTCAACCGTCCGTCCACTACAAGCCTGCGGATTTCCGGCTGATAGGTCACGGTCACCGGCCGGCCCTCCTGGACACTGAGTGCGCGCGCCTTGTTGAGCTGGCTGGAGACGTCCCGCACCACCTGGCTGTAGCGAGACCGCTCCATGTACGCCTGCCCCCCGGCGCCGACCACCGACACGGTAATGGCGGCCAGCACCAGCACGACCAGCATCTCCAGCAAAGTGAAGCCCTGGACGCGGCGCAATGGCGCCATCAAGAGAGGGCTCATGCGAAAGAAACCACCAGGCGGTGCTGCAAACGGGGGCGCGGCTCAGTTAAAAACGTCCGAGTTTTCGCCATCCCCGCCCTGCTTGGCATCGGCCCCCAGGGAAAACACGTCCGGCCCCCCATTGCGGCCCGGGTTCTTGTAAAGATAGGCGGCACCCCATGGGTCAGAAGGCAGACCCTTCTTCAAGTATGGGCCATTCCAGCCCGGCGCTGTCGCGGGCCGGTCCGCCAGGGCGCGCAGCCCCTCGGCGTCGTTGGGGTAACGGCCCACATCCAGTTTGAAGAGATCCAGGCTTTGTTCGATTTCAGAAATCTGAATACGGGCGGTCTTGGACTTGGCGCCGCCAAGCTGATCCAGCACCTTCGGGCCCACCAGCCCTGCAAGCAGCGTGAGGATCACCAGCACCACCAGCAATTCGATCAGTGTGAAGCCCGACGAACGCTTCGCCCGCGCCATTCCGTTGCTGCCAGAATTCTTTACATTCATATCAAATCTCTTAAACAATCAAAATCAAATTGTGTCGTTAATCGACAAGACACCGCCCAGGATTGCAATAATGATGAATGCAACCAAGGCCCCCAGAATAATAATTATCAAAGGCTCCATGGCCGCCAAAACACGCCCCATGGTCCGGCGGCCCTCATCCTCGTAGCGATCAGCCAAGCCCAGCAGCGTAATATCCAGTTGGCCGGTTTCCTCTGCCACGCGAATGAGCTGCGGAGTGCTGGATTTTGCAAAGTAAGGAGACGAAAAACCCGTGGAAAGCCGCTTGCCGGTTTTCACGATACCGACCAGCGGCTCGATATCCTTGCGCAGCGCGGTATTGGTCAACGTATCCACTGCAATGCGCAAGGCATCCACCATCGGAACGCCCCGCTGCAGCAAAATGCCGAAGGTCCGGAAATAGATGGCGAACTGCAGGTTCCGCAGCACCTTGCCGAACAGGGGAAGGTCCAGCAGCACGCTGTCGAGACGCAACCGCCCCGTGGGCGTTGCGCTCCATCGCGAGCCCAGGAACAGCGCAACCGCCAAGCCTAACAGGATCGCCATCCAGTGGGAGCGGATCAGATCGCTGAGGTCGACCACCAGCCGGGTCGAATAGGGCAGCTTGTCGCCCATGGAGTCGAAGATTTCCCGGAACTGGGGAACCACGAACGCCAGCAGGAGAACGACGGACAAGACAGCGACCACCAGCAAGATGACCGGGTACGTCATGGAAGAAATGACGTAGTTGCGCAGCTTGTCCTCTGCCTCGAGCTGGACCGTGAGTTCCTTCAGGACCACATGCAGCGAACCAGAGGTTTCCCCGGCCCGTATCAGGACCAGATACTGGCGCCCCAGGTCCCGCTCGAAAGGCAGCAGAGACTGGTACAGCGATTTCCCGCCCCGTACCCCCTCCTCCACCTTGGCAATGAATGCTTTCAGCCGCTCCGTGTTCGCCGTCTCCTTGAGCATGACCAGCGCCTTGTCGAGCGGCATGTTGGCCTGCTTGAGGTGTGCCATTTCACGGCTGAACAGCAGTATTTCGCTGCGCTTGAGCTTTGCGCCCCGGCCTTGCGGCTCATCCTGGGAGACCGCACCCGATCCATCCGCGATGCGCACCGGTGTCACGCCCTGCCCGATAAGCCGCAGCCGCGCACTTTCCAGATTCAGCGCGCGGACGGTCCCCTGGCAGGCCTTGCCGTCGGACGTGATGCCATCGTATTGAAATTCAATCATTTTGACGAGCGACGCGCAGGACTTCTTCTGCCGTTGTCAGACCCTTGAAGACCTTGGTGGCGCCATCCTGCAACAAGTTCCCCCCGGCATAGGCGCCGTCTTCGCTGCTGAGCTTGGAGCCCCTTTCAAGGACCACCTTCTTGACGTCTTCCGTGAGGACCAGCAGTTCATGGACGGCGATCCGCCCCCGATAGCCCGTGCCCCGGCAGGCGGCACAACCCACGGATTTGTAAATGACCTGCCCCTCTTGCAAAGGCACCCCCAGGGATGCCGCCGCGGCCTGCGCCTGGTCCGGCAAAAGCGGGGTCTTGCACTCCTCGCACAGCTTGCGCACCAGGCGTTGCGCCAGCACGCCGACCACGGATGCCGTGATCAGATAGGGCTCCACCCCCATGTTGATCAGGCGGACGATGGCGCCGAGCGCACTGTTGGTGTGCAGCGTGGACATGACCAGGTGACCCGTCAGCGCGGCCTGCACGGCGATTTCGGCGGTTTCGCCATCGCGCATTTCGCCGATCATGATGACGTCCGGATCCTGGCGCAGGAAAGAGCGCAGCACCTTGGCAAAGGTCAGTCCGATCTGGGGCTGCACCTGCACCTGGTTGAGCCACTGCAACCGGTACTCCACCGGGTCTTCCACCGTCAGGATCTTGAGGTTTTCGCCCTCCAGCTCCTGCATCGAGGCATACAGCGTGGTGGATTTACCCGACCCCGTGGGCCCTGTCACCAGAAAGATGCCATGCGGCACGCTCAGAAGCTGGCGCATGGTTTTCAGCGTGGGCGGCGTGAAATGCAGGCTTTCCAGTGAAAGCAGGTCGAAGTTCTTTTCCAGCAAACGCATGACGACGGATTCGCCGAACATGGTGGGGATGGTGGACACGCGCGAGTCCATTTCCTTTCCATGCACGCGCAGCTTGGTGCGGCCATCCTGGGGCATCCGGCGTTCCGCAATGTCCAGTTGCGAGAGGATCTTGATGCGGGACACGACCGCGGGGGCATCCTTGTTGTCGATCTCGTCGATGGGATACAGCTCGCCGTCCACCCGAATGCGGACCACCGATTTTTCTTCGTAGGTTTCGATATGGATGTCCGAGGCCTGGGCTGCCACTGCCTGTGAAAGGATGTGGCTCACCCGCTGGATGATGGGGGCCTCCGAGGCCATGTCCCGCAGGTGCTCGATGAATTCGGAGGCCTCGAACTGGTCGCCCCCGGTTTCTTCGTTCTGTTCGGGGTCCTGGACGTACCACTCGTTGAGCTGGCTGGATATTTCGGTTTCGAGGCCAAAGAATATCTTCGGCACATCCCCGAACACCAGGCGCAATGCATCGCGCAATGCAGCGCTTCGGGGGTCCACCGATGCAAACTCCGGCATGGAGTCCGCATCCTCCGCATTGCCCAGGGGAAGCAGGTTGTTGGCCAGCAAGAAGCTGGTATTGAGCCGCGACGTGGCGGGCTTTTCCTTGGGGAAGGCGTCCTGGCGCACCAGAGGCAGGTCAATCTGCCTGGATAGTGCGGCGTACACGTCGACCTCGGAAACCAGTCCCAGGCTGATGAGCAGGCGGCCCAGGCGTCCGCCCATGGAGCGCTGGACCTCCAGCGCCCTCTCCAGGTCGTTGCGCGACAATTTCTGGTCCGCAAGGAGCATCTCCCCGAGCCTGGGCGCAGCGACATCAACGCTTTCCACTTCACCTACTTCAGCCGAGAGCTTCATTACCGACGCCTTTGAACATTCTTTCAACAACCAAAATACCCAGGCATGATTTGCATCACCCGCAGGGGCGAATCACTTGAACCACAACAAACAGCGGCTTAATCGATCCAGCTCGGGACCCACATAATATTGGCGATATCCCACAATCCTCGCCACAAGCGGCCCGTCCCTCCACGCCAGGTATTTTGACACGTAGCCCTCGTCCAGCCCCAGGGCTCGCAACCGCTGCTGCAGCGCCCGGGCCTGCAGATAGGTGCCCTCTCCCAGCGACCTGACGCGCCTGACGACCCCGCGGCCGTTGGTGAAAAAGCGCAGCAAGCGCGTCCCCAGGCTGCGGTCCTTGGCGCCCAGTTGATTGGCGCCATGCTGGCGGTACAGGATCTGCGGGGTGCGAAGGAAGCTCCGACGGCCACTCCCGCTCACCAGCGCACACCACCAGTCATGCATGATGGCATGGGGCGGCATGGGCAAGGCCATCTGCAGCAGGGTGCGGTTCACCATCATCGTGCATCCCGTCACCTCGTTCACGCTGAGCAGGGAGAGCGGGGAACATTGCCGGGGATCCATCCTCTGGTACGCGGCGAACGAATCGGAGATCACATTCAGGCTCTCGTCGACCACGGTCAGATCGCCATGGACCAGGCAGGGCAGGCCACGCCCTCCTTCCTCCTCCATCCGCATCATCTCCTGCAACGAAACCTCTATTTTCCGGGGCAGCCAGACATCGTCCTGGTCCGAGAACACGGCCCATTCCGCCAGCCCGTCACGCAGGCTGGCTGCCATGAGATTCTCGAAATTGCGGACAACCCCATGGCCACGCGACGGATGGGGCAGCACCACAAGCCGCTCGCCAAAGCGCTCCTTGTAGCGCGCCAGGATCGCCAGCGTCGCATCCGAGGAGCCATCGTCGCTGACCAGGAGCCGGAAGTTCCTGTGGGTCTGGGCCCAGATCGAGTCGAGCTGGCCTTCGAGGTACTTGGCCCCGTTGTAGGTTGCCAGCAGCACATCCACCAGCGGCAGCGCCGTGCTGGCAGCCCCGCCGGATCCAGCGGGCAAGGAAATGGGCCCATCCGCGTGGGAGATCACGGCGCCCTCGTGCCTGCCGCCGCGCTGCGAGGGCGGCATTCCGAATCCATCAGCGCCTCATAGGCATCCGTGATGCCATCCCAGGTGTAGTGCTCCGCCACAATGCCCCGCGCGCGCTGGGCGCGCCGGGGCCGCAGGGCGTCCGACTCGCGCACCACCAGATCCAGGCTGCGCGCGAGCTGCTCGGGGGTCGCAAAATAGTCGGCCGCATCGCGCGCAACCTCGCGGTTGAACGGGTTGTCGTGCGCTATCACCCAGCTTCCACAGGCCAGGGCCTCCAGAAGCGAAGGGTTCGTCCCCCCCACCGAATGGCCATGCAGGTAGCAGGCGGCATGCACGCGCAGGCTCGCCAGCTGCCCGCCGTCGTAGATGCCCCCGATGAACCGCACGCGCTCACTCGCGTGCTGCTGCAACTGCCGCTGGTAGGCCGTGGCACCCGAGACATCCCCCACGATGACGAGTGGCCAGTCTCCGCCGTGCATCACATGGCCCTGGATGATCTCGAGGATATGGTTCTCTGGCTCGGGCCGCGCCACCACCAGCATGTACCGATGGGCTTGCAGGCCCCAGAGGGAAAGCACGGCAGGGTCCACTTGCCGCCCCTCGACCAGTTCCGCGCCGTAGGCGATGAAGCTCGACGGCGCCCCCCGGGGATAGGTCTGGCGGAACCGCTGCGCAATGGCCTCGGCGTCGGCGATGAGGCGCGTCGCGGCCTTGGTGGTTACCCATTCCATGCAACGCAAATACAGGCGCGCGCCCCGGCCCCATTTGCTGCGGGCCCATTCGAGCCCATCCACGTTGATCCAGACCGGGACACCGAACACCCGGGGCCACCAGCAGGCCCATGCAGCGCCATAGCCCAGCATGTAGACAAGGTCGTAGCCACGGCAGGCATCCCAGAGGCAAGCACAATCGTAGGCCAGGACCGATGCCGCCCCCCACCGCGGACGGCGCTTGTACCGCACGCGAACACCCTGGTAGAAAGTGTCCTGCACCGACGACTCGCCGGTTTCCGCATACACGGTGACCTCATGGCCCCGCGCCACCAGGCGGGTAGCGAGCTGTTCGGCGAATGTCTCGAACCCCCCATAACTCGCCGGAATGCCCCGGGCTCCGAGGATGGCGATCCGCAGCGCGGCCGGATTTGTGCGGGCGCCGGTCGCAAGCACCTGCGTCGGTGCCAAGCTCAAAGGTCCGCCTCGGCGAACCAGCGTCCCGCCTGGTCCTTCGCGGACAGCTGGATGGCGGCATCGACGGCAGGCCAGGCGATGGCCAGCTGTGGATCGTCCCAGCGGATGCAGCGTTCGTGCTCAGGGCTGTAGTAATCGGTGGTCTTGTAGAGGAAATCAGCCGATTCGGACACCACCAGGAAACCATGGGCAAGCCCCGGCGGCACCCAGAGCTGCCGGTGGTTGTCTTCCGTCAGCAGCGCTCCGACCCACTGGCCAAAGGTGGGCGATCCCTTGCGGATGTCAACGGCGACATCAAACGCCGCGCCCCGCACCACCCGCACCAGCTTGCCCTGGGCCCTGGGAGGCAGCTGGTAGTGCAGGCCACGCAGCACGCCCTGGCTGCTTCGGCTGTGGTTGTCCTGCACGAAGTCGCACTGGACACCGGTAGCCTCCTGGAAGGCCTGCTGGTTGAAGCTCTCGTAGAAGAACCCCCGGCTGTCGCCGAACACCTTGGGCTCGATCAGTACGACATCAGGGATGGATTGGCGGATGGAATGCATGGCGGTTCAATAAACTTTGTCGTTCAGCAGGCGCTGAAGGTACTGGCCGTAACCGTTCTTGGACAGAGGCTGGGCCAGGCGCTCGAGCTGGGCACTGTCGATCCAGTTCGAGCGCCAGGCGATTTCTTCAGGGCACGCGATCTTGAGGCCCTGGCGGTGCTCCAGCGTGGCAATGAACTGGCTGGCCTCCAGCAGGCTCTCGTGGGTGCCCGTGTCCAGCCAGGCGTAGCCACGGCCCATGATCTCGACATTCAGCTGGCCCTGGTCCAGGTACAGGCGGTTCAGGTCGGTGATTTCAAGTTCACCCCGTGGCGACGGCTTGAGGCTCTTGGCCATCTGTGCCACCTGGCAGTCATAGAAGTACAGGCCGGTGACGGCATAGCTGCTCTTGGGCTGGGCGGGCTTTTCCTCCAGGGACAGCACCTTGCCCTGCGCGTCGAATTCAGCCACGCCATAGCGTTCCGGGTCGTGCACATGGTAGGCAAACACGCTGGCACCCACCGTGCGCTGCTGTGCATTGCCGAGCAGCTCATGGAAATCATGGCCGTAGAAGATGTTGTCCCCCAGCACCAGGGCACTGGGCGCGCCGTCCAGGAATGCTTCACCGATGATGAAGGCCTGGGCCAGGCCATCCGGGCTGGGCTGCACGGCATATTGCAGGTTCAGCCCCCACTGGCTGCCATCGCCCAGCAGTTGCTCGAAGCGCGGGGTGTCCTGCGGCGTGCTGATGACCAGGATGTCACGGATGCCCGCGAGCATCAGCGTGCTCAGCGGGTAGTAGATCATGGGCTTGTCGTAGACCGGCAGCAGTTGCTTGCTGATGGCCAGGGTGGCCGGGTGCAGCCGGGTGCCAGAGCCTCCGGCGAGGATGATGCCTTTGCGTTGCGTCATGGTCAGGTGCCGTTCAGAGAGTTTCAGCCAGCATGCGCGCCACGCCAGACTGCCAAGGCGGCATCTGCAGGCCAAAGGTGGCCTGCAGCTTGCCGGTGTTCAAGCGCGAGTTGTGCGGGCGCACCGCAGGGGTGGGGAATGCGCTTGTCGGAACTGGCGCCACTTCTGTTGCTTTGATTTCAATAGCAGGTTGTACAAGCTGTGCTTGCGCAAGAACGTATTTTGCGTATTCGTTCCAGTTCGTCTCGCCGGCCGCCACGCAGTGGTAAAGCCCGGCGTCCTGCGGGCGCTGCTGCAGGTGGCGCAGTGCATGGGCGGTCACATCCGCCAGCAGGTCCGCGCCGGTGGGGGCTCCCCACTGGTCATCGATGACGGTCAGGCGATCGCGCTCCTGGGCCAGGCGCAGCATGGTCTTGGCGAAGTTGCCGCCGCGCGCGGCGTAGACCCAGCTGGTGCGCAGGATCAGGTGCTTGGCACCGGCCTCTGCGATCAGCTGCTCGCCTTCGAGCTTGGTGCGGCCGTAGACGCTCAACGGGGCAGGCGCATCGGTCTCCACCCAGGGGCGGCGGCCGCTGCCGTCGAACACATAGTCGGTGCTGTAGTGCACCAGCCAGGCGCCCAGCCGCGCAGCCTCCTGCGCGATGGCGCCGGGAGTGGTGGCATTGAGCGTGCGCGCAAAGTCGGCCTCGCTCTCGGCCCTGTCCACGGCGGTATGGGCCGCGGCATTGACGATGACGTCGGGGCGCAGGGCGCGCACCGTGTCGACCACCCCTGCCGGGTTGGCAAAGTCGCCGCAGTGGTCGGTGCTGTCATGGTCCAGGGCCGTTACCGTGCCCAGCAAGGACAGGCTGCGCTGCAGCTCCCACCCGACCTGGCCGCCCTTGCCAAAGAGCAGGATGTTCATGCGCTGGCGTCCGCGACGGCAGCGGCTGGTGCCTCCTGCGCGTACTGGGTCTGCACCCAGTCGCGGTAGGCACCGGTCTGCACGCTGGCCACCCAGTCGGCATGCTCCAGGTACCACTGCACCGTCTTGCGGATGCCGGTGTCGAAGGTTTCGGCAGGCTTCCAGCCCAGCTCGCGCTCGATCTTGCGCGCGTCGATGGCGTAGCGGCGGTCGTGGCCGGGGCGGTCCTTCACATAGGTGATCTGGGTGCGGTAGCTCTGGCCGTCGGCACGGGGGCGCAGCTCGTCGAGCAGCGCACACACCATGTTCACGATCTCGATGTTGGGCTTCTCGTTCCAGCCGCCCACGTTGTAGGTCTCGCCAGGGGCGCCGGCTTCCAGCACGCGGCGGATGGCGCTGCAGTGGTCCTTCACGTAGAGCCAGTCGCGCACCTGCATGCCGTCGCCGTACACCGGCAGGTTCTTGCCGGCCAGGGCGTTGACGATCATCAGCGGGATCAGCTTCTCGGGGAAGTGGTAGGGCCCGTAGTTGTTGCTGCAGTTGGTGGTGAGCACCGGCAGGCCGTAGGTGTGGTGCCAGGCGCGCACCAGGTGGTCGCTGGCGGCCTTGCTGGCGCTGTAGGGGCTGTTGGGCTCGAAGCCGCGTGTCTCGGCGAAGGCCGGGTCGGTGGGGGCCAGCGATCCGTACACCTCGTCGGTGGACACATGCAGGAAGCGGAACGCCGCGCGCTCGCACTCGGGCAGCGCGCTCCAGTGGGCGCGCACGGCCTCCAGCAGGCGGAACGATCCCACGATGTTGGTCTGGATGAAGTCTTCCGGCCCGTGGATGGAACGGTCCACATGCGACTCGGCCGCGAAGTTGACCACGGCGCGGGGCTTGTGCTCGGCCAGCAGGCGGGCCACCAGGGCGGTGTCGCCGATATCGCCCTGCACGAAGATGTGGCGCGCATCACCCTGAACACTGTCCAGGTTGTGCAGATTGCCAGCGTAGGTGAGCTTGTCGAGGTTGACCACGGGCTCGCTGGAGACAGCAAGCCAGTCAAGAACGAAGTTGGCGCCAATGAAACCCGCGCCGCCAGTAACCAGAATCATAGGGAGGGCTGTGTGAAATGCCAGCTCGGCAGAACCCGCGATTATCCCACCCTGCCCGGCCACCAGGTAACAGAGTTCAACGCATGGGCATCTGCGCGGGGCGGACGGTCGTCAGAAGTGGATGCCGCGCATCATCTGCTGCAGCGCCACCGCCTCGGCCGACAGCTGCGGCTTGGCGCCCTTGTCACCCTTGGCGGCGGCGGTGGAATCCGGGAACATGCGAAAGCTGGTGTTCATCGTGATCTGCGCCACGCGGGGCACCAGCGCATGCAGCAGCTGGCCGGTGATGCCCAGGCGCGTGGCGATGCGCACCGGCTTGAAGATGCAGGCCTGGGCGATCATGTCGGCCGCCTCCTCGGGGCTCAGCGTGGGCACATTGTTGTAGATCTTGGTGGGCGCGATCATGGGCGTGCGCACCAGCGGCATGTTGATGGTGGTGAAGGTGATGCCCTGGTCGGCGAACTCGCTCGATGCGCAGCGTGTCCAGGCATCCAGCGCCGCCTTGCTGGCCACATAGGCCGAAAAGCGCGGCGCGTTGGTCAGCACGCCGATGGAGCTGATATTGACCACATGGCCCTTGCGCTTGGCCACCATGCCGGGCAGAAAGCCCATGGTCACGCGCAGGCAGCCGAAGTAGTTGAGCTGCATGGTGCGCTCGTAGTCGTGGAAGCGGTCGTAGCTCGACTCGATGGCACGGCGGATGGAGCGGCCGGCGTTGTTGATCAGGAAGTCCACGCCGCCGTGGTTGTCGATCAGCAGCTGCACGAAGCGGTCGCAATCGGCCATGTCGGCGATGTCGGCCGAATACGCGATGAAGGCGTAGCCCTTGGCCTTGGCCTCCGCGCACGCCTCGTCGAGCTTGTCCTGGTCACGCCCGCAAATGATGGTGGTCGCACCCGCCTCGGCGAACTTGTGCGCCGCCGCCAGGCCGATGCCCGAAGACCCCCCGGTGATCAGCACGACCTTGCCCGCCACCGTGCCCTTGAGCGTGCGATCGATGAACAGCTCGGGATCAAGATTGCGCTCCCAGTAGTCCCACAGGCGCCAGGCGTAGTCCTTGAGGTTGGGGCAGGTCACGCCCGAGCCCTTGAGCGCCGCCAGCGTTTCGCGGCAGTCGAAGCGCGTGGGGTAGTTCACGAAGGTGAGCATGTCCTCGGGCAGGCCCAGGTCCTTCATGACGGCATTGCGCACGCGGCGCACGGGCGCCAGGGCCATCAGGCTTTTCTTGATGCTCTTGGGGATGAAGCCGAGCAGCGCGGCGTTGACGAACAGGTTCATGCGCGGCGCATGCGCGGCGCGGCTGAAGATGTCGAGCACATCGCCCACGCGGTAGCCGACCGGGTCCACCAGATGGAAGCACTTCTTGCCGATGTCCTTCTGGTGGCTGATGACGTTGAGCGCGTTCACCACGAAGTCCACCGGCACGATATTCACGCGCCCGCCCTCCAGGCCCACGGTGGGCATCCAGGGCGGCAGCAGCTGGCGCAGGCGCTGGATGAGCTTGAAGAAGTAATACGGGCCGTCGATCTTGTCCATCTCGCCGGTCGTGCTGTCGCCCACCACCATGGCGGGGCGGTACACCGTCCAGGGCACCTTGCAGTCCTGGCGCACGATCTTCTCGCTCTCGTGCTTGGTCTGGAAGTACGGGTGGTCCAGGCCCTCGGCCTCCTCGAACATGTCCTCGCGGAACACGCCTTCATACAGGCCCGCGGCAGCGATGGACGAGACGTGGTGAAAGTGCCCGGCGTCGATGGCCTTGGCCAGATCGACCGTGTTGCGCGTGCCCTCGATGTTCACGGCGACCTGGGTTTCCTCGTCTGCGGAGAGGTCATACACGGCGGCCAGGTGGTAGAAGTGGTCGATCTGCCCCTTGAGCTTCTTGACGTCTTCCGCAGCCACACCCAGCTTCTTCGCGGTGAGGTCGCCAAACACGGGAATGGCGCGCGTGGCACCCACGCCCCAGAAGCTGCGCAGGTCGGCCACCTTGTCCGCGCTTTCCTTGCGAAGCAGGAAATGCACCACCGCGCCCTTGCGCTCCAGCAGCTTCTTGACCAGCCGCTTGCCAATGAAACCCGTTGCCCCCGTCACGAAATACTGCATGGAAAACTCCTGTGAGATAGCTTCATTCTTGCCCAAGGCCTGCGCGCACCGATTCAGCAGAAACCCGCGCCGATCCTAGGGCCCGCAGCCCGGCGCGGGCTAGACGGCACGCTCTACATTTTTAGGAGCGCGCGCCTACACCTTGCGCGCCGCGCGGCGTACAGTGCGGCCATGCGTCAGAGGCAATCCGCCCTGGCAAACCCACCCAACCGCACAACGGAGGCCCCATGGTCAAGAAACTGCAGAAACTCAGCGCCGACAAGAAAAAGAGCAACGCCCAACTGTCCAGCACCGTCAAGGACTCCGCCCAGCAGATCTGGCTGGCGGGCCTGGGCGCCTTCTCCAAGGCGCAGGAAGAAGGCGGCCGGGTGTTCGAAGCCCTGGTCAAGGAAGGCCTGACCATCCAGCGCAAGACCCAGGCCGTGGCCGAGGAAAAGATCACCGAGGCCACCAGCCGCGTGACCACCATGGCCAGCGACATCGGCTCCAAGGCCCAGGGCCAGTGGGACAAGCTCGAGAACATCTTTGAAGACCGCGTCGCCAAGGCCCTGTCCAAGCTGGGCGTGCCATCGGCCCGCGACCTGCAGGCACTGAGCGCCCGCGTGGATGCACTGGCCAAGGGCGGCAAGGCAGCCCCCGCCAAGGCCGCAGCTGCCGCAAAGCCCGCCGCCAAGGCCCCGGCCAAGAAGGCCCCCGCGAAAAAGGCGGCCCCTGCCAAGGCGGCTGCAAAGCCCGCCGCCAAGGCCGCTCCGGCCAAGAAGGCCGCCGCCAAGAAGCCTGCCGCACGCGCGGCAGCCGACACCGGCGCCAACACCCCATCGGGCAGCTGATTGCACATCAGGCAGGCGGCAGGCAACACCACCGTGCCGCCCCTGAAAAAAAGGCGGCCAACGCGCGAGAGCGTGTTGGCCGCTTTTTTTGGCCGGAGCCCACGCCTTCGCGCCAGGCCGCCCACGGCAGGGCTACAGCGGCGCTGATATGCAGGCGCGATGCCGCAGTGCAGCATTTCTGTGTCGGTTAGAGTAACCACCAGAGACATCGAAACAACGACGCAAAACGACGCGAAGGGGCCCGCACACATGGTGAAGAAAGCGCCACGCCGCACCGCAGAACGCATTCTGGAAGTGACGCTGGACCTGTTCAACCGGTTCGGCGAACCCAACGTCTCCACCACCCTGATTTCCGCCGAGCTGCGCATCAGCCCGGGCAACCTCTACTACCACTATCCCGCCAAGGATGAGCTGATCAACGCGCTGTTCGACCGCTACGAACGCTCGCTCACCGAACTCCTCACGGCCAGTGACGGCGTGCGCAATGTGGAGGATGCCTGGTTCTTCATGCACACGCTGTTCGAGCTGATCTGGCAGTACCGCTTCCTGTACCGCGACCTGAACGACCTGCTGTCCAAGAACCGGCGCCTGGAAACCCACTTCCAGGCCATCCTCAAGAACAAGACCCGGGCCGTGCGCGCCATGCTCGATGGCATGGGCCGCGCGGACAGCCTGCACATCGACTCGCGCGAGCTGGAAGCCACTGCCACCAGCATGGTGGTGGTGCTGACCTATTGGCTGAGCTTCGAGTACGTGCGCGACCCGCGCCGCGCGCTGGAGCCTGAAAGCGCCCAGGCCGCGCTCCTGCGCGGCGCCCACCATGTGCTGAACCTGCTCATGCCCTACCTCGAAAGCAGCCAGCGGGCCCATCTGCTGGAGCTGGTGGGCGCTTACGCCGCTGCGCCGGGATAGGCGCAGACAGCAAGCACCCGCCTCACGGCAGCACGACAGGGCACCCCCCCTCCCACAAGAACTTCAGGAGACACACACCATGGCCAAATGGACCCCCTTCCCCCACGCAGGCGACTATGCGTTCGACGCCGCGAGCGTCAAGAAGCACTGGGCCCGGCTGCACAGCGGCGATGCCGAGCCCTGCCCCAAGGACACCGCGGTGCTCGAAGCCTGGGCGATGTTCCACAACGGCGACTTCGAGAAGGCAGCGGCGGCCGGCCTGGCGGCTGGCGGCCCTGGCATCACGGTGGCCAACAAGGCAGCCTCCATCTACGCCAACTACCTGGAGCAAAGGGAAAAGACCCGGCTCGACCTCTTCACCCAGGTGGCGGAGCGCGCCGAGGCGCAGGCCGCGGCGGAGCCCGGCAACGCCAATGCCTGGTACTGGCACGCCTACGCCCTGGGCCGCTACAGCCAGGGCATCAGCGTGGCCAAGGCGCTGGCGCAGGGCCTGGGCGGCAAGGTGAAGGAATCGCTGGAAAAGGCCATCGCGCTGTCGCCCAAGCACGCCGATGCACGCATCGCGCTGGGCGCATTCCATGCCGAGGTGATCGACAAGGTGGGCTCGCTGATTGGCGGCATGACCTACGGCGCGAAGAAGGACACCGGACTCAAGCTGTTCCAGGAGGCCCTCAGGCTCAACCCCGGCTCGGCCATCTGCATGATCGAATACGCCAACGCCCTGGTCATGCTCGAAGGCGACAAGAAGATGACGGAAGCCACCGGGTTCTACGAAAAGGCTGCCGCCAGCGAACCCGCCGATGCGATGGAGCGCCTGGACGTGGAGATGGCGCGCGCCGAACTGGAAGATTGAATTCGGAACACCCCCTGGCCTGGCCGCGCCCGTCCTGAAAATCCAGGACCGCCCGTGGCGCCGCGGAATGCGGCCGGGCCGCGAAGCCCGCGCGCTCCAGGTCAGCCGGCAAAGCGGCGCAAGGCAATCTCCAGCAGGCCGTCGAAGATCAGGTTGTCCACCAGTTCGAAAGGGCGCGTCATGCTGGGCGCCATCTTCCAGCCCGCGCCGCCGGTCATCAGGCACGCCGGCTCCTCGCCGCAGTGCTGGATGACGTGCTGCACCATACGCTCCACGGCCCCCGCGATCGCATAGGTGCCGCCGCTGGTGAGGGCATCGCTGGTGTTGGTGGGAAACATGCGCACCTCGCCCGTGGGCACGTGCAGCCCGGCGGTCCCGGACTCCAGCGCGCGCAGCATGATGCCGTGGCCCGGCAGGATGAGCCCGCCCATGAACCGGCCCTCGGTGTCGATGCACTCCACCGTGACCGCCGTGCCCACCATGACGACCACCAGCGGCCGCGCCGGGCCCTGGCGCAGCACATGGTGGCGCGCACCGACCATGGCGACCCACCGGTCGGAGCCCAGGCGCGAGGGATGGTCGTAGCCGTTGGCAAGGCCTGCCTCCTGCGCCGACGACACCACCCACGAGGGCTCGACGTTCCAGATCTCCATCTGCTCCTCGACCCGGCGCTTGACGGCGTCGCCCGCCACCACGCACCCCAGCATGCGCTGGGGGTGCGGCAAGGGCGCCCAGCTGCCCTCGGCCAGGCGGTCGATGTGGTCCAGAAACTCGGCGCCATGCGCCAGCAGCGCAGCCCCGGGGCGGGGAGCGTCGTACAACGCCCATTTGAGACGGGTGTTGCCGACGTCGATGGCCAGAAATGTCATGCGGGGGATTATCCCGAGTTTTGCGGCGCCCCCGCGTACCCGCGGCGACAGGCGCCGGCGGCGGGATGGCGCGGAAAGAATGTCAAAAATCGTTTCGCGCGCCTGTGCGACACACCAGCGCCACGCTTTGCACGCTACAGTGGTCGTTCCTGTTTCTGCAACTTTAGGAGGTACGACATGGGTCTTTTCAGTTTCATCAAGGAAGCCGGCGAAAAGCTGTTCGGCGGCAAGGAGGCCCAGGCAGCCACGGCCGCTGCGCCCACGCAGGATGAACTCAATGCCAAGGCGGCCAAGGCCATCGAGACCTACATCGCGGCCCAGAACCTGGGCGCCAGCAACGTGCAGGTGGCGTTCGACGGCACGCAGGGCAAGGTCACCGTGAAGGGCACCGCCCCCACGCAAGGCGCCAAGGAAAAAGTCACCCTGTGCTGCGGCAACGTGGCCAGCGTGACCAGCGTCGAGAACCTGATGGAGGTGACCAATCCCGAGCCCGAGGCCCAGTACCACGACGTGGTGCGCGGCGACACGCTCAGCGCCATCGCCAAGAAGTTCTATGGCGACGCCAACAAGTACCCCGCGATCTTCGAGGCCAACAAGCCCATGCTGACCCATCCCGACAAGATCTACCCCGGCCAGAAGCTGCGCATTCCGCCGCTTTGAGCAGGGCAAGACGTCCTGACGGGCAAGCGGGCCACCAGGCCCGCTTTTTTTTGGGCGCGCCCATCGCGCGCACCGGCGGGTCGTCTCTCAGTTCTGCCGCCAGGGCAGCCCGTGAAAGCGCCAGCCGCCCTTCCTGCCGCGCTGGCCCTGGGCGTCGGCATCTCCCTCGAAACCTTCCAGGATGTTGTAGGCCGTGAAGCCCAGTTCGGTGGCGCGCCGCGCCGCGGCGATGGAGCGCACGCCGCTGCGGCACAGCATCACCAGCGTGGCGCCGGCGGGTGCGGCCGCGCGCAGCTGGGTGTCGAATCCAGCGTTCAGGGCCATGCCTGGCCACTGCTTCCAGGCCACGGCGGCGCCCCCGGGCACCTGTCCCACCCATTCGCGTTCGGCGTCGCTGCGCACGTCCACCAGCACGGCCTGGCCGGCCTGCATCCACTGCCAGGCCTGCTGCGGCGTGACATCGCCCGCGTAGCCTTCGGCGGGAGTGATCGTTGGGATGGTCATCAGCTAGCTCCTTTCATCTCGGTTAACCGGTCCACGGGACGGGCCCACGGCCCGCCACAGGGGCGAATGCGTCACTCCCACAACGGAGCGGGTTCATCGCGCAGGCGGCTGCGCAGCACCGCGTAGTCGGGCACCACGGTGGCCACGGTGTCCCAGAAGCGCGGGCTGTGGTCCATCACGCGCAGGTGGGCCAGCTCGTGCGCAACCACATAGTCGATGATGGCCGGGCGGTAGTGCAGCAGGCGCCAGTTCAGGCGGATGGAGCCGTCGGCCTTGGCGCTGCCCCAGCGGGTCTGCGCGCTGGACAGGCGCAGGCTGGCCCAGCGCACCCCCAGCAGCGGGGCGAAGTGGTCCAGCCGCGCGGTGAAGTGACGGCGTGCATCGCGCATGAGCCAGGCCTGCACGGCGTCGCGGATCTGGGCGGCGCTGGCACTGTGAGGCAGGCCGATGTGCAGACTGCGGGCGACGGCGATGCCCTCTTCCCCGGCCGAGGGCGGCGCGGACGGCACCAGCGCCCCGCCCCTGCCGGCAAAGCCATGGCTTGGGTCCAGCACCACCGTGAGGGGCTCGCCCAGGTACGGCAGCACCGCGCCATGGGCCCAGACGATGCGGCCGCCTTCCATGCGCTGCTGGCGCTCGCGGGCCTCCGACAGCTTGCGCAGGATCCAGTCCGACTTGTCGCGCAGCGCGGCGTCCACCGCCGAAAGGGTCACCCAGCTGGGCGCGCGCACCGACAGGCCATCCGCGCCCACGGTGAAGCCGATGGTGCGTCGCCGTGCGCGCTGCAGCGCATAGGCGACCACGGCGTCGCCCAGCAGCACTTCGCGGCTGGCCTGCGGGTGGCGGAACTCGGCCGGGGACAGCAGGGACGGCAAGGGCACCGCCGGTGCCGCAGGCCTGCTTGCTATCGTTCTAGGAGCTACCGGCGCTTGATCATTCTGCGCCAGCGGCGCTCCAGGCTTGAAACCTGAAGCCTGCGCCGCCGATGCCGCAACCGGTGCGGCCGGCGGGTCGAAAAGGTCGAGCGCCAATTGCACAAGCCGGTGCATGGAATCAATAGCTCCCCAGCGGCGAGCAGCCATCCAGAGCATCCGGCACCGGCGCCGCCCAGGCCAGCGGCCGCCGCGCCAGGGCCGCCCCGCCACGCTGGCGGCGCCTTGCCGGCATGCGCTGGTGGCGCCCTCGCGCAGCGCGGCACTTCAGGAGAAGCAGCTCAGGGGGTGTTCTCATAGGCCTCGGGGTCCAGGCGGCGCATCTCGGCCTCGATCCAGGCCTCGACCTCGCGCATCAGCTCGTCGGGCTGGCGGCCCACGCTGGAAATGGGTTTGCCGATGGACACGTCCACCACGCCGGGCCGCTTGATGAAGGCCTTGCGCGGCCAGACCTTGGCCGAGGTCACGGCGATGGGCACCACGGGCGCGCCGGTGTCGATGGCCAGGCGCGTGCCCCCGGTCTTGTAGTTGCCCTTGCGCCCGCGCTCGATGCGCGTGCCCTCGGGGAACATGATGATCCAGATGCCCTTGGCCAGCAGGTCCTTGCCCTGCTGCACCACCTTGTTGAACGCCTGCGTGCGCTGGTTGCGGTCGATGTGGATCATGTCCAGGCGGCCAATCGCCCAGCCAAAGAAGGGAACGTAGAGCAGCTCCTTCTTGAACACGTAGGCCAGCGGGCGCGGCATGATCGTGGGCATGAGGAAGGTTTCGTACGTGGACTGGTGCTTGACCAGCAGCACGGCCCCGGCGTTCTCGCCCTGCGGGAGGTTTTCCATGCCGGTCACATGGGCGCGGACGCCCAGGATCACCCGGGCACCGCTGATGCACAGCGACAGCCATGCCCGTGCGATGCGGTACAGCGGCCCTCCCCGCACGCCCAGCAGGGTGCCCAGCATGATGGCCAGCGCATAGGGCACGACGGTGATGCCCATCCAGAGAAGGTGAATGACGGAACGGATAAAAGCCATTTTTAGGAGTTTTCGGCTGCCAGCGCTTTATCATCAAGCGCTAGCAGCTATTAAATTAATAGCATCAAGACGATGGGGCACTGCCGTGCAGGGGCAGGGGAATGGCCGCCAGCGCTGCCGCCGGCACCTGCACCGCGGGCAGCAGCTGGTCCACGAAATCCCCCAGGCTGGCGTGCACCAGCGTGCCCGCCGGAATGCCCGCCGGCAGCGGCCCGCCGGGGTGCACCTGGGCCGACTGCCCCGTGCACACCAGGTGCAGCTGCGCGCCCAGCGCGGCGCCGGCCTGCAGATGGGCGGCACAGCTGCCCACCACCCGCACGTCCTGCCGCTCCACGCCATAGCGGTCGCTGATCTGCTCCAGCAGGCCCGGGGCGGGCTTGCGGCAGGCGCACTCCTCGTCGGCCGCGTGTGGGCAGTAGAACACCGCGTCGATGCGCCCCCCCACGGCGGCCACCTGCCGGTGCATCTTGGTATGGATGGCATTGAGGGCCACCACGTCGAACAGCCCCCGGCCCAGCCCCGGCTGATTGGTCGCCACCACCACATGCCAGCCGGCATGGTTCAGGCGCGCGATGGCTTCGAGCGCGCCCGGCACGGCGGTCCACTCGTCGGCGGAGGTGATGTAGTCCTCCCCCAGCGGGTTGAGGGTGCCGTCGCGGTCGAGGATGGCGAGTTTCATGGGGCTTGGTTACCTTGTGAGAATCGCCAGCCTATCAGCTTGGGCCATCCGGTCAAACGGCCAGGCGCGAGAGGTCGGCCACGCGGTTCATCGCGTTGTGCAGCATCTTGAGCAGACCCAGGCGGTTCATCCGCACATCCAGCTGCTCGGCGTTGACCATCACGTCGTCGAAGAACGCATCCACCGGCGCGCGCAGCACGGCCAGGGTCTGCAGGCTGGCGGTGTAGTCGCCCGCGTCGAACTGGGCGTTGGCCTCGGGCACGAAGCGCTGCAGCGCGGCGTAAAGGTCCTGCTCGGCCTTTTCCTGCAGCAGGTCGGGGTTGACGTGGGCATCCACCGGGCCCTCGATCTCGGCCTTCTTCAGGATGTTGCCCACGCGTTTGTTCGCCGCGGCCAGGGCCGGGCTTTCGGGCAGTGCGGCAAAGGCGCGCACGGCCGCGAGCTGCTTTTCGACCAGGGCCAGGCGCTGCGGGCGCAGGGCCATGACGGCGTCGACCTCCTGTGCGCGGTAGCCCTGCTCGCGCAGGCTGCCGGCGAGGCGGTCGTAGATGAAGTCGGCCAGGGGCGCCGATGCGTCGGTGATCTTGTCGCCAAAGGCGGGCACGGCACCGGCCAGCAGGTCGTTGAGCTGCAGTGGCAGGTCTTTTTCGACCAGCATGCGGATCACGCCCAGCGCATGGCGGCGCAGCGCGAACGGATCGCGGTCGCCGGTGGGCAGGTTGCCGATGCCGAACATGCCGACCAGGGTTTCCAGCTTGTCGGCCAGCGCCACCACCACGCCGGCGGTGTTGCGCGGCAGCGTGTCGCCCGCAAAGCGGGGCTTGTAGTGGTCTTCGATGGCGTGGGCCACGGTCTCGCCCAGGCCGTCGTTCAGGGCGTAGTAGCCGCCCATGATGCCCTGCAGCTCGGGGAACTCGCCCACCATGTCGGTCACGAGGTCGGTCTTGGCCAATTGCGCGGCTTTGTCGGCATCAGCGACCAGCGCAGCATCGCCCAATTGCGTGGCAATGGCTTTGGCTATTGACCTAACGCGCTCCACGCGCTCGCCCTGTGTGCCCAGCTTGTTGTGATAGACCACCTTGGAGAGGCCCTCGACGCGCGAGGCCAGGGTCTTCTTGCGGTCCTGGTCGAAGAAGAACTTCGCGTCGGCCAGGCGCGGGCGCACCACGCGCTCGTTGCCGCCGGTCACGAAGCTCGTGTCTTCGGGGCTGATGTTGCTGACCACCAGGAACTTGTGGGTGAGCTTGCCCGCGGCGTCCAGCAGCGGAAAGTACTTCTGGTTGGCCTTCATCGTGAGGATGAGGCACTCCTGCGGCACATCGAGGAACTCGGTCTCGAACGAGCAGGTGACCACGTTGGGGCGTTCGACCAGCGCGGTCACTTCGTCGAGCAATGCCTCGTCTTCGATGGGGCGCGCGCCGTTGCCCACCTGGGCGGCGGCCGCGGCCAGTTGGCGGGCGATCTCGGCCTTGCGCTCGGCAAAGGAGGCGATCACGGCGCCGTCCTTCTTGAGCGTGGCGGCGTAGCTGTCGGCGTCTGCCAGCACCACGGGCGACACGGCGGCTTCAAAACGGTGGCCCTGCGTGCTGTTGCCCGCCGACAGGCCCAGCGCCTTCACCGGCACCACGGTGCTGCCGTGCAGCGCGACCAGGCCGTGCGCGGGGCGCACGAAGTTCACGCTGGTCCAGCCGGGCAGTTCGCAGTCGGTCTCGAGCTGGTAGCTCATGACCTTGGGGATGGGCAGCTTGGCAATCGCCTCCTGCAGCGCTTTCTGTAGGCCGTCCTGCAGCGTAGCGCCAGGCACCACGCTGTCGTAGAACAGCGCCTCGGCCTTGCCGTCCTGCGCGCGCTTGAGCGCCGCCACGGCGGCTGCCGGGTCGGACACATCCGCGCCGAGGGCCTGCAGCTTTTTGAGCAGTGCCGGGCTCGCGTTGCCGCTGGCGTCGAGCCCCACGGCCACAGGCATGAGCTTTTGCTGCACGGCCTTGTCGGCGGCCTTGTCGGCCACGCCGGTCACGTGCGCGGCCAGGCGGCGGGGCGAGGCAAAGGGCGTGACCACGGACGCTGCCGTGGCCAGGCCCTGCGCCTTGAGCTGGTCGCCCAGCACGGTGGCAAAGGCATCGCCCAGCTTTTGCAGCGCCTTGGGCGGCAGCTCTTCGACAAACAGTTCTACGAGAAGGTTTTGGGTCGTCGTCATGTTCTTGTTCTCTTTCGTCCGCTCAGGCTGCCTTCTTGGCCATTTGCTCCACCCACTCGCGCGGCGCCATGGGGAAGCCCAGGCGCTCGCGGCTCTCGTAGTAGCTTTGCGCCACGGCACGGGCCAGGTTGCGGATGCGGCCGATGTACGCGGCCCGCTCGGTCACGCTGATCGCGCCGCGCGCGTCCAGCAGGTTGAAGCTGTGCGCGGCCTTGAGCACCTGCTCGTAGGCGGGCAGCGCCAGTTGCTGCTCCATCAGGTACTTGGCCTGCTTTTCGTGCGCGTTGAAGGCGGTGAACAAGAAGTCCGCGTCGCTGTGCTCGAAGTTGTAGGTGGACTGCTCCACCTCGTTTTGCTTGTACACGTCGCCATAGCTCAGCGTGTCGGTCCACTTGAGGTTGTAGACGTTGTCCACGCCCTGCAGGTACATGGCCAGGCGCTCCAGGCCATAGGTGATCTCGCCGGTGGCGGGCTTGCAGTCGATGCCGCCGACCTGCTGGAAGTAGGTGAACTGCGTCACCTCCATGCCGTTGAGCCACACCTCCCAGCCCAGGCCCCAGGCGCCCAGCGTGGGGTTCTCCCAGTCGTCTTCGACAAAGCGGATGTCGTTCTTCTTGAGGTCGAAACCGAGGGCTTCGAGCGAACCCAGGTACAGCTCCAGGATGTTGGCCGGCGCGGGCTTGAGCACCACCTGGTACTGGTAGTAGTGCTGGAGGCGGTTGGGGTTCTCGCCGTAGCGGCCGTCCTTGGGGCGGCGGCTGGGCTGCACATAGGCGGCCTTCCAGGGCTCGGGTCCGATGGCGCGCAGGAAGGTGGCGGTGTGCGAGGTGCCGGCGCCCACTTCCATGTCGTAGGGCTGCAAAAGAGCGCAACCCTGCGCGTCCCAGTAGGACTGCAGCTTCAAGATGATTTGCTGGAATGTCAACATGGCGTCTGTGGCACTGGCAAGCCAGGGCCGGGCAAGTAGGAGGAGAAAAGAAAACGATGCAAGGCGTGGGCGCAAGGCCTGCCGACCACCCCGGGCAGCACGGACGGGCATCGCACACGCGAACCGATCATTTTACGGCGCCGCAGCAAGGCCGCCCTGCAAACACCGCGACGCCACCGCCAGTCGCTGCCAGCAGCCAGAGGTCGAAACCGCCCGCCCCATGAAAAAAGGCCAGAGCCCTCGTGGAGCCCCAGCCTTTCCAACCCATCCGCGCCGCCCATAAGCCACCGCGTGCAGGTGCCGCCCTTGCAGGCAACCATCGGTGCACAGCAGTGCACCAAATCAGTAAAAAATCCGTCGCTCGCCACACCCAGCCCGTACAACAAGGCGCGCCGTTATCGCGAGAGCACCCGTGGATCTGGCTCCGCCAGTCCACCGGGTGCGTCCCCCTCAGGGGGGAAGGCGCGCAGCGCCTCAGGGGGGAGCTCAATACTCCCAGAAGATGCGTTGCAGCTCTTTGCTGTCGTTGGTCTTGGTGAGCGCCACCATGGCAAGGATGCGGGCCTTTTGCGGACGCAGGTCATGCGCCACCACCCAGTCGTACTTGTCGTCGGGCTGCTCGGCGTTGCGCAGCACGAAACCGTCGGGCACGCGGGCCGAGCGCACGATCTGCACGCCCGCCGCACGCAGCGCCTTGAGCGAATCCACCGCCTGCGCGGCCACCGAGCCGTTGCCCGTGCCGGCGTGGATCAGCGCCTTCACGCCGGCCTTGCCGTAGGCCTCGATGCCCGTGGTATTCATGTTGCCGTAGCCGTACACGATGTCCACGGCGGGCAGGGCCTGGATCTCGTCGATGTTGAACTCGGAATTGGCGGTGTGGCGCTTGACGGGCGCGCGGAACCAGTAGTTCTTGCCCTCCACCACCATGCCCAGCGGGCCCCACTGGCTCTTGAAGGCCTCGGTCTTGATGTTGATGGTCTTGCTCACGTCGCGGCCGCTCTGGATCTCGTCGTTCATGGTGACGAGCACGCCCTTGCCGGCGGCGTCCTTGCTGGCCGCCACGCTCACGGCGTCGTACAGGTTCAGCGCGCCGTCGGCCGACAGGGCCGTGCCGGGGCGCATGGAGCCGACCACGACGATGGGCTTGTTCGTTCGCACGACCAGGTTCAGGAAGTACGCGGTTTCTTCCAGGGTGTCGGTGCCGTGGGTGATGACGATGCCGTCCACGTCGGCCTGCTTGGACAGGGCCGAGACACGCTGGCCGAGCGTGAGCAGGTGCTCGTTGGTGAAGCTCTCGGAGGCGATCTGGAACACCTGCTCACCCGAGACCTTGGCGACGCTGGTCAGTTCCGGCAGGCCCGCCAGCAGTTTGTCGACCGGTACCTTGGCCGCGGCGTAGGTGGCGCTGTTGGCGGCCGAGGCGCCCGCACCGGCGATGGTGCCGCCCGTGGCAAGCACCACGACATGGGGCTTGGCGGCCTGGGCCATGGCCACGGCCGAGGCGGCGGACAGCAGCAGGCCGGCCAGCCAGCGGTGCACGGGGGGGGAAATGCGCATGACAGAAATCTCCAGACAGTTGTTATGAAGAGGCGGCCAGCGGAATGCGCTGACAACCCGGCCGCTCGTTGGCGGTGCCGGATCGTATGAGAGAGTCACACACATCGTTAGGGAATAATCAGCCTCTTCTTGTGAATTTCACTCATACCCCTACCACTGGACCCTGGCCATGAACCTGCGGCAACTTGAGGTGTTCCAGGCCGTTCTGCAAACCGGCAACATGAGCGCCGCGGCGCGGCTGCTGTGCATCACCCCCTCGGCCGTGAGCAAGGCCGTGGCGCACACCGAGCTGCAGCTGGGCTACCGGCTGTTCGTGCGCACGCCGGCCGGCCTCACGCCCACGCCCGAGGCGCAGGTGCTGGCCACCGAGTCCACGGGCATCCACCGCCAGCTCGACGCCCTGCGCCGCACGGCGCGCAACCTGGGCACCAGCGACACGGGCGACGTGCGCCTGGCGGCCATCCCCTCGATCACGCACGAGTTCCTGCCCCTGGTGCTGCAGGAGCATGCGCTGCGCTACCCGCAGGTGGGCGTGGAAGTGCGCACCATCCACCAGGACCAGATGACGCAGGCCCTGCTCACGCGCAGCGTGGATTTCTGCCTGGGCTTCTACAAGCACCCGCACCCGCAGATCCGCAGCGATCTGCTGGTCAGCGGGCGCATGTACCTGGCGGTGGCGCAGTCCGTGTGGACGCGCGCGCCGCGCGCCGTGGCGCCCAGCGCCCGGCTGGCGCAGGTGCCGGTGATCCGCCTGGTGGGGGACGACCCCATGCGCCAGTCCATCGACGACCTCGCACAGCGCCTGGGCACGCCCGCGGGGCCGGGCCTGCAGGTGCAGACCTCGCGCCTGGCGCTGGACCTGATGCGCCGGGGCATGGGCTGGACGGTGATCGACTTTCTCACCGCCACCCAGCTCGACCCCGGGACCATGGTGGCGCTGGAGCTGCACGAGCTGCCGCCCATGTCGCTGTACAGCTACCACGCCCGCGCCCTGCCCCAGGGCCTGCCCGCCACGCGCATGCTGGCCATGCTGCCGGGGCTGCTGCACCGAGCCCTTTCGGCAAAGGCGGTATGAAAAAACCCGCCCATCCCTCGCAGGATGGCGGGTTGCGCTGAAAACCTCGCGGCTCAGTTATCCCAGCGGCGCAGCACCAGGCTGGCGTTGGTTCCGCCGAAGCCGAAGCTGTTGGACAGTGCCGTGCGGATGGGCGCATCGCGCGTCTCGCGCACCAGGGGCATGCCCTCGGCGGCGGGCTCCAGCGTCTCGATGTGGGCCGAGCCCGCGATGAAGCCCTGGCGCAGCATCAACAGGCAGTAGATCGCCTCCTGCACGCCCGTGGCGCCCAGCGAGTGGCCGGTGAGCGACTTGGTGGACGAGAACGGCGGAATCGCGTCGCCGAACACCTCGCGGATGGCGCGCAGCTCGGGCACGTCGCCCACGGGCGTGGAGGTGCCGTGGGTGTTGATGTAGTCGATGGGTTCGCTCACGGTGGAGATGGCCTGGCGCATGCAGGCGATCGCGCCGTCGCCCGAAGGGGCCACCATGTCGGCGCCGTCGGACGTGGCGCCGAACCCGATGACCTCGCCCAGGATGGTGGCGCCGCGCGCCTGCGCATGCTCCAGGCTCTCCAGCAC
Source organism: Acidovorax sp. GW821-FHT11A03 (assembly GCF_058809075.1). NCBI lineage: Bacteria > Pseudomonadati > Pseudomonadota > Betaproteobacteria > Burkholderiales > Comamonadaceae > Acidovorax > Acidovorax sp. GW821-FHT11A03. The sequence continues at coordinate 396,697 of NZ_JBXASG010000002.1, forward strand.
CACGGCGCCGCCGCCGCCCGACAGCACGAAGCCGTCGCGGTTGGCGTCATAGGCGCGCGAGGCCTTCTCGGGCGTGGCGTTGTAGGCGCTGGACATGGCGCCCATGGCGTCGAACAGCAGGCCCATGCCCCAGGTGACCTCCTCGCCGCCGCCGGCGAACATCACGTCCTGCATGCCCCAGGCGATCTGCTGGGCGGCCGCGCCGATGCAGTGGGCCGAGGTGCTGCAGGCCGAGGTGATGGAGTAGTTGATGCCCTTGATGCCGAAGTTGGTCGACAGGCAGGCGGACACGGTGGAGCTCATGCAGCGCGTGACCTGGTAGGGCCCCACGCGGCGGATGCCCTTGCTGCGCAGGATGTCCGCCGCCTCGATCTGGTTGGCGGGCGAGCCGCCGCCCGAGCCCATGATGAGGCCGGTGCGCGGGTGCGACACCTGCTCGGGCGTGAGGCCCGATTCGGCGATCGCGTTGGCCAGCGAGATGTGCGCATAGGCTGCCGCATCGCCCATGAAGCGCAGCTGCTTGCGGTCGATCAGCTCTTCGAGGTTGATCTGCGGCACGCCCGCCACCTGGCTGCGCATGCCCAGCTCGGTGAACTGCGGCATGGCACGGATGCCCGAGCGGCTCTCCCGCAGCGACTGCGTGACGGTGCCCATGTCGTTGCCGATGCACGAGACAATTCCCGCGCCCGTGATCACCACGCGTTTCATGCTGCGGCTCCTTGTGCGGCGCCATCTTCCTCGCGTTTGAACAAGCCCACACGCAGGTCGTTGGCCACGTAGATTTCCTTGCCATCGGCCAGCAGCCGGGCATCGCCAATGGCCATGACCAGCTTGCGCTTGATGACGCGCTTGATGTCGATTTCGTAGGTGACGAGCTTCACGTCCGGGCCCACTTCGCCGGTGAACTTGACCTCGCCCGCGCCCAGCGCCCGGCCGCGGCCAGGCAATTGCAGCCAGGTCAGGTAAAAGCCGATGAGCTGCCACATGGCGTCCAGCCCCAGGCAGCCGGGCATGACCGGGTCGCCCTGGAAGTGGCAGGCAAAGAACCAGAGGTCCGGGCGCACGTCAAGTTCGGCGCGGATCTTTCCCAGCCCGTGCGCGCCACCATCGCTGTCGATGTGCGTGATGCGGTCAAACATCAGCATGGGCGGCAGCGGCAGGCGCCCGCTGTCAGCGCCGAACAGCCGGCCCTCGCCCGAGGCGATCAGTTGTTCGTAGGAAAAGGAATCAGCCATCTTCAGTCGTGCTCCAGAACAGCGGTGGGCCCGCTTCAAATCATCGTTGTATGCAAACACAAGCCCCCGCTTGTGGGGCTCCATTATCAAGGCAGAGAAAGACACATCCCGGTTTTGGCCCGGCAAGGCACCGGGACACCCCGGCAGCACATGACCTGGATCAATTCCCGCGCACCGTCTGCCACCGCCTCGCCACCAGGGCAAAAACCAGGGCCAGCCCCCCGAAGATCCATAGGGGCACCAGCCCCCAGCGCGACACCCACCACGCGTACGGCGTGATGTGCCAGCCACTGGCGGCATCCATCCCCCGGCCCCACACCTCGCCCTTGAGCACGCCCCGCGTGTGCCGCGCCAGCTGGTGGGTGACCACGCCCCGGTGGTCGATGATGGCGGTGGCGCCCGTGTTGGTCGCGCGCACCATGGGGCGCTCGAATTCCAGCGAACGCATGCGGCTGATGTGCAGGTGCTGGTCGATGGCCACGGTGTCGCCGAACCAGCCGATGTTGCTGAAATTGACGAACACCGTCGGCGCCTGCGCCGGGTTGGCGAACCGCGCGCCCAGTTCCTCGCCAAAAAGGTCTTCGTAGCAGATGTTGGGGGCAATGCGCTGGCCTGCCCAGGCAAACGGGGCCTGGCCCACGGTTCCGCGGTTGAAATCGCCCAGCGGGATGTCCATCATGGCCGTGAACCATCTGAAGAACGGCGGGATGAATTCGCCGAACGGCACCAGGTGGTGCTTGTCGTAGCGGTACGGCGTCTTCTGGTGGCCGGGGCCCATGCCCAGCACCGAATTGGTGTAGCCCAGCGTTTCGCTGCCCAGCGGAATGCCCAGCAGCGCCGCCTGGGAGCCCTGCGCGTAGCGCTGCTGGATGCCTTCCAGGTAGCCCGGCATGAGCTGCTGGGGCAGCAGCGGGATGGCGGTTTCGGGCGCCACCACCAGGTCGGCCCTGGCGTCGCGCAGCGCGTCGGCATACCACTTGAGCGCCATCGGCACGCCGCTGCCCTGCTGGAACTTCTCGTCCTGCGGGATGTTCCCCTGCAGCAGTTCCAGGGTCATCGGCGGCGCCGCGCGGGCCGACGGCGTATGGCACAGGTTCACCGCGCAATGGCGCTCCAGCGTGGCGCCCGCCAGGCCCGCCGCGAGAACGCCGGCCAGCCCCCACAGGCGCCAGTGGCGCAGGTCCCCCGGGCGCCATTGCACGGCCAGCATCGCCAGCATCGCAGCCACCGCCCCGATGCCGTACACGCCCAGGATGCGCGCCAGCACCGCCAGCGGCCCGTCAACGTGGGCGTAGCCGCCCGCGCCCCACGGGAAACCCGTCCACAGCGTGCCGCGCGCCAGTTCGGCCAGCAGCCAGAACGCTCCGAAAACAATAGCTGTCAGCGCCCTGTTGGCAAGCGCCAGGCGGCAAAAAAGCCCCAGCATCACCGCGTAGTAGCTGCCCAGGAACGCCGCGAGGCCCAGCACCGCCGCCACCGCCAGCGGCGCGGCCAGCCCGCCGTAGGTGTGCATGGAGATGAAAAGCCACCAGAACGTGCCCGCGAGCCAGGCCGTGGCGAACAGGCCGCCGATGGCGGCACCGCGCCGCCAGGCCACGGACGCGGTGGCCTGCGGGCGCACCAGCCAGGCCAGCACCGCCATGGAGGCGATCTGCAGCCACCACAGGGGCTCGCCGCTCCACGGCCAGGCCAGCGAGGCGGCCTGCGCGACGCCGGCAGCCACGGCCAGCAGCGCCTGCAGGGCCAGCGGCAGCCCCGGCGTCGTGCGCGCGCGGGCCATCAGCCGCCGGCGCTGGCGTCTTCGACCCGCGACACCTTGAACCAGCGCACGGCGCCGCCCTTGGTGTGCAGCACGACGAAGTGCAGCCCGCCCAGCTGCAGGTGCTCGCCGCGCTTGGGCACATGGCCCATTTCGTGGGCGATCAGGCCACCGATGGTGTCGAAGGTTTCGTCGGGGTCGCTGCCCTGGACCAGCACGTCGAACGCCTCGGAAACCCGTTCGACCGAGGTGTCGCCGCTCACGCGGTAGGTGCGGTCGGCCAGCCCGAAGATGTCGCCGTCGTCCTCGGGAATGTCGAACTCGTCCTCGATCTCGCCCACGATCTGCTCGAGCACGTCCTCGATGGTGATGAGCCCGGCCACGCGGCCGAACTCGTCGATCACGATCGCTAGGTGGTTGCGGTTGCCGCGGAATTCGCGCAGCAGGTCGTTCAGGCCCTTGCTTTCGGGCACGAAGACGGCGGGGCGCAGCAACGCGCGGATGTTCAGCTCGGGCGCCCGCTGCAGCTTGAGCAGGTCCTTGGCCATGAGGATGCCGATGATGTTCTCGCGCTCGCCCTGGTACACCGGAAACCGCGAATGCGCGGTGTTGATGACAAGGTGCAGCAGCTCGTCGAACGGCGCGTCGATGTTGACGAGGTCCATGCGCGGCGCGGCCACCATCACGTCGCCCGCCGTCATGTCGGCCATGCGGATGACGCGCTCGAGCATCACGCGCGATTCGGCCCCGATGACCTCGTTGTCCTCGGCCTCGGCCAGGGTTTCGATGAGCTCTTCCGTGGAGTCCGGCCCCGGATGGATGAACTCGGCCACTTTCTGCAGGAAGGTGCGCTTGTCTTCCCTCTCGGGCAAGCGCCCGGGGTGCGCAGGGTGCGGGTCAGACACTGAGGACGTGCGGGTAGTGAATCAGGCCCCTAGGATAGCGGATTGTTGTGACAGCGCGCCATGGCGCCCGCGCCTTGCGGCCCGGGCCCGCCGCCGGTCACTCGGCGGACTGGTGGCGCGCGTGCTGCACGCCGCTGCGCACTTCCTGCACGCCCGCCAGGAAATCCCAGAACTGCTTGGCCTGCTTCTTGATCTGGTAGTCCACCTCGGCAAACTGCTGCTCCACAATCTCGGCCATGCGCGTGTCCAGGCTGGCGGGCTGGATCTGGAGGTAGGCCTCGGACTCCGAGCCGTCGCGGCGCACGGTGGCGCCCGCCTTGCGGGCAATCTTGAGCATCGCGGTGTTCTCGGACAGCGCATGGATGAAGACCATGTTCACGCCTTCATTGCGCGCATGCATCACCGCGCGCTCGAACAGGCGTGCGCCGAAACCACGGCCCCGCGCCTGCTTGAGCACGGAAACGCCAAACTCGGCGCAGTGCTTGTGCTCGGGATGCTCCGAGAACGCCAGGTGGGCCATCGCGATGAGTTCCAGGCGGCGGTTGTAGATGCCGAAGATCTCGTCGCGGTTGAAATCGAGGTGCTCGGCATACCGGCGGATCTGCTCGTCATTGGCCGCGTAGCCGAAGCGCAGATAACGGTCCGCCGGTTCGAGCTTCAGCAGATGCTGGGTGATCCGCTCGCGGTAGGACGGGCCCAGGGCGCGGATGGGAACCATCATGGGCACCTCCTGCTTTGCGTGGGTGTCATGGGGAGACGGGCCGCCCGTCACCGGGCGCAGCATGTCCCTGCCTGCGTGCCAGGATGCCTTGAGCCAGTCTTTCGTTGCGAACATGGCTGTAAATATAAGGGTTTTCCCTCATTATTTCCAGTACAAATTGCTGCATTGCAGCAAAGTAGTGAGATGCCTCAAATCAAGGCAGAAAATAGCTCTCGGCGCTTTGTCCATGGGCGCGAGAAGCTACCAAATCCATAGCAATTGCCTTGCGCCAGGGCCCACGGATGTCTTCTGCGCGACCCATCCCGGCCCCCGCAGCGCCGGGTGCCGGCCGCCCGCAAGGGTATAGCGGCGGCCATCGCGCGGCAAGCGTCCCGGGGCGCGAGGGCATCACACCGGCACGGCGGTGGTGGCCTTGACCCGGTCGAGCACGAAACTGGTCTTGCAGTCCTGCACGCTGGGGTGCTTGAGCAGGGTGTCCATGATGAAGCGGCTGTAGTGCGCCATGTCCGCCACCACCACGCGCAGCAGGTAGTCCATCTCGCCCGTGAGCGATGCGCATTCCACCACTTCGGGCCACGTCTGCACGCTGGCGCGGAACAGGTCCATGGGGTTGCGCTTGTGGCTTTCGGTGTGCTTTTCCAGTCGCACATTGAGGTAGGCGGTCAGCCCCAGGCCCACGGCCTCGGGGGGCACCAGCGCCACGTAGCGGTCGATCACCCCGCTTTCCTCAAGGCGCTTGACGCGGCGCAGCACCGCGCTGGGCGACAGGCCCACCTGCTCACCGATGACGTCATACGTCTCCCGGCCATTTTCTTGCAGACGGCGCAATATGGCCCTGTCCAGCTTATCGAGTGCGCTTGAGGCTTGCATAGCGCAGGATTTTATGGAATCCGCGCATTTTTCGCTTGCCAGATTGCATGCTGGGGTATGTCCCGATAGTGACACCACGCCCGGACCAGAAGAATGAATCCCGCAAAAACGCACGGTCGTTCGTTTTTTGCAGGCACAAAAACCATATCCAACGGAGACAACCACATGACCGGATTCCTCAGCCGCTTTCTGCGGCGCCTCGCGCTGGCGGCCAGCGCCGGGCTCTTGCTCCTGGGGGCCAGCGCCCAGGCCCAGAGCGGCTACACCCAGACGCGCTACCCCATCGTGCTGGTGCACGGCCTTTTCGGCTTCGACTCGGCCCTGGGCATCGACTACTTCTATGGCATTCCCGACGCCTTGCGCCAGGGCGGCGCGAAGGTCTACGTGGCGCAGGTGTCCGCCGCGAACAGCACCGAGGTCCGGGGCGAGCAGCTGCTGGCGCAGGTCAAGACCATCCTGGCGATCACCGGAGCGGCCAAGGTCAACCTCGTGGGTCACTCCCATGGCGGACCCACCACGCGCTATGTGGCGGGCGTCGCGCCGCAGCTGGTGGCGTCGGTCACCTCGGTGGGCGGGGTCAACAAGGGATCGCGCGTGGCGGACATCCTGCGGGGCGTGGCCCCCGCCGGTTCGGTGTCGGAGGCCGTGGCCAGCGGCGCGGCCAGGGCGCTGGTCAGCCTGATCAACCTCACGTCCGGGGGTTCGGCCCTGCCCCAGATGCCGACCGCCGCGCTCGATTCGCTGACCACCGCCGGGCTCGCGGACTTCAACCGCCGCTTTCCGCAGGCCCTGCCCAGCGGCTGCGGCAGCGGTGCGGAGCTGGCCAACGGCGTGCGCTACTACTCCTGGACGGGCACGCAGCCCCTGACCAACGTGCTCGATGCCAGCGATGGCCTGCTGAGCGTGCTCAGCCTGGTCTTTGGCGAGGCCAACGACGGCCTGGTCTCCGCCTGCTCGTCGCGCCTGGGCAAACACCTGGGCGACTACCGGCAGAACCACCTGGACGAAGTGAACCAGCTGCTGGGCCTGCGCGACTGGTTCTCCACCGACCCGGTGACGCTGTACCGCCAGCACGCTAACCGGCTCAAGACGCAGGGTCTGTAAGCCGTGGAAAAAAGGTCCCGCGCCTTCGCCGCCGCAGTGGCCCTGGCCGCCGCCACGGCCGCCGTGGTCTGGTGGACGGCCCCGCACGGCCTGCAGGGCGCGGAGGACCCGCATCCAGGCGCCGGCGGCGCCGGCCCGCAGGCCGGCAGCGCGCGCCAGAACCCGTCGGGCTCGGCACGGCCGATGGAGAGCAGCTTCTTCGCCGCCCGCCGCGCCGCCGGCCCGGATCGCCACGAAGACCCCCTGCTGGTGCACGGCCTGCGCGATACGCTGGAGGCGCTGCTGATGGAGGCGCAGGACGGCGGCGCGGCGGACCCCGCCACGCTCAAGCAGCGCCTGGCGGGCCTGATGGGCAAGCACTTCCCGGCGGCACTGGCCACCCGGGCGCTGGCACTGGCCGAGCGCTACGTGGACTACCGCGTGGCGCTGGGCCAGCTGCGCACGCCCCCGGACCCGACCGACCCCGGCGCGCTGCGCGAAGCGCTGGAGGCGCGCCACAAGGTGCGCCAGCAGTTCTTTGACGGCCCCGAGCACGACGCCCTGTTCGCCCGCGAGGCGGACCTGGACCGCTACACGCTGGCGCGCCTGGAGATCGAGCGCAACCCCCGGCTCACCGCCGAACAGCGCACCCAGGCCTTGCGCGATGCAGAGAACGAATTGCCCCAGGCGCGCCGCGCGGAGCGCGCAGCGGCCACCGAACACCTGAGCGCGGCGGCCCAGACCGCCGCGTTCAACGCACAAAACACCGACGAACGCACCCGCCACGCCGCGCGCAGCGCGCAGTACGGCGAGGCCGCGGCCCACGCCATGGCCCAGCTGGACCGGGAGGAGCAAAGCTGGCAGCAGCGCCTGGACCAGTACAGCCAGGCCCGTGCCCAGCCGGGCGACGGCAGGGCACTGGAATCATTGCGCCAGCAGCTGTTCTCACCGCAGGAGCAGCAGCGCCTCGATGCCGCCCTGGCGCTGCGAAAGCTCCCGCCGGCCACGCCGGGCTCCTGAGCGCAGGGCGCCGGTGCCATTCGACGGTGCGCCCGGGTGGCGCGCCTGTCCTGCGCCATTTTTTGACCATTCGCAACATTCCTGCAAATCAAAGGCCAAAGCCTCTTGATTTCGCCAGAAACATGAGGCAGGGCACGCCTACAGTCCATGGCATTCCTCAACGAATGCCGGAGACACCCCATGAACGCCGCCTTGCCCCAAACAACCGCCACCCAGCTGGAAGCCTGGGACAACCCCATGGGCCTGATGGGCTTCGAGTTCGTCGAATTCACCTCGCCCACACCCGGCGTGCTGGAAGCCGTGTTCGAGAAGCTGGGCTTCACCCTGGTGGCCAAGCACCGCTCCAAGGACGTGGTGCTGTACCGCCAGAACGGCATCAACTTCATCCTCAACCGCGAGCCCCACAGCCAGGCGGCCTACTTCGGCGCCGAGCATGGCCCGTCGGCCTGTGGCCTCGCCTTCCGCGTGAAGGATGCGCACAAGGCCTACAACCGCGCGCTGGAGCTGGGCGCCCAGCCCATCGAGATCCCCACCGGCCCCATGGAGCTGCGCCTGCCCGCGATCAAGGGCATCGGCGGCGCGCCGCTGTACCTGATCGACCGCTTTGAGGACGGCAAGTCCATCTACGACATCGACTTCGAATTCATCGAAGGCGTGGACCGCCGCCCCGTGGGCCACGGCCTGAACCTGATCGACCACCTCACGCACAACGTGTACCGGGGCCGCATGGGCTTCTGGGCCAATTTCTACGAGAAGCTGTTCAACTTCCGCGAGATCCGCTACTTCGACATCCAGGGCGAGTACACGGGCCTGACGTCGAAGGCCATGACCGCGCCGGACGGCAAGATCCGCATCCCGCTGAACGAAGAGTCCAAGCAGGGCGGCGGCCAGATCGAGGAATTCCTGATGCAGTTCAACGGCGAAGGCATCCAGCACATCGCGCTGATCTGCGACAACCTGCAGGACGTGGTGGACAAGCTGGGCATGGCCGGCGTCTCGCTGGCCACCGCGCCCAACGACGTCTACTACGAGATGCTGGACACCCGCCTGCCCGGCCACGGCCAGCCGGTGGCAGAGCTGCAGTCGCGCGGCATCCTGCTCGACGGCACCACGGCCGACGGCACGCCGCGCCTCTTGCTGCAGATCTTCTCCACGCCCATGCTGGGCCCGGTGTTCTTCGAGTTCATCCAGCGCGAAGGCGACTACCGCGACGGATTCGGCGAAGGCAACTTCAAGGCACTGTTCGAATCGCTGGAGCGCGACCAGATCCGCCGCGGGGTGCTCAACACCTAAGACATCAGACATCCCGGGTTAACCCTGACCAGATGCCTATACTGCGCGCTCCCCGGAACTCAAAAGGATCCCGATGTCGCTCCGTAGCACCTTGTCCAGTGTTGTTCTCGTCCTGCTCTGCGCCGCCACGGCGGCGCAGGCGCAGAACCCGTCCGCCCCCCTCACCATCGTGGTCCCCTACCCTGCCGGCGGCCCGCTGGACACCTCGGCACGCATCGTGGCCGAAGGCGCCGCAGCCCAGCTGGGCTCCATCACCGTGGAGAACAAGCCTGGCGCAGGCGGGGGCACCGGGGCCGACCAGGTGGCCAAGGCACCCAAGACCAGCAACCAGATCCTGATGGGCGCGGTGGCCACGCATGCGGTCAACCCCTGGCTGTACAAGAAGAACTTCCCGTACAACCCGCTCAAGGATTTCAAGCCCCTCGTGCTGGTGGCGCGCACGCCCAATGTGCTGGTGGTGAACGCGGAGCAGGCCGCCAGGCTGGGCATCAAGACAACGCCGGACCTGGTGCAGTACCTCAAGAAGAACCCGGACCAGGCCAAGTACGGCTCGGGCGGCAACGGCAGCATCGGCCACATCTCGGCCGAGATGTTCAAGTCGCTCACCAACACCCGCATGGGCCACACGCCGTTCCAGGGCTCCAAGCCCGCCCTGGCGGCGCTGGAGTCGGGGCAGGTGCTGATGGTGTTCGACAACCTGGCCTCGGCGCTGCCGCAGATCCAGTCGGGCAAGCTGCTTGCGCTGGGCGTGACCACGCTCAGCCGCAACGAGTCGCTGCCCAGCGTGCCCAGCATCAACGACAGCGTGCAGGGCTTCAACGTGTCCACCTGGTTTGGCCTGTTCGCGCCCGCCTCGCTGCCGGACGCCGACGCGCGCCGCTACGCCAACGCGTTCTCGGCGGCCATGCAGTCGCCCGCTGGCAAGGAGAAGTTCAAGAAGATGGGCATCACGCCCGAAGAGCTGACGCTCGACGGGTTCGCGCAGTTCGTGCGCTCGGAAAACAGCAAGTACGAGTTCCTGATCCGGGCCGCAAAAATCAAGATCGAATAACCGCCGCCCGGGCAGGTGCGCGCCACCCGGCGCGCCGCACCAGGACGGCCAAGGAGCACAAAAATGGGACAAGCCCCCGTCGTCTATGGCCAATCCACCCGCCCACCCCGGGGCGACTACTCGCGCGCCAGCGAGGACTACACCTGCCCGCAGGACTACGCGGCCTATACCGCCGCAGACCACGACACCTACCGCCGCCTGTACGAGCGCCAGCGCGCCCTGCTGCCGGGCCTGGCGAGCCAGGCGTTCATCGACGCCCTGCCCTCGCTGGGCGCCAGCGACCGCATTCCGCGTTTTGAGGAAGTCAACGAGCGCCTTTACAAGGCCACGGGCTGGGAGCTGGTGGGCGTGCCCGGCCTGATCCCCGAGGTGCCCTTCTTCACGCTGCTGGCCCACCGCAAGTTCCCGGTGACGGACTGGATCCGCAAGCCCGAGGAGTTCGAGTACATCGTCGAGCCAGACATTTTTCATGACCTGTTCGGCCACGTGCCGCTGCTGTTCAACCCGGTGTTCGCGGACTATGTGCAGCGCTATGGCCAGGGCGGGCTGAAGGCGCAGGGGCTGGGGTCGTGCGAGATGCTGAGCCGCCTGTACTGGTACACGATCGAGTTCGGGTTGATCCGCGAGGCGGGGCAGTTGCGGGCGTACGGCGCGGGGATTCTGAGTTCTTCGGGCGAACTGGCGTATTCCGTGCAGAGCCCGGAGCCACAGCGCATTGCGCTGCAGCTGGAGCGCACCATGCGCACGCGCTACAAGATCGATACGTACCAGCAGACGTATTTCGTGATCGACAGTTTCGAGCAGCTGTTCGAGATGACGGCGGCGGACTTTGCGCCGATCTATGAGCGGCTGCGGGGGTTGCCGGAGTTTGCGGCGGATGAGCGGGAGGCTGTGGCGGCTTGATTTTTGGTGATATTGGCTGCTAGCGCTAGTGAATCATGCATTGACAGCTACGTCTTTGATAGCACCCCTTTTGCACCCAGCAATACTTGGCCGAGGCTGTCGGAGGTTGTGGATGTATCGGTCTCTGTGCCTGGGTTGAGGGCGGAGGCCGGGAGTCGCCCGGCATGCGAGTAACTTTCTTTCGCGTCGCCGAAAGAAAGTCACCAAAGAAAGGGCGACCCTACTGCGCGCGTCCCTTCGCTACGCTACGGGCAACCTGCGATGCTCGGACAGGGGGTGCGCCGCAGAACTCACTGCGCGCTACGCGCTCCGTTCAAACAACTGCGGCAAGTCAGTACACGAAGTGCGTGTGTCCTTCGGCACACGCACGCACCCCCTGCCCTGCGCTTCTCGGCACGCGCAGAAGGGAACCCAAAAACGGACATCCACACGGGCCATCGCTTCGCTCGGCCCCCTCTCGCGGGCGCAAGCGCCACGCGCTGCGCAAACTGGGCCGAGCGCAGCGATGGCCCGAAGGGATGTCCGGCTGTTCGGTTGTTTGGATGTTCTGCTGTCCACCCCCTGCTGGCTGCGCCTGCGGCGGGGCGGTTGCGGGGTGGCATGGGCGTCGCAGCGCCCATGCTTCGTGCTCTGACTCGCCGTGGCTGTCTGAGCGGCGCGCGCAGCGCAAAGCGAGTTCCACGGCGCACCCCGCAACCGACACGACGCAGGTTTGCCCCGGAGCAAAGCGCAGGGGTCGCAGACTGGGGGTCGCCTTTTCTTTGGTGACTTTCTTTTGGCGAAGCAAAAGAAAGCTACTCGCCTGCCGGGGCGACAACCCGGCTCCCGCCCTCAGCAAAGGCATACGGCCAAATCAGCACACCTAACAAAAACTACAAAATTGATAGCTATCAACGCTTTATAGAAAAGCGCAAGCAGTCAAAAAAACTCACAGAATCACCCTCGACCCATCTCCTCCAGACAAGCCTCCATCACCCCAGGGTCAAACGCCATCTGCACATGCGCGACGCCCTCCACCAACCGGTTGTCCGCCCCTGGCAACGCCGCGGTGCTCGCCGGGAACACGATGTTGTCGCAGTTCGAATACCAGCAAGTAAACAACGCCGCCCGCCCCGCCGGCTCGGCCCGCTGCAGCGCCACCACCCAGTCCCCCGCCAGGCTCATCTGCCGCCCATTCACCGCCCGGCTGAAGCGCCCGAGCCACGTGCCCCCATGCGGCGTGCCCAGCGTCAGCACCCGGTGCACCCGCCCGTCCGCCTGGTGCGCGCGCAGCCAGGCCCGCACCGCCAGCCCGCCCATGCTGTGGCACAGCAACACCGGCGCCTGGCCCGTGGCCGCCGTCACCTTGCGCACGGCCTCTTCGATGATGTCGGCGTACTTGTCAATCGAGCCCATCACCGGCTCCAGGTTCACCGCCACATGGGCATGGCCCCGGGCTTGCAATGGCGCGAACCACGGCAACCACAGGCCCCGGTTGCACATGAAGCCGTGCACCAGCACCACGCCGCGCTTTCCGGTCGGCTGCGCAGGCAGCCAGTCGGGCAACGACTGGTGGCGAAACGGCTGGCGCCAGCCAAAGACCATCAATGCCACCCACACCTCGGCCCACCAGGCGGCCAGCACCTGGGAGAGGCGCGCACGGGGCGCGGCGTCCTGGCGGTTGGTGAGGTGCATCAGCACAAACTCCACCGCCATCACCGCGAGGTATATCCCCAGGGGCAGCAACGCCCCCAGCACGGCACGCAAGGGCGAATGCGGCCACTGCCACACCAGCCAGGCGGCCATGGTCAGCAGGATGAACAGGAGCAGGATTCGTTGCCAGCGCGCGATCATGGTGGTGATGGGCAGATGTTGTAATTGACCAGCCGCATTGTGCGGTCTGGGCCCTGCCCTGGCGCCCCCCGCACGTAGAAAGGACCCCGCCCCATGGATGCCGCCCAGACCATCCGCGACTGCATCGCCGACGTCACGGCCCTGCGCCTGCACCGCACCGGCGATGCCGCACTGGGCGCGGCTGTGGGCCAGGTCAAGACCCTGCAGGCACGGCGCTTCAGGGGCACCTATGCCGACCTCATGGGCTCGCCCTCGTTCGGCCCCGCGGCCCGGTTCTTCCTCGAGGAGCTGTACAGCGACACCGACTACACCGAGCGCGACCTGCAGTTCGGCCGCATCGCGGGCACGCTGCAGACCATGTTCCCCCAGCCCGTGGTGGCCACCGCCGTGGCGCTGGCCGTGCTGCATGCGCAGACCGAGGGGCTCGACCAGGAGATGGGCCGCGCCTGGCTCGACGCCTCCGGCGGGGGCGGCATGCCGGACGCCGCCCGCTACACCGCCGCCTGGCGCGCCGTGGGGCAGCGCCATGCGCGCCAGCAGCAACTGCAGCGCGTGCTGGCCATGGGCACCGACCTCGCCCGCCTGACCCGCACCCCCGGCCTGCGCATGATGCTGCGCATGATGCGCGCGCCCGCCCAGGCGGCCGGCATGGGCGCGCTGCAGCGGTTCCTGGAGGCGGGCTTCGACACCTTTGGCCAGCTCGCGCGCCAGCGCGGCGGGGTCGAGCAGTTCCTGGCCACCATCCAGGAGCGCGAAGGCGCGCTGATGGCGCAGCTGTTCGATGCCGATCCTGTCACCTGCGAGACCCAACTGGCGCGCACCCTAGGACAAGCCCGGTAGCTGACTGCACGCCCGCGCTTCCACAATCTGTGCCCACCCTTTCACTGGCGAGCACAAGGAAACAAGCGCATGGAAAAGATCTGGCTCAAGAGCTACCCCCCGGGCGTACCGCACGATGTGCAGCCCGAGCAATACCGCTCCGTGGCCCACCTGCTGGAGGAATCCTTCCGCAAGCACGCAAAGAGCCCCTTCTCGGTCTGCATGGACCGGTGGATGACCTATGGCGAACTGGAGCGCCGCTCGGCCGCGCTGGGCGCCTACCTGCAGAGCCTGGGCCTGGCCCCCGGCGCGCGCGTGGCCATCATGCTGCCCAACATCCCGCAGTTCGGCGTGACCATGGCGGCCGTGCTGCGCGCGGGCTACACCTGCGTGAACGTGAACCCGCTGTACACGGCGCGCGAGCTGGAGCACCAGCTCAAGGACTCGGGCGCCACGGCCATCGTGATCCTGGAGAACTTCGCGCACACGCTGGCCGAGGTGGTGGACCGCACCGCCATCCAGCACGTGGTGATGACCTCGATGGGCGACCTGCTGGGCGCCGCGTTCGGCGCCTGGATCACCTTCGCGGTGCGCCACCTGGCCAAGATGGTGCCGGCCTACGAGCTGCCCCTGACCGGCGGCCGCAAGCTCGTCACCTTCAAGAAGGCGCTGTCGCTGGGCGAGCACAAGTCCCTGGCCCCGAGCCAGGCCACGCTCGACTCCATCGCCTTCCTGCAGTACACGGGCGGCACCACGGGCCTGTCCAAGGGCGCGGTGCTCACCCACCGCAACATCGTGGCCGCCACGCTGCAGGCCGAGGCCTGGTTCACGCCCGCGCTGTCGAAGGTGGGCGACATCAGCAAGGCCAACTCCATCGCCGCGCTGCCGCTGTACCACATCTTCGCGCTCACGCTGTGCCTGCTGGCCATCCGCCAGGGCTCCAGCCTCACGCTGATCCCCAACCCGCGCGACATTCCCAAGTTCGTGGCCGAGCTCAAGAAGCGCCCCTTCCACATGCTGCCCGCCGTGAACACCTTGTTCAACGCGCTGCTGCAGAACCCGCAGTTCCGCACCCTCGACTTCTCGCACCTGTGCGTGTCGCAGGCCGGCGGCATGGCCGCCAGCGAAGGCACGGCCAAGCAGTGGCAAAAGATCACGGGCAGCACCATGATCGAAGGCTGGGGCATGAGCGAGACCTGCGCCATCGGCACCAACAACCCGGTGAACAACACCACCTTCAGCGGCACCATCGGCCTGCCGCTGCCGGGCATCGACATCGCCATCAAGGACGACGCCGGCCACAGCGTGCCCCAAGGCGACCCGGGCGAGATCTGCATCCGCGGCCCCAACGTGATGACGGGCTACTACAACCAGCCCGAGGAGAACGCCAAGGCTTTCACGCCCGATGGATTCATGCGCACGGGCGACATCGGCATCATGGACAGCGAGGGCTACACGCGCATCATCGACCGCAAGAAGGACATGATCCTGGTGAGCGGCTTCAACGTGTTCCCCAACGAGCTGGAGCAGGTCATCAGCCTGTGCCCCGGCGTGGTGGAATGCGCGGCCATCGGCATCCCCGACGAAAAGCAGGGCGAGGCGATCAAGGTGTTCATCATCAAGAACGACCCCACGCTCAGCGAGGAAGACGTGGCCCGCTACTGCCAGGAGAACCTCACCGGCTACAAGCGGCCCAAGTACATCGAGTTCCGCGACGAGCTGCCCAAGAGCAACGTGGGCAAGATCCTGCGGCGGGAGTTGAGAACCGCCGCCTGAGCGGCTCCGCCCCCTTTCCTCTTCTCCTTCCTTTCCCCCTTCTCCTCACGCGCTTCGCGCCAGGGAAAGGGGGCACAACACCGGCGCGGCGGGGCGGGCCTTGCGCGGTGTTTCTGGCAAGGCAGCGCGCAGGTTTCCACGCCCTGGCGCCACGGCCCGGCCCTTGCTCTTCTCTGCGGGGCCCCTCCTCCCATCCACCCCCTCCAAGCCCCGCGAAGCCAGGGCCGGGCTCCGCGCAGGGCGGCACGGCGGCAGAGCCGTTCCCGGCTTTCTCCCCGGAAGGCCATTGGGTGCTATTTCAGGGTTTTCACCAACTAGCAAACGTTTGCGCAAACGTTTGCTTTCGATATGATTCGCGCCGCGGCATCGCTTCGGCGGGTCGCCCGAAGCGTTTTTGTGGGCGCCGCTGGCGCTTGAAGCCCCATTCCAACAGGAGACACCATGCAGTTCACCCGCCGTTCCGTTCAGACCGCCGCCGCCCTTGCCGTCGTGGGCAGCCTGCTGGCCAGCCCTGCGTTCGCGCAGGACAAGCCCAAGATCGCCCTGGTCATGAAGTCGCTGGCCAACGAGTTCTTCCGCACCATGGAAGACGGCGCCAAGGCGCACCAGAAGGCGCACGCCAGCGAATACACGCTGGTGGCCAACGGCATCAAGAACGAGACCGACACCGCCGCGCAGATCAAGATGATCGAGCAGGCCGTGGCGCAGAAGGTCAGCGCCATCGTGCTGGCCCCGGCCGACTCCAAGGCGCTGGTGCCCGTGGTCAAGTCCGCCATCGACAAGGGCATCCTGGTGGTCAACATCGACAACCAGCTCGATGCCGACGCGCTGAAGGAAAAGAACATCACCGTGCCCTTCGTGGGCCCCGACAACCGCGCGGGCGCCAAGCTGGTGGGCGACCACCTGGCCAAGACACTGAAGGCCGGCGACAAGGTGGGCATCATCGAAGGCGTGTCCACCACCTTCAATGCGCAGCAGCGCACGCTGGGCTACCAGGACGCGATGAAGGCCGCCAACATCACCGTGGTGGGCGTGCAGTCCGGCAACTGGGAAATTGAAAAGGGCAACACCGTGGCCGCCGGCATGATGCGCGAGCACCCCGACCTGGTGGCGCTGCTGGCCGGCAACGACAGCATGGCCCTGGGCGCCGTGGCCGCCGTGAAGGCCGCCGGCAAGACCGGCAAGGTGCAGGTGGTGGGCTACGACAACATCGGCGCCATCAAGCCCATGCTGGCCGACGGCCGCGTGCTGGCCACCGCCGACCAGTACGCCGCCAAGCAGGCCGTGTTCGGCATCGAGCTGGCGCAGAAGGCCCTGGCCGCCAAGACACCCCAGGCGCAGCTGCCCGCCCTGGTGAAGACCGACGTGGTGCTCGTGACCAAGGGCAGCAAGTAAGACGCACCCCGACCCCAGCCGCACCCGCTTCGCCCGCCATGCCCCGCACGAACGCCGCCCCCCCCCTGGCCACTCCCCTGCTCACGATCGACGCCGTGGGCAAGGACTACACGGCCACGGTGCTGGACGGCGTGACGCTGGCGCTGAACGCGGGCGAGGTGCTGGCGCTGACGGGCGAGAACGGCGCGGGCAAGAGCACGCTCTCCAAGATCATCTGCGGGCTGGAGTCGCCCACGCGGGGCGGCATGCGCCTGGCGGGGCAGACCTACACCCCCGGCTCCCGCCGCGACGCCGAACGCCAGGGCGTGCGCATGGTGATGCAGGAGCTGGGCCTGGTGCCCACGCTCACCGTGGCCGAGAATCTGCTGATGGGCCGCCTGCCGCACCGCCTGGGCTGGCTGCGGCGCGATGCGCTGCACGCGGCCGCGCGCGCGCAGCTGGACAAGATTGGCCTGCGCGGCATCGACCCCGCCACGCCGGTGTCGCGGCTGGGCATCGGCCAGCAGCAGATGGTGGAGATCGCGCGCAACCTGCAGGACGACACGCGCATCCTGGTGCTCGACGAGCCCACGGCCATGCTCACGCCGCGCGAGACCAACTACCTGTTCGAGCAGATCGCGCACCTCACCGCGCGCGGCGTGGCCATCATCTACGTGTCGCACCGGCTCGAAGAGCTGCGGCGCATCGCCGACCGCGTGGCCGTGCTGCGCGACGGCCGCCTGGTGGACGCGCGCCCCATGGCCGGGATGAGCGAGGACGACTTGGTGCAGCGCATGGTGGGCCGCGTGGTGAGCGACCTGGACCACCGCCCCCGCCGCCCCGCCGGCCCGGTGGTGATGGGCGCCCGGGGCCTGGGCCGGGGCACCGCCGTGCAGGACGTGAGCCTGGAACTGCGCGCGGGCGAGATTTTCGGCATTGCCGGGCTGGTCGGCTCCGGCCGCACCGAGCTGGTCCGGTTGCTGTTTGGCGCCGACCGGGCAGACCGGGGCAGCATCACGCTGCACCCGGAATTTGAGCAAAAACAGCCCCCAGCGCTTGATGGACAAGCGCAAGCAGCTACACAAAACATAGCAAACCAGGCGACCAAGGCGCCCCTCGCCACACCACACACCATTGCGCGTGGCTTCGCATCCCCCCTGCAGGCCATCGCCGCCGGCGTGGGCCTGGTCACCGAAGACCGCAAATCGCAGGGCCTGCTGCTGGCGCAGCCCATCCGCATCAACGCCACGCTGTCCGACCTGTCGGCCGTCTCGCGCGGCGGCTGGCTGCTGCGCGGGCTCGAAAGCCGGCTGGTGCAGGGCTTTGTGCGCACGCTGGGCATCCGCTGCCGCAGCCCCGAGCAACCCGTGGGGCAGCTGTCGGGCGGCAACCAGCAAAAGGTGGTGTTCGCCCGCTGGCTGCACCGCCAGGGCCGCGTGCTGCTGCTCGACGAACCCACGCGCGGCGTGGACGTGGGCGCACGCGCCGAGCTGTATGGCGAACTCGACCGCATGGCCTCGGAAGGCCGCGCGCTGCTCATGGTGTCGTCCGACCTGCGCGAACTCATGGCCATGGCCGACCGCATCGGCGTGATGAGCGCGGGCCGCCTGGTGGCCGTGTTCGAGCGCGGCGAGTGGTCCGAGCAATCGCTGCTGGCGGCCGCGTTTTCCGAGCCCGGCGGCCGTACCGGCACCACCCCTTCCACCCCTTCTCCTGTCACCGCATGAATGCCCCCGCACACTCTGCCGCCCCCGCGGCGGCACCTTCCGCCTCCTCCGTCTGGCGCAGCCAGCTGGGCACCTACTTGGGCCTGCTGGCCGTGCTGGCGGGCATGGTGGCGCTGTTCTCGTCGCTGTCCGACTACTTCTGGAGCGCCGAGACCTTCATCACCATCGCCAACGAGATCCCGGCCCTGGCCGTGATGGCGGTGGGCATGACCTTCGTGCTCATCATCGCGGGCATCGACCTGTCGGTGGGCTCGGTGATGGCGCTGGCCGCCGCCACCTCGGCCGCCGCCATCCTGCAATGGGGCTGGACGGTGCCCGCCGCCGCAGCCCTGGCGCTGGCCACCGGCCTGGTGTGCGGCACCATCACGGGCGCCATCTCGGTGGCCTGGCGGCTGCCCTCGTTCATCGTCTCGCTGGGCATGCTCGAAGCCGTGCGCGGCAGCGCCTATGTGGTCACCGATTCGCGCACGCAGTACGTGGGCGACGCCATCTCGTGGCTGTCGGCACCCTTCTTTGGCGGCATTTCGTTCGCGTTTCTGCTGGCCGTGGTGCTGGTGGTGGTGGCGCAGCTGGTGCTGTCGCGCACCGTGTTCGGCCGCTGCGTGGTGGGCATCGGCACCAACGAGGAAGCCATGCGCCTGGCGGGCGTGGACCCGCGCCCCATCCGCGTCATCGTGTTTGCCATGACCGGCCTGCTCGCGGGGCTGGCGGGGCTGATGCAGTCGGCCCGGCTCGAAGCCGCCGACCCCAACGCCGGCACCGGCATGGAGCTGCAGGTGATCGCCGCCGTGGTGATTGGCGGCACCAGCCTCATGGGCGGGCGCGGTTCGGTGGTGAACACCGCGTTTGGCGTGCTCATCATCGCGGTGCTGGAGGCGGGCCTGGCCCAGGTGGGCGCGAGCGAGCCCAGCAAGCGCATCATCACGGGGTTCGTGATCGTGGCGGCCGTCATCGTGGACACGCTGCGCCAGCGCCGCGCCGCCGCCTGACACCCCTCCCTCCTTGCCCACCGACTTCCTCCCCTCCCAATTTTTTTCTTCTTCCCATGGCCACTATCAAGGACGTTGCGCGCCACGCCGACGTGTCGGTCACCACGGTGTCGCACGTGGTCAACGGCACGCGCCGCGTGAGCCCCGAGGGGCGCGAGCGCGTCGAAAAAGCCATCCGCGCGCTGGGCTACGTGCCCAGCGCCATCGCGCGCAGCCTCAAGAGCAACAACACGCGCACGCTGGGCATGCTGATCCCCAACAGCTCCAACCCCTACTTCGCCGAGATCGTGCACAGCGTGGAAGACCGGTGCTTCGGCGCGGGCTACAACCTCATCCTGTGCAACACCAACGACGAGGCGCACCGCCAGGGCACCTACCTGCAGGTGCTGGCCGAGCGGCGCATCGACGGACTCATCGTCGTCTCCACCGGGCACGACGCCACGCTGCCCACACAGCTGGCGGGCCTGTCCATCCCCACCGTGCTGGTGGACCGCGAGATCGAGATCGCCGAGCAGCCCTGCGACCTCGTCGAGACCGCGCACATGCAAGGCGGGCAGCTCGCCACGCAGCACCTGCTGGACCTGGGGCACCGCCGCATCGCGTGCATCAGCGGCCCCGAGGGCCTGGTGCCGAGCGAGCAGCGCATCGCGGGCTGGCGCGCCGCCCTGTCCGCGGCAGCGGATGCCCGCGGCGAGGCCCCCATGCTGTGCAACGGCCACTTCACCAGCCAGGGCGGCTACGACGCCATGCACGCCCTGCTGCGCGCGGACACGCCGCCCACCGCCGTCTTCGTCTGCAACGACCTCATGGCCATGGGCGCGCTGTGCGCCGCGCATGAACGGGGCCTGCGCGTGCCCGAGGCGCTGTCCATCGTGGGCTTCGACGACATCGAGCTGGCCGCCTTCACCAGCCCGCCGCTGACCACCGTGGCCCAGCCCAAGCAGCGCATCGGCGCGCTGGCGGTGGACATGCTGCTCGAACGCATCGACGGCAAGCGCCAGGACGCGCGCAAGGTGATGCTGCAGCCCGAGCTGCGCGTGCGCGCCTCCACCGCGCCGCCCGCCCTGGAGACCCGCGCATGAGCGCCTCCGCCGCGCGCGTGCCGCGCATCGCCGTGGTCGGCAGCCTGAACATGGACCTGGTGCTGCAGGTGCAACACGCCCCCGGCCCCGGCGAGACCGTGCTGGCCGACGCCCTGCACCTGGTGCCCGGCGGCAAGGGCGGCAACCAGGCCGTGGCCTGCGCCCGCCAGGGCGCCCGGGTGGCCTTGTTTGGCCGCGTGGGCGACGATGGCTACGGCCACACGCTGCGCGCGGGGCTTGACGCCGACGGCATCGACCACGGCGGTGTGCAAACCGACACAGAAACCACCACCGGCGTGGCCGCCATCACCGTGGAGGCCAGCGGGCAAAACCGCATCGTGGTCGTGCCCGGCGCCAACGGCCGCTTTGTGCTGGATGCCACCGCGCTGGGCACCGCACTGCAAGGCGCAGGCGGCCTGGTGCTGCAGTTTGAAACGCCCCTGCCCCAGGTCCTGGCCGCCGCCGAGATGGCGCATGCCGCTGGTTGCCCTGTGGTGCTCAACCCCTCGCCCATCCAGCCCCTGCCCGAAGCCCTGTGGCCGCTGGTGCACACGCTGGTGGTGAACGAATTGGAAGCCACGGCGCTGGCAGACCAGAACGTGACCACGCCCGTGGAAGCAGCCAAGGCCGCGCAAGCCCTGCGCGCCAAGGGCCCGGCCCAGGTGGTGGTGACGCTGGGCGCGGCAGGCGCCGTGGCCGCCGACGCTGCCGGCAGCCGCCACCACCCCGGCAGGGTGGTGCGGGCCGTGGACACCACGGCGGCGGGCGACACCTTCCTGGGCGCGCTGGCCGTGGCGCTTGCGCGCGGCGAGCCCCTGGATGCCGGCGTGCGCGACGGCATCCGCGCCGCCGCGCTGTGCGTGACGCAGCCGGGCGCCCAGCCCTCCATCCCCACCCGCGCCGCCGTGGCGCACAGCCCCCTGCCTCCCGACTGGATCGCCCTGTGAAACGCACCACCCTGCTGCACGCCGAACTCTCCCACGCCATCGCCAGCCTGGGCCACGGCGACATGCTGGTGATCGGCGACGTGGGCCTGCCCATCCCGCCCGGCCCCCGCCGCATCGACCTGGCACTCACCCCGGGCATCCCGGCCGTGGCCGACGTGCTGCGCGTGGTGCTGTCGGAGATGCAGGTGGAAAAGGCCGTGATCGCCACCGAGGCCGTGGAGCGCGGCGCAGGCCATCTGCCCGGCTGGTGCCAGCTCCCGGTGGAGCCGCAGGCCGTGCCCCACGACGACTTCAAGCGCCTGACCCAGCAGGCCCGCGTGATGGTGCGCACGGGGGAGTGCACGCCGTATGCCAACGTGATCCTGGTGGCGGGTGTGACGTTCTGATACAGCCTGGGCCTGCGGGGCCACCAGGCGGAGAAGCTGTTTGCGGGTTTTGGAGGGCTTCGGGCGGCCCCCACCTGCGGTACGCTGGGCAGCAGCCCACGGCGCGGCACGCATGCCCGCCACCGACGCCATCGAATTCCCGCCCCCATGCCCACCACCGCGCCCCACGACCTCCTGCCCCCCGAAATCACCGTCCTCGAACGCGGCTGGCTGTCTGCCAACAACATTCTCTTCATCGGCCACCACGACACCGCGCTGGTGGACACGGGCTACTGCAGCCATGCCGAGCAGACCGTCGCCCTGGTGCGTGACGCGCTGGCGGGCCGCCCGCTGGACCGCGTGCTCAACACCCACCTGCACAGCGACCACTGCGGCGGCAACGCCGCGCTGCAAAAGGCCTGGCCGGGCCTGCTCACGGCCATCCCGCCCGGCCAGGCGGACCATGTGCGCCAATGGGACGCCTATGCGCTGAGCTACACCCCCACGGGCCAGGAATGCCCGCCCTTTCGGGCCGACACGCTGCTCACGCCCGGCTCCTGCGTGCTGCTGGGCGACAAGCCCTGGCAGGTGCATGCCGCCCCGGGGCACGACCCGCATTCGGTGGTGCTGTTCGAGCCCCAGGGCCGCGTGCTGATCTCGGCCGATGCGCTCTGGGAAAGCGGCTTTGGCGTGGTGTTTCCCGAGCTGGAAGGCGACGATGCCTTTGCCGAGGTGGGCGCCACGCTGGACGTGATCGAGAAACTCTCGCCCCAGGTGGTGATCCCCGGCCACGGGCCGGTGTTTGCCGATGCGCCCCGCGCCATCGACGGCGCGCGCCGGCGCCTGGACGGCTTCGTGCGCAACCCGGCCAAACACGCGCTCTACGCCGCGAAGGTGCTGCTCAAGTACAAGCTGCTGGAGTGGCAGCAGATCAGCATGGCCGACCTCACGGCCTGGGCCGAGGCCACGCCCTATTTCGGGATGCTGCGCGAGCGCCACTTCGCGGAGCAGACGCAGACGGAGTGGCTGCGCAGCCTGGCCGATGACCTGGTGCGCTCCGGCGCCGCGCTGCGCCAGGGCGAGGTGCTGCACAACGTGTAAGCCGCGCGGGGGCGGCTGCAGGCGGCCGCGCCACCGCACGCGGCCCGGCGGCGCCCCCCCTGCGGGAAGGCGCGCGGCGCCTCACGGCAGGCTCAATGCTTGTACTGCTTGTCGCACCCCATCACGTGGTTGTAGCTGCTGGACATGCACTGGTAGAACGACTTCTTGTTGCCCGACGCGCCCTGGCAGTCCGACACGCTGTACTTGCCCTTCGCCTCGCGGATCTTGGGCGCCGTCTTGTCGAAGTCGGCCTGGGCCATGTAGCCATCGCGCACATTCTTCTGCCCCACTTCCAGCATGGAGTCGGCCTGGTCGTGGATGTTGCCCACGGCGGCCTGGCAGTTCAGCGGCACCTGCTTGCTGTCGACCGTGCCCAGGGCCTTCGTGGCCCCCTCGGCAAACTCCTGCACGTCCTTGGGAATCTTCTTGGTGCCGTCCGCGTTGTACTGGACGCTGCCGGGCTTGCCGCCCCCTTTGCCGCTCGCACCGGCGCCACCGGTTCCGTTGGTGCCCTGCAGCTTCAGCGGCTCGGCATCCTGCTTGGACGGCGGCGGCTGGGAGCCATAGTGGGTCTTGCCCTCGGCATCCACCCATTTGTAGACCGGCTGCGCCTGGGCACCGGTGCCCAGGACCATGGCCATCACCGCCACCGCCATGGCGGCACGGGCCGCCATCTTTTTGGCATCTCTCATCTCGCTTCCCTCCGTAGTTTTTGATTCCAATGGGCTCCACCGCTTTTCCCCAAAACGCCGACAGCTCATGTTTTTATAGCAATCCCATGCGGCGGCCACCCCCTCCCCGTGTCAGGGAAGGTCCTTGTTCACCTCGGGCGCGGAGGCATCGCGCGGGCCGATGGTGCCCAGGCGGCTCTTGAGCGACTGGGGCTGGCCGGTGAGCATGGCGGCGTAGTTGGTGGTGTTGGCCAGCACTTTCTTCACGTAGTCGCGCGTTTCGGCAAAGGGCACGTTTTCGGCCCAGATGGCGGCGTCGAGCACCGGGCCGTTGCGCCAGCTGCGCGGGCGCCCCGGGCCGGCGTTGTAGGCAGCCGCCGCCATGGGCATGGAGCCCGCGAAATCGTCCAGCGCGAGCTTGAGGTAGGCCGTGCCGATGGTGATGTTGGTGTCGCGGTCGTTGATCTGGTCGGGCGTGAAGTTGGCGAGGCCGATCTTCTTGGCCGTCCAGCGCGCCGTGGCGGGCATCACCTGCATCAGGCCCGAGGCGCCCACGTGGGAGCGCGCATCCATGATGAAGCGGCTTTCCTGGCGGATCAGGCCGTAGACGTAGGCCGGGTCCAGCCCGATGCCGGTGGCGCGCTCCACCACGGCGCTGCGAAACGGCGTGGGAAAGCGCTGCGTGGTATCCACGACGGCCTTGGTGCGCTCGCTGGTGTTGATGCAGCGGTCCCACACCTCGCGCTGGCACGCGAAGTCGGCGGCGGCCAGCAGCTCGCGGTCGGCCATGCCGCCGCTCTGGTGCAGGTTGGTGGTGTAGTTCCACTCGCGCACGCCCTCGCTGCGCAGGCCGAGCAGGATGGCGTACAGCGCGCGGTTCAGGCCCGGGTTGGCGCGGGCTGCCGCCTTTTCTTCCGGCGTGAGCGGCGCGGGCGCGGGCGGCACGGTGATGCGCTGGCCCAGTTCTTCCAGCGCCAGCTGCTCGTAGAAACCGCGCGTGCTGGCAATGCCTTCGAGCAGCTGGCGCGCCTCGGCGCGCTCCGCGTCGGTCACGCGGCCCGCCAGGAGCGAGCGCGCCTTCCAGTACACCCAGGTGCTTTCCTGGCGCGCCTCGGGGCCCATGGCGTCCACGGCCTTGCCCACTGTCTTCCACTGGCCGGCGCGCAGCGCGGCCCGCACCTTCCAGCCCAGCAGGTCGTCGTTCAGGTCGCTGTCGCGCGTCACGTTGGCGAAGTAGCCGTGGGCGTTGCTGGCCAGCTTCTGCGCGGCGGTCTTGCCGATCACGGCCCAGGCCCAGTTGCGCTCCTCGGACGAGAGGTGCACGCCCCACTTGCTGTCGAGCTGGTGGGCAGCGCCTTCCGGGTCGGTGGTGGCCAGCTTCAGGAGCGCGAGCAGCACCAGTTCCTGCCTGGCCTTGCCGGCGGCCGTGGCGCGCGAGAGCAGGTACTTGGCGGGCGCGTCGAGCACCTCCTTGACCTGCGGCAGCGATTCGGGCGAGACGATCTCGACCGCCGTGCGCACGACGCGGGGGCGGTTGGCCTCCACGCCCAGGCGGGCCTTGCGCCAGATGTCCAGGGCCGACAGCTTCTTGTAGCCATGCAGCTCCCGCGCCGCGTGGGTGCAGCCGTCGTCGCCATCGCGCTGGGCGTACCAGTTGCTGCGCACGTCCTCGGCCACCGTGGGGCTGGCCGTGCCCTTGATCTGGTCGATCAGCAGTGCGTAGCAGCGCACCTCGCGGTCGTCCGACATGCGGTAGCCGGGATGCTGCTCGGCGAACTGGCCCCAGTCGCGCCGCTGGCCCAGCAGCAGCAGCCAGTCGTTGCGCAGGCGGTCTTCCTGGTAGCTGCCCGCGTAGCGCTGCAGGAAGGACTGGATCTCCGATGGCGACGCCTCGCCCAGGCGCAGCTTGAGCTCCCAATAGGCCGCCCAGGGCTCCAGCGCATGGCCGCGTGCGGCGGGCAGGAGCTGCTCGAGTTTCTTGCGGTCTCCCTTGCGGAAGGCCTGCTGCATTTCGAGCAGGGTATCGTCACCACGGTTTTGCGCCATGACAAGGGGCGCGGTGGCGGCCAGCAGGCTGGCCGCGACAAGGGGTGTCAGAATCGCTCTGAGAAATTGCATGGGGGAATTATCTGATGGACAAAGCAGCCCTTCGGCGCGCGTTGATAGAAGAACGCCTCAACCTGCCCGACCGCCTACAGCGGGCCGACCTGTTACAGCAGGTGATGCGCATCTGGCTGGTCAACCGGCCCGACACCGTGATCGGCGCCTACTGGCCCATCAAGGGCGAATTCGACCCCCTGCCCGCCCTGCACCGCTGGAAGGAAGACGGCGAGCTGCTCGATGAACCCCAGCTGCGCCGCATCGGCCTGCCGGTGGTGAACAAGCTGCACAAGACCCTCACCTTCCACGCCTGGTACCCCGGCTGCCCCATGGAGGAAGACGCCTACGGCATCCCCAAGCCCAAGGACACCGAGGTCATCGTGCCCACCCTGCTCTTCGTGCCCTGCGTGGGCTACGCGCCGGGCGGCTACCGGCTGGGCTATGGCGGCGGCTTCTACGACCGCACCCTGGCCACGCTGCAGCCCAAGCCGTTCACCGTGGGCCTGGGCTTCACCCATGGCTACCTGGACGACTTCGAGCCCGAAGCGTTCGACCTGCCGCTCGATGCCATCCTGAACGACAACGGCGTGGTCTGGCCGGTCTGACCCGCCAACAGGGCCGGCACGGCCCGTGATGCGTGCCGTGCATCATTGAGGCCGCGTTTTCGCATCGCTGGCGCGCGCCACTGCCGCTAGCATGGCGGGCTGGCTTTCTTTTCTCTGATTTCCATCGGCAGGTGCCCCATGCTCAAGCTCTATATCGGCAACAAGAACTACTCGTCCTGGTCCATGCGCCCCTGGGTGCTGCTCAAGCAGGCGGGCATCGTGTTCGAGGAAGTGCGCGTGCGCTTCGACAGCTTCGACGCCAATTCAGAATTCAAGCGCGCGATTGGCGCCGTGAACCCCACGGGCAAGGTGCCCGTGCTGGTCGACGGCGACCTGGTGGTGTGGGACACCCTGGCGATTGCCGAATACGTGGCCGAAACCCACCCCGCCCAAAAGCTCTGGCCCGCCGATGCCAAGGCCCGTGCACGCGCCCGCAGCATCTGCGCCGAGATGCACAGCGGCTTCACCGCCCTGCGCAGCCACTGCCCCATGAACATCGAGGCGAACCTGGCCGACACCGGCGCCCTGATCTGGCGCGACCAGGCCGGCGTGCGCGCCGACGTGCAACGCCTGGTGGACATGTGGAGCGCGCTGCTGCAGGAACATGGCGGCCCCATGCTGTTTGGCGAGTTCACAGTGGCCGACGCCTACTTTGCCCCCGTGTGCATGCGCCTGCACACCTACGCCCTGCCCGTGCCACCCCACATCGCCGACTACGTGCAGCGCGTGCGCGCCCTGCCCGGCGTGAAGGCCTGGATCGACGACGCCCTGGCCGAGAAGGACTTCCTGGACTTCGAAGAACCCTATCGCCTGCGCCACACGCAAGGCTGAGCAGCGCCATGGCCGTCACCATCTACCTGCGCTACGTGCTCAACACCAGCAAGTTGAAAGAGTTCGAGCACTACGGAAAACTGTGGATCCCGCTGGTCGAGAGATTCGGCGGTAAACACCACGGCTATTTCATGCCCAGCGAGGGCGCGAACAACATCGCACTGGCATTGTTCACCTTTGACAGCCTTGCGGCGTACGAGGTGTACCGCCAGCAGTCGATGCAGGACGCGGACTGCCAGGCGGCGTTCCGCTACGCCGAGGAAACGGGCTGCATCGTGAGCTACGAGCGGAGTTTTTTCAGGCCGGTGTTCAGCTGAACGGGCGCGGGCAGCCCGGCCACGCTACCGAAACTGCTTGCGCAAAAACGGCTTGTGCCGCGCGATGTGCGCCAACTGCGCCGGGGCGACGGTGCCGCCCAGGTCCTCCTCTTGCGCGTTGAGCACCTGGTTGGCATAGGCCAGCGCACGCGCCACCACCTCTTCGTCGCTCACGCCCTGCTGCGCGGCCAGGTCCAGCGCCACGCGCTTCATGGCGCGCTGCGACAGCATCCACATCGCGCCAAAGGCATCCCACGCGGCCATCGCTTCCTTGAACTTGTCGCGGTCGGCCAGGATTTCATTGAGCGGCTTGGCCAGGATCTCCTGCAGGTCGTCCACCTTGGCTTTCAGGGCTTCGAGCTGCGCCTCGCGCTGCAGGGCTTCGGCGGCCGCGTTGGCGGCCGCGTCGGGCGCCGCGGGTACGGGCACGCTGCCGTCGGGGTTGAGCTGGGCGATGGTGAGGTCGGACGATAGGGACATGGTGGGCTGGAATATACGGCCGGGGGGCCCGGCCTAAACTACGCCGATGCAAATCTACATGGTGGGCGGCGCCGTCCGCGACAAGCTGCTGGGCCGGCCCGTGCATGACCACGACTGGGTGGTGGTGGGCGCCACGCCCGAGCAGATGCTGAAGCTGGGCTATCTGCCCGTGGGGCGCGACTTCCCCGTGTTCCTGCACCCCGAGACGCGCGAGGAATACGCGCTGGCCCGCACCGAACGCAAGAGCGGGCGGGGCTACCGGGGTTTTGTGGTGCAAAGCTCGCCCGACGTAACACTGGAAGAAGACCTGTCGCGCCGCGACCTTACTATCAATGCGATAGCTAGCAGCGCCGATGGGACAAACGCCACAGGCCTATTTGATCCCTATCTGGGAGCCAGAGACATCGCGGCGCGGGTGCTGCGCCACGTGACGGATGCCTTTCGCGAAGACCCGGTGCGCATCCTGCGCGTGGCGCGGTTTGCGGCGCGGTTCACCGACTTCACGGTGGCGCCCGAGACGATGCAGCTGATGCGCGAGATGGTGCAGCATGGCGAGGCGGACCACCTGGTGGCCGAGCGCGTGTGGCAGGAGCTGGCGCGCGGGCTGATGGAAGAAAAGCCGTCGCGCATGTTCGAGGTGCTGCGCGAGTGCGGCGCTCTGCAGGTGCTGCTGCCCGAGGTGGCGCGCCTGTGGGGCGTGCCCCAGCGGGCGGAGTACCACCCCGAGGTGGACACGGGCGTGCACCTGATGATGGTGCTGGACATGGCCGCCCGCCTGCAATCCCCGTTGACGGTGCGCTTTGCCTGCCTGGCGCACGACCTGGGCAAGGGCACCACGCCCGCCGACGTGCTGCCGCGCCACATCGGGCACGAGGAGCGCAGCGCCGCGCTGCTCAAGGACGTGGCCGAGCGTCTGCGCGTGCCCGTGGACTGCCGCGAGACGGCCGAGGTGGTGGCCCGCGAGCACGGCCACATCCACCGCAGCAACGAGCTGTCGGCCGCCGCCCTGGTGCGGTTGCTGGAGCGCTGCGACGCCATTCGCAAGCCTGCGCGCTTTGCCGACATCCTGCTGGCCTGCGAATGCGATGCGCGCGGGCGCCTGGGGTTCGAGGAATCGGCCTACCCGCAACGCCCCCGGCTCCTGGCCGTGCTGGGTGCCGTGCAGTCGGTGGCCACGCGCGACATTGCCGCGCAGGCGGCGGCCAAGGGCCTGAGCGGCCCGCAGGTGGGCACGCTGATCCACCAGGCGCGGGTGGCGGCGGTGGCGCGGTGGCAACACACCCGCAGCGACGCTGACTGACCCTGCGCAAAACGCCGCCACAGCGCGGGCAGAACCCTGCCTACAATCCGCGTCCGCTCGCACCCCCTCCGGGGTGCGCCTCTTGCCAGCCCCGGGGGCGCATTTTCGCGCCCCGCGGCCCTCTCCACGCCTCCATGACCACTGTGCACATCCGCCTGGCCACCCCGGCCGATACCGACACCATCGCCCCGCTGTTTGATGCCTACCGGCAGTTCTACGAGCAGGCGCCGGACCTCGCCGGAGCACGGGCATTCATTGCGGAGCGGCTGGAGCGCGCAGAGTCGGTGATCCTGCTGGCGCAGGACGCGTCCCGGGCGGCAGTGGGCTTTTGCCAGCTGTACCCCACGTTCTGCTCGGTGGAGGCGGCGCCCATCTACACGCTGTACGACCTGTTCGTGGCCCCCACGGCGCGCAAGGCGGGCGCCGGGCGCAGCCTGCTGGTGGCCGCCGAGGCCACGGCCCGCGCCCACGGCAAGGTGCGCATGGACCTGACCACGGCGCACACCAACACCGCCGCGCAGGCGCTGTATGAATCGCTGGGGTGGACGCTGGACACGGTCTTTCGCGCCTACAACAGGCGGGTGGCGGCCTGAGCGGCGGCCACCCGCCGGGCCTGCGCCGATAGCGGCTACCAGCGCAGCAGGCGCGGCCCCAGCACGGCCCCCAGCGCCGTCGGGATGGCCATGCCCGCCAGGTACCAGACCGCCAGGAACGGCGCGGCCATCTCGGGGCAATGCAGGGCATACACCAGCGCGCCCAGCGCGCCCGCGAGCAGGCCGGCACCCGCGCCCGTCCAGGCCAGGCGCGTGGGTGCGGCACCCCTCAGGGCCCAGAAGCCCGCGGCCAGCGCAGGCACCGACAGCGCGGCAATATTGAACGGACAGGTGCGCCAGGTGCTGCCCAGGATGAGCGGCACCCGCTCCGCCGCCGTCACCTGCGACAGGGCCAGCAAGGCCAGGGCCCACAGCAGCAGCGGCGGCACCGCCAGCAGCAGCGCCGCAGGCCGCACCGCCATGCCCGGCCGGGCCATGCGGCGCAGCAGCGCCAGCCCGGCGGCGGCCAGTGCAGCGGCAAACACCAGCTTGCCCCAGAACATGGGCTGCGCCAGGGTCGCCGACAGGTCCGGGCGCAGGCCGAACAGGCCCAGCATCAGCACCCCGGCACCGGCGATGCCCACGGCGGCGGCCACGGCAAACCGTTGCTCTATCGCGGTGGCCCGCACCGGTCCGCCATCAGCGGCCAGCAGGTGGATCAATTCATCGGTTTTCATGCCATTCCTCCTGGGACTTGCGCAAATCAGGACGCGCCAACGACCCGTCGGCCGTGGCGGGCGATTTGCGCAAGCCCTGTTTTGCGTGAGTCATATCCCTGATCCTGGCGGCCAGGGCCTTGAGCCCCCGGTGCACGCCGACCTTGACGGCCGACTCCGACAGCCCCGTGAGGCGCGCCGTCTCGACCACCGACAGACCTTCCAGCTTCACGTACTCGATCGGCAGGCGCTGCTTGTCCGGCAAGGTGCGCAGCAGCTGCCCCAGGTCGCGCCGGGCTTCGGCGGCCTCGCTGTCGCTGCTGGCAAACAGCTCGCTGGCATCGTCCAGCGGGTCGTTGCGCCCTTCCTTCACGGCGTGCGAACGCAGCCAGTCGATGAGCTTGTAGCGCGCAATCGCATGCGCCCAGGCCGTCACCGGCATCTCGGGCCGGTAGGTGTGGCGCTGGTTGTGCACCGCCAGCAGTGTTTCCTGCACCAGGTCCTCCACCTCATCGGGCCGCTGCGCCAGGCGGCGGCGCAGGAAGGCGCGCAGGTGCGCGCTCAGCTCCTTCAGAAAGCGCTGGTAAGCGGCTGCATCGGCATCCAGCCCCTGCAGCAGCAAACCGCGCAGGCGCTCTTCCACAATCTCCATGGCGTCTCCCTGCAGGCAATTCGTATGCCGGGGCCAACGGGTTACAGGCACCGCAAAAAATTTTCTTGCACTGCCACCGCATTTTTTTGCGCAGCGCCGTAACCGGCCCGCCGCACTGCGCGAATTACAACGCAGATCGGGCAGCTGGAATCCACCTTCGTGCAGCGCCCCGGTCGGATGCAACCCTCAACCCTTGGAGATCCCACCATGACCACACGCACCCTCAGCCTCGGCGCCCTGGCCCTTGCCGCCCTGGCCTCTGGCGCCGCCATCGCCCAGACCGCCCCGATGGACGGCGCCAAGCCCGCCATGGAGAAGTGCTACGGCGTCTCGATGGCCGGAAAGAACGATTGCGCCGCCGGCCCCGGCACCACCTGCGCCGGCACCTCGAAGATGGACTACCAGGGCAACGCCTGGAAGTTCGTGCCCACGGGCACCTGCGCATCGATCAAGACGCCCAAGGGCATGGGTTCGCTGACACCCGCCAAGGCCTGAGGCCATGGCGCTTCCCACCGCCGGCCTGGGCCTCAAGCCCCCGCACTACGACGAGGCGCTGCGGTGCACCGCCCCCGGCCTGTGGTGGGAGGTGCACCCCGAGAACTACCTGGCCGACGGCGGCCCGCGCCTGGCCTGGCTGGAAGCCATCCGCGCGCGCCACCCCGTGGCGCTGCATGGCGTGTCCCTGTCGCTCGCTGCCGATGAGCCGCCCGACACAGCGCACCTGGCCCGCCTGGCCGCACTGGCGCGGCGCGTGGAACCCGTCCTGGTGTCCGAACACCTGGCGTGGTCCCGCTGGCGCGGGCAGTACCTGCCCGACCTGCTGCCGTTTCCCCGCACGCACGCGGCGCTGCGCCGCATCGCTGGCAACATCGCCCGCACGCAGGACGTGCTGCAGCGGCCCATCGCCATCGAGAACCCCGCGCACTACCTGCACATCGACGGCCACGACTGGGCCGAAACCGAATTCCTGGCCGAGCTGGTGCGCCGCACCGGCTGCGGCCTGCTGCTGGACGTGAACAACGTCCATGTCAGCGCGAACAACCTGGGCTGGCGCGCGCAGGCCTACCTCGACGCATTCCCTCTGCACGCCGTGGCCGAGATCCACCTGGCGGGCCACCACGCCGACCCGGTGCATGGCAACGCCTTGCTCATCGACAGCCACGACGCCCCGGTGGCGCCCGCCGTGTGGGCGCTGTACCAACGCGTGATCGAGCGCACAGGTCCCATCCCCACCCTCATCGAGCGCGATGGCAACCTGCCCTGTTTCAGTGAACTGCTGGGCGAGCGCGACCAGGCCCACCACGCACTCATGGCCGCGCACGCCGGGAAGGCCGCATGCAGCTGACCGAATTTCAGGACGGTTTCTCGGCCGCCCTGCTCGGAACCGGCCGTGCCCCGGCCACCGCGTGGTCAGCGGCCCTGGAGGCCCAGCCTGGCTTTGCCGTGTACCGCAACACCGTGCTCAAGGGCTGCATCGACGCCCTGCAGGCCAGCTACCCCACGGTGTGCCATCTGGTGGGCGAAGACTGGTTCCGCGCGGCAGCGGGGGTGTATGCCCGCGCGCGGCCGCCCCGTGACGGGCTGCTGATGGACTACGGCGCGGGGTTTGGCGGTTTTCTGGCCGGGTTCGAACCGGCCGCCGGGCTGCCCTACCTGCCCGCAGTGGCGCGCCTGGACCGCTGCTGGACCGAATGCCACCTGGCGGCGGATGCCACCGCCGTGGACCGTGGCTGGTGGGCCCGGCAAGCGCCCGGTGCGCTGCCCTGCATGCGGCTGCGGCCGCACCCCGCAGCGCGCTGGCCCTGGTGCGACGAACACCCCGCCTACGCCCTGTGGCAAAGGCACCGCGATGGCCTGGACATCCCCACGCACCTGGCCTGGGTGGGTGATGGCGGCCTGCTCACCCGGCCCCGGGCCGAAGTGGCATGGCGCCCCCTATCGCGTGCGGGGATGGCCCTGCTGGACGCCTGTGCCGGGGGCCTGCCCCTGGAGGCTGCCGCCACCTGCGCACTGGCCACCGACCCCGCCACCGATCTTGCCGCGCTGATGGGCGCCCTGCTGGACGCGGGCGCCCTGGTCCAGCCCCCTTCACACACAGGCTGAGGAGCCCCCATGGCAACAACCACCCACCTCCCCACCGCCCCCGCCAAGGGCCCCCGCGTGCTGCTGGCACGGCTGGCCGATGCCGCCGCCCGCCTCACCCCGCACGGCCTGCTGGCCCTGGTCAACCGGGTGGCGGTGGCGGGCATCTTCTGGCGGTCGGCGCGCACCAAGGTCGAGGGCTGGTTCACCCTCTCCGACAGCGCCCATGCGCTCTTCCGCGAGGAGTACCGGCTGCCCCTGATCGCGCCGGAGCTGGCTGCGCAGATGGCCACCGTGGCCGAACATGTGTTCCCTGTCCTTCTGGTGCTGGGCCTGTGCACGCGCCTGTCCGCACTGGCCTTGCTCGGCATGACGCTGGTCATCCAGGTGTTTGTCTACCCCGATGCCTGGCCCACGCACCTGTCGTGGGCGGGGTTGCTGCTGTACCTGGCGGGGCGCGGCGCGGGCAAGGTGTCTCTCGACCGGGCGCTCGGAATTCGCTGACGCGTGGGCTTTTTTTAGCCCGCCGCCGTCCGCACCCAGCGCACGATGTCCGCCGCGCCAAGCGCCCCCGAGATGCGCGCCACCTCGCGCCCCTGCTGGAAGAGGATCATGGTCGGAATGCTGCGGATCGCATAGCGCGCCGCGATGGCCTGGTGCTCTTCGGTGTCGAGCTTGGCCAAGCGCACGCGCGGCTCCAGCTCGCGGGCGGCCTGCGCGAACGCCGGGGCCATTTGCCGGCATGGCCCGCACCACGGCGCCCAGAAATCGACCAGCACCGGGATGTGGCTTCGGCCCACATGGCGATCAAAAGTGTCGGCGTCGAGCGCAAGCGGCGCGCCCGCGAACAGGGGCTGGTGGCATTTGCCGCAGTCGGGCGCGCTGGCCAGGTCGGCGCCTTGCACGCGGTTGGTGGTGTGGCAGTGCGGGCAGACGATGTGCAGGGCGTCGGTCATGCGGTGGACGTGGTGGGTGGAGGGGTAAGCGGATCGGTTCCTTCTGCACAGTGCGGCCAAGGCGCGGCATTTCAAGCCGCGGCCGGCAACTCTTCGCCCGGCGCAAACCCGCGCACGGCCAGTGGCAGGAAGTTACGCACGATTACCACGGCCAAAGCCCCCTTCCACGGGAGGCGGTTTAGCGCCATCTGCTAAGGTCGTGCCCCATGCAGCTGCTCCCGCTACTGACAACTGCCCATGCGCTTTTTCTCGATTTCGACGGCACGCTGACCGAGTTGGCACCGCGCCCCGAGGCGGTGCGCGTAGCCTCCGGCCTGGTTCCCACACTGGCGTCCCTGCATGCCCATCTGGGGGGGGCGCTGGCCATCGTGACCGGGCGGCCCGAGTCCGACATCGATGGATTCCTCGCGCCGCTGCGCCTGCCGCTGGCCAGCGAACACGGGGCGCAATACCGCCTGGGCGACACCTCCCACCCCGCCATCGAGCCGCCGGACCTGGCGCCCGTCCTGCAGGCTGCGCGGAACCTCGCGGCGCGGCACCCCGGCCTGCTGGTGGAGGCCAAGCGC
Organism: Acidovorax sp. GW821-FHT11A03; assembly: GCF_058809075.1. Taxonomy (NCBI): domain Bacteria; kingdom Pseudomonadati; phylum Pseudomonadota; class Betaproteobacteria; order Burkholderiales; family Comamonadaceae; genus Acidovorax; species Acidovorax sp. GW821-FHT11A03. The sequence goes on from NZ_JBXASG010000002.1 coordinate 431,359, forward strand.
GCCAGCGTGGCCCTGCACTACCGCCTGGCCCCCCCGCTGGAAGCGTTGTGCCACGACACCCTGGTGCGCGCGATGCAGCACGTGGACGGCGTGGAACTGCTGCGCGGCAAATGTGTCTTTGAAGTCAAGCCCCGTGGCGTCCACAAGGGCCAGGCCATCGTCGACTTCATGACCCAGCCGCCGTTCGCGGGCCGCACGCCGGTCTTCGTGGGCGACGACGTCACCGACGAGGCCGGCTTTGCCGCCGTGCAGGCGCTGGGGGGATGGGGCATCAAGGTCGGCGAGGGGCCGACCATGGCACAACACCGCTGCATGACATCCGCCGCGCTGCGCGGCTGGCTGTCTTCTGCACGCACCACCTGGGAGCGCGAACGATGAACACGCCAGCCACCGAACCCCAGCCCGGGTCCTTGAACCTGGGCATGATTGGCAACTGCGCCATCAGCGCGCTGATCGACGACCACGCCCGCATGGTGTGGTGCTGCCTGCCCCGGTTCGACGGCGACCCGGTCTTCAACGCCCTGCTGCAGCCCGGCGATGAGGGCAGCCACTTCGCCGTCGAACTGGAAGACCTGGCCTCGGCCCACCAGTGGTACGAGCCCAACACCGCGATCCTGCGCACGCAGCTGTTCGACAAGGCCGGCCACGGCATCGAGATCACCGACTTCGCCCCGCGCTTCTACAGCCGCTCGCGCTACTTCCGGCCCATGACGCTGGTACGCCGGGTGCGCCCCATCCAGGGCGCGCCGCGCATCCGCGTGGCGCTCAAGGTGCGCTACGACTGGGGGCAGACGGAACCCCGGATCACGCGCGGCAGCAACCACATCCGCTATGTAGGCGAGGGCATGACGCTGCGCCTGTCCACCGATGCGCCGGTCTCGCACGTGCTGTCGGGCCAGGCCTTCGTGCTCACGCGCGAACACAACTTCCTGCTGGGAGCCGACGAGACGCTGGTGGAGGGCATCGCCGACACCGCCCGCCTGTTCGAGCAGGAAACCACCTCGTACTGGCGCAACTGGACCCGCGCCTTGGCCGTGCCGCTGGAGTGGCAGGACGCGGTGATCCGCGCGGCCATCACGCTCAAGCTCTCGCTGTACGAGGACACCGGCGCCATCGTGGCCGCCATGACCACCAGCATCCCCGAATCCGCCCACAGCGGGCGCAACTGGGACTACCGCTTCTGCTGGCTGCGCGACGCGTTCTTCGTGGTGCGCGCGCTCAACAGCATCTCCGAGGTCGGCACCATGGAGGACTACCTGCGCTGGCTCAGCAACGTGGTGGTGGAAGGCGGCGACGGCCACATCCAGCCGCTGTACGGCATTGGCCTGGAGCACGACCTGCCCGAAAGCCTCGTGCCCCAGCTGGCGGGCTACCGGGGCATGGGCCCCGTGCGCGTGGGCAACCAAGCGGCCGAGCATTTCCAGCATGACGTGTACGGCAACATCGTGCTGGGCGCGGCCCAGGCCTTCCACGACCACCGCCTGCTGCACCGCGCGGGCCTGGCCGAATTCACGCGACTGGAACAGGTGGGCGAGAACGCGGTGCGCGTCTATGGCCAGCCCGATGCGGGCATGTGGGAGCTGCGCACGCGCGCCCGGGTGCACACCTCGTCCGCGCTGATGAGCTGGGCGGCCTGCGACCGGCTGGCCAAGATCGCCGCCACCCTGCAACTGGCCGACCGCGCCAGCCACTGGCAGCAGCATGCGGACCGCATGCGCGCCGAGATCCTCGACAAATCCTGGTGTGAAGCGCGCCAGGCGTTCGCCGAGAGTTTTGGCGGCCATGAACTCGATGCCAGCGTGTTGCTGATGGCCGAGGTCGGCCTCATCGACCCCAGGGACCCGCGCTTCGTGAGCACCGTGGAGGCCATGGAAAAGAGCCTGTGCGACGGCCCCTACATGCGCCGCTACGAGGCGGCCGACGATTTCGGCAAGCCCGAGACCGCCTTCAACATCTGCACCTTCTGGCGCATCGACGCGCTGGCGCGCATCGGCCGCAAGGCCGAGGCCCGCGCCATCTTCGAGACCATGCTGGCCGCGCGCAACCCGCTGGGCCTGCTGTCCGAAGACACGCACCCCGAAACGCGCGAGATGTGGGGCAACTTCCCGCAGACCTATTCGATGGTGGGCGTGATCAACGCCGCCGTGCGCCTGTCCGCGCCCTGGGACAGCGTGATTTGAGGCCGTGTCCGACAGGCGGCGCCCCCCAACCCCGCCGATGATCGGGGAATGAGCCGCCTCGTCGTCGTATCCAACCGCATCGCAGACCCCCGCAAACCCGCAGCCGGAGGTCTGGCAGTGGCACTGGGCGACACCCTCAACCGCACGGGCGGCCTGTGGTTTGGCTGGAGCGGCAACATCGCGGAGGCGGGCACGCCCGGCGAAGGCGAGCTCCAGACCCGCCAGGCGGGCCCCGTGACGCTCGCCACCGTGGACCTGTGCCGCGAAGACCATGACACGTACTACCACGGCTACAGCAACAGCGTGCTCTGGCCGGTGTTCCACTACCGGCTGGACCTGGCGGACTTCAACACCCGCTACATCGCGGGGTACCGGCGCGTGAACCAGATGTTCGCGCGCAAGCTGCTGCCCCTGCTGCGCGACGACGACATCATCTGGGTGCACGACTACCACCTGATTCCGCTGGCCGCCGAGCTGCGTGCCATGGGCTGCAGGCAGCGCATCGGCTTCTTCCTGCACATCCCCATGCCGCCGCCGCTCATCATGGCGGCCATCCCGCAGCACGAATGGCTGATGCGCTCGCTGTTCGCCTACGACCTCGTGGGCCTGCAGAGCGAAGCCGACGTGTCGCACTTCACGCGCTACGTGCGCAACGAAGGCAGTGCCGAGGAGGTGGATGCCCAGCGCCTGCGCGCCTTTGGCGCCACGGTGCACGTCAAGGCCTTTCCCATCGGCATCGACGTGGACGAGTTCACGCGCCTCACGCAGGCCCCCGACGCGGTGGAAACCTACGAGAACATGCGCGACGAGTACTCGCGCCGGCGCCTGCTGCTGGGCATCGACCGGCTGGACTACTCCAAGGGCATACCGCACCGCGTGCGCGCCTACCGGGAACTGCTCGACCGCTACCCCGAGAACCGCAACAGCGCCACCATGATCATGATCGCCTCGCCCTCGCGCGACGACGTGCATGCCTATGCCGACCTGCGCCAGGAGCTGGAGGGGCTGTGCGGCGCGGTGAACGGCGACTATGGCGAGCTGGACTGGATGCCGGTGCGCTACATCCACCGCATGGTGGCGCGCAAGCGGGTGCCGGGCCTGTGCCGCGCCGCCGCCGTGGGCCTGGTCACGCCGCTGCGCGACGGCATGAACCTGGTGGCCAAGGAATACGTGGTGGCGCAAGACCCGGACGACCCGGGGGTGCTGGTGCTGTCCCGCTTCGCGGGAGCGGCCGAGCAGCTCAAGGAAGCGCTGCTGGTGAACCCCTACGACACCCAGGGCATGGCCGACACCATCCAGCAGGCGCTGCAGATGCCGCTGGCCGAGCGCCAGGCTCGCCACCAAAAGCTCATGGCCCGCATCCGCGAACATGACGTGCACTGGTGGCGCAGGTCGTTCCTGCAGGCGCTCCAGGCGGCAGGCGACTGAAGCCGCCACGCGCGGCGGCACATTCTGCCCCGGTGCGCGTGCCGCAGGGGGTCAGAGCAACTTCGTGAGCAGGCTCACCACAAAGCTCAGGAGCAGCGTCGACGCCAAGGGCACGTCCCAGTCCCGGCCCAGCCAGCGAAAGCGCAGGTCGCCGGGCAGGCGGCCAAACCCCATGCGCCTGAGCAGGGGCGACAGCCAGCTCAGCAACATCAGAGCCAGGAAGATGACGAGAAGCCAGCGGATCATGCCCACAGTGTAGGGCTGCAGGCCCGGTCGCCCCCCACGGCGCGGGCATGCGGCGTGCCCTCACGGCATCCCGCGCCACGAGCGCCGGGCTGGCGCCGACCCCTTCAGCGCTGCACGCCCCAGCGCCGCACCGTCAACCGTTCCAGCGTGTGGAAACCCAGGCTCTCCACCGCCAGGCCGATCAGGATCACCAGCACCAGGCCCGCGAACACCTTGTCGGTGTAGAGCTCGTTGCGGTTCTGAAAGATGTACCAGCCCAGGCCGCCCTTGCCCGACGACGCGCCGAACACCAGCTCGGCCGCGATCAGCGTGCGCCAGGCAAAGGCCCAGCCGATCTTCAGGCCCGACAGGATGGAGGGCAGCGCGGCCGGCACCAAAATCTGCAGCACATAGCGGATGCCGGTCAGGCCGTAGTTTCGGCCCGCCATGCGCAGCGTCTCGGGCACGGACTGGAAACCCGCATAGGTGTTGAGCGCCAGCGGCCACAGCACCGAGTGGATGAGCACGAACACCAGGCTGCCCTGCCCCAGGCCGAACCACAGCAGCGCCAGCGGCAGCAGCGCGATGGCCGGCAAGGGGTTGAACATGGAGGTCAGCGTGGACAGCAGGTCGCGCCCGAACTGGGTGGACACGGCCAGCGTGGTGAGCACGAAGGCCCCGAGGATGCCCGCGAGGTAGCCCTTGAGCAGCACCGACAGCGAGATCGCCGTCTTGCCGATCAGCTCGCCCGACGCCAGGCCCTCGACCAGCGCCTTGGCGGTCTGCAGGAAGGTGGCCAGCAGCAGGTCGTTGTCCTGCCAGCGCGCCACCACCTCCCACAGCACGGCCAGCACCGCCAGGATCACGAGCTTGCGCACCCAGGCCTGCTGCCAGATGCGCGCGGCCAGCGGCAGCGGCTGCACGGGCGCAATGCCGCCCAGCGGCTCCAGGCTGCGCTCGAACTCGGGGCGCACGGGAGGGGTCAGCAGGGAGGCGCTCATACGGAAATCTGGAAGGGCAGCGAACCCGCAGGCCGCTGTGGGGGGATGAGCGGCACACCACCACGGCGGCCGGGCGCCAGGGCTTCGGCATCGGCCTGCACCGATCCTGGCACGGCACCGGCGGCGGGTTCGTCGAACAGCAGCCGGTGGATGCGCTGGGCCGTGGCCTGGAACTCGGTACCGCCCAGGCTGTGCAGCCCGAACTGGTGGCTGTTGACCTCGGCGCGCAGCCGCCCCGGATGCGGCGAGAGGATGGCGATGCGGTTGCCCACCACCAGTGCCTCTTCGATGGAGTGCGTGACGAAGATCAGCGTGAAGCGGAACTCGTCCCACAGCGAGAGCAGTTCTTCCTGCATGCGCCGGCGCGTGAGGGCGTCGAGCGCGGCAAAGGGTTCGTCCATCAGCAGCACCTGGGGCTGCATGGCCAGCGCGCGCGCAATGGCCACGCGCTGCTTCATGCCGCCCGAGAGCTGGTGCGGGTGCACGTCGGCGAATTTCGACAGGCCCACCTTGTCGATGTACAGCGCCGCGCGCTCGGCCGCCTCCTTGCGGCCCACGCTGCGCGAGGCCAGCAGCGGGAACATCACGTTCTCGCGCACGGTCTTCCACGGCGGCAGCTGGTCGAACTCCTGGAACACCACCACGCGGTCGGGCCCGGGCCGCGTGACGGCGCGGCCATCCAGCAGGATCTGGCCCTCGCTGGGCGCGATGAAGCCGGCAATCGACTTGAGCAAGGTGGACTTGCCGCAGCCCGAGGCACCGAGCAGCACGAAGCGGTCGCCCGCAAACACGTCGAAGCCCACGCGGTGCGTGGCGCGCACCACGCGCTCGCGCGTGCGGTAGTCGATGCTCACGCCCTGCACCTGCAGCAAGGCGGCGTTGGGGCGGGTGGGCGCGGCGGAGGCACGGCCCTCGCCCATGGCCCAGCCCAGTGCCTGCGCCTCGTCCTCCAGCGCATTGCGTTCGCTCTGCAGCGGCGGCGAAAAGGGGCCCATGCGGAGGGTGTGCTCGCTCATGCCCGAGACTCTCTCAGTTGCCCGACGCCGTGTGCGCGTCTTCGAAGAAATAGTCCTTGAGCGCGGCCGGCTGGTTCTTGATGGCACCCACGCGGTGCAGGAACTGGCCCATGCCCAGCGTGTTCTCGGGACGCACCTTGAACTGCACCTCGGGGTTCTGGATGATCTTGAGCAGCAGGCCCCGGTCGGTATTGCCGCCCGACACCTTGAGGTAGATGTCGGCCGCCTTCTCGGGGTTGGCGGCGACGAACTTCGCGGCCTCGTCGAGCGCATCGACGAAGGCCTTGTAGGTCTTGGGGCTCTCGGCGCGGAATTTCTCGGTGGCGTAGAGCACGGTGGCCGATGCCGGGCCGCCCAGCACGTCGTACGAGTTGAGGACGATCTTCGCCTTCGGGTTGCCGGCCAGCTCCTGCTCCTGGAAGGGCGGGTTGCCGAAGTGGCCGGTGATCTCGGTGCCGCCCTTGATGATAGCGGCCGCCGCGTCAGGGTGCGGCAGCGCCACCTGGTTCTTGTCCAGGCGGTTGAACTCCTTGTCGCCCCAGAGCCTGGCCGAGGCCATCTGCAGCACGCGCGACTGCACCGAGACACCGACGGCCGGCAGCGCGATGCGATCCTTCTCGGTGAAGTCGGCAATGGTCTTCACGGCCGGGTTGTTGCTCACCAGGTAGTAGGGGAAGTTGCCCAGCGAGGCCACGCCCTTGACGTTCTGGCGGCCCTTGGTGCGGTCCCACAGCGTGAACAGCGGGCCCACGCCGGCACCGGCGATGTCGATGTTGCCCGACAGCAGCGCATCGTTGACGGCCGAACCGCCCGACAGCTGCAGGAACTCGACCTTGATGTCCACGCCCGCGGCCTTGCCATGCTTCTCGATGAGCTTGTTCTCCTGCGCCACGTTGAGCAGCAGGTAGACGATGCCGAACTGCTGTGCGATGCGCAATTGCCCTTCGGCTGCATGGGCCGTGGCGCTCAACCCACCGGCCAGCAGCAGGCCCGTGGCAGCGAGCCACGCGGCGGTCCTGCGGCCGAGGCTTCGGCGGTCACAACGGTGGTGGGTGGAGGTGGTCATGGAAGTCCTTCAAATCAAAAATCAAACAAAATATGGCCCCAGCGCTTATCCAACAAGCGCTGAAAGCTATCAAAAACAGAGCAAACTCAGAAAGGCAGGTCGCCTTCGATCGTGGTTCTGTACAGCTTGCGGCGTTCGGTGTCTGGCGTGCCCGCCGCCAGGTGCATGACAGACCGGTTGTCCCAGAACACCAGGTCGTGCGGCTGCCACGGGTGGCGGTAGGTGAATTCGGGGCGCACGCTGGCGGCGAACAGCTCGGCCAGCAGGGCCTGGCTTTCGTCCTCGGGCAGGCCGACGATGCGGGTGGTGAAGTGCTCGCTCACGAACAGGGCCTTGCGGCCCGTCTCGGGGTGGGTGCGCACCACGGGGTGGATGGAGGGCGCCACCTCGGCGATCTGCGCCTGGGTGAGCTTCGGGCGCCAGGGGCTCCTGGCGCGCAGCTCTTCGTACTTGGCCAGGTAGCTGTGCTCGGCCTGGAGCGGCGCGATGCGCGCCTTCAACGCTTCGGGCAGCGCATCGTAGGCGGCATGCTGGTCGGCGAACAGGGTGTCGCCGCCTTCGCCCGGCAGCTCCTGCGCGTGCAGCAGCGAGCCCAGGCTGGGCTTGTCCTTGTACGACAGGTCCGAATGCCAGTAGTGGCCCGCATCGCCCAGGCCGATGGGCTGGCCCGCAGCGTCCTTGATGTTGGAGACGATCAGGATCTCGGGGTGGTCCGCGAGCTGGAAGTTCTTGAGCACGTGGATCTGCAGCGGCCCGAACAGGCGGCTGAAGTCGATGTGCTGCTGCGGCGTGATGCGCTGGTCGCGGAACACCAGCACATGGTGGTCCAGGTGCGCGCGGTGGATGCGCGCGAAGTCCTCGCGGCCCAGCGGGCGCGACAGGTCCAGGCCCAGCACCTCGGCCCCCAGCGGGCCGGCAGAGCCCGCCACAGTGCGGATCACCAGACCTTGCGGTGGCGCGTCGCCATCGGTGGCGGAAAGGGACGGGAATGACGGAACAGCCGACATGGGAGCCTCGTGGGGAATGGGGACAGGCGTGCCCCCGAGGTCTGCACTCTAGGCCGCGTTGCTTATTCAGGGAACGAAGGTTTTCTCAGTTGTTAACAACCAAAACAGCTAACGTGCCCTGTGGCTCCCACCCGCTATGGCGCTCTGCGGCACGCACATGCCATCATCGCCACCGGGCCCACTTCCATCCTTGCCGATGCCTGCGACCTACCACCACACCGTCAGCGGCCAGCGCTGGTCGTTCTGCGACCTGCGCGAGGTGATGGCCAAGGCCACGCCCGCACGCTCGGGCGACACACTGGCTGGCATCGCGGCCGGCTCGGCGGTGGAGCGCATGGCGGCGCGCATGTGCCTGGCCGACGTGCCGCTGGCGCGCTTCCTGAACGAGGCGCTGGTGCCTTACGAGGTCGATGAGGTCACGCGCCTCATCATCGACACGCACGACGCGGCGGCTTTTGCGCCCATCGCCCACCTCACTGTGGGCGGGTTGCGCGACTGGCTATTGGCAGCTGACACGGCCACCCTGACCGCCGTGGCACCGGGCCTGACGCCCGAGATGGCGGCCGCCGTGAGCAAGCTCATGCGCAACCAGGACCTGATCGCCGTGGCGCGCAAGTGCCGCGTGGTCACGCGCTTTCGCAACACCCTCGGTCTGCCCGGCCACCTGGCCGTGCGCCTGCAGCCCAACCACCCCACGGACGACCTGCGCGGCATCGCGGCGTCGATGGTCGATGGCCTGCTGTACGGCGCGGGCGACGCGGTGATCGGCATCAACCCGGCCACGGACAGCATTGCAGCCCTCACGGGGCTGGTGCACATGCTGGACGAAGTCATCACCAAGCTGCAGATCCCCACGCAGTCGTGTGTGCTCACGCACGTGACGAACACGGTGCAGATGATCGAGCAGGGCGCGCCGGTGGACCTGGTGTTCCAGTCCATCGCCGGCACCGAAAAAGCCAACGCCGGCTTCGGCGTGAACCTGGCCTTGTTGCACGAGGCGCGCGAGGCCGCCCTGTCCCTGAAGCGCGGCACGCTGGGCAACAACGTGATGTATTTCGAGACCGGCCAGGGCAGCGCGCTGTCGGCCAACGCCCACCATGGCGTGGACCAGCAGACCTGCGAGGCCCGGGCCTACGGCGTAGCGCGTGCGTTCTCGCCGCTGCTCACCAACACGGTGGTCGGCTTCATCGGGCCAGAGTACCTGTACGACGGCAAGCAGATCATCCGCGCCGGCCTGGAAGACCATTTCTGCGGCAAGCTGCTGGGCGTGCCGCTGGGCTGCGACGTCTGCTACACCAACCATGCCGAGGCCGATTCGGACGACATGGACACGCTGATGACGCTGCTGGGCGTGGCGGGACTGACCTTCATCATGGGCGTGCCGGGGGCCGACGACATCATGCTCAACTACCAGAGCACTTCCTTCCACGACGCGCTGTACCTGCGCGAGGTGCTGGGTTTGAAACGCGCGCCCGAGTTCGAGGCCTGGCTGCAGCGCATGCACCTGGCCGATGGCACGGGCCGGCTGCTGCCCGCCGCGCAGCAGCATGCGGCCATCGCGCACCTGCGGCAGATCGGGATGCAGAGATGAGCGAGTCAGCCCCTCTCACCGGCCCTCTGCCCGACCCCTGGGACGATCTGCGAGCACACACCGCAGCGCGGCTGGCGCTGGGCCGCGCGGGCACGGCCGTCCCCACGCGCGAGTTGCTCAGCTTTGGCCTGGCCCACGCCCAGGCGCGCGATGCCGTGCACCTGCAGCTCGACGCGGACGCGTTGGCGGCGCAACTCAGGGAGTTGGGCTGCAGCACAATGCAGGTCGCCAGCGCCGCGCCCGACCGCGCCACCTACCTGCTGCGGCCCGACCTCGGCCGACGGCTTGGCGATGCGGATGCGGAGCGGCTGCGCGGTCTGGGAGACGGCCACACACGCTGCGACCTGCTTGTGGTCGTGGCCGACGGGCTCTCGTCCGTGGCCGTCGAGCGCAACGCCGTGCCCCTTGTGGAAACCATCGTGCGCACCGCGCCGCAGGGCTGGCGGATCGGCCCGGTGGTCGTCGCCACCCAGGGCCGCGTGGCGCTGGGCGACGAGGTGGGCGCGCTGCTGGGCGCACGCCTGGTGGCGGTGCTGATCGGCGAACGCCCGGGCCTGAGCTCGCCCGACAGCCTGGGCATCTACCTCACCTGGCACCCGCAGGTGGGCCGCAGCGATGCCGAGCGCAATTGCATCTCCAACGTGCGGGCCGAGGGGCTGGCGCCGTCGGCTGCCGCAGCACGCCTGTGGTGGCTGTGCCAGGAGGCCCGGCGCCTGGCCCTGACGGGCGTGGGCCTGAAGGACCGCAGTGATGGCGTGGTGGTGGGGAGCGCGACAGGCAAGGTGTTGCCCGGCGGGCCCGCCACGGCCTGACTACAGCCGGTGCGACCGGTCCCCGTGCACGAACCCCACGGGCTCCCACGCCTCGCCCGCGCCGAGGGCCAGCACCTTGAACAGCTCGCCCATTTCATGCTCCATGATCAATTTGGCCGCTATCGCCCGCTGTGCTTGCGGTAGTTGCTCCATTTCTTGCAGCAACCCGCAGTTGATGAGGAAGTGCGCCTGCGTGGTGTAGCCCAGCACGTTCAACCCGGCCTCCTGCGCGGCCAGGGCCATGGCGGTGAAGTTGACATGGGCGGTGATGTCCTTGCGCCCCACTTCCACCAACGGGTCGCCATCGGCCTGGTGGCCCTGGTGGCACATCACCGTGCCCATGTGGCGCTGGGGGTGGTAGTACTCGCTCTCGCCAAAACCGTAGTCCAGCAGGAAGGCCGCGCCGCGCGTGAGCCGGTCGGCCAGCGTGCGGATGAAGCCCTCGCCCTGGGCGTGGATCTCGGTCAGGTAGTCCTGCGGGCCGTCGATGTCGACGGGCGGGCGCAGGCCGGTGGGGTGGTCGGCCCAGGCAAAGCTGCCGTCAGCCTGCACCACCACGCCGCGCTCGTGCCACGCCCCATTCTGCTGGCCACCGTGGCGGGCGAGCAGCTGCACGGGCATGGCATCGAGCACTTCGTTGCCCACCACCACGCCGCTGAATTGGTCGGGCAGTGCATCCACCCAGCGCAGCTTGTCGGCATGCGCCACCAGCTTGGCCTGCTGGCGGGCCCGCAGGCTGCCCGACAGATCGACGATGGTGTAGCGCCGCACCTGGTCGCCCAGGGCATCCAGCAGTTGCAGCGCCAGCGCGCCTGAGCCCGCGCCAAACTCCCACACCTCGGAGGTACCAGTCTGCGCCAGGGCCTCGCCCACCTGCACGGCCAGCGCCTGGCCGAACAGCGGGGTCATCTCAGGTGCGGTGACGAAGTCGCTGCCGGACTCGGGCATGGCGCCGAACTTGGTGGAATCGTTGGCGTAATAGCCCAGGCCCGGGGTGTACAGGGCCAGCGCCATGAAGCGGTCAAAACCCAGCCATCCACCCTCGGCGGCAATGGCCTGGGCAATGTGCTGGTGCAGGGCGGTCGTTAAACTGTCGGGTCTTTGGGTCACGGCCCGCATTGTCTCCCACCCCACATGTCTCACCCCGCCCCCGCACGCACCGTTCTGGTCACAGGCGCCGCCAAGCGCCTGGGCCGCAGCATTGCGCTGGCCCTGGCGGCGGGGGGCTGGCAGGTGGCGGTGCACTACCGTTCATCCAAGCAGGATGCTATCGATACCGTAGCTGCTTGCGCACAACTGACAAGCGCCAGCGCCCATTTTGACGCTGATTTCGAGGACGAGGCCGCCGTGCGTGGCCTGCTGCCCCGCGTGGTGGCGCACTTTGGCGGCGTGGATGCGGTGGTCAACAGCGCCTCGCTGTTCGAGCACGACAACGCCGCCACCTTTGGCTTTGCCGCGCTCGAAAAGCACCTGCGCAGCAACACCGCCGCCCCCGTGCTGCTGGCCCAGACGCTGCACCAGCACGTGGCCGACCGCGTTGCCAAGGGCGAGGCCGACGCGCAGGGCGCCGTGGTCAACCTGCTGGACCAGAAGCTCTGGAACCAGAACCCCGACTTCGTGAGCTACACGCTGTCCAAGGCGGCGCTCGAAGCCGCCGGCACCATGCTGGCGCTGGCCCTGGCACCGCGGGTGCGCGTGGTCGGCGTGGCGCCCGGCCTCACGATCACGAGCCACATGCTGGCGCAGGAAAAGTTCCAGCAGCTGCATGCGCTGAGCCCGCTGGGCCGATCGTCCACGGCCGAGGACGTGGCCGCGACCGTGAAATTCGCGCTGGAGAACCGCTCGATCACCGGCACCACGCTGCTGGTCGACGGCGGCCAGCACCTGATGAAGTTCGAGCGCGACTTCTCCATGATGTGAGCACATGCTCACGCAGAAAGCATCCATCCATGAACAACGCCGCTGGCACCCAGATCCTCACGCTCACCGGACTGCGCTTTGACGCCAACCTGGGCATCCTGTCGCATGAGAAGACGACGCCGCAGCCCATCCAGGTGGATGCCGAGCTGAGCCTGGGCGTGCAGCCGCTCACGCCGCGCGACGACGACATCCTGCATGTACTGGACTACCGCAAGGTGCGCCAGATCATCATCGACGAATGCCGGGCCGAACATGTGAACCTGCTCGAGAGCCTGATCGGCAAGCTGGCCCACCGCCTCATGCAGCTGCCCGGCGTGCTGGGCGTGCGCGTGAAGATCGCCAAGCTGGAGATTTTTGATGACTGCGAAGTGGCGATTCGCGTAGAGACAGGACAGTGGTGAGGTGACCCCATGAGCGCAGCAACGATGACGATGACGACAGCAACTCACCCCGGTGCCCAGACCCGGCCGGGTTCCACCTGGGCCATGGCGGACGTGCCCGAGGCCGCCGCGCCCGCGGTGCCAGAGGCCGGCGCTCCGGCACGACTGAAGATCGAGCGCGAAACCCACAAGCTCGAGAAGCGCCTGTGCCGCGAGGTCGGCAAGGCCATCGTCGACTTCAACATGATCGAGGAAGGCGACAAGGTGATGGTCTGCATGTCCGGCGGCAAGGACAGCTATGCCCTGCTCGACATCCTGCTCAAGCTCAAGGCGCGGGCGCCCATCCATTTCGACCTGGTGGCCGTCAACCTCGACCAGAAGCAGCCCGGCTTTCCCGAGCACGTGCTGCCCGAGTACCTCCGGAGCACCGGCGTGCCGTTCCACATCGAGAACGAGGACACGTACAGCATCGTCAAGCGCCTGATCCCCGAGGGCAAGACCACCTGCAGCCTGTGCAGCCGCCTGCGCCGGGGCATCCTGTACCGCGTGGCCGACGAGCTGGGCTGCACCAAGATCGCGCTGGGCCACCACCGCGACGACATCCTGCAGACCCTGCTGCTCAACATGTTCTTTGGCGGCAAGATGAAGAGCATGCCCCCCAAGCTGGTGAGCGACGATGGCAGGCACGTGGTGATCCGCCCGCTGGCCTACGTGGCCGAGAAGGACACCGCCCGCTGGGCCGCGCACCGCGACTTCCCCATCATCCCCTGCAACCTGTGCGGCAGCCAGGAGAACCTGCAGCGCAAGCAGGTGGGCGAGATGCTGCGCGAGTGGGAGAAAAAATTCCCCGGCCGCGTGGAGAACATGTTCAACGCCCTGCAGAACGTGGTGCCCTCGCACCTGCTCGACGGCGGCCTGTACGACTTCAAGAATGCCAAGGCCACGGGCGTGGCGAACGAGGACGGCGACAAGGCCTTCGACAAGGAGGAGTTCTCGGCGCCGTCGCCCTCGCTGCCGGGTGTGCAGGTGGTCCAGCTGTCGTGAACCTCCCGGGTGCCGCAGCACTCTGACGGGAATCCCTTTTCCTTCCGCCCAGGAGGCTTCACCATGACGCGCCGATGGATTTCCACCCTGTTCCTGCATGCGGCCGCGGCCGCCCTGATGGGCTGCAGCAGCGCCCCCCGGATCGTCGAGGGCCAGGTGCAGAGCTTTTCCACCCTGGCGGCCCTGCCCACGCCCGCCACCTACCGCATCGAGCGCCTGCCATCGCAACAGACGCCGTCGTTCGACCCGATCGCCACCCTGGCTGACCAGGCGCTGGCGCGCGCGGGCCTGCAGCGCGACGAGACCGCCCCCCGGCTGCTCGTGCAGATCGGCGCCCACGCCGACGCCGTGCCGCGCCACGACCCCTTCCGTCCGTACGGCCCCTACGGCCCCTATCCCTGGGGTTTTGGCGGCTGGTACGGCCGGGGCTGGGGCATGCAGGGCGCCTGGCGGTTCAGCGAACCCACGCCCCTGCACCGCCGCGCGGTCAGCATCGTGCTGCGCGACGCGGCCACGCAGGCCGTGGTGTACGAGACCTCCGCCGTGCACGAGGACGTGTGGGTGAGCGACCCTGCCGTCTATGGCGTGCTGTTCGATGCCGCGCTCAACGGATTCCCCAAGCCGCCCGGCGGGGTACGCCAGGTGCGGCTGCCGCTGGCGCCGCCCGCGCCCTGAAGAACGCTCACCAACCACTGTTTCGTTTCCGCCCGCCCGCCCACACACACCGCCACCTGCATGCACGCCACCCGCATCGTCGCCATCCGCCACGGCGAAACCGCCTGGAATGTGGACACCCGCATCCAGGGCCACCTGGACATCCCCCTCAACGACACCGGCCTGTGGCAGGCCGACCAGGTCGCCCGCGCCCTGGCGGGCGAGCCGATCGCCGCCATCTATACCAGCGACCTGCAGCGCGCCCACGCCACGGCCCAGGCCGTGGCCCGCGCCACCGGTGCGCCCCTCACGGCGGAGCCCGGCCTGCGCGAGCGCAGTTTCGGGCATTTCCAGGGGCGCACCTTCGCGCAGATCGAGGCCGAGCTGCCCGAAGATGCCCTGCGCTGGCGCAAGCGCGATCCGCACTACACGCCCGAGGGCGGCGAATCGCTGGTGGCGCTGCGCGAGCGCATCGAGCGCACCGTGACGGCCCTGGCCCAGCAGCATGTGGGCGAGCAGGTGGTGATGGTGGCGCACGGCGGTGTGCTGGACGTGCTGTACCGCCTGGCCACCCGCCAGGACATCCAGGCGCCGCGCACCTGGCAACTCTCCAACGCGGCCATCAACCGGCTGCTGTGGACCCCGGATGGCCTGACCCTCGTGGGTTGGGCCGACACCCAGCACCTGGACAACGCAGCGCGCGATGAAACCCATTCCTGACGCCCTCCAGGCCACCGTCGGCCTGCGGGTGGACCTGATCGATACCCCTTCCCTCGTCATCGACCTGGACGCCATGGACCGCAACATCCAGCGGATGGCCGACTTCGCGCGCAAGCACCAGGTGCGCTGGCGCCCCCATGCCAAGCTGCACAAGAGCGCCGAACTTGCGCTGCAGCTGCAGCGCGCGGGCGCCCAGGGGGCGTGCGTGCAGAAGGTCGCCGAGGCCGAGGCCCTGGCGGCGGGCGGCGTGGACGACATCACCATCACCAACCAGGTCATCGCCATGCCCAAGCTGCACCGCGTGGCACGGCTGGCGGCCCTGCTGGCGGCACGGGGGGGCCGCCTGGGCCTGGCGGTGGATCACCTGGAGGGCATCGAACGCCTGAACGAGGCGATGGCGCAATCCGGCAGCGACGCGGGCATCGACGTGCTGGTCGAGATCGACGTCGGCCAGGGCCGCTGCGGCGTGCCGCCGGGCGAGGCCGCCGTGCCGCTGGCACTGGCCGTGGCGCGCAGCCCCCGCCTGCGTTTTGCGGGGCTGCAGGCCTACCACGGACGTGCCCAGCACCTGGCCAGCACGGTGGGCCGCAGGGAGGCCATCGCCGCCGTGGTGCGCGCCGCGGAACACACGCGCCAGCTGATCGAGGCCGCCGGCGTGCCCGTGCCGCTGGTCACGGGCTCGGGCACCGGCACGCTGGTGCACGAGGCGGCCAGCGGGGTGTTCGGCGAGCTTCAGGCGGGATCCTTCCTGTTCATGGACGCCGACTACGCGCGCAACGAACGCGAACCCGCGCAGCCCCCGTTCGAGCACGCGCTTTTCATCAAGACCCAGGTGGTATCGGTGCGCGACACCCATGCGGTGTGCGACGCGGGCCACAAGAGCCACGCCATCGACTCCGGCCTGCCCACCGTGGCCCTGCTGCCCCCGGACCGCGCGCTGCGCTTTTCCAATGGAGGCGACGAACACGGCGTGCTCCACGCCGATGGCCCCAAGGCCCGCCTCCCCGCGCTGGGCCGCATGCTGTGGCTCATCCCGGGGCACTGCGACCCCACGGTGAACCTGCACGACTTCATGACCGGGGTGCGCGGCGGCCTGGCCGCGGGCGTGGTCGAGCGCATCATCAGGGTTGATGCCAGAGGCGCATTGACCTGATTGGGGCAAGAATGCTGCGGCATGAGCGCCGCACCGGGCCGCGCCAGCCAGCTCGCACCGCAATGCGCAGCACCGAGGGAATCCAGTGAGCCCCAGCCAGATCATCGTTCTCGCCACCCCCGTCTTCTTCCTGCTGATCGTCATCGAGCTGGTGGTGGGCTACCGGCGCCGGCGCAATACCTACCGGCTGGCCGACGCGGTCAGCAGCATCAGCCTGGGGATGCTCAGCCAGACGAGCGCCGTGTTCACGCGGCTCTTGCGCATCGGCATCTACACCGCCCTGTTCGAGCACGTGGCCCTGTGGCGCAACGACGCGTTCTGGACCAGCCTGCCCGGCTGGCTGCTGGCGCTGGTGTTCTACGACCTGTGCTACTACTGGCTGCACCGCATGGGGCACGAGTCGGCGGTGCTGTGGGCGGCGCATGCCGTGCACCACCAGAGCCAGGACTACAACCTGTCCACCGCGCTGCGCCAGACCAGCTCGGGCGCGCTGCTGGGCTGGATCTTCTATGTGCCCATGGCGCTGGCGGGCGTGCCGCCGCTGGTGTTTGCGGTGGTGGCGCTCATCGACCTGCTCTACCAGTTCTGGGTGCACACCGAGCAGGTGGGGCGCCTGGGCTGGTTCGACCGCTGGTTCTGCAGCCCCAGCAACCACCGCGTGCACCATGCGGTGAACGACGCCTATCTCGACAAGAACTACGGCGGCATCCTCATCGTGTGGGACCGCCTGTTCGGCACCTTCAAGGACGAAGACGACCAGGACCGCTGCGTGTACGGCACGCGCGGCCTGCTCAACAGCTGGGACCCGCTGTGGGCCAATGCCCAGGTGTACGCGGGCCTGGCGCATGACAGCTGGCATGCGCGCAGTTGGGCCGACAAGCTCCGGGTGTGGTTCAAGCCCCCGGGCTGGCGGCCCGCCGATGTGGCAGAGCGTTTTCCCAAGCCCCCCTTCAGCATGGCGCAGATGCAGCTGTACCACCCGCCGATGGCACGCGCGATGCAGTGGTTCGCGCTGGTGCAGTTCGCGCTGCTGCTCACGGGGGTGGCGGCCTTTCTGTGGCAGGCCGACAGCGCGCCGCTGGCCAGGAACGCCGTCTGGTTCGCCACGCTGTTGGTCGCGCAGTGGGCGCTGGGCGCGGTGATGCAGGGGCGCATCGGCATGCTGATGGCCCTGGTGCTGCAAAGCGGCGCGCTCGCCACGGCCACCAGCGCGCTGGGGTTCGTGCAGTGGCACTGGGTGTTCAAGCCGCTGACCGTGGTGATTGCTATTGTCTTGGTAGCTGCCAGCGCTTACCAGTCAAGCGACAGGGGCAGATTTGGATCAAAAACCCTGGCACTGCTGGGTGCCGCGCTGGCGGGGTCGCTGGCGGGCGATGTGTTTCTGATGTTCGAGGGCTTTTTCATCCCCGGACTGGTGAGCTTCCTGGTGGCCCATCTGTTCTATGTGGCGCTGTTCAAGAACGGCCAGCGGTGGTTTCCGCACCGCGGCGCGCTGGCGGGCACGCTCGGTGTCGGCGTGGCGATGTATGCCTTTCTGTGGATGGGCGGGTTGCCCGCCGCGCTGCGGGGGCCGGTGGCAGCCTATGTGCTGGTGATTGCACTGATGGCCGCGCAGGCCATCGGGCGGGCCAGCGTGCTGCGCGATGGAGCGTCGGTGCTGGTGGCGGTGGGGGCGGTGTTCTTCATGCTCAGCGATTCCCTGCTGGCCACCCACCGCTTCGTGCAGCCCCTGCCGTGGTCGCAGGTGTGGGTGCTGGGCACCTACTACGTGGCGCAGGCGTGCATCGTGGCGGGGGTGCTGAAGGCGTTGCTGGTGCCTGCGCTCGAGGCCACGGCGCCTGACAGCCCGCCGGTCGTTGTTGCTTCTGTTCCTGTCGTGGCTAATGCGACCACGTGCGGGCCAGCGCTGCGGCCGGAATGTACGCCGCACCCGCAATGAACAGCACACCGGCGAGGGTGAACGAGCCGGCGCTCAGCAACCACAGCAGGGTGTCGGCGTTGTACCAGCCAGGCCGCGCCTGCAGCAGGGCGGCCATGGCCGCTTCCTGCACGGCAATCAAGCCCCGCCCAGCGGTGTAGTGGTACACGGCGCCTCCCAGGGCCCAGAAGCCGGTCAGCACCAGCGCCAGGCCATAGAAGGCGTACCCGGTGCGCCACCGCTTGGTGGAGCCTGCCGTGCACCACACCCCCAGGCAACCGGCCAGCACCGCACCGGCCACCAGCCAGGCCTGCAGGCGGTCGCTGGCCACCGGCAGCAGCCAATGCCAAGCCCAGGGCAAGGGCGCCAACAGCCATTCCGATTGCGCGGCCAGCCCCGGCCAGCGCTGCGCAGGCAGGTCCATGGAGAAGCGCGGCCTGTCCACCATCCACAGCACAAAGGTCACCGGCACCAGCACGGCGAACAGGATGTAGGCGCTGGCACGCCACACCAGCAGGCGGTGCGACCACGCGGCGGTCGTCCTGCCCCGCTTGTGGCCGTCGATCAGGTGCAGTGCCAGGCCTGCCACCAGTGCGGCCTCGGCCACCGCCGCGCACACGGCGACGCGGCCGCGCAGGTCGGCAAAGCCTTCCAGCACAAAGATGGACAGCTGACCATAGATGAGCGCGCCCAGCGCATGCAATGCGACCGTGCCCGCCAGCAAGGCCACGGCGCAGGACCGCAGGAACTGTTGCTCGGGCACGGTCACGGGTCCGTCCGACCCCGCCCAGCCCCGCGCAGCGCGCGTCCGGGCCTCGGCGCGCAGCTGGCGGCGTCGGTCGCTCTTCTTGGGATGCTTGCGCGGTGTTGCCATGGCGGTGCTGCGCGGCCTGGGCGGCGGCGGACGTGAAGGTCGGTAAGAGGCTTCTCAGGCGCCAAACAACCCCGGAGCCCCGGCGCTGGGCGGCGCCACCCCCAGGTGCCGGAATGCCGCCAGCGTGGCGATGCGCCCGCGCGGCGTACGCTGCAAAAAACCTTGCTGGATGAGATAGGGCTCGATCACGTCCTCGATGGTGCCGGCCTCTTCGCCAATGCTGGCGGCGATGTTGTCCAGGCCCACGGGACCGCCGTCAAAGCGGTGGATCACGGCTTCGAGCAGCTTGCGGTCCATCACGTCAAAGCCCTGCGGGTCCACGTCCAGCATGGCCAGCGCCTTGTCGGCAATGCCTTTGGTGATGCGGCCGTCACCCTTGACCTCGGCATAGTCGCGCACGCGGCGCAGCAGCCGGTTGGCGATGCGCGGCGTGCCGCGCGAGCGGCGGGCGATCTCGAAACCGCCTTCGTCGTCCATGGGCGCGTTGAGCAAGCCAGCGCTGCGCTTGACGATGCGCGCCAGCTCTTCGGATGTGTAGAACTCCAGCCGCGCCACGATGCCGAAGCGGTCGCGCAGCGGGTTGGTCAACATGCCCGCGCGCGTGGTGGCGCCCACCAGGGTGAAGGGCTGCAGGTCGAGCTTGATGCTGCGCGCCGCGGGCCCTTCGCCGATCATGATGTCGATCTGGTAGTCCTCGAGCGCGGGGTAGAGGATTTCCTCGACCACGGGCGAGAGGCGGTGGATCTCGTCGATGAAGAGAACGTCGTTCTTCTCCAGGTTGGTGAGCAGCGCCGCCAGGTCCTTGGGCTTTTCAAGCACGGGGCCGCTGGTCTGGCGCAGGTTCACGCCCAGTTCGGCCGCGATGATGTGGCTGAGCGTGGTCTTGCCCAGCCCCGGCGGGCCAAACAGCAGGACATGGTCAAGCGCCTCGCCGCGCTTCTTCGCCGCGCCGATGAAGATCTCGAGCTGCTCGCGCGCCTTGGCCTGGCCCACATACTCCTGCAGGAGCTTGGGGCGCAGGGCGCGTTCAATGGCTTCTTCCTGAGGCGATGCGGGCGCGGCGGAGATCACGCGTTTGGAGGGCGCAGGGGCGAAATCGTCGGTCTGGATGGTCATCTTTTTGTGTGCGCTCTCGCCGTCTCCGGCATCAGGAACCGGGCATCAACCAGGTCTTGAGAGCCAGCTTGAAAGGCAGGTCGAAGCGCCCGTAGTGGTCAAGGCCCGTGGGCGCCGCGCAACTGGACGATCCGCCGTAGAGCTGGCCGACCAGGTACCGCCTGGAGCCGATGGTGAAGAACAGGCCGGAGCCGCTGCTGCCGCCCTCTGTCGTGCCCTCCGTCCATCCCACCGCGTAGAACTTTCCGTCCTGCTGCGTTTCGGGGAAGCACCGTTCGCCGCTGCAATAGCTGAACTGGGCCACCGAGCCAGCGCTCGTCTTTTGCAGGTCGCCACGGGGATGGTGGATGCCTACCACGGCGGCGGAGGTGTTCACGGACCCGACGTACGAACCCGCATACACAACGCCCTGCGGCGGCGCGCTGTTCAGGCGCATGAAGGACGTGTCAGTCTGCGAGTCGGCAAACAGCAGCTCTGCGCCGCCCCTGACCTTTTGCGTACCGGGATTTGCGATAGCGTTGTTGCAGGCCGACGAGCGGTAGAACCAGTCGGTGGTGAGGGACGATGCGACCGTCTGGGTGGAAATGCAGTGGTGCGCCGACAGGAAGTGCGGCTTCTTGCTCGACGGGGCGTCGTTGAGCAAGGTGCCCGTGCACAGGAAACTGCCGCCCTCGACGACAAACACCATGCGCGCCACCGATCGGCTTTCGGCGCTGAGTTCGGGCTTGCAAGATACGTCGATGTTGCAGGTGCCGGATTCACCCACCTTGGCAAAGCTTGCGGCCGTGGCCTGGTCGGGCGACACGAAGAAGTGCGAGAGCATGGGCACCGCGATGTCCAGTTCCTGCTCCAGCCGCGCGGCCACGGGAACCTCCAGCTCCAGCGTGGTCTCGGCCCCGCCAAAATCCGGACTCCAATAGGTGCGTGCCGCATCGCCGGTGTCGCCGGCATCCAGGTTGCGCTGGATGCTGCGCAGCACTTCGGCACCCGAAACCTGCAACGAATCGCCGCCGGCCTGGGCGTAAAAACGCAGCACCGTGCCAGCGGGCAGTTGGCGCACCACCAGCCCCAGCCGGACGCCGAGGGCGCCCTCTGCTGTGAAACTGATGGCGGCCCGCTGCAGGCCCGCACCTACCGGCTGCCAATTGAGCTGGCCCATCAGGTCGCGCGCCTTGGCGGTGGCTGCCACCGGGCGGGCCACACCAATCTGCTGGGGATCACCCTTGGTGAGCCCCGCGGGTTGCATGGCCTTCTTCACGAGGGCCTGGGTGTCGCCTTCCAGCGGGCCGAGGCGGATGGACGTCGCCTGCACGGCGGTGCCGCTACGCACTGCCACCTTGGCTCCGGCGCTGCTGGCGGATTTGGGAAGCCCCGTGTCGAGCGGCTCGATACGGTCGGTGCTCACCGGCGTTGGCGTGACGGGAACGGTGGGGGTGGTAGGCTGTTCCGGGCCGGCCGGGGTGGTCGGCACCGGGGGCGCTGCAGGTGAATCCCCCCCGCCGCCGCCACCACAAGCCGCCATGGCCAGCGCGACCAGCAGTCCGGCAAATTTGAACGAAGCGCGATACGTCATCTCGGTTATCCCTCCGGTTGAACCCGTTACTTGGCCAGCGCCTTCAGCGCCAGCTTGATCCCGTCACTTACCCCTACGTCCGACGGCAGCGCCTTGAGCGCCGCCGCGGCTTCCTTGTCGTTGTACCCTAACGCCAGCAATGCCTGGAGGATATCCGCCTGCGCGTCGCTGGTGGCGCCACCGTGCACGGCCCCCATGTCGGCCCCCAGCTTGCCCTTGAGCTCCAGCAGCAGCCGCTCGGCCGTCTTCTTGCCGATGCCCGGCACCTTGACCAGGCGGCCCGCTTCCTGCAGCGTGATGGCCTGCGCCAGGTCGGCCACACCCATGCCGGACAGGATGGACAGCGCGGTGCGCGGCCCCACGCCCGAAATCTTGATCAACTCGCGAAATGCCTGGCGCTCCGGCGCCGTGGCGAAGCCATACAGCAGCTGCGCGTCCTCGCGCACAATGAACTGGGTGAGCAGGCTCACCCGCTCGCCCACGGCGGGCAGGTTGTAGAACGTGCTCATGGGCACATTCACCTCATAGCCCACGCCGTGGCAGTCCAGCAGCACCTCGGGGGGATTCTTCTCCAGCAGGGTGCCGGTCAATTTGCCTATCATTGATGTCCTTTGACGCCGCTGGCATGACACCCTGCGCCGTCGTTCTTGCTGTTTTTCCGTTGCCTGACTGGAATTATCCGCGTGATCCTGCGCCACACCTTCACCCCCCACAACAACACCCGGCTCACGCACCTGTGCGGGCCGGCCGACGCGCACCTGCGCACCATCGAAGTGGCCCTGCAGGTGAGCATTGCGCACCGCCATGAGCAGTTCAAGGTCGATGGCCCCAAGGCCAGGGCGACGCAGGCCATGGAACTGCTGCAGGCCCTGTACGAAATGGCGGAACGCCCCATCACCGAGGACTACCTGCAGCTCATGCTGGCGGGTGATACCGCTCTGGTGGAGGCGCCCGAGGGCGCCATCGTGCTCAACACCCGCCGGGCCGACCTGCGCGGCCGTACGCCCACGCAGAACCTGTACCTTGAAAACATCGCCAGCCACGACATCACCTTCGGCATCGGCCCCGCGGGCACCGGCAAGACCTACCTGGCCGTGGCCTGCGCCGTGGATGCGCTGGAGCGCAGCGCCGTGCAGCGCATCGTGCTCACCCGCCCGGCGGTCGAGGCCGGCGAACGCCTGGGCTTCCTGCCCGGCGACCTGGCGCAGAAGGTGGACCCCTACCTGCGCCCGCTGTACGACGCGCTGTACGAACTGATGGGCTACGACAAGGTGCAAAAGGCCTTCGAGCGCAACGCACTCGAAATCGCGCCGCTGGCCTTCATGCGGGGCCGCACGCTGAACAATGCCTTCGTGATCCTGGACGAGGCACAGAACACCACGCCCGAGCAGATGAAGATGTTCCTCACCCGCATCGGCTTTGGAGCCAAGGCCGTGGTGACGGGCGACGTGAGCCAGATCGACCTGCCCAAGGGCGCGATGAGCGGCCTGATCGACGCCGAGCGCGTGCTCAAGCGGGTGAAGGGCATTTCCGTCACCCGCTTCACCTCCGCCGACGTGGTGCGCCACCCGCTGGTTGCGCGCATCGTGGATGCATACGACGCGCCACGCCGTGCGGCGCCCGCTGCGCGCCGCTGAGCATTTACTCCTGTTTTTATAGCTATCCGCGCTTTCCAATCAAGCGCCTGAGGCCCCAATGCCCTTGAACCACCTCTCCCTGTCGCTGCAATTCGGTGCATTTGACGGCGCGGCGGCACACCGCGCCGTGCTGCCGCGCCACAAGGTCACGCGCTGGATCCGCCACGCGCTGGCCATCAACGCCGAGATCACCGTGCGCATCGTGGGTGAGGACGAGGGCCGCCAGCTCAACCACGCGTACCGCAAGAAGGACTACGCCACCAACGTGCTCACCTTCGACTACACGCAGGAACCCGTGGTGACTGCCGACCTGGTGCTGTGCGCCCCCGTGATCGAGCGCGAGGCCAAAGAGCAGAACAAGAGCCTGGAAGAGCACTACGCCCACATGCTGGTGCACGGCACGCTGCATGCGCAGGGGTGGGACCACGAGACCAGCGAAGAAGATGCGCAGGAGATGGAAGCGTATGAGACGGACATCCTGCGCGAACTGGGGTTTGAAGACCCGTACGCGGCCAGCCCCTAGGCGCGCCCGCGGTGGTGCCCGGCCCGCTTCTCACGCCCTGAACCGAGCACATCGGAAACAAAAAGTATCTTCTGATTTCTTTACCAGATGGTATAAAAGTTTTCTACTTTCAGGGAACCAAGAATGATGCACTTGCCAGGCGAGGGAGCACAGCGCGCGCTGTTGCGAACCATTCAATTCACCGCGACGGGCGTTCTTGTTGTTTTGGCGATCAGCGCCTGTGGGGGAGGCGGGGGTGGCGGCAGCGCATCCCTGGACAAGGCAGCCCCCCCTTCGGGCTTCTCGGTCGGTTACGACGCCAAGGGTTATCTTTTCAATTGGGCCGCCAGCGCAGGCGCCACGCACTACGAACTCTTCGAGGACCCTGATGGCGCTGGCCCGCTGCCTGAGGCGCCGGTGGGCAGTGCAATCACCAGTACCAGCCGCGCCCACAGCCTGGCCGCGCAGCTGCTGCACGAGCGCGTGAATGCCAGCTACCGGCTGCGCGCCTGCGACGCCAGCGGATGCGGCGCACTCACCAATGCCTTGGTACCGGATCTGACCCGGGCCATCGGGTACTTCCGGGCCAGCGCGCCCGCCCCCCGACTGCCCGGTCACCTCGGAAACCATGGCTTCGGCGACGGTGTGGCGCTGTCGGCGGATGGTTCCACCCTGGCAATCGGTGCGCCCGGGGACAGCAGCGCGTCGCATGGCATCAATGGCGATCAATCACCGTCCGTCGAATCCATAGGCAGCGGTGCGATCTACGTGTACGCCAGAGCCAATGACCGGTGGAACCAGCAAGCCTATGTCAAGGCCAGCAACCACGGCGGTGGTTTTGGAGCCACCGTGGCCCTGTCGGCGGATGGCAACACGCTGGTCGCAGGCGCGCCGGCCGAATCCAGCAACGCGTCGGGGGTCAATGGCAATCAGGCCGACACATCCGTATTTGGTGCGGGGGCCGTATATGTGTTCACGCGCACAGCGGACACCTGGGCACAACAGGCCTATATCAAATCCGTGCTGGAGGTCTTGCAACCCAGTACCTATTTTGGGTCGGCCCTGGCAATCTCCGCAGATGGCAAGACTTTGGCCGTGGGGTCGCCCGGCGAAACCAACGGTCTCCATACACCCAGTCAGGTCAACTTTGGGGGGGCGGTCCATGTCTACGCGCGCAACAACGACACGTGGACCGTCCATAGCCGGGTCACTTCCAGCGAAGCCGAAGATGATGACCGTTTTGGCTCCCAATTGGCCGTCTCGGGAGATGGGCAGACGCTGGCCGTCGGCGTCCCCCACAGAAAAGGCTTCCTGGTTCCAGATGCCCTCCACCCGAGTGGGCGGTATGTGAGCAGCATGGGGGCGGCCTATGTCCTGACCCGCAATGGTGCCACCTGGACTCAGCAAGCAGCGTTGAAACCCCCGGTCATCGAATCCACGGCTTTCGGCACCGCGCTCGCACTGTCCACCGACGGAAACACGTTGGCGGTGGGCGCTCCCGGATATACCGACGCCGTCACGCCGCGCCCGGTTCCCGCACCGGAGGCCGCGGCTCCGGGAACCGTGTACACCTTCAGCCGGCAGGCCGGCCAATGGAGCCAGCAGGCGCTCCTGCAAGCCACCGTCTCCGAAAAGCTGGAGGGCTTTGGCCGCACGCTCGCGATGTCGGCGGACGGACGCACGCTGGCCGTGGGCGCCCCTGCGGAAATGAGCAAGGCGGTCGGCATCCAGGGCGACCCGACAGACAACTCGGCCAGGCTTGCGGGCGCTGCCTATGTCTTCACGCAAAACGGCAGTGCCTGGAGCCAGCGCGCGTACCTCAAGCCCAGCAACACGGCCAGCTACATCGACTTCGGCAGGGCCATGGCGTTATCGGCCGATGGCAATACGCTTGCAGCGGCTTCCCGCTCGGAAGCCACCAGCGCAACAGACCCCAACACCGTTCAATCGGGAGCCGGAGGAGCGGTGTACCTGTATTGAAGGCGCGGGCGCTTCCAACGCCGAACCGCGATGGGGGCGCCACCGGGCAACACCACGAAGTGCCTGCGGCATGCCAGGACCACCCCTTCCCTTGCAGACGACCGATTCACAGCAGCGAGGCAATACGACATGACGTCAATTTCCACTCCGCGGCAGAAACGCCCTGCCGCGCCCTGCCCGGGAAACAAGCACCACATGCCAAGCCCCATGCCCTGGTCCACCCGCCGGCTCGGCGCCTGGGTGCTGGCAGCACCGCTGGCGCTGGCACTGACGGCCTGCGGCGGCGGCTCCGACTCTTCCGGTCCCATGCCCTCCGGTCCGGGGGCCCCTGCGGGCTTCACCGTGGACTATGACGCCAAGGCCTACAACTTCAGCTGGAGCGCCAGCGCCACCGCCACACGGTACGAACTGTTCGAGGACCCAGACGGTGCAGCCGGCCCCCTGCCCGAAGCGCAGATCGGCGGCGCGCTCAGCAGCAGCACCTATGCCCACAGCCTGGCATCGCAGCTGCTGCACGAGCGGGTGAATGCCAGCTACCGCCTGCGCGCCTGCAATACCAGCGGCTGCGGTGCCTTCACAGCCGCACTGGTGCCCGACCTGACGAAGGCCATTGGCCAGATCCAGCCCCGCCACACCGGCCTGTCGGCCCAATGGGGTGCCAGCGTGGCCCTCTCCGCCGACGGCAGCACCCTGGCGGTGGGGGCGCCGGGTGATGACAGCGGCGCCACCGGCATCGATGGGGACCCCACGAACTCCGCCGCCTCCGGTTCCGGTGCCGTGGTGGTGTTCGTGCGCGGCAGCGGTGGCGGCTGGAGCCAGCAGGCCTACGTCAAGGCCAGCAATACCGCGCTCGGCATGGCATTTGGCTACAGCGTGGCGCTCTCGGCCGACGGGAATACGCTGGCCGTGGGATCCGTCTGGGAACGTGGTGGCGCCACGGGCATCAATGGCGACCAGACGGACACCTCCAAACCGGGCAGCCCGGGAGCAGCGTATGTCTTCACCCGCAGCAGCAGCCAATGGACTCAGCAGGCCTATGTGAAACCGAGCAATACCGGCGTGGCCCAGTCGTTTGGCTCGAGTGTTGCGCTGGCGGCCGACGGCAACACCCTGGCCGTGGGCGCGGTCGGCGAGTCGAGCAACGCCACCGGCATCCAGGGAGATCAGACCAATTCCACGATGCCAACCGCCGGTGCCGTTTACGTGTTCAGCCGTTTTGGAAGCACCTGGAACCAACAGGCGTATGTCAAGGCCAGCAACACCGAGCCGACGCCTGAATACGTGACGTCCCCGCCCTTGTTCACCCCTGTCATCGCCAACGCACAGCAATTCGGCACCAGCCTGGCCCTCTCGGCCGACGGAAACACGCTGGCAGTGGGAGCACCGGGCGAGCGCAGCGCGGCAATGGGTGTCAATGGCAACCAGTCCGACCGGTCCGCGAACAAGGCGGGGGCCGTGTACCTCTTCACCCGCAGCAGCAACAGCCTCTGGAGCCAGCTGGCCTATGTCAAGGCCAGCAACACCAACGCCAACGACTTCTTCGGCCATCGCCTCGCCCTTTCGGGGGACGGGGCCACGCTGGCCGTGGGCGCGCTGGGCGAAGCCAGCAAGGCCACGGGCATCCAGGGGGCGCAGGGCGACAACCCCGCACCAGGCGCCGGGGCGACCTATGTGTACACGCGTGGCAGCGGTGGCTGGGACCAGCAGGCCTATATCAAGGCCAGCAACACCGACGCCGGGGATGTGTTCGGCAATGCGCTGGCGCTGTCGTTTGACGGCGGCACGCTGGCCGTGGGAGCCCCCCAGGAGGCCAGCAACGCCACCGGCATCAATGGCAACCAGGCCGACAACACCGCCTGGCAGGCAGGCGCCGCGTATGTCTACCGCCGCGATGGCGTCACCTGGAGCCAGCGCGCCTACGTGAAGCCTGTGGGCACCAGGATGTCGCTGGCCTTCGGCCGGACCCTGGCCTTGTCGGCCGACGGGCACACGCTGGCCATCGGTGCGGACAACCAGTTCGACGGCGCACTCTACCTGTACTGACCGCCCGGAAAGGAAGCCAGCGATGCTCTGGCCTCCCCGGCGCCAGCGCCCCTTGTTGCTGGCAGCGCTCCTGGTGCTGACTTTGGCCGCCTGCGGCGATGGCTCCGGCAGCGCCGAAACCTCCGGCCCTGCTGCCCCTGCGGGCTTCACCGTGGGCTACGGCGTCAAGGCCTATCACTTCAGCTGGAACGCCAGCGCCAACGCCACACGCTACGAACTGTTCGAGGCCCCCGATGGCGCGGCGGGGCCGATGCCCGAAATGCATATTGGCAGCGCACTCTGCGGCACCTCGTATATCCACAGCCTGGCTCCACAGATGCTGCATGAACGCGTGAACGCCAGCTACCGCCTGCGCGCGTGCGACGCGAGCGGCTGCGGCGCCTTGACGGCAGCATGGGTGCCCGACCTGACCAAGGCCATTGGCTATTTCAAGGCCAGCAACAGCGGCGACCACGACGGATACGGCGCAAGCGTTGCGCTCTCGGCCGATGGCAGCATCCTCGCGGTGGGAGCCCCCGGAGAATCCAGCAACGCGGCCGGCATCAACGGCGACCAGTCCGACAATTCGGTGGAAGGCGCAGGCGCGGTCTACGTATTCGCCCGCTCGGCCAGCGGCTGGAGCCAGCAGGCCTACGTCAAGGCCAGCAATCCCCGCGTCGCCCCCCTCGAAACGGGCTATCCGCCGAGCCTCGGCTGGGCGCTGTTCGGTGCCAGCCTCTCCCTGTCGGCCGATGGCAGTACATTGGCTGTGGGCGCCCCGGGAGAAGCGAGCAATGCGCGCGGCCTCCATGGCGACCAGAACAACTTCGACGCTCCGGGCGCGGGGGCGGTGTATGTGTTTCAGCGCCGCGGCGGTGTCTGGAGCCAGCAGGCCTACATCAAGGCCGGCACCAGCGCGGAAGGCCATTTTGGAGCCAGCGTTGCTTTGGCAGGGGATGGACGGACGATGGCCGTGGGCGGCTGGAAGGATGTGCACGTGTTCACGGGAGACCGTGGGGGCGGGAACCAGCAAGCCCATCTCGAAGGCAGCAAGATGCCACCACCTGCCGGAACGGAGTATCGCATCGGCTTCTTCGGCACCAGCACGGCCATTGCGGCCGACGGCAACACCCTGGCCGTCAACGCTTTGTTTGAGCCATTCCGCCTCGGAGAAACGGGCGTGTACCCCACCGCTTTCGTATTCGTCCGCAGCAATAGGGCATGGTCCCAACGGGCCCAGCTGGAAGTCGCAAAACAAACGGACTTCTGGGTCAGCGCCACCCTGGCACTGTCGTTCGACGGCCAGACGCTGGCCATGGGCGCCGCCGGCGAAGACAGCCAGGCCGCCGACATTCAGGGTGACCCGTCGGACAACAGCAGCGCCGCCAGCGCGACCAGTGCGTACAAGCCCTATGCCAGCTACGGGGCTGTGTATCTGTATTGATTGACTGATTGGCCCTGTGCGCAAAACACCTGCGCCTTCCGGTGGCCCAATCGGCCACACCGCAGCCCGTAGGATCGAACACTGGAGTGACCCATGTTCGAAACCGCCCTGCTGCTCACCGCCGCCTTCGTCGCCGGCGCCCTCAACGCCGTCGCCGGAGGCGGCAGCTTCCTGACCCTTCCCGCCCTGGTCTTCACCGGCGTGCCGCCCGTGGTGGCCAATGCCACGGGCACGGTCGCGCTGCTGCCCGGCTACATGGCTGGGGCGTGGGGGTTTCGGGAGGACACCGCCCCACCGCCGGGGCTCTCCATGCGGCTGCTAGTGGTGTTGTCGCTCATCGGCGGCGCGGCGGGTGCGGCGCTGCTGCTGGTCACGCCCGACGCCACCTTCCGCCGCGTGGTGCCCTGGCTGCTGCTGGCGGCCACGGCGCTGTTTGCATTCGGGCCTCAGCTGCGCCGGATGCTGGCGGGCGGCAAACCCTCCACCGCCAAGGCCACGGTGGGCGTGCTGGCGGTGGCCGCCTATGGCGGCTACTTCAACGGCGGGCTGGGCATCCTTCTGCTGGCGCTGTTCGGCCTGCTCGGGCAGACGAACCTGAACGCCATGAACGGCCTCAAGAACTGGGTGTCGGCCCTGCTCACAGCCATTGCCGTGCTCATCTATGCGGCGGGTGGCGTGGTGCTGTGGCCGCAGGCGCTGATGATGATGGTGGCCGCCACCGCTGGCGGGTACGGCGGTGCACGCGTAGCGCGCAAGCTGCCTGCCAACGTGCTGCGCTGGGGCATTGTGGCTACCGGGCTGGTCATGGCCGCTCTGTTCTTCTGGCGGCAGTGAGCGGCAATCCCCTGCCGTCCTCATCGGCGCCTCCATCCTTGCCCGCGGGCAGCGGCCGGCCATCACCGCGTGCGCTGTGGGCCATGCTGCTTGCGCTGCTCAGCGGGTTTGCACTGAGCCAGGCCTTTCGCACCACCACGGCCATGGTGGCCCAGGGACTGACGGCGGACTTCGGGCTCTCGCCAGGGTCGCTGGGCGCGTTTGCGGGGCTGTTTGGCCTTTCCTTCGGCGTGGCCCAGTTGCTGATGGGCGTGGGGCTGGACCTGTACGGCCTGCGGCGCACGGTACTCACGGCGTTTCCGCTGGCGGTTGCGGGGTCGGCGCTCTCGGCCACCGCGCCGGCCTACCCCTGGCTGATGGCAGGGCAATTGCTGATCGGCGTGGGCTGCTCGCCCGCGTTTCTGGCCTGCACGCTGTTCATTGCGCGGCATTTTCCGGCAGAGCGGTTTGCCTACCTGTCGGGCGTGGCGATGGGTGTGGGTGGCCTGGGCCTGCTGTTCACCGGCACGCCGCTGGCCTGGTTGGTGCAACACGGCGGCGGCTGGCGCACGGGTTATGCCGTGTTGGCGGTGCTCAGCGCGCTGTCGTGGCTGCTGATCTGGCTGCGCGTGCACGAGCCCACCCCGCTGGTGCAGCCCCCGGCACAGCGCGAAACCTGGGGCCAGGCGCTGCTGGGCTTTGGCCAGTTGCTCACGGTGCCGCACACCTGGGGCATCCTGCTGCTGGGCATGTCGGGCTACGCCGCGTTTCTGTCATTGCGCGGCCTGTGGCTGGCACCGCTGCTGATGGACCGCTACCACCTCTCGCTGGTAGACAGTGGCAACGTTGCGCTGGGTCTCTCGCTGATTGCCCTCTTCGCACCGGGTCTGGGCGGTCGGCTGGACCCGGGCATCGCCCGCCGCAGACGCTGGATCGGCAATGCCTCGCTGCTCATGGCGAGCCTGTTCATCGTGCTGGCATTCCTGCACGGGAACGCTTGGGCCAGCGTGGTGCTGATTTTGCTGATGGGCCTGCTGTCGGGCTACGGCGTGCTGCAGTACGCCGATGTGCGGGCCTCCTATCCGCCCACGCTCACAGGCCGGGCACTGTCGGCCTACACCATGGCAATGTTCCTGGGGGTGGCGCTGATGCAGTGGTTCACGGGCATCGTCGCCACCTGGGCGCAGCGCCACGGGTGGGATGCCTACACGGCCGTCATGCTGGCCATTGCCACCTGGCTGGCGCTGGCGTCGGCAGGGTTCCGGGTGCTGCCGGTGTCGCCCTTGGTTTCCCTCGAAAACAAGAAGAAAACAAGGCCATAGCGCTTATCCACCAAGCGCTGAATGCTATCTTTTTTTGACTACCAAGCCGCTCTAGGAGGTATCCGCAGCGGGATGGTCACCGGGCCGTCATTGATGAGATGCACCTGCATATCGGCGGCAAACTGGCCCGTGGCCACCTCGGGGTGCACCTTGCGCGCCTGGGCAACCACATAGTCGTACAGCCGCCGCCCCTCATCGGGTGCAGCCGCCTGGGTGAAGCTGGGGCGGTTGCCGCCGGTGGTGTCTGCCGCCAGGGTGAACTGGCTGACCAGCAGCAGGCCGCCACCGGTGTCCTGCACGCTCTGGTTCATCTTGCCTGCGGCGTCCGAAAAAATGCGCAGCTTGAGGATCTTGGCCAGCAGCTTGTCGGCCTCCATCTCCGTGTCACCGCGTTCAGCACACACCAGCACCAGCAGGCCTGCGCCGATGGCGCCCACGGTCTGCCCGTCCACATCTACGCGCGCTTCGCGCACACGTTGCAATACGCTGATCACTTCACGGCATCCTTCAAATCGTCACGGGGGTCGTCGAAATGCGCTTCCACGTCGGAGGGCAGCAGCTCGATGGTGGCGCGCAGGCCGGGCACGGCGGCCATCAGCGCGCGCTCGACCTGGCCGCGCAGCTCGGCGGCGTGGCGCAGGGTCCAGTGGGCGGGCATGTGCAGGTGCATGTCCACAAACCGGCGCTGGCCCGCGCGGCGGGTGGAGACATGGTCGAACCGCACGGCGCCGGGCGCCTGCGATTGCACGAACTGCTGCAAGGTGGCGTCGATGGTGGCTTGCACCTCGGGTTCCACCGCCGAATCCATGAGGCCCTGGGACGAGCGCCAGACCAGCTCCAGCCCCTCTTTCAGGATGTTCAGCGCCACCACGATCGCCGCCAGCGCATCCAGCCACAGCCAGCCGGTCAGGGCCGCGCCGGCGATGCCCACCAGCACGCCGGCGGAGGTCCACACATCGGTGACAAGGTGGCGGGCATCGGCCTCCAGCGCGATGGAGCGGTGCTCGCGCGCCGAACGGAACATGAGCCAGGCCAGCAGGCCATTGAGCGCCGAGCTGAGCACCGAAAGGCCCAGGCCCCAGCCGACCTGCTCCAGGGGCTGGGGCGCCACCAGGCGGTGGCCTGCCGCCCACAGGATGCCCACGGACACGCCCACGATCAGGATGCCCTCGAAACCCGACGAGAAGTATTCGGCCTTGTGGTGGCCATAGGGATGGTCGTCGTCGGCCGGGCGCTGCGCCACGGTCACCATCGCCAGCGCGAACATCGCGCTGGCCAGGTTGACGAACGACTCCATCGCATCCGACAGCAGCCCGACCGACCCCGTCACCAGCCAGGCCAGGGTCTTGAGCAGGATGGTGACCACGGCCACCGCCACGGAAGCCCACAGCAGGTTGCGGGGCGAGAACCAGCGATGGACCACGGGGGCAGTTGCAGGCATGAGAGAGGCATCCAGACGCGACAGGGGAAACGGAAACCGGCGAGCGCAGCCGATTACACCAGAGCCAGAGAGGCTGCGCCGCGCAGCCACCGCCAGGGCCCCATGCCAGAATCGGCGCATGACCAGGGCATGGCGCCGCCGTTTCGCGCGGGTTCATTTCACCGGCCTGCTGCTGTGGGCCGTGGTGGCCTGCGCGGGCGCGGGCTGGCTGGTTCACGCGCGCCTGCAGCAACTGCGGGAGGCCTTCGAGACCGATGCCCGCATCGTGCACCGGCTCCTGAGCCAGCGCGTGGTGCAGCACGACGCGGTGATGGCCACCCTGGCCCTGCTGCAGCCTCCGGAGCCAGGCGCCACCCCGGATGCCGCGCGCGCCACCGAAGAGGCCACGGCAGCGTCCCCGCTGCCGCGCCTGCCTTCGGTCTACCCGCAGATCCTTTCCGTGCTGCAGCGGCCTGCGGGGGGCGCATGGCCCACCGCGCTGCAGCCGGCCCTGGCGGCCGCCGAGGCCGCATCGCGCCAGTCAGGCCATGCCGAAATGGCACTGCCCGACCTGCCTGCGGGCCGCTACCACCTGGTGCTGGCCAGCACCCCCGCAAGCTATGCGCTGCAGATCGACCTGCGCATGACCATCCCCCGGGACGAATGGCCGATGGCCATGGACAGTAGCCCGGTGCGCGTCACGCTCGCCCAGGGCGGCACGGCCTTCGTCGTGCAGCCGGGCCGCACGGAACCGGGCCGCTGGGGCCTGGGCTGGTCGTATGGTTTTCACAAGCTGCTCGCGGCGCCGAGCCAGCCCCTGGATGTGGTGGCGCAGCGCCATGTGGGCCTGCGCGAGCTTCCCTGGCTGGGCACGCTGGGCTGGTGCGTGCTGACCGCCGCGCTGTGGGCGACGGGCCGGGCGCTGTGGCGCCAGCGCATTGCGCGCCAGCGGGCGGAAGAGCTGCTGCGGCTCGGCCAGGTCGCCCGCCTGAACACCCTGGGCGAGCTGGCCGCGGGCATGGCCCACGAGCTGAACCAGCCGCTCACGGCGCTGCTGTCCAGCACCCAGGCCGCGCAGCGGCTGCTGGCGGACGACCCGCCGGATCTGGAGACGGCCCAGACGGCCATGGCGCGCGCGGTGGAGCAGGCCCGGCGTGCCTCCACGGTGGTGGGCCGCCTGCGCCGCCTGGTGGAGCGACCCGACCTGTCGGCGCAGGCCCAGCCGCTGCACCTGGCCACGGCGCTGCAGGATGTGCTGCACCTGCTGGAGCCCGAGCTGGCGCAGCGCGCCATCGCGGCCGAGGTGATGGTGGCGCCCGACCTGGCGCCCGTGCTGGCCGAGCCCGTGGCCTTGCAGCAGATCATCCACAACCTGCTGATGAACGCCATGCAGGCCATGGAGCAGGTTCCCCCCGCCGAACGCCGGCTCACGCTGCGGCTGTCGGCGCGGGATGGCACGCGGATCGCCCTGTCGGTTCGCGACCACGGCCCCGGCGTGCCGCCCGAGGCCCGCGAGCATCTGTTCGAGCCCTTCTACACCACGCGCTCGGGCGGCCTGGGGCTGGGCCTGACACTGTGCGAAAGCCTTGCCCAGGCCATGGGCGCCAGCCTGGAACTGGCCCCTGCGGCGCCAGGCAACGCCGCCGCCCAACGCGGCGCCGAGTTCGTGCTGGTGCTGCCCGCGGCGCCTGGCACCCCTGCCGCCGCGCCACCCTCTCCGCAGCCATGAGCGACAGCGCCACGTCCCTTTCCCCCCTCATTCACCTGGTGGACGACGACGCCGCCGTGCGCGACAGCCTGGGCCTGCTCATCAGCACCGTCGGGCTGCGCGTGCAGACCTGGGCCGACCCGCATGCCTTCATGGCCGGGTTTGACCGGGCCAGCATCGGCGCCATCGTGCTGGATGTGCGCATGCCCGGCATCAGCGGCCTCGCGGTGCTGGAGCAGCTGCTGGCGCAGGGCGTGGACCAGCCGGTGGTCCTGCTCACCGGCCACGGCACGGTGGAGATGTGCCGCCGCGCCTTCAAGACAGGCGCGGCGGAGTTCCTGGAAAAACCGGTGGATGACGAGGTGCTGATCGAAGCCCTGCAGAACGCCGTGCGCCAGCATGTGCGTTCGCGCGAACGCCACCAGGCCGACCAGCAGGCCCGCGAGCGCTACGCCCAGCTCTCGGGCCGCGAGCGCGAGGTGCTGGGCCTCATCGTCGAGGGCCTGACCAACAAGGAAATCGGCCGGGTGCTGGCACTCTCGCCCCGCACGGTGGAAACCCACCGCGCCAACCTGTTCGCAAAGCTCGGGGCCGAGTCGCTGGCGCAACTGATCCGGCGCTACGCAGCCCTGGTGCAATAGCCAGCCCGCGGGCTGCGGATGCGGCCTTCATCCCGCCCACCGCCTGGCGGGCACTGCGTAGTTCTACGGAGGCTCTGGCGTAGGCGTACGAATGGCCGGAATCCACGCCGTTTCCTACAGTTCTCCCACGGCGCCACAACGGGTGGCACCGGACCCGAAACCACCGAACGCCCACGGAGAACACCATGCAGAACCCCCTTGCCAAAGCCGCCGCCCTCACCCTGTCCCTGGCCGCCTGCGCCGCTGCCAGCGCCGAAGGCGTGCGCACCGAAAAGAACATCTCGCTGGACCTGGCCAACCAGATCGCCGCCCACACCGTGGCCGCGTGCACGGCCTCCGGCTACAACGTGACCGCCACCGTGGTGGACCGCGCCGGCACCGTGCGCGCCGTGCAGCGTGCCGACAACGCCGGCCCCCACACCCTGGAAGCCAGCCGCCTGAAGGCCTACACCTCGGCATCGGCCAAGAACACCACGCTGGCCATCATGGAAGGCTCGCAGAAGAACCCCGCCGCCGCCAACCTGGGCCAGATCCCCGGCTACCTGCTGCTGGGCGGCGGCGTGCCCCTGAAGGTGGGCAATGAAGTCATCGGCGCCGTGGGCGTGGGCGGCGCGCCCGGCGGCCACCTGGACGAGCAATGCGCCATGGCCGCCATCGCCAAGGTGGCGGACCAGCTGAAGTAAGCCCACAGCGCAGCGCCCCGTCCTGGGGCGCTCGCCCGCTGCGCAGACACCCGCCAAAGCACCACGAACCGCTGAACGGACACGCCATGAACCGACACACCGCAATGCCCCTGGCCCTGGCCGCGGCCCTGCTGCTGGCGCAGCCCACCCAGGCGCAGATGGCGCCCACCGCGGCGCAAACGGCGGCCTACCAGGGCCTGCACGCCGCCGCCGCGCGCGGCGATGTGGGCATGCTGCAAAAGCTCGTGGCGGCACGCGCCGATGTGAATGCCCGCGATGCCCACGGCCGCACGCCGCTGCACGTGGCCACGTTCGCCCGCCAGCGCGATGTGATCCGGCAGCTGGTGCAGGCCCGGGCCGATGTGAATGCGCTGGAGAACGACCGCTACGACGCCGTGACCATCGCGGCGGTGGCGGACGACGAAGACACCCTGCGCCTGCTGCTGGCCCTGGGCGCCCGCGCCGGGCAGGTGACGAGCCGGTACGACGGCACGGCACTGATCGCCGCGGCCCACCTGGGGCACGACGGCGTGGTGCGCCAGCTGATCGCCGCCGGCGCTCCGCTGGACCATGTGAACAACCTGCACTGGACGGCGCTGATCGAGTCCATCGTGCTGGGCGACGGAGGCCCGCGCCACCAGGCCACGCTGCAGGCGCTGCTGCAGGCCGGCGCCAGCCATGCGCTGACCGACCGGCAGGGCAACACGCCACTGCAGCTGGCCCGCCAGCGGGGCTTCAGCGAGATGGTGCGGATGCTGGAAGCATCGGGCGCCAGGTAGGTAGCCAGCGGATGCGGGATGCACCCGTGCGGGCGCACTGCCCCCACTTCAGCGGTACAGCGCTGCGCCCGCCATGCGCACCCTGTCGGCGCGTACCGCGCCCAGGGCATTCACCACCGGCTCCCACACACTCGCGTAGGCGGGCATGGAGTCCGGTGCAAATGCGGTATGCGGCCAGTCCGAACCCCACACCAGCCGCTCCCCCGCCAGCCCGGCCACGCGGCGGATCGCATCGTGCAGTTCGGCGTAGGGCGCCGCGGCCTGCAGGCGGTACCAGCCTGACAGCTTGATCCACGCCCCCAGGCCGGCCAGCCTTGCCAGAGCCTGCCAGGCCGCATCGTCCAGCGCCAGGGCCGCATGCATGCCCGCCAGGTGGTCCAGCACGCAGGGCAGGCCCGTTTGCGCATGCAGCTGGGCGATCTGCGCCAGCTGGGCAGGCGCCGCATACCACTGCACATGCCAGCCCAGCGCCTTCAGGCGGGGCGCCAGCGACTGCATGGCCTGCGCCCCGTTGCCCACCGGGGACACCAGATTGAAACGCACGCCGCGCACGCCCAGCGTGTGCATGGTCTGCAGCGCGTCATCGGCAATGTCGGTATCCACCACGACCACCGCGCGGTGCCGACCCGGCTCGCGCGCCAGGGCCTCGAGCACAAGCCGGTTGTCGGTGCCGTACACGCTGGGCTGCACCAGCACGAGGTGCCCCACGCCCAGCCTCGCGGCTTCGGCCTCAATGCGTTCGAGGGGCTGGTGCGCGGGCTGGTAGTGCCCGGCCTGGACCGGGGCGGCGGCATCAAAGACATGGACGTGCGTGTCCCATCCCTCCGGGACATCCCGCAACGGCGCGGAGGGGGCCAGCGCACTCATGGGTCAGCCCACCACGATCTTGCGCTCGCGGATGACCTTGCCCCATTGCGCTTGCTGGGCCTGGATGAACCTGCCCGCGCTGGCCTGGGTCGCGTCGGGAAAGGCATCGCCGCCCAGCGCGCGGATGCGGCCCAGCACCTCGGGGTCGGCCAGCGCCTTGCGGATGGCGTTGACCAGCTGCGTGCGCACCTCGGGCGCAATGCCCGCCGGGGCCAGCACCGGATTCCATTCCAGCACTTCGTAGTCGGCCACGCCGGCCTGCGCCATGGTGGGCACATCCGGCAGCGATCGGGCGCGCAGCGCACTGGTTACCGCCAGCGGCCGCAGCTTGCCCGCCTGGATGTGGCCCAGGGACGAGGCCACATTGGCAAAGAACAGCGGCACCTGCCCGCCCATCACGTCGTTCATGGCAGGGCCACCTCCACGGTATGGAATGTGGGACAGGCGCACGCCCGTGCGCTCTTCAAACAGCGCCCCGGCCAGATGCTGGGCCGAGCCATTGCCGGACGACGCATAGGCAACATCTTCGGGCTTGGCCTTGGCGCGTGCGATGACCTCCCTGACGGAGTTGACACCGAAGCCCGGGTGGCACACCAGCACGTTCGGAAAGGTCGCCAGCACGGCCAGCGGCACAAAGGCGGTGTTGCTGTCGTAGGGCAGCTTGGGATACAGCGATGGATTGACGGCGAACGACGACGCATCGAGCAGCAGGGTCGTGCCATCCGGCGCGGCGCGGGCCACGGCCGATGCGGCCAGCTGGCCGCTGGCGCCGGGCTTGTTGTCCACCACCACGCCCTGCCCCAGCGCCTCGGCCATGCGGGGCGCGATGATGCGCGCCATCAGGTCCGCGCCGCCGCCTGCGGGGTAGGAGACGACCAGGGTCACGGTGCGCCCGCCCCCCACGCCCGCGGCGTGGGTGCGCACCCAGGGCGCTGCCAGCGTGACACCCACGGCAGCCAGCGCCGCACGGCGCGACAGATCTGGTGAATTCTGAGGATCGGATAGATGGTGCATACGGGTCTCCTTGGTTTCGTCTTCAGTCGTTCATGGGAGTGCGCCGGGAGCGGCGCGCCCCAGGCGGGCAGGCGCAGCGGCACGGGCCTTGCCAGGCCCGTGGCATCGCACAGGGATGCCGTTCATGTAATGGTCACGGTGTAGTGAAAGGCGTGGGCATCGCCGCGCGTGGTGCGCCATTCGATGCAGCGCCCGCCCAGGTCGTAGGCGGCCCGTTGCACCACCACGCCCGGATGGCCTGCGGCCAGCCCCAGGTGGACGGCCTGCGGGGCTGTCAGCATGGCAAAGCCAATGTCGTCCACGGCCCGGTGCACATGCACACCGCAGCGGCGCGCGAACATGGGGTACAGCAGGTCGTCCCACTCGGCGGTGTTTCCTTCTGCCAGGGGCGCAAACACATCCAGCGGCAGCCACAGGTCTTCCAGCAGGCAGGGCTGGTCGGCCAGCAGGCGCAGGCGCTGCAGCCGCAGCACCATCTCGCCCGTCGCCAGGCCCAGCCTGCGGGCCACGGCGGCCGGGGCCGCCATGCGCTGGCGCGACAGGATGCGCGAGCGCGGCATTTCGCCGCCTCCGCTGTCAAACCGGAAAAACCGCAGCATCGAGGCGCCGGCAATGCCCTGGCGCACAAAGGTGCCCCGGCCGTGGATGCGCTCCACCAGCCCTTGCGCCACCAGGAGTTCCAGCGCACGGCGCATGGTGCCCAGCGCCACCTGGTGCTCCGTGGCCAGCAGGCTTTCTGCCGGCAGGGCCGAGCCGGGCGGCCATTCGCCGGCCACCACGCGGGCACGCAGTGCAGCCGCCAGGGCGGCGTACCGGCTCAGGCCCGGGGAGGAATCCAGCGCCACGACTTTTGAATGGGAGATCATGGCAAAGAACTATAGTCCTCTATAGGTCTTTGCACAATAAGTGAATACCACAGGCACGGCGGCGGATGCCCAGGCTTCGGGATGGGGTCCCGTTGCGGACGATCAGCTACCCACAAAAAGGAGCAAAAAAAACCGCCGGACAAGGCCCAGCGGCATTTGCCATCCTGATGGGGGGTGCCCCCACCGGCAAGCCGCCATCAATCCGTCACCAGGCGGGCCTTCACGGCCTTGCCCTTCACCCGGCCCTGGTTCAGGCGCTGCACGGCCTGGGCGCCGATGGCGCGGTCCACCGCCACGTAGGTGGAGAAGTCGTTCACGTTGATCTTGCCGATCTGCTCGCGGGTGTAGCCCATCTCGCCGGTCAGCGCGCCCAGCACATCGCCCGCGCGGATCTTCTCCTTGCGGCCGCCGATGATCTGGATGGTGACCATGGGCGGCACCAGCGGGCCGCTGCCCGCGGGCGTGAGCTCCGCCACCGGGAACCAGCGCGACTCCCGGCCCTGCAGCACCTCGATCTTGCCCACGCTGCCCATCTCGTCCAGGCTGGCCAGGTTCAGCGCCAGGCCCTCGGCGTCGCCCCGGCCCGTGCGGCCGATGCGGTGGATGTGCACCTCGGGGTCGGGCGTCACGTCCACATTGATCACGGCCGCCAGGTTGGCGATATCGAGCCCGCGCGCCGCCACGTCGGTGGCCACCAGCACCGAGCAACTCCTGTTGGCGAACTGCACCAGCACCTGGTCGCGCTCGCGCTGCTCCAGCTCGCCGTACAGCGCCAGCGCGCTGAAGCCCTGCGCCTGCAGCACGCCCACCAGGTCGCGGCACTGCTGCTTGGTGTTGCAAAAGGCGATCGACGATTCGGGCCGGAAGTGGTTGAGCAGCTGGGACACCGCGTGCAGGCGCTCGCTGTGCTTCACCTCGTACCAGCGCTGCTCGATCTTGCCCTCGGCATGCTGGGCCTGCACCGTGATCTGCACCGGCGCCTTCATGAACTGGGCGCTGAGCTTGGCGATGCCCTCGGGGTAGGTGGCCGAGAACAGCAGGGTCTGGCGGGCCGAAGGGCACTGGCGCGCCACGGTGGCGATGTCGTCGAAGAAACCCATGTCGAGCATGCGGTCGGCCTCGTCGAGCACCAGGGTGTTGAGCGCTTCCAGCGAGAGGTGCTGGCGCTCCAGGTGGTCCATCACGCGGCCGGGCGTGCCCACGATGATGTGGGCGCCGTGCTCCAGGCTCAGCGTCTGGGCGCGCAGCGGCACGCCGCCGCACAGGGTCACGACTTTGATGTTCTCTTCCGCGCGCGCCAGGCGCCGGATCTCGGTGGTCACCTGGTCGGCCAGCTCGCGCGTGGGGCACAGCACCAGCGCCTGCACGGCGAAGCGGCGCGGGTTGAGGTTGGCCAGCAGGGCCAGGGCGAAGGCGGCGGTCTTGCCGCTGCCGGTGCTGGCCTGGGCGATCAGATCCTTGCCCAGCAGCGCGGGCGGCAGGCTGGCCGCCTGAATCGGAGTCATTTGCATGTAGCCCAGCTGCTGCAGGTTGGACAGCATGGCAGGGCTCAGGGCCAGCGTGCTGAAGTCAGTGCCGGCTTGGTTTTCTTTGGAGGTCATGGCCCGATTATCCCGCCCGGGGTATCCGGGCAACTACCTTGCACGCGCGCAAGGTCTATCGGCTATAACGGAAGAACGTGCTGGCGATCTCCACGGGGCCGCGTGCAGACCGCCACACCTTCTCAGCACCGGGTGGGACATGCCAGATTCAATCAACGCAGCCAACGCCCCTGGCCAGGGGGGCTCCAGCGACTCGCTGCTGCGCCTGATCGCCGATTCCGTGCCCGCATTGATGGCGTACTTCGACCTGCCCGGCCTGCGCTGCCAGT
The DNA here is from genome assembly GCF_058809075.1 of Acidovorax sp. GW821-FHT11A03. Classification (NCBI taxonomy): domain Bacteria; kingdom Pseudomonadati; phylum Pseudomonadota; class Betaproteobacteria; order Burkholderiales; family Comamonadaceae; genus Acidovorax; species Acidovorax sp. GW821-FHT11A03. The sequence goes on from NZ_JBXASG010000002.1 coordinate 472,605, forward strand.
TCGCCAACCAGGGCTACGCCGCCTACAACGGCCACACGACCGAATCGATCCTGGGGCTCACGGTGCAGGAAGCCATTGGCGACAAGGCCTGGCAGGTGATCCAGCCGCATGTGGAGCGCTCCACGCGCCGCGAGCACGTGAAGTACACGCGCGAGCAGATCCTGCCCAATGGCGAGACGCGCATGATCGAGGTCAACCTGATCCCGCACTTCGGCGCCGGCTCGCAGCAGCTGGGCTCGTTCGTGCTGATCACCGACATCACCGAGCGCTGGCGCGCGGAACGCCAGGTGCGCCAGAGCGAAGAGCGCATGCGCAAGTTCACCGAGGCCACGGACGAGGCCATCGTGTTCCACCGCGACGGCATCATCACGGACGGCAACGAGGCGCTCACCCGCCTGGTGGGCTACGGGCTGCAGGAGGTGCTGGGGGTCTCGATCTTCCACTTCATCAGTCCCGAATGGCGGGCCGTGGCGCTGGACTACACCCGCAGCGGGCGCGAAGACCCCTACGAAGTGACCATCCGCCACAAGGACGGGCATGCCATCCCCGTCGAGGTGGTGGGCAAGACCATGCCGCTGCACCATGCGGACTACCGCATCGTGGTGGTGCGCGACATCACCGCGCGCAAGCAGGCGCAGGAGCGCGAGGCCTTCATCGCGCTGCACGACACCCTCACGCAGTTGCCCAACCGGCATTTCCTGATGGAGCAGCTGTCGCAGGTGCTGTCGCTGGCGCGCAGGCGCCACGGCCGCGCGGCCGTGCTGTTCGTGAACCTGGACCATTTCAAGACGGTGAACGACTCGCTCGGCCACCACGCGGGCGACCAGTTGCTGTGCAACGTGGCCGAGCGGCTGCGCCAGGGCGTGCGCGATGCCGACGTGGTGGCGCGGCTGGGCGGCGATGAGTTCGTGGTGGTCCTGACCGACGTGCAAAGCCCCGATGACGCCGCCAGGGTGGCCGACAAGCTGCTCGACTCCATGCACGGCGTGTTCACGCTCGACCAGGTGCCGCTGACCGTCTCGCCGTCCATCGGCATCAGCCTCTTTCCGGAGCATGCCGCCACCGGCGACGCGCTGCTGCGCTGCGCCGACGCGGCCATGCACCACGCCAAGGAAAGCGGCCGGGGCAACCGCCAGTTCTACGAACCCAGCATGGAGGCCAGCGCCATCGATGTGCTGCAGCACGAGCGGCTGCTGCGCGAGGCCATCGTCCACAACGCCTTCGTGCTGCACTACCAGCCCCAGATCTGCCTGGAAGACGGCTCGCTGCGCGGCTTCGAGGCCCTGGTGCGCTGGCGCCATCCCCAGCGCGGCCTGGTCGGGCCGGATGAGTTCATCACCTTCTCGGAATCCCGCGGCCTCATCACCCCCATTGGCCGCTGGGTGATGCGCGAGGCCTGCCGCCAGCTCCGGGAGTGGCAGGACCAGGGCTTGGCCATGGTGCCGGTGGCGGTGAACCTGTCGGCCCTCGAATTCCGCCAGCGCGACGTGGCGGGCGAGATCGCGGCCATGCTGCACGAGACCGGGCTGGCACCGCAGTACCTGGAGATCGAACTCACCGAATCCGTGCTGATGCACCAGACGGGCCAGGTGCTGGACACCCTCAATGCCCTCAAGGCACTCGGCGTCGGAATCTCCATCGATGATTTCGGCACCGGGTACTCATCGCTGGCCTACCTCAAGCGCTACCCGATCGACAAGCTCAAGATCGACCGCTCCTTCGTGGTCGACACCCCGGACAACGCCGACGACGTGGCCATCGTCACCGCCATCATCCAGATGGGCCGCAGCCTGCAGATCAGGACCGTGGCCGAGGGGGTGGAGACACAGGCGCAGGTGGATCTGCTGGCGGGCCTGGGGTGCGACCTGATCCAGGGCCATGTGGTGTCGGTGCCCCGGGACGCCGCGTCCATCCTGCGCTGGATGCGCGACTTCCACGGCCTGGAGCCCCTGCTGGCGGTCAATTCCTGAGGCCCTCCGCGGCCCCGGCGCCAGCCCGTCACACAAACACGTTCCCGGCTTGTGGACAATAGGGGCATGCCCCTCATTCCCGACTTCATCGCCCCCACCCGCCACACCGACCCGGCCGAAGCGCTGGCCCAGGTGCAGCGCATCTACCAGCAACAGATCGGCCACCTGCGCGATGCCATGCAGCGCTTCGTGGCGGGCGAGACGCCCGAAAGCGCGGTGCGCGCGTTCTATCCCTTCGTGCGGGTGCACACCACCACGGTGGCACGGGCGGACTCCAAGCTGGCCTACGGCTTCGTGGAAGGCCCCGGGCGGTACGAAACCACCCTCACCCGCCCCGACCTGTTCGCCAACTACTACGCCGAGCAGTTCCGCCTGCTGCGGGCCAGCCACAACGTCGAGCTGGAGGTGGGCACCAGCGCGCACCCCATCCCCATCCACTTCTCGTTCGCCGAGCACGACCACATCGAGGGCACGCTCACGGCCGAGCGCCGCATGCTGATGCGCGACGTGTTCGACCTGCCGGACCTGGCGGCCATGGACGACGGCATCGCCAACGGCACCTGGCAGGCGCGCCCGGGCGAGGCACAGCCGCTGTCGCTGTTCACCGCGCCGCGCGTGGACTACTCGCTGCACCGCCTGCGCCACTACACGGGCACCGCGCCCGAATGGTTCCAGAACTTCGTGCTGTTCACCAACTACCAGTTCTACATCGACGAGTTCGTGCGCCTGGGCCACGCCGAGATGGCCAGGGAAGACAGCGAGTACGTGGCCTTCATCGAGCCCGGCAACGTGGTCACTCGCCGCGCGGGCCTGCCCGCGCAGCCGGGCGACGAGCTGGGCATCGCCCCGCCGCGCCTGCCGCAGATGCCCGGCTACCACCTGGTGCGCAAGGACGCGAGCGGCATCAGCATGGTCAACATCGGCGTGGGGCCGGCCAACGCCAAGACCATCACCGACCACATCGCCGTGCTGCGCCCGCACGCGTGGATGATGCTGGGCCATTGCGCGGGCCTGCGCAACAGCCAGCAGCTGGGCGACTATGTGCTGGCCCACGCCTACGTGCGCGAGGACCACGTGCTGGACGAGGAACTGCCGCTGTGGGTACCCATCCCGGCGCTGGCCGAGATCCAGATGGCGCTGCAGCAGGCCGTCGCCGACGTGACGCGGGTGCCGGAGGACCAGCTCAAGCGCATCATGCGCACCGGCACCGTGGCCAGCACCGACAACCGCAACTGGGAACTGCTGCCCGACAACATGCCCCAGCGCCGCTTCAGCCAGAGCCGCGCCGTGGCGCTGGACATGGAAAGCGCCACCATCGCGGCCAACGGCTTTCGCTTCCGCGTGCCGTATGGCACCCTGCTGTGCGTCTCCGACAAGCCGCTGCACGGCGAGATCAAGCTGCCGGGCATGGCCAACCACTTCTACCGCGAGCGCGTGGACCAGCACCTGCGCATCGGCATGCGCGCCATCGAGATCCTGCGCAACGGCGGCGTGGACAGGCTGCACAGCCGCAAGCTGCGCAGCTTTGCCGAAGTCGCCTTCCAGTGACGACAAGAAAGAAGCAGCGCCCCGTCTCCCATGCCCCTGGACTTCCTCACGCTCATGGCGGCGATGGCCGCCAACCTGTTCATGATCTCGGCCGTCCTGCCGCTCATCATGGGGCGGGATGTGAGCCGCGCCGCACGCCACGTGCAGGCCAGCATGCTGCTGCAGGCGCTGGCCTGGGCCGCCATCATCGCGTCGTCCTCGCTATGGGACCGGGCGCTGTCCACGCTGTCCATCGCATGCAACGCCGCTGCCCAGTGGATGCTCTACCGCGCGCTGGAAGAATGGCTGGGCCCTCGCCCCCTGCGGCGTGTGCTGCTGGCGCTGGTGGTGGCCGCGCCGCTGGGCTACACGCTGGGTTTTGACCACTACGCCTGGCGCGTGGGCTGGGCCAACGGGCTGATGGCGGTCATCCTGTGCATCGTGGCGCGGGCCACGCTGTACCCGCTGGTGCTCGCCGACGTGCGCTGGCGCAGCCTGCTCCTGGGCTGCCTGGCCACCTCGGCCGCCTTCACCCTGGCGCGCGGGCTGCTGGGCGCCTTCACCGACGAGTACCCCAGCTTTCGCACGCCGCACCCGGTCAACCTGGCCGCGGCGCTGGCCACCAACGTGAGCCTGGTGCTGGGCACCGTCGCCGTGCTGGTGGCCTGGCGGTACGAGGCAGAGCAGAAGCTGCGCACGCTGGCCATGACCGATGGGCTCACGGGCCTGCTCAACCGCCGAGGTTTCACCACCCAGGGCGAAAACCTGCTTTCGCATGCATGGCGCCACCGGCTGCCGCTCACCGCGCTGATGCTGGACCTGGACCACTTCAAGCAGATCAACGACACCCACGGGCACGACGCGGGCGACCGTGCGCTGCAACTGTTTGCGCGGCTGCTGGGCGACACCTGCCGCAGCGGCGACCTGATTGCGCGGCTCGGGGGCGAGGAGTTCGGCGTGCTGATGCTGCACAACACGGCGTCGGCGGGCGTCTCGTTCGACCGGCGCCTGCGCCACAAGCTGCATGACGCCAGCGCGGCAGAACTGGGCTTCATCCTGGACTACAGCGCCGGCATGGCCGTGCTGCAGCCCGGAGAATCCAGCCTGGCGGCCCTGATGGCACGGGCCGACAGCGCGCTCTACGACGCCAAGGCCACGGGCCGCGGCCGGCTGACCGCCGCCACCTGAAGACCACCTCCTGGCAACGGCAGGCGGTCAGGGAACGATCAGCGCCGCGACATCGTGCGCCGCCCCCTGGCGCTCCAGCGCCAGGTGCGCGACGAGGCTGGACCGGTCCGCGGGTGTGCGCTGCTGGGACAGGAAGCGCTTGCCCTCGAGGCGGGTGACTTCGATCTCGAAGCCCCGCAGATGCAGCGCCGCCTCGTCGATGAAGGCGGGCGAGGCATCGTGCAGGGACCACGGCTGGGCGCGGTGCGCCTCCTGGGACGCCGTGAGCGCGGCAAGGTGGTCCCTCATCCAGCCGCCGTCGTCGACGAAGCGGATGCGCCCCCTGGCTTCCACCGCCACATAGTTCCAGCTGGGGGCCAGGCGCGCGCTGCGCTGGCCGTTCACGTACCAGCGCGGAGAAATATAGGCATTGGGACTCTGGAACACCGCGAGCACCTCCGCGCCCTGCGGGACAGACCGCGCCAGCGTGTGCATGCGCGCCACATGGCCCTGAAGCAGCCCCAGGCCGCCGCCTTCGGCCAGCGGCAGCAGCAGCGGAAGCAGGTGGGCCTCCAGGCCCGCGTGCGCCGCCGCGACCACGGTCGCCAGGGGGTAGGAGCGCACCAGGCCCTGCAGTTCGCGGACATCGTCGATGGAGAAGAGGGATTGGCTGTACATCGCACGGGCTCAAAAAAGAGGGAAGTCTGGCCGTTGCGCACGCGCGCGTCTTGAAGGTTTCGGCCAACGCCGTCAGGGCAAGCAGGGCGCCCGCCGGACCAGCGGCGCCGGTGCCGGCGCGGCGGGCGTGAAGCCCCCGTAGCGGCGGAACTCGCGGGTCATGTGCGCCTGGTCGGCATAGCCCGCCGCCAAGGCGGCCTCGCCCAGCGAAGGGCGGCCGGCCTGCAGCAGGTCCATGGCGCGCTGAAAGCGCAGGATGCCCGCCAGGCTCCGCAGGGGCAAGCCCGCCACCGCCGCCATGTCCCGGCGCAGCGTGCGCGAGGAGGGTACGGCCCAGCCGCCACCGCCTTCCTCCACGGTCTGGCCCTGCCGCACCATCTGCTCGATGGCCGCGAGCGCCCGACCCTGGGCCGCTGCCACCGAGGCCCGGGCCGCCAGCGCGCGGGCGGTGGAGCGCAAGGCCTGCTCCACGCCCCGCAGCGTGCGCGCCTGCAGCAAGGGGTTGGTGGCACAAGAAGGACCCAGCATCCGCGCGGCCTCGGCGCCGAAAACCGTCCGGTTGCGCAGCGCCCCGGGCGCCGTGCCCAGGCAGGCGCCGCCCCAGCCCATGTGAAAACGCACCCCGAGGACGACCGTCGCGGCGCGCAGGCTCACGAACGCGGGCTGGTCGGCGGGGCCCGCGATCACCGGCCAGACGGACGCCACCATGCCATCGGGCCGCAGGGCGCAATGCACCACCAGGTCCATCCTGCCGTCCGGCAGCACCAGTTGCCGGCCTTGGGCCGCCGCGTCGTAGCGCCAGACGGCTTCGATCCGGGTCGCATCCAGGGCGTCCAGTGGCAATTCGACATAGCTGGTATCGGCGGGGCTGGGTTTCATGGTGCAGGCAGGATGGCGCATTTCTCGTTCAAAGGGGCGGGCGCTCTGCGGGGGTGCGGCCATCATCCGCCGCGCGGCCCGGGGTGCCAGCATGGCACACAATCAGGCCATGACCGCACTCTTCGAAGCCCTGCAACTGCGCAAGCGCTATGGCAACACCACCGTGGTGGACGATGTCTCCTTTTCCATCGCTCCCGGCGAATGCCTGGGCGTCATCGGCCCGAACGGCGCGGGCAAGACCACCACCATCCGCATGTGCCTGGGCCTGACCGCGCCCGACGGCGGTGCGGTGCACTTCACACCCGGGCCGGGCGGCGCCCCGCTGCACATGCCGCGCGATGCCCTCGCCATCAAGGCCCAGCTGGGCGTGGTGACCCAGTTCGACACCCTGGACCCCGACTTCACCTGCGCCGAGAACCTGCGCGTGTTCGGCCGCTATTTCGGGCTCAAGGGCCCGGTGATGGACGAGCGCGTGCCGCGCCTGCTCGACTTCGCGGCGCTCACGCACAAGGCGAACGCCAAGCCGGGCGAACTCTCGGGGGGCATGAAGCGGCGCCTGAGCCTGGCCCGCGCACTCGTCAACGACCCGCGCCTGCTGCTGCTGGACGAACCCACCACGGGGTTGGACCCGCAGGCCCGCCACCTCATGTGGGAGCGCCTGCAGTTGCTGCTCCAGCAGGGCAAGTCCATCCTGCTGACCACCCACTTCATGGACGAGGCCGAGCGCCTGTGCTCGCGCCTCCTGGTGCTGGACCACGGCAAGAAGATCGCCGAGGGCCGCCCGCGCGAACTGATCGCGCAGCACCTGGAGCCGGACGTGGTGGAAGTGTTCGGCGTGGGCGCCGTGGCGCTGGCCGAGAATGCCGCCCTGCGGGCCCTGGCGGCGCGCGTGGAGATCAGCGGCGAGACGGTGTTCTTCTACACCCAGAACGCAGGGCCCCTGCTGCAGGCGCTGGGCGCGCACCCGCACCTGCGCACCCTGCACCGGCCGGCCAACCTGGAGGACCTGTTCCTCAAGCTCACGGGGCGGCAGATTCGCGAGGATGGCTGAACTGAAGTCTGGATCAGTGCACTCCGGTGCGCCACGCTTCACGCAACGGCGAAAACTGACGCAGCGCAAGCCGGTGCCACCGTGGAACTGGCTTTGCCAGGCCACGGGTGGCGTCCCCCTCCCGCGAAGCGAGACAGAGGGAAGGCGCGAAGCGGCTCAGGGGGTGCGTGGTTTCACCTTGCTGGCCGCCAGCTTGGCATTGGTGCGCGCCGTTTCCACCTCGGCCGCACGCGCCAGTGCCACGCCCATGCGGCGCTTGGCAAAGCTCTCGGGCTTGCCGAACAGGCGCAGGTCGGTGCCGGGCACGGCGAGGGCCTCGTCCACGCCGTCGAACACGATGCCCTGGGCCTCCACGCCGCCGTAGATGACGGCGCTGGCGCCGGGGTTGCGCAGGCTGGTATCGACTGGCAGGCCCAGGATGGCGCGGGCGTGCAGCTCGAACTCGCTCTGGTGCTGGGTGCACAGCGTGACCAGGCCGGTGTCGTGCGGGCGCGGGCTCACCTCGCTGAACCACACCTGCTCGCCCTTGACGAACAGCTCCACGCCGAACAGGCCCTTGCCACCCAGGTTGTCCGTGACCGCCTTGGCGATCTGGCGCGACTTCTCCAGCGCGGCCGGGTGCATGGGGTGGGGCTGCCAGCTTTCCACGTAGTCACCGCTCACCTGCACATGGCCGATGGGGTCGCAGAAGCTGGTGGCGATCTGGCCGTCAGCCCCCACCGAACGCACCGTGAGCTGGGTGATCTCGTAGTCGAAGTCGATGAAGCCCTCGACGATGACACGGCCGTGGCTCACGCGGCCGCCGGCCATGGCGTAGTCCCAGGCCTTTTGCACGTCGGCCGGGCCGTCGATCTTGCTCTGGCCCTTGCCGGAGCTGCTCATCACGGGCTTGACGATGCAGGGGTAGCCGATTCCGGCATCGATGGCCGCCTGCAGTTCCTCAAGCGAGTTGCAGAACTTGTACGGGCTGGTGGGCAGGCCCAGCGTCTCGGCGGCCAGCACGCGGATGCCTTCACGGTCCATGGTCAGGCGCGCGGCGCGGGCGGTGGGGATCACGCGCACGGTGCCGGCGGCTTCCAGCTCTTCGAGCATGGGCGTGGCGATGGCTTCGATCTCGGGCACCACCAGGTGGGGTTTCTCGGCCTCGATCAGGGCCTTGAGCTGGGCCGGGTCGCTCATCGTGATGGTGCGCTGGTGGTGGGCCACCTGCTGGCCGGGGGCGTTCTCGTACCGGTCCACGGCGATGGTTTCCACACCCAGGCGCTGCAGCGCGATCAGCACCTCCTTGCCCAGCTCGCCCGAGCCCAGCAGCATGACTTTGGTGGCATGGGGCGACAGCGGGGTTCCGAGGGTGGTCATGGGAGGTTTTCCAGAAAAAAGTGAGGACGGGCGGCAGAAAGGGTCGTGAAGCCGCGGCGATCGGCCAACTTTAATGCACGGGTTGCGCGCCCCGCCACCCCGGCCACAGGGCGTGCGGACTATTTTTTGCGCCGGGTGGATCCAGGCGGCGCTGGCGCGCGTACTCCCAGGGGCAGCAGACCGTTCTTGGGATCGCTGCGCTTTTTCAACCCACTGAAGAAAAGGGAAATACCATGCACACCCAGCCATTGCGCTCCCGTTTCGCGGCCCTGACGGGCGCACTTGCCGCCACGGCCCTGCTGGCCGCCTGCGGGGCGATGAAGCAGCCCACCCCCAGCCCCAGCCCCATGTTCTCGCAGGACAGCCTGCCGGACGCCATCAAGGTACCCGCCGGCAACCGGGTCGCCATGGAAACCGTCGGCGTGGGCGACATCACCTATGAGTGCCGCGACAAGGCCAACGCGCCCGGCCAGGCCGAATGGGTGTTCGTGGGCCCCAAGGCGGTACTGAACGACCGCAGCGGCAAGCAAGTGGGCACCTACTACGGCCCACCCGCCACCTGGGAGTCGGCCGATGGCTCCAAGCTGACGGCCACCCAACTGGCCGTGGCGCCATCGGGTGCAGGCAACCTGCCCTACCAGCTGGTCAAGGCCCACCCCGCCATGGGCGGCGGCGCGATGGCAGGTGTGACCTTCATCCAGCGCGTGGCCTTGAAGGGCGGCGTGGCGCCTGCCTCGCCCTGTGCGACCGCCAACAAGGGCGAGCGCCAGAGCGTGAAGTACCAGGCCGACTACATCTTCTGGAAAGCGGCGTAGGCCGCTGCCCGCCGCGCCCCGCTCCGCGCATCCATCCGCATTGCGGGGCCAGCGCGTGGGGGTAGGGATTGATGGCACGCCCTAGTACTGCTTGTACGGCAGGAACTTGCCCGACAGCACCACCTTCACGCGGTCGCCCTTGGGGTCGGCCTCGCGCGTGATGTCCATACTGAAGTCGATGGCGCTCATGATGCCGTCGCCGAACTCCTCGTGGATCAGTTCCTTGATGGTCGTGCCATACACGCTCACGATCTCGTACCAGCGGTAGATCAGCGGGTCGGTGGGCACGGGCGTGGGCAGCGAGCCCTTGTAGGGCACGACCTGCAACCACTTCTGCTCCTCGGCCGTGAGGCCGAAGATCTTGCCCAGCACCTTGGCCTGCACGGGCGATGCGGTCATCTGGCCCAGGCACAGGGCGGTGGTCCACTCCTTGGACTGGCCGACCTTCCTGGCAATGGCATCCCATTGCAGGCCCTTGGCGACCTTGGTGCTGATGATCTTCTCGGTGACGTCGTTGCGGTTCATGGGGGCTCCTTGGGGGCGGGTGTCGGATCAGTGCGCTATGGCACGACCGCAAGCAATGCCCGTGCCCGCCGGCCCCACAGGCCGGTGGGGCGGTGGACACGGCCACCTATCCACCCCCGGCCCGACACAGCACAATAAGCCCATGCAATCCGTATCCCCCTCCACGGCAACCGCTGCCGCCCCGCCCCTTGCCTCCGTCTGGCGCGCGCCCAGCCTCTCGGCGCGCTGGTGGCCCGTGTTCCTGCGAAACCTGCTGGTCTGGCGCAAGCTGGCCATCCCCAGCCTGGTGGGCAACATCGCCGAGCCGCTGATGTGGCTGGTGGCGTTTGGCTACGGCATGGGCGCCCTGGTGGGACAGGTGAACGTGGGGACGGCGGGCGGCGCGACGACGCAGGTGCCGTACATCCTGTTCCTGGCCAGTGGCTCGATCTGCATGAGCGCGATGAACGCCGCCAGTTTCGAGGCGCTGTACTCCGCCTTCTCGCGCATGCATGTGCAAAAGACCTGGGACGGCATCATGAACGCGCCGGTGCGGCTTGACGACGTGGTGCTCGCCGAAATGCTGTGGGCCGCCTTCAAGGCGCTGTTCACGGTGACGGCCATCCTGGGCGTGATGCTCGCGCTCTCCATCAGCCACAGCCCCAAGCTGCTCGTGGCCTGGCCGGTGCTGCTCTTCGTCGGCATCATGTTCTCCAGCATCGCGCTCATCTTCAACGCACTCGCCAAGGGCTACGATTTCTTCACCTACTACTTCACGCTGGTGCTCACGCCCATGATGTTTCTGTCGGGGGTGTTCTTCCCGCGCGAGCAGCTGCCGCCCATCGTGCGCGCCATCTCGGACTGGCTGCCGCTGACCAATGCGGTCGAGCTGGTGCGGCCCCTGTTCATGGACCAGTGGCCTGCCAATGCGCTGCGCCATGGGCTGGTGCTGGTGGTGACCACGGTGGTGGCCTTCTGGGTGGCCCTGGCGCTCACGCGCAGGCGCTTCAAGGCCTGAACCGGCGGCACCGCCATGGCCCTTCCCCCGCTGCTGGATCCGGACCGCATGGCCATGGTCGCCAAGGGCGTGTCGGCCATCGTGGCATCGTGCAACGCCCAGCTGCAGCCGAGCATCATGCGCGCGGTCGGCTCCCACATCAGCGCGGACGGGCATCAGGTCACCGTCTTCCTGCGCCGCAGCCAGTCGCGGCAACTGCTGCAGGACATTGCCGAGACAGGGCAGATCGCCGTCGTCTTCAGCGAGCCGTCCACGCACCGCACGCTGCAGCTCAAGGCCAGCCGGGCGGTGCAGCGCCCGGCCGCCGCCGCCGACGCGCCGCTGCTGGAGGCGTACCTGCGCTCCATGGAACACGAGGTGGGCCTGGTGGGGTACGGTCCGCGCTACGTGGGCGCGATGCTGGCAGCGCCGCTGGCGGACGTGGTCGCCGTCAGCTTCACGCCGGCCAGGGCCTTCGACCAGACACCGGGGCCGCGCGCGGGCGCCGCGCTGCCCGCGCCGCAGCCATGAGCCAGCCCCTCCTGTCCCTGCACACGATCCGCCCCTGCCTGGAAGGAGCGATACCGGCCGTCATGGCCACCTGCGACGCCGATGGAACCCCCAACGTCGCCTACATCTCGCAGGCGGTGTACGTGGACGAAGGGCATGTCGCCCTGTCGTTCCAGTTCTTCAACAAGACGCGCCAGAACATCCTGCGCAACCCCCGCGCCTCGGTTCTGGTCCTGGACCCGCGCACGGCCAGCTTCTACCGCCTGCACCTCGTCTACCAGCGCACGGAAGCCACGGGCCCGGTGTTCGAGAGCATGCGCGCGCAGCTGGCGGGCATTGCCTCGCACGCGGGAATGGCGGGCGTCTTCGAACTCAAGGGGGCCGACATCTACGCGGTGGACCGCATCGAATCCGTGGCGGGCGAGAGCCTGCCCCCGCCAGCGCCGCGCCCCGGCATGCTGCACGCGCTGCGGGCCTGCAGCGAGCGCATGGCCCGCTGCACCGCGCTCGACGAGCTGCTGCAATGCACCCTGGGCGCATTGCGCGAGCAGCTGGACATCGAGCACGCGATGGTGCTCCTGCTCGACGCGCCTTCCAGCCAGCTCTACACGGTGGCCAGCTGTGGCTACGCAACCTCGGGCGTCGGATCGGAGATCCGCCTCGGCCAGGGGGTGATCGGCGTCGCGGCCCAGGAAGGGACACCCGTGCGCATCAGCCATTTCACCAATGCCGCCCGCTACAGCCACGCCATCCGCGAGAGCCTGGATGCCCATGCCGGCACCGGCGATCCCCAGCCCGCCCGCGGCCTGGACATTCCCTACCCGGGCCTGGCCCAGCCGCACAGCCAGGTGGCGGTGCCCCTGATGTCCGCCGGACGCCCGCTGGGCGTGCTGTTTGCCGAAAGCCCCCAGGACATGCGCTTTGGCTTCGAGGATGAAGACCTGCTGGTGGCCATTGCGGGCCAGCTGGCTGCCGCCATCGACCTGCTGCAGGCAGCGCCCGATGCGACGGAGCCCCTGCCCGCCCCCGCTGTAGCAACGCCAGTGAGCGGCAGCGCGCTGCGGGTGCGCCACTTTGCGGCCAATGACAGCGTGTTCATCAACGACGACTATTTGATCAAGGGGGTGGCAGGAGCCATCATCTGGAAGCTGCTGCGCGACCACCTGCACACCGGGCGCGTGGACTTCACCAACCGCGAACTGCGGCTGGATCCCACCCTGCGCCTGCCCGATGTGGCCGACAACCTGGAGGCCCGCCTGCTGTTGCTGCAGCGCCGCCTGCAGGAGAACTGCCCGCACATCCATATCGAAAAAACAGGGCGCGGGCGTTTTCGGCTGTGCGTGCTGCGCCCCGTGGTGCTGGAAGACGCCTGACGCCTCAGTGCACCAGACCAGGCACCACCGGCAGGCCCAGGCTGCGCATCAGCTTGGTCCACTCGGGCTGCGTGAGGTGCGGCTGCACTTGCGCCAGCACTGCGGCCAGCACGGGGGCGGGCGCATGCTGCTGCATGTCCGACAGCATGGCCGTGCGCTCGGCCGGTGACATGTAGGGCACCATCCAGCGGGCTACCACCATCATTTCGTGCGGCGGGATCGAGGCCACCAGCGCATCGTGCACACCCGCCAGTTCCGCGTCGGTGTAGCACTGCCAGAGCACGCGGTTGTGCGCAGTCTCTTCCTCGTGCATGTGCTCGAAGTTGTGTGCCACAAACAGCGCCAGCTGGCGGTACAGGGCCAGGGTGGCCGCAGCCCGTGCGGGCTTGGCACAGGCCATGAGGTGGTTCACCCCGTCTGCCAAGGCCGTGATGGCCTGTTCGTGCTCCACATGCTCACCCCCAATGCTCTGGCTGGAGCCGGGCTGGCGCGCCTCCATGGCGGCGTGCACAAACTGGTTCTCGTGGTGCAGGTGCGCGCGGCACAGGTCCAGCAGCTGCATCACACGGTCGCAGGTGTGGGCGAACTCCAGGTCGTCCTCCACATCCATGCGGCCCAGGCCCAGCAGCGTGTCGGCCATGAAGGCGCGCAGCGCCTTGTGGATGCTGGCGTACATGTCCATGCGGGGGGCGGTGGGCTGGGCTTGGGTCAGTGCGGCAATTTCGCGGGCATCAATCTTCATCTGCTTCTTTCATGGCCTCGTGGGGCCTCTCAACACCCTGCTTCTAGGGGTGCCGGGCCGGGTGCACCATGCACCCGCTTCCATGAAAAGAAGTCTAGAAAAGCGCGGCAGGTTTGCCTGTTAAAAACTCCTTAAGCAGACCTTCTTCGAACCTTAAAAACCGCGTTCAGCGCCGCAAATGTGAATTCCTTCACACCCGCGCACGCAGCAGGTCCACCGCCTTCTCCGCGATCATCACCGTCGGTGCGTTGGTATTGCCGCTCACGATGCGCGGCATGATGGACGCGTCCACCACGCGCAGGCCCGACAGGCCATGCACGCGCAGTTCGGCATCCACCACGTCCATGGGCCCCGTCCCCATGCGGCAGGTTCCCACGGGGTGGTAGATGGTGTCGGCGTACTGGCGGATGAACTGCTCGATCTCCACGTCGGTGCGCGCGTTGGCGGATGCCGCCAGCTCCTTGGCGCCGAACTTCGCCAGCGCAGGCTGCGCGAGGATCTCGCGCGTGCGCTGGAAGCCGCGCACCATGCGCCGCATGTCATCGGGGTCGGCGAGGAACTGCGGGTCCACCAGCGGCAGGGCCATGGGGTCTTTGCTCGCCAGCGTCACCGAGCCCCGGCTGCGCGGCTGCAGCAGGCACACGTGGGCCGAGTAGCCGTGGCCGAACACCGTCTTGCGGCCGTGGTCCACGAGCTTGCCGATCACGAAGTGCAGCTGCAGGTCGGGCACGGGCTCGGACGGATCGCTCTTGATGAAGCCACCGGCCTCGGCGAAGTTGGTGGTCAGCATGCCCGTGCGGCTGCGCCGCCATTCGCGGATGCCGCGCAGGGTCTGCGCCATGCCCGAGAGCGACAGCCCGAACAGGTCCTTGAGCGCGGGCGCATCCATGACCTGCACCACGTCGGGATGGTCGTGCAGGTGCGCGCCCACGCCGGGCAGGCCATGCAGCACCGGGATGCCGTGGCTTTGCAGCTGCGCGCCCGGCCCCACGCCGGAGAGCATGAGCAGCTGCGGCGACAGCAGCGCCCCCGCGCTCAGCAGCACCTCGCGCGAGGCCTTCACCTGCCGCAGCGCGCCGCCCTGGCGGTATTCCACGCCCACGGCGCGCCGGCCGTCAAACAGGATGCGGGTGGCCTGCGCGCCGGTGACGACCTGGAGGTTGGGCCGTGCCAGGTGCGGCGTGAGGTAGCCCTTGGCGGCGCTGTGGCGCTCGCCGTTCTTGTGCGTGACCTGGTACGGCCCCACGCCCTCCTGCGTGGCGCCGTTGAAGTCGGCGTTGTACGGATGCCCGGCCTGCACCCCCGCGTCGGCGAAGTACTGGCTGAAGCGGTTTGGCGCGCGCAGGTCCGCCACGTTGAAGGGGCCGCCCTGGGCATGCCAGGCATCGGCGCCGCGCTCGTTGTTCTCGGCGCGCAGGAAGTAGGGTTTCACATCCTCCCAGCCCCAGCCGGGATTGCCCTGGGCGGCCCAATGGTCGTAGTCGGCATGCTGGCCCCGGATATAGACCATGGCGTTGATGGAGCTGGAGCCCCCGAGCACCTTGCCGCGCGGCTGGTAGCCGCTGCGGTGGTTCAGCGCGGCCTGCGGCGTGGTGTTGAAGCCCCAGCCGTTGAGTTCGAACTTGGCCATCACGGCCAGCCCCGCGGGGCAATGGATGAGCACGCTGCTGTCGGCCGGGCCTGCTTCGAGCAGGCAGACCCGCACGGCGGGGTCTTCGGTCAGCCGGCCCGCCAGGACGGAGCCCGCCGAACCGCCGCCAATGACGATGTAATCGAACATGTTGTGTTGCCTCCTGCGCCGTACATGGCGGCGGTGTGGAGGCACGATAACCGAACGGGCGTTCGATTCGCTTTACCATGCTGCCCGTCTGTTTCACTTTGAAGAGAGCTCTCTATATGACGATTCGAACGGTTGGCATCATCGGCGCGGGCACCATGGGCAATGGCATTGCACAGGCCTGCGCGGTCTCGGGCATCGACGTGGTGATGGTCGACATCTCCGATACCGCGGTGCAAAAAGGCCTGGCCACGGTGTCGGGCAGCCTGGACCGCCTGATCAAGAAGGACAAGATCACGGCGGCCGACAAGGACGTGGCGCTGGCGCGCATCAAGGTCTCCACCAGCTACGACGACCTCAAGGCCGCGCAGCTCGTGATCGAGGCCGCCACCGAGAACTACGAGCTCAAGCTCAAGATCCTCAAGCAGGTGGACGCGCTGGTCGCGCCCGAGGTGCTGATCGCCTCGAACACCTCCTCGATCTCCATCACCAAGCTGGCCGCCGCCACGTCGCGTGCCGACCGCTTCATCGGCATGCACTTCTTCAACCCCGTGCCCATGATGGCGCTGGTGGAAATCATCCGCGGCCTGCAGACCAGCGATGCCACGCACGACGCCGTGAAGGCCCTGGCCGAAGCCCTGGGCAAGAGCCCCATCACCGTGAAGAACGCACCCGGCTTCGTGGTCAACCGCATCCTGGTGCCGATGATCAATGAAGCCTTCTTCGTGCTGGCCGAGGGCCTGGCCACGCCCGAGGACATCGACGCGGGCATGAAGCTCGGCTGCAACCAGCCCATCGGCCCGCTGGCGCTGGCCGACATGATCGGCCTGGACGTGTGCCTGGCCGTGATGGACGTGTACCTGACCGAGTTCGGCGACAGCAAGTACCGCCCCTGCCCGCTGCTCAAGGAAATGGTGGCGGCCGGCCGCCTGGGCCGCAAGACCGGCCAGGGCGTTTACACCTACTGAGGACCCCAGGCGCGCTGTCCCCCCGGGGACGGCGCGCCCATCGCGTTGGGTTTTCAATCATGGGCAAGGAGACATTTGCGCCCATGACCAGCAGCATCACCCCCACCACGCCCCCGGCCGAAGGCTGTATCGACACCCAGGTGCTCGGCCACATCCTGCTGATCGGCATCAACCGCCCGGCCAAGCGCAATGGCTGGACGCCGCCCATGTTCCGCCAGCTGGCCGAGGCCTACACCCGGCTCGACGATGACCCAGAGCTGCGCGTGGGCGTGCTGCATGCCTTTGGCGGCCACTTCACCGCCGGGCTGGACCTGCCCGCCGTGAGCGCCTACATGCAGCGCGGCGAAAAAGCCATCCCCGAAGGCATGGTGGAGCCCCACGACTACGGCCTGCCCGGCTACCGGCGCCGCAGCAAGCCCATGGTGGTGGCGGTCAAGGGCATCTGCTTCACGGTGGGCATCGAACTGATGCTGGGCGCCGACATCGTGGTCGCCGCCGATGACTGCCGTTTCTCGCAGATGGAGGTGCAGCGCGGCATCATGGCCACGGGCGGCGCCACGCTGCGCATGGCCGAACGCGCGGGCACCGGCAATGCGCTGCTGCATTTGCTGACCGCCGACGAGTTCGGAAGCAGCGAGGCGCTGCGCTTGAACTTCGTGCAGAAGGTGGTGCCCGCCGCGCAGGTGCTGGACGAGGCCATCGCCATCGCCCGGCGCATCGAGGCCCAGGCGCCGCGGGCCGTGGTGGCCACGCGGCTCAACGTGCTCAAGGCCATCGAGCAGGGGCAGGCCGCCGCGGTGGCCGATTTCATTCCCGTGCAGAAGCAGCTGGCCAACAGCGAGGATGCGGCCGAGGGCGTGCGCGCCTTCGTTGAAAAGCGGCCCGCGCGTTTCACCGGGCGTTGACGGCCCGCCGCGGCCAGGCCGGGCCGGGCCTCTTGCGCCTTGATGGCACGCGCGCCGCGCGCGGATAGCACCGCGGGCGAAAGGCCGCCGCGTCCGTCCGCAAAAACCAATCCAGCAACAAAAGATTACACAATTCAATTGCACACAATTAAATTGCACCGCACAATCCACCCCATGGCACGCAGCAACACTTCCACCACCCCCAGCCCGGCAGCGCTGCGCCTGGACAACCAGGTGTGTTTCGCGCTGTATTCCGCCTCGCTGGCGATGACCAAGCTGTACAAGCCCCTGCTGGAGGCCGTGGGCCTGACCTACCCCCAGTACCTCGTGATGCTGGTGCTGTGGGAGCAGGACGGCGTGACCGTCTCCGACCTCGGCGAGCGCCTGTTCCTCGACTCGGGCACGCTCACCCCACTGCTCAAGCGCCTGGAGACCTCGGGCCTGATCGCCCGCATCCGCGATGCGCAGGACGAGCGCCGCGTGCGCATCAGCCTCACGGCCCCGGGCCGGGCGCTGCGCGACAAGGCGGAAAGCATTCCGCCCTGCGTGCTCGAAAGCAGCCAGTGCACCCTGCCCGAGCTGACCGCCCTGACCGGCCAGCTCAAGACCTTCCGCGACCGGATCAACCCGCCGCGCTGACCCTTTTCTTTCACCGTTCGTTTCCACCCCCCCGTCCGCATCGCGGACATTCATTGACCCACTGCAAAGGAAGACACCATGACGCAACTCGAAAAAGTCCTCTACACCGCCAAGGCCCACGTGACCGGTGGCCGTGACGGCGCCGCCAAGACCGATGACGGCCGCCTGGACGTCAAGCTGTCCTCGCCCGGCACCTCCGGTACCGGCACCAACCCCGAGCAGCTGTTCGCCTCGGGCTACGCAGCCTGCTTCATCGGCGCGATGAAGGCCGTGGGCGGCAAGATCGGCATCCCCGTGCCGCAGGACGTGTCCATCGACGCCGAAGTGGACCTGGGCCCCATCCCGAACGCCTACGGCATCGCCGCGCGCCTGGCCATCAGCCTGCCCGGCCTGGACAAGGCCACGGCCCAGAAGCTGGTGGACGCAGCCCACCAGGTCTGCCCCTACTCCAACGCCACGCGCGGCAACATCGACGTGACCATCACGCTGGTGTAAGCCATGGGCCGGCTGCTGCTTCCCCGCATCGCGGTGGCCCTCGTGGCCATCGAGCATGTGTACATCCTGGTGCTGGAGATGTTCTTCTGGAACAAGCCCCTGGGCCTGAAGACCTTCAACCTGACCCAGGAGCTGGCCGATGCCACCGTGACGCTGGCGGCCAACCAGGGGCTGTACAACGGCTTCCTGGCCGCCGGGCTGTTCTGGGGGCTGTTCACCGGCAACCGGCTGTTCAAGATCTTCTTCCTGGGCTGCGTGATCGTGGCCGGGGTCTTCGGCGCCGCCACCGCCGTGCCCAAGATCTTCTTCACCCAGGCGCTGCCGGCCATCATCGCCCTGGCCCTGGTGCTGGCCCTGGACAAGCCCGCGCGCCAGCGCAGTCTGTAATAGCTACAAAAATCATAGCTTCCAGCGCTTGCCAGCCAAGCGCTGGAAGCTATTCTCACATGCGGCATGGCGCTCCCCGGCGCCCGGCCCGCGCGCTGCAAGCTGGCATTCAGCCACGCGCGCGATGATGGTGCCCAATACTCGCGCCATGAAGACCGCCCTCCTCTCCGACATCCACGCCAACCGCCAGGCCCTGGACGCCTGCCTGCAGCATGCCCGCGCGCAGGGCGCCCAGCGATTCGCCCTGCTGGGCGACCTCGTGGGCTACGGCGGCGACCCCGTGGCCGTGGCAGACCAGGCCATGGCGCTCGCGCAGAACGGCGCGCTGTGCGTGCTGGGCAACCACGACGCCATGGCGCTCGCGCCGCCCGCGACGCCCCGCAACCGCGCAGAGCTGGGCGCGCGGTGGACACACGACCGCCTCGCGTCGCGGCACCACGCCTTCCTGCAGGCCTTGCCGCTGACCGCGCGGCTGGGCGGCAACGCCCTGCTCGTGCACGCCAGCGCCGACGCACCCGCCCAGTGGCGCTACGTGGACGACTCCAACGCGGCCGAGCGCTGCATGATGGCGGCGCAGGCCATCGACCCCGCCATCCGCTATGTGTTCTGCGGCCATGTGCACGAGCAGGTGCTGTACTTCCTCACGCCCACCGCCAAGCTCATGCGCTTTGCGCCCGAGCCCGGCGTGCCCGTGCCCGTGCCGCCACACCGCCAGTGGCTCGCCATCGTGGGCTCCGTGGGCCAGCCGCGCGACGGCGACGCACGCGCCATGTACGCGCTGTTCGACGACGCGGCGGCGCAGATCACCTTCCATCGCGTGCCGTACGACCACCTGGCCGCCGCGGCCGCCATCCGCGCGGCGGGCCTGCCCGGCTTCTATGCGGACCGCCTGGAAAAAGGCCAGTAGGGATGAAACACCCCCCTGAGCGGCCGCGCCGCTTCTCCCGCCCCCGCATCGCTGGGGGATGCGGGCAGGGGGACGGCGCCAGCGCGGCACGCGGCGCAAGGGAAAATCAACATGAAACTGCTTGAGCCCGGCACCGAGATCGACGGCTTTCGCGTGGCCGAGTGCATCCACGCGGGCGGCATGGCGCATATCTATGCCGTGGAGTACGCGCAGGCAGGCCGCAGCCCCGGCTTTCCGATGGCGATGAAGATCCCGCGCATGACCGCGGGCGACGGCGCGGAGAACATCGTGGGCTTCGAGGTCGAACTGCAGATCCTTCCGGTCCTCACCGGCCCCCACGTGCCGCGCTTCGTCGCCGCCGGCGACCTGGTGCGCCTGCCCTACCTCGTCATGGAATACGTGCCGGGCCAGACGCTGCAGCACTGGCTGGACGGCGCCGCCGGTCCGGGCATGGCGCCCACCCCGCCAGAGACCATTGCGCGGCTGGGCGCGGCCATTGCCCACGCCGCGCACAGCCTGCACCAGCAGAACGTCTGCCACCTCGACCTCAAGCCGGCCAACGTGCTCATCAAGAGCGACGGCGACGCCGTGCTGCTGGACTTCGGGCTCTCGTGCCACGCGCACTACCCCGATCTGCTGGCCGAGGAAATGCGCCAGGCCGTGGGTTCGCCCACCTGGATCGCCCCCGAACAGGTGGTGGGCGTGCGCGGCGACCCGCGCAGCGACATCTTCGCCATCGGCGTGATGCTGTACGAGCTGGCCACCGGCGAGCTGCCCTTTGGCTCGCCCACCACGCAGGGCGGCCTGCGCCAGCGGCTGTGGATGACGCCCGCGCCCCCCCGCAAGCACCGCGCCGACATCCCGCCCTGGCTGCAAGAAGCCATCCTGCGCTGCCTGGAGCCCGAGGCCGCCAGCCGCTACCCCTCGGCCGCCCACCTGGCGTTCGACCTGACCCACCCGGCGCAGGTGCCCATCACCGCGCGCGGCCAGCGCACGCAGGGCACGCCGCTCACCACGCACCTGCGCCGCTGGGTGCGCGCGGCGGGCATGCACTACCAGCCCAGCCCCCTGCCCGCGCAGCAGATCGAGGAGACTCCCATCCTCATGGTGGCCGTGCCACATGCCGACGTGAGCGATGCCACGCTGTATTCGCTGCGCCAGGCGGTCGCGCGCTCGCTGGGCATCCGGCCCGGCGCGCGCCTGGCCTGCGTGACGGTGATCTCGCCCTCGGCCAGCAGCACGAGCGACAGCGAACGCAGCGAGACCACGCTGCACCGCCAGCACATGGCGCGCCTGCGGCAATGGGCGCAGGGGCTGGACCTGTCGGGCCACCACGCGAGCTACCACGTGCTGGAAGCCAGCGACGTGGCCCAGGCGCTGGTGCGCTACGCCGCCAGCAACCACGTGAGCATGATGATCCTGGGCGCGGCCACCCACGGCCTGCACACCCAGCGCTTCATCGCGACGGTGCCCATGCGCGTGGCGCGCGACGCGCCCTGCACCGTCATCCTGGTCAAGCAGTCGCTTCCGTTCGAGCAGCTGGCGCACCCCCTGGGCGGCTGAGCGGCCGTGCCGCGCTGTCGCGCAGGCGGCGCGGGCATCTTGAGCCGGCGGGGGGTTTCGTTTAGCGTCGCGGCATGAGCACCACCACCACCCTCCTCGTGCGCCAGGACCAGCTGGCCACCACCCGCCAGTGGGCCGCAGAAGAACCCGCCCTCGCCGAGGGCCAGGTCCGCGTGCGGGTCGAACAGTTCGCCCTCACGTCCAACAACATCACCTATGCCGCGCTGGGGAACATGCTCAACTACTGGCAGTTCTTCCCCACCAGCGAGCCCGGCTGGGGCATCGTGCCCGTGTGGGGGTTTGGCACGGTGATCGAGTCATCGCACCCCGACGTGGCGGTGGGCGAGCGGCTGTACGGCTACTGGCCCATGGGCACCCAGGCGGTGCTCTCGCCCCAGCGCGCCAACGCGGCCGGCTTCAGCGACGGTGCCCCCCACCGCGCGGGCCTGCACGCCGTCTACAACCACTACCTGCGCACCCGCACCGACCCGCTGTACCGCGCCGACAACGAGGACGTGCAGGCGCTGCTGCGGCCGCTGTTCATCACCTCGTGGCTCATCGACGACTTTCTGGCAGACCAGCAGTTCTTCGGCGCCAGGCGCATGCTGCTGTCCAGCGCGTCGAGCAAAACGGCCTACGGCACCGCGTTCCAGCTGGCGCAACGGGGCGGCATCGAGGTCGTGGGGCTGACGTCGCCGGGCAATGTGGCCTTCTGCGAAAGCCTGGGCTGCTACGACCGCGTGGTCACCTACGACGCGCTGGAATCGCAGCTCGACGGCGCCACGCCCAGCGTGTACATCGACTTCGCGGGCAGCGTGGGCCTGCGCCAGCGCATCCACGCCCACTTCACGGGCCTGGCCTACAGCTGCTCGGTGGGTGCAAGTCATGTGGGCGATCTGGGCGGTGCCGGCCAGCTGCCCGGCCCGCGCCCGGTGATGTTCTTTGCGCCCGCCCAGGTCAAGAAGCGCCACGCCGACTGGGGTGCACAGGGCCTCAACGACCGCCTGGTGGCGGCCTGGAACCAGTTCAGCGCCGCCGTACAGACCGCCTCCAACCCCTGGCTGGTGGTGCACAACCATGAGGGGCCCGAGGCCACGCAGGCGCTGTTTGCCGCCGTGCTGGCCGGCAGCGGCGACCCGCGCGCCGGGCACATCGCCACCATGCTGCCCCGCTGACACGCAACGCGCGGGACATGCCGGGGCGGGCGGCGACAATGGGGCATGACCCCATTGCCTCCCGACACCGCGCCCGACACCCGCCCCCCCGCCGACCAGCACCCCTACGCCCGCCTCACCCCCGACCAGGTGCTGGACGCGCTGGCCGGCGTGGGCCTGTATGGCGATGGGCGCCTCATGGCCCTGTCGTCGTACGAAAACCGGGTGTACCAGGTCACCCTGGAGGATGGCGAGCGCGTGGTGGCCAAGTTCTACCGCCCTGGCCGCTGGAGCGAGGCGCAGATCCTGGAAGAGCACGCCTTTGCCGCCGAGCTGATGGCCGCCGAGGTGCCCGCCGTGGGGCCCCTGGTGCTGAACGGCAGCACCTTGCACCAGCACGACGGGTTTGCGTTTTCGGTCAGCCCCTGGCGCGGCGGCCGCCAGCCCGAGCTGGATGACTTCGAGGTGCTCGAATGGATCGGCCGCTTTCTCGCCCGCATCCATACCGTGGGCGCGGCCCGGCCGTTTGTGCACCGCCCGCTGCTGGACGTGCAGACCTTTGGCACGGCGTCGTACGACTGGCTGCTTGCCCGGGAAATCATCCCGCTCGACATGCAGGCCCAGTGGAAGGCCCAGTGCGAAAAAGCTCTTGAATTGATAGCTGCCAGCGCTTATCCATCAAGCGCTGGAGCTCCATTTAGCTTGAAAGATGCCACCCCCATCCGCCTGCACGGCGACTGCCACCCCGGCAACATCCTCTGGACGCCGCTGGACGAATGGGGCCGGGGCGGCCCGCACTTCGTGGACCTGGACGACGCCCGCATGGGCCCGGCCGTGCAGGATCTGTGGATGCTGCTGTCGGGCGACCGGCGCCAGCGCACCCACCAGCTCGGCGCCCTGATCGACGGCTACGAGCAGTTCCGCGGCTTCGACCGCCGCGAGCTGGCGCTCATCGAGCCGCTGCGCACGCTGCGCCTGATCCACTACAGCGCCTGGCTCGCGCGCCGCTGGCAGGACCCGATCTTCCCGGTCAACTTCCCGTGGTTCGGCACCAGCGACTACTGGCGCGGGCAGGTGGACATGCTGATCGAGCAGATCGAGGCCATGCAGGAAGAGCCCCTGTCCGCCTGAGGCAGCCCCGCGGCCTGCGTGCCGCGCCACGGGGTTCGCGCTGCGGGTGCCGGCGATGTCCTTGGCGCCTCTTCATTGCAAACGATTGTCAACCCGTGTGCACGCGGGTGCGATGTCGCGCACCATCAGAAAAACGACCTTCAAGAAGGGCATTTTTCTGACTTGCGAAGGGCCTCCAGGCCCGAAGACTCACACCACCATGCGCATTGCCGTCCTCAACGACGACCCCCTCCTGCCCGACATGATCAAGGGCGCCCTCGAGCGCCTCCACCACGTGTGCCACTTCTATGCCAGCGGCGCGAGCCTGCTCAAGGACGTGCGCCACGAGACCTTCGATCTGCTGATCGCAGACTGGCATCTTCCCGACATGAACGGGATCGAGGTCATACAGCGCATGCGCGAGATGATCGGGCACCAGCTTCCCATCCTGCTGGTCACCCGGCGCAACGAGGAGCGCGACGTGATCGAGGCCCTCAACCGGGGCGCCGACGACTTCATGACCAAGCCGGTGCGCATGGGCGAGCTGGTGGCACGCGTCTCGGCCCTGCTGCGGCGGGCCTACCCGCAGACCATGGGCGAGGCGCTGGTCTTCGGCCCCTACCGCTTCGACGCGGAGCGGCGGCTGCTGACCCTGCACGGTGCTCCGCTGGCGCTGAAGAACCGCGAGTACGAACTGGCCCTGTTCATGTTCCGCAACGCGGGGCGGCTGCTGTCCCGCGCGCACCTGCGCGAAGTCGTGTGGGGCGAAATCAGCGAGGCGGCTTCGCGCTCGCTCGACACCCATGTATCGCGCCTGCGCGCCAAGCTGCAGCTGACCCCGGGCAACGGCTACACGATCACTGCGATCTACGGCATGGGCTACCGGCTGGACGCCGCGGATTCGCGCGGCTAGACGGCCCCCGCGCCCTCCCCCGCCAGCGTGCGGGCCGGCCCACGCGGCGCACACGCAGCCCGCGGCACACACCCGGCGGACCTCCCGCCCCCCCACACGCATCCCGGAATGAAAAAAGGCCAGCACGCAGACAGCGTGCTGGCCTTGGACCGGGCCGCGAGCAGCAGGCTATCCCGGCGCAATCACCACGATAGCCGCTGCCACGCGCGCACTACCGGCGGCGACCCACGGCAGGGTGCTGCCAGGCCATCAGCCCCAGCAGGACCGCCAGCAGGATCAGGCCCCACTCGGACAGCGTGGGGATGCTGCTGGTGGTGTTGGACACCGTGGTCGTGGCGCTGGCCGTGTTGTTGGGCGGGTTGGTATCGCCCGGCGCATCCACGGTGGCGGAGTTCACCAGCGGACGTGCGCCGCTGTAGGGGGACGACAGCATGGTGCTGATCGTGAAGGTGCGCGAAGCCCCTACCGCCAGTGCGCCGACCGCACAGCGCACGGTGCCCGAGGCATTGACGCACCCGGCAGCGGAGACGAAGTTGACACCCGCCGGCAGCACATCCACCACCTGCGCGCCATCGCTGGCCAGCGGGCCGTTGTTGGTCACCACCAGCGTGTAGTCCAGCGCCGCGCCCGGTGCGATCGGGCCTGCGGGCGCCGTCTTGGTCAGGGCCAGGTCCGTGGCCACGGTGAAGCGGCGCGCGGTCGTGTCATGCGTCACCACGTTGTTGGCCAGCGTGGTCTCGGTTTCTTCCACCACCACGCTCGCCTGGTTGAACGCGGTGCCGCTCGTGGCCCCCGCGACGGTGAGGGTTTCCGCGCGCATCACGTAGGTGATGGTGGCGCTCTGGCCGCTGCTGAGCCCTGGGAAGGAGCAGATCAGCGTGCCGCTGGTCGCACCCACCGCGGGCTCGGTGCAGGAGCCGCCCGCATTCACCGTGAGCGAGCCCCGGTAGCTGAAGGTGGCCGTGGGCGAGGAGCCCGGCGCGGGGAACACGTCGGTCATCACCACGTTGGTGCCGAAGGACGGACCGCTGTTGTTCACCGTGATCGTGTACGTCGTCGACTGCCCCAGGTCCACCGGGTCGGAGCTGTCCACCTTGTTCACCAGGATGTCCAGCTGCGGCGCCGTGACGGGCGTCGTGGTGGTGGCGCTGTTGTTAGCCAGGCTCGACTCGGTGGTGGCGGTGGTCGCGGCGACGCTGTTGACCACGCTGCTGCCTGCCGCGTTGCCCAGGGGACGCATGCGGTAGTTCACCGTCTGCTGCACGCCGGCATTGATGCTGGCCCAGTTGCAGGTGAGCGTTCCGCCCACCGTGCCTGCCGCGACGGGGACGCAGCTGCCGCCCCCGCTCACGCTCACCACGTCGATAAAGGCGGCATTGGACGGCAGGGTGTCCACCATCTGCACGGTCTGTGCGGTGGAAGGCCCCGTGTTGCCGATGGTCGCCACGAAGGTGATGGGCGCACCGGCCGCGACCGTGGAGGGCGTGGCCGTCTTGGCGGCGGTCACGTCCACGATGGCCGTGACCTGGCTGGTCACGCTGCCGCTGTTGTTGGCCTGGTTGGGGTCGCCCACGTCGGCGGAACGCACGGTGGCGGTGTTGGTGCGCGGGCCGGTGACGGCGATGCTGGGGCGCACCACCACGGTCACCGTGGCCTGCGCGCCGGAGTTCAGCGTGCCCAGGTTGCAGCTCAGGTTCTGCGGGGTGCCGTTGGTGACGCCGTTGGGCGTGCAGCTGCCCTGCGAGGCCACGGCGGACTGGAAGCCGCCGGTGGTCACCAGGCTGGCCAGCGTGTCCGACACGATGACATTGCTGGCGGACGCCGGGCCGACGTTGTCGACCGTGATGACGTAGGTCAGGTTCTGGCCCGCGACCACGGGGTCCGGCGCTGCGGTCTTGGACACGACGCGCAGGTCGGCCTGGGTGGCGGTGGCGGTGACGCCCACGCCCACGCAGTTGTTCGTCCCGTTGCTGTCCACTCGCGCACCTCCCCCCAGCGCCACACAGGCATTGTTGGTGACGGTACCCGCGCTGGCCAGCACGGCGGACACCGTGACGGCAGGCGCACTGGAGTTCGCGTTCAGGCCCGTGGAGCGGGTGCAGTTCCAGGCTGCCACGCCGTTGCCGACAAAGGGCAGTGCATCGCAGGTCCAGCCCGTGGCGCTGACAAGGCTGTTGAGCGTCACACCGGCAGGCACCACGTCGGAGATGGTGATCGCCTGGCCGTTGGGTACCGCCAAGGGGCCGGTGTTGCGCGCCGTCAGCGTGTAGTTGAACGCCTGGCCCGGCACTACCGGGTTGATGCTGGCCGTCTTGGTCAGCTGCATGTCCGCATCGTTGCTGGCCGTCACGTTGACCGAGTCCGAGTTGTTCGCGGGCACCGGGTCGGCCAGCGGCGTGTTGACGGCGGCCGTGTTGCCCAGCGTACCCGCGCTGTTGGCCGTGGCGGTCACGGTGATGACGGGCATGTTGGTGAAGTTGGCACCGGTGTACTCCGTGCGCGTGCAGGTGATCGTGGCGTCACAGGTCCAGCCCGTGCCCACGGCGGACACGAAGGTGAGCCCCGCGCCCAGCGTATCGGTCACCGTGACGGGCCGGCCCACCAGCGACTCCCCGCCATTGAGGCGCGGCGTGAGCGTGTAC
Organism: Acidovorax sp. GW821-FHT11A03; assembly: GCF_058809075.1. Lineage (NCBI taxonomy): Bacteria > Pseudomonadati > Pseudomonadota > Betaproteobacteria > Burkholderiales > Comamonadaceae > Acidovorax > Acidovorax sp. GW821-FHT11A03. The sequence continues at coordinate 499,637 of NZ_JBXASG010000002.1, forward strand.
ACCACGTTGGTGCCCTGGGCCACATTGGAGCTGGCGGCACTCTTGGTGATGGCCACATCGGCACCGGAGGCGGAAGTCACGTCGGCGGAGGTGGTGTTGTTGGAGGTGTTGCCGTCCGGCATGGCCGAGTTGTCGGGCTTGAGGCCGTCGATGGCGAATGCGGCGGTCACCGTGCCGTTGACGTTGGACACGGCGGGGACCGTCAGCACGGCGGCGGACGCTCCGTTGGCGAGCGTGCCCGCGCGGGTGCAGGTCACCGTGCCGCTGTTCAGCGGGTAACCGCCCGAGGCCGTGCACGACCAGCCCGTGCCCGTGGGCGTCGACGTGATCGAGGCGCCGGCCGGCACGGTGAAGCTGATGCGCTGGCTCCCATCGGCCGCATTCGGGCCGTTGTTCGCAGCCTGCAGCGCATAGCTGTAGGCCTGCCCGGCCACCACGTTGGCCGTGGAAGGCGTGGCCACGAGCGCCAGGTCGGCCGCCTGCGTGGCGGTGGTGTCCTGCACGCTGTTGACGTTGTTGCTGGTGTTGGGATCGGACGTGGCGCTGGAGGCCGTGGCGGTGTTGGTCCACACGCCCGCGGAAGGCAGCCGCACGCGGATCGTCACGGTCTGGTTGGTGTTGAACGCGATGTTGCCCACGGCGCAGTTGACGGTGCCGCCGGCCTCGCTGCACGAGCCCGCCGTGGTGTTCACGTCGATGAACGTGGAGCCCGCGGGAAGGGTGTCCACCAGCGTGACGCCGGTGGCGCCGTTCGGGCCGTTGTTGTCGATGCGCAGCGTGTACGTGAAGATGCCTCCGGCGGGCCCCGGGTCCGGGGAATCCGCATGGTTCACCACCAGGTCGGCGGACTGCGCCAGGGCGGCCCCGGCAAACAACCCGCTGGCCAGCAAGAGCCAGCGGAAGCGGCGCACGGCGCGCTGCGCGGGCGCAGCCGCAGGAACCTCGCGTGCCTGCGCGGTGGCATCGCTGGCAGGCTGCATGGACCCGCTGGATGTCTGCGCGCGCCAGGGAGCGCGGCCGCTCGTCCATAGTCGCGTCAATCGATAGGGCATTGAATTCTCCTGAAGTGGATGGCTCGAACTTCCGGCCACGCCGCGACCTCACCAGGCCCCTCAGGGCTGGCAAAAAATGCGAGGGAGTGCGTGAACGCGCCTGGGCCGCCATGGGCAAAGGCAGGGCCTGAATTTATCGAGCGCGGCAGGCGTAATCCGCGCAGAAACAATCGTTAACGTTCGTGAACCGTATTGCGTATTGTTTCCACCACGCAGGCCGTGGCGCGCAGGCGCCCCCGGGCAGTGGACCGGTTCCACGGCACTGGGCTATGCTGCGCCATTCCAGATCCCCCAGCGAGTTGCCCCGGCCATGAAGGATTTGTTCCGCAACCTCTTTTCCATCCGCCAGCAGCGCCGGCCTGCCCCGGTGGGGCCCTTGCCGGCGGTGGGCACGTTCATCATCCGAGGGCCGGTCAAGATGGCGATCACCTGCCCCGTGCCGCCCGAGCTCTGGGACTGGCTGGTGCTCTCGGGCTGGCGCAACCTGCCCGTCAAGAATGACCGGCGCAAGGGGCTGCTGGCGCCGCAGGGCGCGCTCAAGGAGCTGATCGACGCCGACCCGCAGGAGCGCAACCGCGCGCACGACCGCCTGCTGGAGCAGGCGCGGCCGGAGGATTGAGGCGCACCGCCCCCGCCCGCTGGCGCGGAGGACGCCAGCGCCGGCGCAAAAAAACCCCGTGATGCCGTGGCATCGACGGGGTTTGCTCTATTTTTAATAGCTATCGGCGCTTGATGGCCGGGCGCCAGAAGCCTATTTCATCCCTGTCACACCAGCAGCGCGTTCACCCGCCGCACGTAGGCCGCCGGGTCTTCGGGCAGGCCGCCTTCGGCCAGCAGCGCCTGGTCGAACAGGATGTGCGCGAGGTCGTGGAAATGCACGCTGCCGTCGAGCTTCTTGACCAGCGCATGCTCGGCATTGACCTCCAGCACGGGCTTGGTCTCCGGGGCCTGCTGGCCAGCCTGCTTGAGCATGCGCGCGAGCTGGGTGCTCATGCCGTCGTCCTGCACCACCAGGCACGCGGGTGAATCGACGAGGCGCGTGGTCACGCGCACGTCCTCGGCCTTGTCCTTGAGCGCCTCCTTGAGCTTGGCGAGCACGGGCTTGAAGGTCTCGGCGGCCTCTTCGGCGGCCTTCTTCTCGGCCTCGTCCTGCAGCTTGCCCAGGTCCACCGCGCCCTTGGCCACGCTTTGCAGCGGCGTGCCGTCGAATTCGTGCAGGTAGTTCAGCGCCCACTCGTCCACGCGGTCGGTCATGAGCAGCACCTCGATGCCCTTCTTCTTGAAGACTTCGAGCTGCGGGCTGTTCTTGGCCGCCGCCAGGGTGTCGGCGGTGATGTAGTAGATGGCCTCCTGGCCTTCCTTCATGCGGGCCTTGTAATCGGCAAAGCCCACCGTCACGGCATCGCTGGTGGTGGACGCAAAACGCAGCAGCTTGGCCAGGCGCTCGCGGTTGCCAAAGTCTTCGCCCATGCCTTCCTTGAGCACGGCGCCGAATTCGGCGTAGAACTGGCTGTACTTGCCTTCCTTGGCCTTGTCGTCGGCGTCGACCACGTCCGTCACACCGTCGTCGCCCGCCGTGGCCTCATGCTTGTCGTGCTTGGCCAGGTCTTCCAGCATGCTGAGCACGCGCTTGGTCGAGCCTTCGCGGATGGCGCGCACGTCGCGGCTTTCCTGCAGCAGCTCGCGGCTCACGTTCAGCGGCAGGTCGGCCGAGTCGATCACGCCCTTGACGAAGCGCAGGTAGGTGGGCATCAGCGCCTCGGCGTCGTCCATGATGAACACGCGCTTGACGTACAGCTTCACGCCGGCCTTCTTGTCGCGGTTCCACAGGTCGAACGGCGCCTTGGCGGGGATGTACAGGAGCTGCGTGTACTCGGTGTTGCCCTCGACGCGGTTGTGCGCCCAGGTCAGCGGGGCTTCATGGTCGTGGCTGATGGTCTTGTAGAACTCGGCGTACTGCTCGTCCGTGATGTCCTTCTTAGGGCGGCTCCACAGCGCGCTGGCCTTGTTGATGGTTTCCCACTCGCCGGTCTTGACCATGGCGCCCGGCTGGCGGCCGCCGTTCTCGTCCGAAGGGTTGATCAGCTCGCCGTCTTTCCACTCTTCCTTTTCCATGAGGATGGGCAGGCTGATGTGGTCGGAGTACTTGGCGATGACGGACTTGAGCTTCCAGGCGTTGAGGTATTCCTCGGCGTCGTCGCGCAGGTGCAGGATGATGCTGGTGCCGCGCTGCGGACGGTTGATGGTTTCCACCTCGAAGTCGCCCGTGCCGCCGCTCACCCAGCGCACGCCTTCGCCGGCAGGCAGGCCCGCGCGGCGCGACTCGACCGTGATCTTGTCGGCCACGATGAAGCCCGAATAGAAGCCCACGCCGAACTGGCCGATGAGCTGCGCGTCCTGCTTCTGGTCGCCCGAGAGCTTGCCCATGAAGTCCTTGGTGCCGCTCTTGGCGATGGTGCCCAGATGCTCGATGGCCTCCTGCTGGCTCATGCCGATGCCGTTGTCGGTGATGGTGAGCGTCTTCGCGTCCTTGTCGAAGGTCACGCGCACTTCCAGGTTGGGAGCGTCCTCGAACAGCGCGGAATTGTTCAGGCCTTCGAAGCGCAGCTTGTCGCACGCGTCCGAGGCGTTGGAGATCAGCTCGCGCAGGAAGATCTCCTGGTTGGAGTACAGCGAGTGCGTGACAAGGTGCAGCAGCTGGGCCACTTCGGCCTGGAAAGACAGGGTCTGTTTGGTGCTCATGGTGTCTTGGAGATTGCTGTGTAAGGTGCAAGGGAACGCCTTTCACGGGCCACGGGGGTGGCGAGGAAAGGCGTTCGCGCGTGTTCACCTCGGGGCGGACTGGCTGATTTCAAGGGTGTTTCGCACACGGCGGCCTCCGGCGCGGCCTGCCGTCCGTCCCTGCAGACGGCGGGCAGGCGGGGCCGGGCGCTGAAGATTGTTGACAATTTGCAGGCAACTGGCAGTATTTTTTGTCATTTGCCCCCCATAAGATGCACGCGCCGCCGCTGTTCCGAAGGGAGCAGCCTTCCAGAACCCTGTGCCCTTTTTTCTTTCGGAGCCGTCCTGCCATGCCCACATCCCTTCAAAAATGGTCCGCCGAGTTCCTCGGCACGTTCTGGCTGACCCTGGGCGGCTGCGGCAGCGCCGTGCTGGCCGCGGCCTTTCCTCAGCTGGGCATTGGTTTTGTCGGCGTGTCCCTGGCCTTTGGCCTCACGGTGCTGACGGGGGCCTATGCCCTGGGACCGATCTCGGGCGGGCACTTCAATCCCGCCGTGTCGGTGGGGCTGGCGCTGGGTGGCCGCTTCAAGGCGTCCGAGCTGCCCGGCTACGTGGTGGCCCAGGTGCTGGGCGCCATCGCCGCGGCGGGCGTGCTGTACCTCATCGCCACCGGCAAGCCGGGCGCGGACATCGGGGGTTTCGCCACCAACGGCTATGGCGAACACTCCCCCGGCGGCTATGGCCTGGTGGCCGCCGTGGTGACGGAGGTCGTGCTGACGGCCGTGTTCCTCATCGTGATCCTGGGCGCCACGGCCAAACGCGCGGCCAGCGGCTTTGGCGGGCTGGCGATCGGCCTGTGCCTCACGCTCATCCACCTGATCTCCATCCCGGTGACCAACACCTCGGTCAACCCCGCGCGCAGCACCGGCCCGGCGCTGTTTGGCCCGGCCTATGCGCTGTCGGAACTGTGGGTGTTCTGGGCAGCGCCCATCGCAGGCGCGCTGCTGGGCGCCGCCATCTACCGCGCGCTGCTCAGCGACGACTGAGGGGGCGGGCTTCAGCCCTCGATCGTGATGCGCTGCACCAGCGTCTGCAGGATCTTGTCGGCCTTGTCGTTGGCCACCTGGCAGGTGCCCGCGGCCGCATGCCCGCCGCCGCCAAACTCCAGCATGAGGTTGCCGATGTGCACCTGGCTGCTGCGGTCGAGGATGGACTTGCCCGTGGCGAACACCGTGTTCTGCTTTTGCAGGCCCCACATCACGTGGATGGAGATGTTGCACTGGGGGAACAGCGCGTAGATCATGAAGCGGTTGGTGGCCCAGATGGTTTCTTCCTCGCGCAGGTCCAGCACCACCAGCTTGCCGATGCGGATGGCGCAGCGCTGCAGCTGCTCCTGGGCCTTGGGGGCATGGTCTCGGTACAGCTGCACGCGCTCCTGCACGTCGGGCAGGGCCAGGATGTCGGCGATGTCGTGGTCGCGGCAATACTGGATGAGGTCCATCATCAGCGCATAGTTGCTGATGCGGAAGTCGCGGAAACGCCCCAGTCCCGTGCGCGAATCCATCATGTAGTTCAGCAGAACCCAGCCCTGGGGATCCAGGATGTCTTCGCGGGAGTACTGGGCGGAGTCGGCCTGGTCCACCGCCGCCATCATTTCGTCGGTGATGCGCGGAAAGGCCGCCTTGCCGCCGTAGTGGTTGTAGACCACGCGGGCCGCCGACGGCGCATGGGCCTCGATGATGTGGTTTTCGTCGCGCCGGCCCGAGTTGCGCACGGTTTCCGATTCGTGGTGGTCGAAGACCAGGTGGGCCCCCGGCACATAGGGCAGGTTGGTGGTGATGTCGCGGCTGGTGATGGCGATCTTGCCGTCCTGCATGTCCTTCGGGTGCACGAAGGTGATCTCGTCGATGAGATTGAGCTCATTGAGCAGCACGGCACACACGAGGCCGTCGAAGTCGCTGCGGGTTACCAGCCGGTATTTCACGTCGCTCACTAGTTTCTCCTTGTCACATATTCATGGCCACATGGTAGCCGCGGGCCAAGGCCCCACAAGGCCGTTGGCATGGAAAAGCGGACCACCGGACCGCTTTTCTCCCTTTGCCGCTCACGCGGGCCGAAGCCACTGCTCCAGCTGCCGCGCCACGCCCGCATCGCCCAGCAGCGCCAGATGGCCCATCCGGTGGAACACGGCCTGCCGATCCTTGGCAAAACCCAGGGTCCGCCGCGCATCATCGTGGATGCCCAGGGCACTGTGCAACGGCACCAACCCGTCGCCCACCAGCCGCTCAGCCACCGGACTGCGCCGCGCGGCCAGCGTGGCGGCAATGGCATGGCAGGCCACGCCCTCGGGCAGCGGCACCGGAACGCGCCGGTCAGGCTGGCGGTGAAAGCGGTCGCGCCCCTGCCCGTCGGATTCCAGCACGTGGCCGTGGCGCAGGTCGGTGATGCCCGCGCTGCGCAGCTGCGCCAGCCGTGCGAAGGGGCGCGAATACGGCGTGCTGCCCAGCAGGATGTCCACCCAGTGGCCGGCTTTTTCCAGCGGCGCGCCATGGTGGGGCGTGCCCAGGCACACCAGGTGGCGCAGCAGCGCCGGCCAGCCCAGCCCCTGCGCCACCGCCTGGTGGCACGCACTGCGCGCGACCAGCCCGCCCATGCTGTGGGCCAGCACCGCCACCTCCGTCACGGGCACCGGCCAGTCCCTCACGAGGGATTCCAGCTGCGCCGCGAGCTCCGCGCCATTGGCGCAGGTGTGCAGGCCCGTGTTGTAGCGCAGGTAGACCGGCGTGCAGCCCAGCGCCTGCGCGAGGTAGGCGCCATGGTCATGGCCCTGGTGCAGCCACTGCAGATCGTTCATGCACAGGCCGTGGACCAGCACCAGCACCTTGCCGGTGACCGCGCCGCTGGCGGCCAGGGCGGGCAGGTCGAGCGGCAGCCCCTCCCGGTGGAACCCCATGCGGGTGCACAGCGGGTTGCCGTCGCGCTGGAGGCGGTCCCCCATCACGCCGTTGAGGGCGGCCAGCACGGCCTCGCGCTCCCACTGCACGCCGGTGTGCGGCACGGCAGGCTCGAAAAACGGCTCCAGCCGCGCCAGGCCCGCCTGCAGCCCCGCATCCACGAGCCATGTCACGCCCCGAATGCTCTGGTAGACCAGCCCCGTGAGGCCCCGCGCCTGCCCGGGCTGCGCCCCGCCAGGCAAACCCAGGGTGCCCAGCACCGACTGGTGCACGCCCTCGGCCACGCGGCTGATACCCGTGGTGGCCTGCGTGGCCAGCCGCGCCACGCCGCGCAGGTCGGAAACGCGCAACTGCCGCAGGGGGCCAGGCGTGGAGGGTTCGGCGGGCCGCCTTGCCCCGGGGCCGGCTGCATTGGCGCCGCGGCGCGGTGTTGGGGACATGGGTGGAAAGGCTCCGTTCAGGAATGGTCAAGCGACACAGGAAGAAGCCGGGGCGCCCGGCCTGTCAGAACCGTTCGCCGGGAGAAAGGTAGCGCCACTGCCCGACCGGCAGGTTGCCCAGGGTGACGCGGCCGATGCGAATGCGCTTGAGCCCCACCACCTTGAGCCCCACCAGCTCGCACATGCGGCGGATCTGGCGCTTCTTGCCTTCGGTGAGCACGAAGCGCAGCTGCTCGGGGTTCTGCCAGTCGACCTGGGCGTGCTTGAGCGGCTGGCCGTCGAGCGCCAGGCCGTGGCACAGCCGCGCGAGCTGTTCGCGCGGGAAGGCCGACTGCACGTCGGTGGCGACATCGCCGTACTGCACGCGCACGAGGTACTCCTTGTCCACCGTGGAGTCCTCGCCGATGAGCTGGCGCGCCACGCGGCCGTCCTGGGTGAGAACGAGCAGGCCCACCGAATCGATGTCCAGCCGCCCGGCCGGCGCCAGGCCACGCAGCTGCGGCGGCGAGAACCGGTTGCGGCTGGGGTCGTCGCGCCAGTGCGTGCGGGGGTTGATCAACGCCACGGCGGGCGTGTGGCCGTCCTCGGCCTGCCCGCTCACATAGCCCATGGGCTTGTGCAGCAGGATGGTGACGCGCTGCTCCTGGAACCCCTGGGCGACCTTGTCGACCTCGATGCGGTCGGTGGGCAGCACCTGCACGCCCATCTCCGCGACCTCGCCATTGACCTTGACCCAGCCCTGGGCGATCCAGTCATCCGCCTCGCGCCGGGAGCACATGCCCAGCTCGGCCATGCGCTTGTTCAGGCGGGAGCTGACCAGGCCGTTGGGTGCCACGGTGCGTGCGGCAGGCGGGGGTGCCTGCCGCACCGGCGCGACAAAGCCACCCGACGCCGTGCGGTAGGTGGGCGGTGCGGGCGCGCGGGAGGGCCGGGGCGCCGGCGCGGGACGGGCGGGCGCTGCCTTGGCCGCCTTGGCTTCGATGACGGGACGGCGAAGCACGGGGCGCGGCGCGGGTGCGGACGGGCCGCCGGCATCCGGGGCGGGAGCCGCTGCGGGGCCGGCGGGCGGACGGGAACTGGAAGAGGACATTGCGCGTATTTTCGCCTGTGGGTCGCACGGGCCTTGCGGGCCCGGCGCGGAAAGGCCGGCCGGCGGTGCCTCTGCGGCATCCGCCTCCGGTGAAAAACCGGACAGCTTACCCCTGGCGCGCCTGCCAGGCCAGGAAATCATCGACGGGCAGGGGCCGTGCAATGTGGTAGCCCTGCGCCTCGTCGCACGCCAGTGAGCGCAGCCGCTCCAGGATGTCCGCGGTTTCCACGCCCTCGGCCACCACGCTGAGCCCCAGGTTGTGCGCCAGGTCGATGGTCGAGCGCACGATCATCGCGTCGTCCTCGCCCGCCGCCATGCCCATCACGAACGATTTGTCGATCTTGAGCTCGTCCACCGGCAGGCGCTTGAGGTAGGCCAGCGAGGAGTACCCCGTGCCGAAATCGTCGATGGAGAGCTTGAAGCCCTGCTGGGACAGGCGGTTGAGCATGGCCTCGGCGCGCTGGGGGTCGTCCATGATGGCGCTCTCGGTGATCTCCAGGCAGAAGGCGCTGGCGGACACGCCATGGCGCACCAGGATGTCGGCCAGCCGCGCGCTGAGCTCCGGGTCCAGCAGGTCGCGCGTGGACAGGTTGACCGAGACCCTGAGCGGCAGGCCCTGCGTGCGCGGGTCGGCCAGCAGGCGCGCGACCTCCTCGAACATCCACAGCGTGAGCTGGCGCACAAAGCCCGTCTGCTCGGCGAACGGGATGAACTGCATGGGCGGCACCAGGCCGCGCTGCGGATGCTGCCAGCGCACCAGGGCCTCGGCGGCCAGGCCGGGCTGGCCGCGCAGCGCCACCTTGGGCTGCAGGTACAGGCGCAGTTCGCGGTGTTCGACGGCGCGGCGCAGTTCGGTCAGCAGGGACAGGGTCTGCGTGCTGGCCGAATCGAACGACGCGTCGTACTGCAGCGCCCCGCTGAGCTTGCGCTTGGCGGCGTACATGGCGATCTCGGAACGGCTGAGCAGCGTGTCGGCATCGTCCGCGTCGCCTGGCCAGCAGGCAATGCCGATCCCGGCGCTCAGGTCCACCGTCTGGTCCTCGAAGGCCAGCGGCTCCTCGAACGAGCGCGTGATGCGCAGCGCGGTGTCGTGGGCGGCGGCCGCATCGGCGCCCTGCAGCAGCACGGCGAATTCGTTGCCGCCCAGGCGTGCCACCATGTGGCCGGGCAACGGCACCTGCTGGCGCAGGCGCTCGGCCACGGCCTGCAGCAGGCGGTCGCCGAAGGCATAGCCGAGCACGTCGTTCACATGCTTGAACCGGTCCAGGTCGAGCGTGAGCACGGCCAGCGGCTGCGGTGACCCTGCCGCCACGCCGCCCGCGCCCGCGATCGCCTGCACCACCGCTTCGCGAAAGCGCTCCCGGTTGGGCAGTCCGGTGAGCCGGTCCCAGTAGGCCAGGCGGCGGATTTCCGTTTGCTGCGCGCCGATGTCCACGCGCATATGGTCGAACGAGCGCGCGAGGTTGCCGATCTCGTCGCTGCGGGCGGTGTGCGCCAGCGGCACGTCGTACTCGCCGCGCGAGAGGCGCTGCGTGGCGGCCAGCAGCGAGCGCAGCGGCGTGGTCAGGCGCTGCGCCACCAGCCCCGTGCCCACCGCGAACAGCAGCACGCCGGCGACGGTGATGATGGCCAGCAGCACCTGCAGCTGGCGGTAGGGCGCGAGCACCTCGTCCACCGAGCGCAGCAGCAGCGCCTGCACCTCGCCGCCCACGCTGTGCAGGCGGATGGTGCGCGCCAGCAAGGTGCCTTCCGGCGTCTGCAGCTCACCCGAAGCAATGCCCTGGCGCTGCAGCAGCGCCAGCGGGCCGGGCGGCAGCGTGCTCACGGGCACCTGGACCGAGCCGTCCGCGCCCTGGACGACCAGCGCCACATGCACCGACAGCAATTGCCGCATCTCGTCGGCCAGCGGCTGGTGGATGGGAAAGCCCATCAGCACCCAGCCGATGACCACCGGCGCGCGCAGCGGCACCATCACGAACTGGTAGGGCACGCCGTCCATCACCGCGATCTGGCTGCCCTGGGCCTGCGCGGCCAGCGGCGGCACCAGTTCGCGCAGGGTGGCCGGAAACGCCTCCATGCTGCCCGACAGGCTGACCGCGCGCAGCGTGAGGTCGGTGCCCAGCAGCGCCGTCACGGCGGCGCCGATGCGGCTGCCGTGGTTCTCCAGCACGGACTGGATGGTTTCCTCGTCGCCCGAATTCACGGCGGAGCGAAAGCCGTAGTCGGCCGCGAGCAGGGCCGAGCCCTGGCGCAGCTTGTCGGCGTTCTGTTCGAGGAGCCGGCGCCAGACGTTCTCGTCCAGGTCCAGGGCCTGGGCGATCTGGGCGCGCGCATTGCGCTCGATGGTGGCGCGCACCACCGCAAAACCCGCCGCCTGCACGATGAGCAGCAGCAGCAGCGAGAGTCCCACCAGCCGCAGGATCAGGCTGCGCCGCAGCAGGCGCAGCTGCATCAAGGCTGCAACCCCGCCAAACGCACCGACGCGGCGGCGCCGCCGGCGGCGGGCACCGTCAGCGCCTGCTCCTGCGCGGGGGCGCCCACCGGCAGCCGCGTGTGCCAGGCGCGCAGCGTGTAGGTGCCGGGCGGCACATTGTCGAGCTGCGCCCTGCCCGTGGCGGCGGAGCTGCGCGCGTAGTGCGGGGTGTCCACCACCAGGATCCAGCCCACCATCTGGTCGTGGATGTTGCAGCCGAGCACCACCACGCCCGGCCGGTCGAACAGCACGGGATTGGAGGGCGTACCGGTGTAGAGCTTGAGCTCGAATTTCTTGGCGGGCGAGAACGAATAGACGTGGTGGCGCACCGAGTCATGGTTGGGAAAGCGCACCTCGGTGCCCACCGGCACCACGAGCACGCCGGGCACGAACCTTCGCTTCTCCTGCGCCATCTCCACACCGGCCAGCGGCCGGGCCTGCCGGGCCGCGTCGGCCGAGTCGAGGAACACCACGGCGTCGGCCAGCGGCTTGCCCGCGGTGTCCAGCACGTCCACCTGCACCGTGGCACCCCGCGCCGCCGTGGCCAGGCCCGCCATGCACGCACCGGCCAGCAGGAACGCGGCCACCGGGCGCCCGGTGCGGCGCGCGGGAAAGCAGGCATGCGTCATGGTTCGATGGCCATGCCCAGCAAGGGCGCGCCCTCGCCCACCCTGCCCAGCGCACGGGTGGCGCCAGTGTCCAGGTTCACCAGGTGCAGCCGCGTCTGGCCGTCGGCCGGCGTGCGCACGGCGATCAGCGCGGTGTTGCCGACATCCGAGATGTCGAACGACACATCGGTCAGGGGCCCCAGGCCCAGCGGCCCCACGGTGCGCAGCTGGCCGGTGTTGGGCGACACCACGGGCGTGGCGCCTTCCCGCGAGCCCTGCGTCACCAGCACGCCGAGCGCACGGTCGATGGCGTAGTTGGTGGTGAGCTTGCCGTCCTGCGCGTTGTAGGTATAGGCGGCGCCCGCGATATCGGGCGCGCGGCCGGCGTTCGTGTCGCTCCAGGCATAGCGCAGGGCCGGGTCGGGCTGCACGCCCTCGACGGCCGGGTCGCCGTCCACCACGGCGCCGGTGTCCGGGTGCAGCCGCAGGTTCTGGCCCGCGTTCGAGACGACGCGGATGCGGTCGGCCACGGGGTTGAAATCAAAGCCGAAGGCCGTCCCCCGCAGGGCCAGGACGGCCGGCGTTGGGCCCACGGGGCGCAGGGCGCCGGTGGGGATGTCGAGCGTGTACAGCCGCCCCGCCTGCGAGAGCGCATACAGCACGCCGCGCGCCACGCGAAAGTCCAGGCCCACCAGCCGCTCGCCCGGGGCCAGGCCCGTCACGGAGCGGCGCTCCAGGATGCGCTCCGGCTGGCCGGCATGGAAGGTGATGAGCTCGTGCGACGCCGTGACCGCGACGACCAGTTCGCGCTGGTCCGGCCCAGGCGCGGGTGCCGTGGCGCAGCTGGCGAGCGCGGCGACCACCAGCGCGGCGGCGGCGGCGCGGCACGCCAGGGGGAGGGAAAGCGGGTTCATCCTGAGGCCTCACATCTGTAACGGGTTTATACATGATGGGGTGCGCCACCGGGGGCCACCGGCCAACGAAGCACCCGCCAAATGCTACCAATCAAATAGCAAAAAGCCCAATGCAGTACACCGCTTTGCCGTATTTTCCCTCATTTTCCCACAGCCTCCACCCCGCCTCTTGCCCTGCGGGAGTGGTGCACGCCCTGGAAGGCCATTTGTAACAAACACCCATGCACAACGGGCATGGCGCCATCCGCAAGCCTCATGACACTTCTTGTCAATTCTGCCTACACTGCCCTGGGCCGGCGTGCGGGGCGCGGCCGCCGGCCCGGCTGATGCGGGCCCCGTTATTGCTTTGCCTTGTGCATCCCGATCCATTGCACCCAGAGACCTCAAGGAACACCATGCCGGCCGCTTCATCACTCAAATCCCTGTCGATCTCCAGCCGGCTCGGCCTGGGCTTCGGCTGCATGCTGGTGCTGGTGGTGGCCGTCGCTGCCGTGGGCCAGCTTTCCGTGGGCAAGGTGCATGAGCAGATGCGCCAGGTCACCGGTGCCGGCGCCAGCAAGTCCAAGCTCGTCAACGGCATGCTGGAGAGCGTGAGCGCCATCGGCATCCAGAGCCGCTCGGCGGCCATGCTCAACGACATCGACCCCAAGCAGGCACACGAACAGATCGCTGCCATTTCCGCGACGCTCAAGGAATACGGCCGCCAGGAAACCGCCCTGGGCGAACTCCTCACCCCCGCCGGCGCCACGCGCGCCGAGATCAAGCTGCTGGGCGAGGTGCAGGCGCTGGGCCGCAAGGCTCGCCCCGAGCTCGACAACGCGATCAAATCGGCCGACGACGGCGACACGGTGAGCGCGACCCTGGCGCTGATGACCCGCGTGGCGCCCGTGGAAACCGCGTGGCGCGCCAAGCTGCGCGAACTCATCGAGCTGCAGAACAGCCTCAACGCCGACGCCACGGCCTCGGCCGAGCAGACCCAGAGCAACGCCCGCATGGTGGGCGGCCTGCTGGTGCTGCTGGCCATCGGGCTCGGCGCGCTGATCGCGTGGCGCATCACCGCCAGCATCACCGCCCCCATCGGCCGCGCCGTGGTGGTGGCGGAACGCATCGCGCGCGGCGACCTCACCTCGCAGGTGGAAGTGCGCATCCAGGACGAAACCGGCCGCCTGCTGGAAGCCATCGCCGCCATGCAGGAGCGCCTGCGCACGCTGGTGGGCGAGATCGGCCAGACGGCCGACTCCATCCTCGTGGCCAGTTCGGAAGTCGCCTCGGGCAACCTGGACCTGAGCCAGCGCACCGAGCAGACCTCGCACAATCTGCAGGGCGCGGCCACCGCGCTGGTGGACCTGACCGGCACCGTGTCGCAAAGCGCCGACTCGGCCCGCCAGGCCAACCAGCTCGCGTCCACCGCGTCCGACGCGGCCACGCGCGGGGGCGAGGTGGTGTCGCAGGTCGTGCGCACCATGGACACCATCAGCGCCAGTTCGCGCAAGATCGCCGACATCATCAGCGTGATCGACGGCATCGCCTTCCAGACCAACATCCTGGCCCTCAACGCCGCAGTGGAAGCCGCCCGTGCCGGCGAACAGGGCCGGGGCTTCGCCGTCGTGGCGGGCGAAGTGCGCAGCCTGGCGGGCCGCTCGGCCAATGCCGCGCGCGAGATCAAGGCCCTGATCGGCGCCAGCGTCGATCAGGTGCAGGAGGGCAGCACCCTGGTGAACCACGCGGGCAAGACCATCGAGGAGCTGGTGCTGTCGGTGCGCCGCGTGTCCGACATCATGGGCGAGATCACCGCCGCCACGCAGGAACAGAGCCAGCGCATCGGCCACGTGAGCCATTCGGTGGGCGAACTCGAGGAAATGACGCAGCAGAACGCCGCCCTCGTGGAGGAAGGGGCCGCGGCGGCCGACAGCCTCAAGGACCAGGCGGGCCGCCTCACCCAGATGGTGGGCACCTTCCGCCTCACGCGCGATGGCGGCGGCGAGAACCACTGGAGCGGCGGCGCCGCCTCGCCCGCGCCGGTGCCCGTACCGGCGCCCCCGCAGCGCGCCAGCCTGCAGCCCCCTTCGCGCGGCCAGCAACCCTCGCTGCCGGGCTGAGGCCCGCCGCCGCTCAAACGCCCTGCTGCAGCGGGAAGATGCTCGAGCGCAGCGCCAGCAGATCCAGCACGCGCAGGCCGCCGTATTCCACCCGGATCGCGCCCTGCGCCTCCAGCGCCGCCAGCGCCTCGTTCACGCGCTGGCGCGACAGGCCCACCAGATAGGCCAGCTCCTGCTGCGTGATGCGCAGCACCTCCCCCACGCCGGGGTACAGCACCGGGTTGAACAGCGATGCCAGGCTGCGGGCCACGCGCACGTCGGGGTTGTTCAGGCGGTCGATCTCGCGCGCGGCGATGAACTGGCCCAGCCGCTCGTTGAGCTGGTTCATCACGAAGCGGTTGAAGCCGATGGAGTGGTCCAGCAGCCAGTGGAAGCTGTCGATCGGCAACCCGGCCACCACGCTCTTGCGCAGCGCCTGGATGTTGTAGCGGTAGGGTTCGCGCTTCAAGGCCGTGCCCTCGCCAAACCAGCCCCCGGGCGGCAGGCCGGCGTAGGTCATGGTCTGCCCCTGCGCGTTGTCGCTGCTCATCTTGAGCAGGCCCTCCACCACGCCAAACCAGTAGGTCACCGGCCGCCCCACCCGGCAGACGTAGTCGCCCGCGTTGGCGTCCCCCACCAGCAGCGACGCCACGGCCCGCTCGCGCTCGGCGGGCAGCAGCAGGCTCAGCCAGGGTATGCCGCCGAGCTCGTCCACCGTGGGCGGCCGGCGCCGCTGGTGGAGCGAAAGATCCTGGTTCATGCGTGAGTCCATGGCGGTGCGGGTCCGGGGGAGAGCGACAAAGGGGGCATGCGATGCGGGAATACCACGACCCGGATTGTCGTCAGAACGACAAAAAAATGTCAATTGTGACGGGATGATGTCGCCTCCCCAGCAGCCGATGCGCCCGCCTGGGCCACCCGAGGAGACACGCATGCCCGACAACCACCCGCCCGCAGGCCTGGCACGGCCAGCCATCCGCCCTTCGCCACGCCTTGCCCGGCGCCAGCTGCTGGCCGCGGCCATCAGCCTGCCCTGGCTGGGACTGGGCAGCGCCCGCGCGCAGGAAGGGGCCATCCGGATTGCACAGTCCACCGCCCTCACCGGCCCGCTGGGCGATCTCGGCTCGGCCATGCACCAGGGCGCCAAGGCGGCGTTTGCGGGCATCAATGCACGGGGCGGCATCCACGGCAAGACCATCGAGCTGGTCACCCAGGACGACACCTACGACGTGCCCAAGGCGCTGGCCAACATGACGCAGTTCCTGGCCGATCCGGGCACCTTCGCGCTGTTCAACTGCATGGGCACGCCCATGATCGACGCCATGCTGCCCAAGGTGGTCGAGAGCGGGATCCCGTTCTTCGCGCCGTTCACGGGCGCGCAGCTGAGCCGCACCAAGAGTGCCCGCAACGTGTTCAACATCCGCGCGAGCTACGCCGACGAGGCCGAAAAGCTGGTGCAGCACCTGTCCACCATCGGCATCCAGCGCATCGGCATCGTCTACCAGAACAACTCGTTCGGCAAAGAGGTGTTCACCGCCGCCAAGCAGTCGATGGACCGCCTCAAGCTGCCCGAGGCGCTGACCGTGACGGTGGAGAACAATGCCTCGGACGCGGGCACGGCGGCGGCCAAGCTGGCGGGCGGCAACCTCGAGGCCATCGTGATCGGCCTGGCGGGCAAGCCCACGCTGGAGTTCGTGAAGGCGTTCCGCGCCATCAAGCGCGGCGTGACGCTGTATGCGCTGTCGGTGATGGGCACGCCCGCCACCGTGAAGGCCCTGGGCGCGGACGCCACGGGCATGGCGATCTCGCAGGTCGTGCCGCTGCCCTCCAATGCGGTCATGCCGGTGGTGCGGGACTTTCAGGCGGCCTGGAAGGCGGCGGGCGCCACCGCAGAACCTTCGCACCTGGCGCTGGAGGGCTACATCAACGCCCGCGTGTTCGCCGAGGCACTGCAGCGCGCGGGGCGCAACCCCACGCGCGCCGCCTTCATCGATGCCACCTGGAACCTCAAGAAGTGGGACCTGGGCGGCTTCGAGATCCATGCCACCACCCCGGACCGCAACGCCTCGCGTTTTGTCGAGCTGACGCTGGTCGGGCGCGACGGGCGCTTCCTGCGCTGAGCCCGGGCCTCGGCGGCCTTCGGCCGTTCTGCCCTCCCCCGGCCACCGGACGGGCGCCGCCCGCCCCGTGGCGCGGGCGGAATCAGGGCACCTGAACCACCACCGCGGCGGACAGGGGGCCTTCGTTGCCGGACGCATCCAGCATGCTGACCTGGTAGCTGTGGCTGCCGCTGGGCGCGGTGGTGTCGGTGTAGGCCGGATCGGTGACCGTGGCGATCGCCACGCCGTCGCGGTACACCCGGTAGCTGGCGGCACTGCTTGCAATGAAGGACTTCTTGACCGCCTGCATCTGCGGGTTGGTGCCGGACTGCGGCAGATAGCCGTAGTTGATGGTCCACACCAGCGTGCCGCCCAGGCCCTGCTCGCGCACCCATTTGCCCTTCTCGGCGATGGAGCGCTCATCCTCGAAGCTCAGGTAGGTGACCGGCGTGGAGCCCCGGTACCAGGGCTGCGAGTACGTGATGTACCCCTGCTTGGCCACGTCGTCCCAGCGATACGCGGCGCCGGGCTGCCCGAAGGCGTTTTCCTCCACCAGGCGCTGGTAGTTGTTCATCCAGTCGCCGTTGTCCACCCAGCCCTGCATGCCCGTGAGGTCCTGGCGCGGCCCCGTCACCGGACGGGGGTAGTACACGCCGTAGAGCCCGATGCCAATGCCCAGCTTGGTGCGCGGTACGCCCGCGCTCAGGTAGGCCTGCACCGTGGAGGCGATGGACGTGGGGTGCAGGTCGCCCTCGCCGAACAGGGGGGAGTGGTGCCACGACTTCCAGCCCCAGTCGCCCGCCATGCTGTAGGTCATCAGGTTGTACTGGTCCACCAGCTCGGCCACCTGGGCGTGCCAGGGCGTGATGTCCGGCTGGTTCTTGTTCACCCAGAAGCCGGGCCAGCTCAGTTCCAGCGGCGCGTTCGGCGCCTGGTAGCGGGCACGCAGCGCCGAGGCGGCGCGCAGCTCGCGCAGCAGCGCCAGGGCCTGGGCGCGGCCGGCCTCGGTGTCCAGCTTTTCTTCCCAGTCGATGTCCACGCCGTCGTAGTCTTTCTGCACCGCCTTGTCGAGGATGTTCTTGATGAAGCGTGCGCGCACCGTGGGGTTCGCCGTGGCGGCGATGAACCCCGCGCCATCGCTGTCCCCGCCCACCATCATCACCGCCTTGACGCCCGCCGCATGGGCCTTGGCGATCAGCGCATCCTCCACATGGGCCAGGTGGCCCGTTCCGGCGCCCTCCAGCAGATCGCCCGCCTGTCCGCCGGGCAGCGAGCCCAGCGCGGGCGCATAGCGGCCGAACACGAAATGGGTCATGGTGGTCATGTCCACGGCGTCCGGCGGGAACAGGTTCCAGAACCAGCCCGCGTAGTAGCCATTGACCCACTTGCCGCTCTTGGTCACGGGGTTCCAGCCAACACGCACGCCCTGCTGGGTGGCCGTGGCGGTGACGCCGCCCACCGGGGGCAGCGGGTTGCCTGCGTCCACCGTCACGTTGACGAGCGCGCTGGTGGCCTGGCCCGCGCTGTTGACGCACTCCAGCGTGTAGGCGGCGCTGGCGGCAGGACTGACCTGCTCGCTGCCCTGCACCGGGCGCGCACCGCTCCAGCCACCCGAGGCGGTGCAGCCGGAGGCGTTCTGAGACTGCCAGTCCAGGCGCGCGCTTTCTCCCGGCCGGATGCGGCTGGGCGTCGCGGCGAAGCTGGCGATGGTGGGGGGCACCGGCGGCGGCCTGTTGCGCACGAGGATCACCGTGGAGGCCCCGGTGGCATCTCCCTGCGCGTTGCTGCAGCTCAGGCTGTAGGTGGTCGTCACCACCGGGCTGGCGGGGGCGGTGCCGCTGACGGGGCGGTCGCCGCTCCAGCCGCCGGATGCCGTGCACGTGGCGGCGTTCTCGGTGCTCCACGCCAGGGTGCTCGTGGCGCCAGCGTCAATGGTGCCCGGGTCCGCCCCGAACGACAGGATGCGTGGCGGCGCGGGCGGCGGCGGCTCGGCCCCGCCTTCGATGACGAGCTGGGCCAGGCCTTCTCCGCCGGCCTCGAAATACTCCATGCGCACCGTATGGTTGCCGGCCGCCAGGGGCAGTTCGGCCACGTCCATCGTGATGCCGTGCGGGGTCCAGTTGTCGATCACCCGCTGGCCGTTGACGAACACGCGCACGCCATCGTCGGTAAACGTCACGAACCGGGCGGTGCCGGCCGCAAAGGGCACCGAGGCCGTCCAGCGCGCGGAGAAACCATCCACCGGCAGCCGGGGGTCGGGGCTGTCGGTCATCCAGTAGCGGTCGATCGGCCCCTCTTCGCAGCGGGTCAGCGCCGGTGCGCCGGACAGTCCGGTATTGGGAAAGTACTCCGCCAGCCACTGGCCCGGCGCGCAACTGGCCTGCGCTATCGCGCTGCCGCCGGCCAGCATCCAGGAGGCGGCCAATAGCCGCAGCAGGGTCCCTGCATGGCGGGACCGGATGCGCCAGGAACGCGCTGCGCGCTCCCTCGCCGCTGGTAGATGGGGCATGGTGAAATTTCTCCTGGAAGACAAGGCAAAGGGCAAAAGAAAACAAAAACGCCGCGCGGCAGAACGGTGTGATTCCCGAATCAAATGTGGCTTTGACGCTTGTCCCATATTGATTCTTTGCTATTGGATTCATACCGGCAGCAGGCACGGCGCTTTGGCGGCGGCAGGCAGGAACGCAGGCCTTGCAGGCAGCGCTCCGCCACCGGACCCATTGTCCGAAGGGGTGGGCGGCAAATCCATCCGACTGATGTCCTACGACCTTGTGCGCCGGGTCGTAAGACCCGCTCCACCCACCCACCCCGAACACGGCGCGCGGCAGAAAGGCGTGGCCGCCCCGTGCACCGGCGCGGCCCCCCCGGTGGCGCACCGCGGTCCACCGGCCCGCACGGAACCCAGGCGTTCGCCGCCCTGCGGCGGCGGCCAGCCCCGCAAAAGCGCGCTCAGCGCGGCCCGCGCCAGGAGAGCAAAAGAGTCCACGGCCGCGCCACGGGCGGCCCTGGTGGAGCGGCAGGCGTCATGCAGACGCACCGGCCGGCATCCCAGGGGGTGCCGGCGCCCCGGGGACGCCCTATTGCGCGGCCACCGCGTACCGGTAGCCGCGGAAGGTCCAGACCGTGCGCCCCGGCTCGATCTTCTCCAGCACCAGGCCCGGCGCGGCCTGGTCGCCCTCGTGCAGCACCTGCCCGTTGACGATGGCCATGCGGTACACCGGGTTGCTGGAATGCGTGGCCCCCGTGACCTTGAGCGCGGGCAACTGCGCGCGCAGGGTGTCCGGCAGGTCGGTCTGGGCGAACACCGGGCTCGCGGGCGGCGGCGCGGCGCCGGGGTCCTGCGTGGAGCGCGGGGCAGACCCGTTGGCTGGGAGCGGCGCGCCAAGCGACTCACGCGGGCGCGCCGGATCGGCCACCGGCGCCCGTGCGGCGGGTGGTGCCACCACCACCGCGGCCACAGGCCGCTCGCGCTCACGCGCGGTGCCGCCGCGCTTGTCCGCCGCGCGCTTGCTGTCCGCCGGGCGCGGCTCGGGTGCGGGTGCGGGCGCCGGCGGGGCCGTCCGGGCGAGCGCGGGCTCTGGCGGCGGCGCCGGCGCGGGCACGGAAGAAGCCAAGGGGGGCGGCGGCGCCACTGGAGCTGCCGTTGTGACAGGTGCTGTGGGTGTGGCGGGCGCGGCAGGGGCAGGCGCCACCACGGCGGGCGCGGCCGGGGCCATCGCCGTCGCCACCGGGGCCTGCGGCCGCAGGGCCCACCAGGTACCTCCGGCCGCCAGCACGGCCACGCCCACCACCACCGCCGCCACGGCCCAGAGCGGGGCCGGCGCCGCCCGGTGGACGGCGGGCAATTCCCCGGCCGCGGGCGCGGCCTGGGAGTGCAGGCCCGGCACGGCCCCCCGGCCACGTTCGGCGTCGGCACGCCGCAGCGCATCAAGGATGTAGGACATGGTCAGTCTCCGTTGCGCAGGCGCGGCTCGTTCACGCCCGTGGCGCGGTTGAGCAGCATGAGTGTCAGGGGGCCGGCACGGCCATCGGGCGTCACGCCCTGGGCCAGCTGGAAGCGGTGGATGCGCGACTGGCGCAGCGCGGGCGTCACCGGCCGGCTGCCGGAGCCCGTGCCGCCGGCCGCCTTGCTGGCCAGTTGCTGGTCCAGCCAGGCCGCGCCGGCCGGGGTGTCGCTGATCTCGCCGCGATCGGGCATGCCGGCCGGGGTGCGCCACAGCGTGGCGATGTCGCCGCGCCACGCCTGCGCCAGTTCGGCCACCGGCACCCGCAGCGTGCGGCCGCCGCCTTCCAGCGCGGCGGTCTCGCCGTCCAGGCCGCGCAGTAGCACGGAGACCGGGGCCTCGGCTTCATCCGACGGATACAGCGCGAGCAGCACGGGCCGGTCGATCTGCCGCACCAGGTTCAGGCCCGCGCGGCGGTTGCGGTAGCAGCGCAGCCCCTCGCGCGGCAAGGTGGCGCAAGCGTCCGCCCCCGCGGGCAGCTTCACGCCCCAGGCCGAGGCCAGCGCCTGCCAGGCCGGCGCATCGCTGGCGGGCTGCGCCAGCACGAATTGCTCCAGCGCGGAAGGTTGCGCCCCCGGCGGGATGGCGGCCGCGGCCGCCCCCTGCGCGGCGGACTCGGTGGACGCCGCCGCCAGCACCGCGGGCGCCACCAGGGGCGCGGCTATGGGCGGCGGGGGCGTGGCGGCGGGACGGGAGGCCGCGCGCGATGGAGCGGCGGCTCCGGCGCCCGTGGCCGCCTGCGGCCCCGGCTGCGGCGCGGGCCACAGGCCCAGCGCCCAGCCCGCCGCCGCCACGGCCACGGCACCCGCCACGGCGCCCAGGCCCGTGGACGCCCAGCGCGGCAGCGGTGGCCGCGCGCTGCGCGCCGCGGCGGCCGATGCCGGTGCGTCGAACACTTCGCGCGCGGCGCGGTTGACGATGGCCCTGGTGACCTGGCGCGCCCCCGCCGCGTAGGCGCCGAGCAGCGCCCGGTCGCACAGCAGGTTGATGCGCCGGGGCACGCCGTGGGAGAGCGCATGCACGCGCTGGATGGCGCGCCGCTCGAATGGGATCGGCCCGTTGAGCCCGGCCACGGCGAGGCGGTGCGCGATGTACTGCTGCGTCTCCTGCGGGGTCAGGGCGTCCAGGTGAAAGCGCGCGATCACGCGCTGGGCCAGCTGCTCCATCGAAGGCCGCGCCACCATGGCGCGCAGCTCGGGCTGGCCGATGAGAATGATCTGCAGCAGCTTGCGCTCGCTGGTCTCCAGGTTGGTGAGCAGGCGCAACTGCTCCAGCACGTCGGCCGCGAGGTTCTGTGCCTCGTCGATGATGAGCACGTTGTTGCGCCCCGAGGCGTGCGCGGCCAGCAGCGACGCGTTGAGCGGGTCGATGCAGTCCTTGACCGTCTCCACCCCCGGCACGGCCGGCTTGTGCGGCACGCCGAACTCGTCGCAGATGGAACGCAGCAGCTCGCCCACGGTGAGCTTGGGATTGAAGATGTAGGCCACGTTGCAGTTCGCCGGAATCTGCTCCAGGAAACAGCGGCACACCGTGGTCTTGCCCGTGCCCACCTCGCCGGTGAGCAGCACGAAGCCGCCGCCCGCGTCCAGCCCATACAGGAGGTGCGCCAGCGCCTCGCGGTGCCGCTCGCTCATGAACAGGTAGCGCGGGTCCGGTGCTATGGAAAACGGGGGATGCTGAAGACCGAAAAACGGGGCGTACATGCCGTGAGGATACCGCCCCGCCATGAAACGACCCCCGGCCGTACCCGGGCACAGCGCGGGGCCTGCCCGGACAGGGAGGCAGGGTTTCACCCACCGAGTAGTTTCCCGTAAATTGTCGTCGGCAAGACAAGATGGCGTCAAAGTGGGTCCTAGCATTGGACCCAACGCGCTGCCACAAGGCACCCAGCCGCGCCCCGGCAGCCCCCGGGCCGACACCTCTTACTTTTAGGAACCGGAATGAAGACCACGTTCCCGCAATTGCTGCTCAAGCATGCCGCCGAGCGCCCCGACGCGCCGGCGCTGCGCGAAAAAGAATACGGCATCTGGCAGACCCACAGCTGGGCCGACCTGGTGCGCCTGGTGGAACAGGTGGCGGCCGGCCTGCACCTGGCGGGCCTGCAGCGCCACGAGCACATGGTGGTGATCGGCGCCAACCGCCCCCGCCTGTATGCCACCATGCTCGCGGCGCAATCGCTGGGCGCCATTCCGGTGCCCCTGTACCAGGACGCCGTGGGCGCCGAATGCATCTTCCCCCTGAACAACGCCGAGGTGCGCTTTTGCCTGGTGGAAGACCAGGAACAGGTCGACAAGCTGCTCGAGATCCGCGCGCAGTGCCCGCAGATCTCGAACATCTTCTTTGACGATCCGCGCGGCCTGCGCAACTACGAGGAAGAAGGCCTCGCGTCGCTGGACTCGCTGATCGAGGCGGGCAAGGCGCATGCCGCCAGGAACCCCCAGTGGTTCCGCGCCGAGGTGGCCAAGGCCCAGCCCGACGATGTGGCGGCGATGTTCTTCACCTCGGGCACCACGGGCAACCCCAAGGGCGTGGTGCACACCCACAGCACGCTGCTGGACCGCGCATCCGCGGGCGCCGAGTTCGACAAGCTCACCAGCAGCGAAGAGGTGCTGGCCTACCTGCCCCCGGCCTGGATCGGCCAGAACATCTTCAGCTATGCGCAGTGGCTGGCCTGCGGCTACGTGGTGAACTGCCCCGAGTCGGCCAGCACCGTGACCATCGACCTGAAGGAAGTGGGCCCCACCTACTACTTCGCGCCACCACGCATCTTCGAAGGCCTGCTCACCAGCGTGATGATCCGCATGGAAGACGCGGGCACCCTCAAGCGCAAGATGTTCCAGGCCTGCATGGCCGTGGCCCAGCGCGTGGGCCCCGCGCTCATGGACGGCCTGCCGGTGGGCACGCTCGACCGCATCAAGTACGCCCTGGGCAACCTGCTGGTGTACGGCCCGCTGCGCAACAACCTGGGTTTCAGCCGCGTGCGCGTGGCCTACACGGCGGGCGAGGCCATCGGGCCCGACCTGTTCACCTTCTACCGCTCCATCGGCATCAACTTGAAGCAGCTGTACGGCTCCACCGAGACCGCCGTGTTCGTGTGCCTGCAGCCCGACAACCAGGCGCGCGCCGACACCGTGGGCGTGCCCATCCGGGGCGTGGAGATCAAGGTCGCCGACAACGGCGAGATCCTGGTCAAGTCCGCCGGCCTGCTCAAGGAGTACTACAAGAACCCCAAGGCCACGGCCGAGGTGCTCACGGCCGACGGCTGGTACCACACGAGCGACGCGGGCTTCCTCGACGCGCAGGGCCACTTGAAGATCATCGACCGCGTCAAGGACGTGGGCCGCATCAAGGGCGGCGCCAACGACGGCGCCATGTTCGCGCCCAAGTACGTGGAGAACAAGCTCAAGTTCTTCCCGCACATCAAGGAAGTCGTCGCCCTGGGCGACGGCCGCGAGAAGGTGTGCGTGATGGTCAACATCGACTTCGACGCCGTGGGCAACTGGGCCGAGCGCCGCAACCTGCCCTACGCGGGCTACACCGACCTGGCGCAAAAGCCCGACGTGTACGAGCTGATCCGCGAGTGCATCGAGAAGGTCAACGCCGACCTCGCCACCGATTCCATGCTGGCGGGCAGCCAGGTCAGCCGCTTCCTGGTGCTGCACAAGGAACTCGATGCCGACGACGGCGAGCTCACGCGCACCAACAAGGTCCGCCGCGGCTTCATCGCCGAGAAATACGGCGTGCTCGTGGACGCTCTCTACGCGGGCCGCACCGAGCAATACATCGAGACCCAGGTCAAGTTCGAGGACGGCCGCACCGGCAGCGTGAGCGCCACCCTGAAGCTGTCGGACACCAAGACCTTCGCGCCGGTGAAAAAGGCCGCATGACCCCGCACCCCACCCATTGAGTCCAGGCATTCAATCCATGACCAAAAAGAAGATCGGTGACGTCATCCTCGACGTCAAGAACATCAGCCTGCGGTTTGGCGGTGTGAAGGCGCTGACGGACATCTCGTTCAACGTCAAGGAGCACGAGATCCGCGCCATCATCGGCCCCAACGGCGCGGGCAAGAGCTCCATGCTCAACTGCATCAACGGCGTGTACACGCCGCAGGACGGCTCCATCACCTTCCGCGGCAAGACCTTCTCGCACATGAACTCGCGCCAGGTGGCCGAGATGGGCGTGGCGCGCACGTTCCAGAACCTGGCGCTGTTCAAGGGCATGAGCGTGATCGACAACATCATGACCGGGCGCAACCTCAAGATCAAAAGCAACCTGCTGATGCAGGCGCTGCGCATCGGCCCCGCCGAGCGCGAGGAGATCCGCCACCGCGAATACGTCGAGCACATCATCGACTTCCTGGAAATCCAGGCCTTCCGCAAGACCCCCGTGGGCCAGCTGCCCTACGGCCTGCAAAAGCGCGTGGACCTGGGCCGGGCCCTGGCCATGGAGCCCCAGGTGCTGCTGCTCGACGAGCCCATGGCCGGCATGAACGTGGAAGAGAAGCAGGACATGTGCCGCTTCATCCTCGACGTGAACGACGAGTTCGGCACCACCATCGTGCTCATCGAGCACGACATGGGCGTGGTGATGGACATCAGCGACCGGGTGGTGGTGCTCGACTACGGCAAGAAGATCGGCGACGGCAGCCCCGACGAAGTGCGCAACAACGAAGACGTGATCAGTGCCTATCTGGGCACGAGCCACTAAGGGCGGGAGAAAAAAACAATGGCATTCTTTCTCGAAACACTGATCGGCGGCCTCATGGCCGGCATGCTGTATTCGCTGGTGGCGCTGGGCTTCGTGCTGATCTACAAGGCATCGGGCGTCTTCAACTTCGCGCAGGGCGCGATGGTGCTGTTCGCCGCGCTGGCCATGGCCCGCTTTGCCGAGTGGATTCCCAAGTGGACGGGCATCAGCAGCCCCATCGTGGCCAACCTCGCGGCCTTCGTGATTGCGGGCGCCATCATGTTCGTGGTGGCCTGGCTGATCGAGAAGCTGGTGCTGCGCCACCTGGTGAACCAGGAAGGCGCCACGCTGCTCATGGCCACGCTGGGCATCACCTACTTCATGGAAGGCCTGGGCCAGACGCTGTTTGGCAGCGACATCTACAAGATCGACGTGGGCATGCCCAAGGACCCGATCTTCATGCTGGACAGCCTCTTCCAGGGCGGCATCCTGGTGAACAAGGAAGACGTGATCGCCGCCGCCATCGCCGCCGCACTGGTGGCGCTGCTGTCGGTGTTCTTCCAGAAGACGTCCACCGGCCGCGCCCTGCGCGCCGTGGCGGACGACCACCAGGCCGCGCAATCCATCGGCATTCCGCTCAACCGCATCTGGGTGATCGTATGGTGCGTGGCCGGCGTCGTGGCCCTGGTGGCCGGGATGATCTGGGGCAGCAAGCTCGGGGTGCAGTTCTCGCTGACCACGGTGGCGCTGCGCGCGCTGCCGGTGGTGATCCTGGGGGGCCTCACGTCCGTGCCCGGCGCCATCATCGGCGGGCTGATCATCGGCGTGGGCGAGAAGCTGTCCGAGGTGTACCTGGGCCCGTTCGTGGGCGGGGGCATCGAGATCTGGTTCGCGTATGTGCTGGCGCTGGTGTTCCTTCTGTTCAGACCGCAAGGTTTGTTCGGGGAGAAGATCATCGACCGCGTGTAACCCATAACAACAAGAACAGGAAACTTCCATGCTCTACCGCGAAAACGGCCAGTTCAAGACCAGCTACCGCGCCGACCAGCAGATCTTCCCCATCGCGCAGGACCGCATCGCCATCGCGCTGCTGCTGGCCGTCGCCTTCCTGGTCGTGCCCATGCTGGCCAGCGACTACATCTTCCGCGCCATCCTGATTCCCTTCGTCATCATGGCGCTGGCGGCCCTGGGGGTGAACATCCTCGTGGGCTACTGCGGCCAGATCTCGCTGGGCTCGGGCGCGTTCATGGCGGTGGGGGCCTATGGCGCCTACAACTTCTTCGTGCGCTTTCCAGGCATGCCGCTGATTCCGGCGCTGATCCTGGGCGGCCTGTGCGCCACGTTCTTCGGCATCCTGTTCGGGCTGCCCAGCCTGCGCGTCAAGGGCCTGTACCTGGCGGTGGCCACCCTGGCCGCGCAGTTCTTCTCCGACTGGATGTTCCTGCGCATCAAGTGGTTCACCAACAACTCGGACTCGGGCTCGGTCTCGGTGAACAACCTGCAGGTCTTCGGCCTGCCCATCGAGAGCGCCACCAGCAAGTACCTGTTCTGCCTGGCCCTGCTGGTCGTCGTTGCCCTGCTGGCCAAGAACCTGGTGCGCGGCGCCATCGGCCGCGAATGGATGGCCATCCGCGACATGGACGTGGCGGCGGCCGTGATCGGCATCCGTCCCATGTACGCCAAGCTCAGCGCCTTCGCCGTGAGCTCCTTCATCGTGGGCATGGCCGGCGCGCTGTGGGCCTTCGTGCACCTGGGCGCGTGGGAGCCCGCGGCCTTCTCGGTGGAAATCTCGTTCCGCCTCCTGTTCATGGTGATCATCGGCGGCCTGGGCTCCATCTCCGGGGGGTTCTTTGGCGCCGCCTTCATCGTGGTGCTGCCCATCGTGCTCAACCAGTTCCTGCCAGCCTTCATGGGCCTGTTCGGCATCGAGGTGTCCACCGCCGGTGTCTCGCACGCCGAGCTGATGATCTTCGGCGCGCTGATCGTGTGGTTCCTGATCGTGGAGCCGCATGGCCTGGCCAAGCTGTGGTCCACCGCCAAGCAGAAGCTGCGCCTGTGGCCCTTCCCGCATTGATTGATATGCACCCCCCGAGTCGCTTCGCGCCTTCCCCCTCTCCTTCGGGAGGGGGACGCCACCGGTGGCCTGGCAAAGCCAGTTCCACGGTGGCGCTGGCCTCGTGCATGCCAGTGCAAAGCTCGCAGCCCTTGAATCCGTCGGTTTCTTCCCCGTGCTTCAACACATTCATCCAAAGGAGACATCCATGAAGCTTTCGAAACTCGTGATCGCCGCTGCCGTGGTCGCCGCCGGTGCGTCGACCATCACCACCAGTGCCTTCGCACAAGCCAAGGAGCAGTTCTTCCCGCTGCTGTCGTACCGCACCGGCCCCTACGCTCCGAACGGCGTGCCATGGGCCAACGGCAAGCAGGACTACATCAAGATGATCAACGCCCGCGACGGCGGCATCAACGGCGTGAAGCTCACCTTTGAAGAATGCGAAACCGGCTACGCCACCGACCGTGGCGTGGAGTGCTACGAGCGCCTGAAGGGGCGTCCCGGCGTGTCGCTGTTCGACCCGCAGGCCACCGGCATCACTTTCGCGCTGACCGAGAAGGCCCCCGTGGACAAGATCCCGCTGATGACGCTGGGCTACGGCCTGTCGGTGGCGCAGGACGGCCAGGCGTTCAAGTGGAACTTCCCCTTCATGGGCAGCTACTGGACCGGCGCCGACATCCTGATCCAGCACATCGGCAAGGCCGCGGGCGGCGTGGACAAGCTCAAGGGCAAGAAGATCGCCCTGGTGTACCACGACAGCCCGTTCGGCAAGGAGCCGATCCCGCTGCTGCAGGAACGCTCCAAGATGCATGGCTTCGAGCTGCAGATGCTGCCCGTGACCGCGCCCGGCGTGGAGCAGAAAGCCACCTGGCTGCAGGTGCGCCAGAGCCGCCCCGACTACGTGCTGCTGTGGGGCTGGGGCGTGATGAACTCCACCGCCCTCAAGGAAGCCCAGGCCACCGGCTATCCGCGCGACAAGATGTATGGCGTGTGGTGGGCTGGCGCCGAGCCGGACGTGCGTGACGTGGGCGAAGGCGCCAAGGGCTACAACGCGCTGGCTTTGAACACCTCGGGCCAGCAGCCCAAGGTGATCCAGGACATCCTGAAGAACGTGCACGACAAGGGCCAGGGCACGGGACCCAAGGACGAAGTGGGCTCGGTGCTGTACACCCGTGGCGTGATCATCCAGATGCTGGCCGTGGAATCGGTGCGCCGCGCGCAGGAGCGTTTTGGCAAGGGCAAGGTCATGACTGGCGAACAAGTGCGCTGGGGCATGGAAAACCTGGCCCTGGACCAGAAGAAGCTCGACGCCATGGGCTTTGGCGGCGTGATGCGCCCCCTGTCCACGAGCTGCGCCGACCACATGGGCTCCACCTGGGCCCGCGTGCACACCTGGGATGGCGCCAAGTGGAACTTCTCGTCCGACTGGTACCAGGCCGATGAGCAGATCCTCAAGCCCATGATCAAGGCGGGCGCCGACAAGTACCTGGCCGACAAGAAGATGACGCGCCGGGATGCGGCGGACTGCCAGTCTTGATTCGGACCATCCCCCTGAGGCGCTGACGCGCCTTCCCCCTTCTCTCTTGGCGCTTCGCGCTGCGGGAAGGGGGACGCCACCAGCGCGGCGGGGCGGCCCTTGCGCGGTGGCCCTGGCCTGGGCAGCGACCGTTTCAAGGGCCAGTGAACAGCGGTTGCCTCTTTGGCAGCCGCCAATCCAAAGGGTTGTGCAGCAGCTTTTTGGATTGGCACAGGAAGGCAAGACCATGGACTCCAACAGCAACATCGTTCTCAACGTCAACGGCATCGAGGTCATCTACAACCACGTGATCCTCGTGCTCAAGGGCGTCTCGCTGCAGGTGCGCGAAGGCAGCATCGTGGCCATCCTGGGGGGCAACGGGGCGGGCAAGACAACCACGCTGCGCGCCATCTCCAATTTGCTCAAGGGCGAACGCGGCGAGGTCACCAAGGGCAGCATCGAGCTGCGTGGCGAGCGCATCGAGAACCTCTCGCCCGCCGACCTGGTGCAGCGCGGCGTGGTGCAGGTGATGGAGGGGCGGCACTGCTTCGCCCACCTGACGATCGAAGAGAACCTGATGACGGGCAGCTACACCCGTACCAGCAAGGCCGAGATCGCGGCCAACCTGGAGAAGGTCTACAACTACTTTCCGCGCCTGAAGACGCGCCGCACCTCGCAGGCGGCGTACACGTCGGGCGGCGAGCAGCAGATGTGCGCCATCGGCCGCGCGCTCATGGCCAACCCCAGCATGGTGCTGCTCGACGAGCCCTCCATGGGCCTGGCACCGCAGATCGTGGAAGAGGTGTTCAACATCGTCAAGGACCTGAACACCAAGGAAAAGGTCACCTTCCTGCTGGCCGAGCAGAACACCAACATGGCGCTCAAGTACTCGGACTACGGTTACATCATGGAAAGCGGCCGCGTGGTGATGGACGGCGCCGCCAGCGACCTGGCCAGCAACGAGGACGTCAAGGAGTTCTACCTGGGCGTGGGCGGTGGCGAGCGCAAGAGCTTCAAGGATGTGAAGAGCTACAAGCGGCGCAAGCGCTGGCTGGCTTGACGTGCCCCCTGAGGCGCTGCGCGCCTTCCCCCTCAGGGGGACGCACCCGGTGGCCTGGCGAAGCCAGTTCCACGGGTGCGCTGGCGGGAGCAGCGCACTTTCTGAGACCACGGATGAATCCACTCCCAAATTCATAGCTGATTGCGATTGATGGACAAGCGCTAGAGGCCAATTTCACTTCAAACCACTTCACAAGGAACACCAGGCATGAGCACGTTCTATGACGCCCTGGAAACCCGCAGCCCCGCAGAGCGCGAAGCGGCCCTGATGGCCGCGCTGCCGCGGCAGATCGCCCATGCCCAGCAGGCATCGCCCGCGTTTGCCGGCATCCTGGCGGGCGTGGATGCCGCCGCCGTCACCAGCCGCGCTGCGCTGGCGCAGCTGCCCGTCACGCGCAAGTACGAGCTGCTGGAGCGCCAGCAGGCGGGCCGCGCCGCCAACGTGTTCGGCGGGTTCAGCGCGCTGGGCTTTGGCCCCGGCATGACCCGCGTATTCGCCAGCCCCGGCACCATCTACGAGCCCGAGGGCACGCGCCGCGACTACTGGCGCATGGCGCGGGCCATCCATGCCGTGGGTTTTCGCAGCGGCGAGCTGATCCACAACAGCTTCAGCTACCACTTCGTGCCCGCGGGCTCGATGATGGAAACCGGCGCCCACGCGCTGGGCTGCACCGTGTTTCCGGGCGGCACGGGGCAGACCGAGCAGCAGGTGCAGGCCATGGCCGAACTGCGGCCAGCGGGCTACATCGGCACCCCCAGCTTCCTCAAGATCATTGTCGAGAAGGCCGCGGAAATGGGCATCGCGCTGCCCAGCGTGACCAAGGCGCTGGTCTCGGGCGAGGCGTTCCCCCCCTCGCTGCGCGACTGGTTCGCCGAGCGCGGCATCAGCGGCTACCAGTGCTACGCCACGGCCGACCTGGGGCTGATCGCCTACGAGACCAGCGCGCGCGAGGGCCTGGTGCTCGATGAAGGCGTGATCGTGGAGATCGTGCGCCCCGGCACCGGCGACCCCGTGCCCGAGGGCGAGGTGGGCGAGCTGGTCGTCACCACGCTCAACCCCGACTACCCGCTGATCCGCTTTGGCACCGGCGACCTGTCGGCCGTGCTGCCCGGCGACTGCCCCACGGGCCGGACCAACACCCGCATCAAGGGCTGGATGGGCCGCGCCGACCAGACCACCAAGGTGCGCGGCATGTTCGTGCACCCCGGCCAGGTGGCCACCATCGCGCGGCGCTTTCCGCAGGTGCTGCGCGCGCGGCTGGTGGTCAGCGGCGAGATGGCCAACGACCAGATGGTGCTGCAGGTGGAGACCAGCGAAACCGCCGAGGGCCTGGCGCGCCAGCTGGGCGACGCCATCCGCGAGGTGACCAAGCTGCGCGGCGATGTGCAGATGGTGGCCCCGGGCACCCTGCCCAACGACGGCAAGGTGATCGAGGACGCGCGGAGTTACAAGTAGCCGCCTGCGTCGCCTTCGGCGCCTTCCCCCGAGGGGACGGCCCGCTCGCTGCGGGGCGGCCCTTGCTCGGCGCCTCCCGCCTGGCCTGCGCCGGTATCGAGCGCAGAGGACTGAAGCGGTGCGGTGCAAGCGTGCAGGCAGACACACAGGCACCCGGTCACTGGACCACCTGCAGTTTGCGGCAACGCAAGAAATGCCCACTTGGCACGGCGGGTCACCGCAGTGTTTACCCTAATCAATACTCCTTTTTTTATAGCATTTAGCGCTTTATTGACGGGCGCTGCAGGCCTTTTTCACTTAAAGCCCCTGCCCCGGGCGGGCTACGTAATATCCGCAATGTTCCCGTAAACCCCCCTCGCTATCATGGCCCGTCATTCACAGGAGAGACCATGAAAAAGATGCTGAAACTCGCACTGATCGCTGCCGCCGCAGCCACCGCTTTCGGCGCCAGCGCCCAGGAGTTCCCCGCCAAGGACAAGACGATCACGATCGTGGTCCCCTACGCCGCGGGCGGCCCCACCGACCGCGTGGCGCGCGACCTGGCCGAAGCCATCCGCAAGCCCCTGGGCGGCATCAGCGTGGTGGTGGACAACTCCGCCGGCGCGGGCAGCACCATCGGCTCCGCCAAGGTGGCGCGGGCCGCACCCGATGGCTACACCCTGCTGCTGAACCACGTGAGCATGGCCACCATGCCCACCATGTACCGCAAGCTGGCCTTCAACGTGGCCAATGACTTCGAGTACCTGGGCATCATCAACGACGTGCCCATGACGCTCATCGCGCGTCCCTCGATGCCCGCGAACAACTACAAGGAACTGGCTGGCTGGCTGCAGCAGAACAAGGGCAAGATCAACCTGGGCAATGCAGGCCAGGGCTCGGCCTCGCACCTGTGCGGCCTGATCTTCCAGAGCGCCGTGCAGGTCGACATGACGGCTGTGCCCTACAAGGGCACCGCGCCCGCCATCACCGACCTGATCGGCGGCCAGATCGACCTGCTGTGCGACCAGACGACCAACACCACCTCGCAGATCGAGGCCAAGAAGGTCAAGGCCTACGCCGTGACCACCTCCAAGCGCCTGACGACGCCCGCCCTCAAGGACCTGCCCACGCTGGCCGAATCCGGCGTGAAGGACTTCAACGTGACCATCTGGCACGGCCTGTACGCGCCCAAGGGCACGCCTGCACCGGTGCTGACCAAGATCAACGAAGCCCTCAAGGTGGCCCTGAAGGACCCTGAGTTCATCAAGAAGCAGGAAGGCCTGGGCGCCGTGGTGGCCACCGACAAGCGCGTCGAACCCGCCGAGCACAAGAAGTTCGTGCTGTCCGAAACCGAGAAATTCGGCGCCGCCATCAAGGCCGCGGGCTCCTACGCGGACTGATCGGCACCTGCGCCCCCAGCCCGCGACCCTGCGGGCTGCGGTGCTCAGGATTGCTTGAAGGATTGAAGGAAGCAGGCAAGCCACCACGCCCCCCGGGGCCTGGTGGCTTTTTTCCTGCCCGCGCCGCCACGGGCCGCCGCACGCCGCCGCGCTCCGGGTAATCCATGTGAACCCCGGCATGCCGGCCCGCGTAAAAAGGGGACCACCGTGGCATTCTCTTGCCGGCAGATCCTCCCTCACAACGAAAGCCCGCCCATGGCGCAACATCGACAAGCCCACCACCACCTTGCGCGCAGCACCTCCCAGCCCCGCGCCCCGGCGCGCAGCCGCCGCGAGGCCCTGGCGTTCGCATTCACCCTGAGCGCGCTGGGCGCCATGGCCATCGCGGCGGCCGCCACCCTGCTCGCGCCGGGCTCCGCCCACGCCCAGGCCACGCCCGCCGCGGGGGGCTGGCC
This sequence comes from Acidovorax sp. GW821-FHT11A03, assembly GCF_058809075.1. Taxonomy (NCBI): domain Bacteria; kingdom Pseudomonadati; phylum Pseudomonadota; class Betaproteobacteria; order Burkholderiales; family Comamonadaceae; genus Acidovorax; species Acidovorax sp. GW821-FHT11A03. Next base: position 532,677 of record NZ_JBXASG010000002.1, read on the forward strand.
CACCAAGCCCGTGCGCATCGTCGTGCCCTTCGCGCCCGGCGGCACCACCGACATCCTGGCCCGCGCAATGGCCCCCGAACTCTCGCGCGCGTTCGGCCAGCAGTTCATCGTGGACAACCGCGCGGGCGCGGGCGGCAACGTGGGCGCCGAGATCGTGGCGAAATCCCCCGGCGACGGCTACACCCTGCTCATGGGCACCGTGGGCACGCACGGCATCAACCGCGCGCTGTACGCCAAGCTGCCGTACGACCCCATCAAGGACTTCGTGCCCATCACTCTGGTGGCCGCCGTGCCCAACGTGATGGTGATGAATGCCGACAAGGCCAAGGCCCAGGGCATCCACAACGTGCAGGACTTCATCCGCGTGGCCAAGGCCAGCCCCGGCAAGATGAACATGGCCTCCAGCGGCAACGGCACGTCCATCCACCTGGCGGGCGAGCTGTTCAAGAGCATGACGGGCACCTTCATGCTGCACCTGCCCTACCGCGGCTCGGGCCCGGCCCTCATGGACATGGTGGCGGGCAATGCGGACGTGATGTTCGACAACCTGCCTTCGTCCATGGCGCAGATCAAGGCGGGCAAGCTCACCGCGCTGGCCGTGACAAGCTCGGAGCGCTCCAGCGCGCTGCCCGACGTGCCCACGGTGGAGCAGGCGGGCGGCCCCGCGCTCAAGGGCTACGAGGCCAGTTCCTGGTTCGGCCTGCTGGCTCCCGCGGGCACGCCCCCCGACATCGTCCACCGCATCCAGCAGGAAGTCGCCAGGTCGCTGGCCACGCCCGCGATGAAGGAACGGCTCGTGGCGCAGGGCGCGATCCCGGGCGGCAACACGCCGGCGGACTTCGCCAGGCACATCGACAGCGAGCACAAGAAGTGGGCGCAGGTGGTGAAGACCTCGGGAGCGAAGGTCGACTGACCCGCCACGCCGGCGGCAGGCCCCCGGCGCAGCCGCCTGTCGGTCAAGTCACGGTGGCGCCGAGGGGGGCGCGGCCAGCAAGCGCTTCTCGCCCTGGGCGAACGAGGCCCGCTGGATCCGCCCCTGGGCCACCTCGTAGACGCAGAGCATCTCCAGGGTGCCCAGCCCCTCCGGGAAATTGCGCGTGATCAGTTCGAGGTCCACCACCACGCCGCCCATCACCGTGCGCGACAGCAGCCGCGCATGCAGGTCGGGCTCGGCAAAACGCGCCAGAAAGCGCGGCCGCATTTCAGCATGCCCGTGCGCGAGCCGTTCTCCATGGAGCACATGCTGCTGCGCATCGGCGGCGTAGGTGGCCAGCAGGGCCTCGATGTCCCTGGCGTTGTAGGCATCGAGTTGCGCCTGCACGACGGCCGGCGGCGAAGGGTCGTGGATCATGATGGATGGTGAAACAAGGAAAGCGCAGGAGGGCATGGCACCCGGCCCGCACAGGGGCCCGGCAGGGCGGACAGCGGGAGCCCGCGCTGGCGCGCCGCCACTCCCGCGCGGCCACGCCGCCATTCATGCGGTGCTACACGCCCCAGACCACGTCCACGTCCGCCGCCGCGCTGCGCTTGAGCATCTCGATGAACGGCGCCACCCGCTGGCGCAGGCGCACCGTGTCGGCGCGCTCCTCGGCCACGGCATCGTCGCTGGCGTCCTCGGGCGGGGGCAGCGTTTCCTCCGCCGCCACGGCGGCCTCGAGCGCTGCGATGGCACCCGGGATCTGCGCCGCCGTCACGATGCCGCTCGCACCGGGTGTCTTGCCCATGATGGTCACGATCTGCCGCCCTTGCGGCTCCAGCATGATCAGATCGGCGGCAGCGCGGGACTTGAATTTGTAGAGCATGGTGAAACGTATTCCTCGGTAGGGCTTGAAGCGGCCGGCAAACCCGGCACGGCGATGGTGGACAGGCGTTTGCGGGCCGCTCAGGTTCAGCGGTTGTACATGTAGTCGCGCGTGAACGGATAGTCCGATTGTGCGCCGGCCAGGGCCCCGGCCGCCATCTGGCCGTCGGGCTTCGTGGCCAGCATCTGGTGCAGCGCCATCCAGCCGCGCTCGAACCCCAGCGCGCTGCCCGCCAGATACAGGCGGTAGGCACGCAGCACCTTGTCGCCCTGCTCGGCGCCGGACTGCGCGGCCAGCACCTCGCGCGCCGCGGGCAGGCGGGCCTCCAGCCCGTCGGACCACGCCCACAGGGTGCGCGCGTAGTGGGGGCGCAGGTTCTCGGTGTCCACCATTTCCAGGCCCGCCCGGGCCATGTCGTGCAGCACGGCGCTCACGTGGATCAGCTCCCCCCCGGGGAAGATGTACTGCTCGATGAAGTCGCCCATGCCCGCGCCGAGCTGCGCGTTGTCCACCGCGCCCGCCGTGATGCCGTGGTTCATCAGCAGGCCCCCCGGGCGCAGCAGCCGGGCCACGGTGGCAAAGTAGCGTTCCATCTGCGCGCGGCCCACATGCTCGAACATGCCCACGGACGCCACCTTGTCGAAGGGCCGGTCCGCCTGCAGCTCGCGGTAGTCGCACAGCTGCATCCGCACACGGCCCTGCAGCCCCCGCGCCTCGATGAGCTGCTGCACATGCGCGTACTGGTTGCGCGACAGCGTGATGCCCGTGGCATCCACGCCGTAGTGCTCCGCGGCCCACAGCAGCAGGCCGCCCCAGCCGGCGCCGATGTCCAGGAACCGCTCGCCGGGCGCCAGGCGCAGCTTGCGGCAGATGTGGTCCAGCTTGGCCTCCTGGGCCTGGGCCAGCGACATGCCCGCATCCCGGAAATAGGCGCACGAATAGACGCGCCGCGGGTCGAGCCAGAGCGCGTAGAAGTCGTCCGAGAGGTCATAGTGGAACTGCACCTGGCGGGCATCGCGGGCCACCGTGTGCGCCGCCATGGACCGTGCCCGCGCCAGCACCCGGCGCCACCAGCCGCTGTGCTGCTCGCGGGCCGGGTCGCGGGTGAGCAGGCCCGCCGCGGCGGCCATCAGGTCGCGCATGCCGCCCTCCAGCGCCACGCGGCCCTCGACGATGGCCGCGCCCACGTTGCCGATCTCGCCCATCGCCAGAGCCACCAGCGCCATGCGGTCGCGAAACCGCAGCGTGACGGCGGGCTCGGACGCGCCCAGCTGCTGCCCGGCGGGCAGCTGGACGGCCATGGGCACTGGCAACGCAGCCAGCCGCCCCTCCAGGGTGTGCAGCAAGTGCTTCATGCCGCCTATTTTTGAATGGGTGCTGCACTGCGTCAACACCTCCCCGCACGCCCCCGCCGGGAAGGCCCCATTGACAGTATTTTGTTTAGGTCTAAACTATTTTCACATGAACATCCTCTGCATTGGCGGCGGGCCCGCAGGCCTCTATTTCGCACTGCTCATGAAGCAGCAAAACCCTGCCCACCGGGTCACGGTGGTCGAGCGCAACCGGCCGTTCGACACCTTTGGCTGGGGCGTGGTGCTGTCGGACCAGACGCTCGAGAACCTGCGCGCGGCCGACGGACCGACGGCCGCGCTGATCGGCGATGCGTTCAACCACTGGGACGACATCGAGGTGTTCTTCAAGGGCCGCAGCGTGCGCTCCTCGGGCCACGGCTTTTGCGGCATCGGGCGCAAGCGGCTGCTCAACATCCTGCAGGACCGCTGCCTCGCGGTCGGCGTGGAGCTGGTGTTCGAGACCGACGTGGCCGACGACCAGGCGCTGGCCGCCCAGTACCAGGCCGACCTGGTGATCGCCAGCGACGGCCTCAACAGCCGCATCCGCACCCGCTACGCCGCCACCTACCAGCCCGACATCGACCTGCGCCAGTGCCGCTTCGTCTGGCTGGGCACTCACAAAAAACTCGATACTTTTACGTTTGCTTTCGAGCAGACCGAGCACGGCTGGTTCCAGGCGCACGCCTACCAGTTCGACGCCGACACCTCCACCTTCATCATCGAGACGCCCGAGGTCGTGTGGAAGGCCCACGGCCTGGACCAGATGGAGCAGCCCGAGGCGATTGCATTCTGCGAGAAGCTGTTTGCCAAATACCTGGACGGCAACGCGCTCATCAGCAACGCTACGCACCTGCGCGGCTCGGCCAACTGGATCCGCTTCCCGCGCGTGATCTGCAACACCTGGGTGCACCGCGAGACCATCGGCAGCAAGCGCGTGCCCATCGTGCTGATGGGCGACGCGGCGCACACCGCGCATTTCTCCATCGGCAGCGGCACCAAGCTCGCGCTGGAAGACGCGATTGACCTGGCGAACGAATTTTCGACGGGCCTGCCTATCGATGAGGTGCTCACCCACTACGAGGCGCGCCGCAGCGTCGAGGTGCTCAAGATCCAGAACGCCGCGCGCAACTCCACCGAGTGGTTCGAGAACGTGGGCCGCTACGCCGGCATGGAGGTGGAGCAGTTCGCGTACTCGCTCCTCACGCGCAGCCAGCGCATCAGCCACGAGAACCTGCGACTGCGCGATGCCGCATGGCTGGAGGGCTACGAGGCGTGGTTGGCAGGCGGCAAAGCTGCTATTCCCCCCATGCTCACACCGTTCACGCTCAACGGCCTCACGCTCAAGAACCGCATCGTCGTCTCGCCCATGGCCACCTACAGCGCGGTCGATGGCGTGCCGCAGGACTTCCACCTGGTGCACCTGGGCGCGCGCGCACTCGGCGGCGCGGCGCTGGTGATGGTGGAGATGACCAGCCCCACGCCCGAGGGCCGCATCACCCCCGCCTGCACCGGGCTGTGGAACGACGCGCAGCAGGCCGCGTTCACGCGCATCGTGCACTTCGTGCACGGCAGCAGCACCGCCAAGATCGGCCTGCAGCTGGGCCACAGCGGCCCCAAGGGCTCCACGCGCGTGGGCTGGGAGGGCACGGACGAGCCGCTGCCCCACGGCAACTGGCCGCTGCTGGCGGCCAGCGCGCTGGCCTACGGCGAGCAGAACCAGGCGCCCGCCGCCATGACCCGCGCCGACATGGACCGGATGACCGCCGCCTTCGTGGACAGCGCCCGCCGCGCCGTGGCCTGCGGCTTCGACTGGCTGGAGCTGCACTGCGCGCACGGCTACCTGCTGGCCAGCTTCATCAGCCCCATCACCAACCAGCGCACGGATGAGTACGGCGGTAGCCTGCAGGGCCGCTGCCGCTACCCGCTCGAAGTGTTCGCTGCCGTGCGCGCCGTGTGGCCGGCCGACAAACCCATGAGCGTGCGCATCTCGGCCCACGACTGGGCGCCGGGCGGCACCACGCCGGACGACGCGGTGGAGATCGCGCGCCTGTTCCAGGCGGCCGGCGCCGACCTGATCGACGTGTCGTCCGGCCAGACCACGCGCGCCGCCAGGCCGGTGTACGGCCGCATGTACCAGACCCCGTTCGCCGACCGCATCCGCAACGAGGTGGGCATCGCCACCATGGCCGTGGGCGCGATCACCGAGGCCGACCACGCCAACAGCATCATTGCCGCAGGCCGTGCGGACCTGTGCGCCATTGCCCGCCCGCACCTGGCCGACCCGGCCTGGACGCTGCACGCGGCCGCGCAGCTGAGCTCCGTGGCCGCCGCGCACACCGACTGGCCCGTGCAGTACGCCAGCGGCCGCGACCAGATGCTGCGCGAGATTTCCAAACAAAAACAGCTTGCAGCGCTTGCCAATCAAGCGCAGGCAGCTACCAAAAGCAGAGCACCCGAGGAAGAAGGCTAGCCATGGACCTTGAAGCCCGCCTGCACGACGCCGCCCCCAGCGAGCACCCCGAGGCCCTGCGCCTGTGGCTGCGCATGCTCACCTGCACCCAGCTCATCGAAAAACAGGTGCGCAGCCACCTGCGCGCGCAGTTCGACACCACGCTGCCGCGCTTTGACCTGATGGCGCAGCTGGAACGCGCGCCCGAGGGCATGAAGATGAAGGACCTCTCGCGCCGCATGATGGTGACCAGCGGCAACATCACCGGCATCACCGACCAGCTCGTGGCCGAAGGGCTGGTGGAGCGCATGGACGTGGAAGGCGACCGCCGCGCGTACCTCGTGCGCCTCACGCCGCAGGGCCGCCAGCAGTTCATCGACATGGCGCGCCAGCACGAGCAATGGATCGTGGAGGCCTTCGCCACGCTGGGCGAGCGCGACATCAGCACCCTGCACCGCCTGCTGGGCAAGGTCAAGGAACACACCCAGAACAACTCTTTGGAGACCACGGAATGAAGCATTTCATCGGCGCGAGCAACCCCATGCGCGAGCAGTTCAACCCCCAGGCCAGCTACGTGGCCGAGCATTTCGCGTGGAGCTTCGACGGTGGCGTGGGCACTGTCACGCTCAACCGGCCGGACCGCAAGAACCCGCTCACCTTCCAGAGCTATTCGGAGCTGCGCGATTTTTTCTACGCGCTGCGGTTTGCCACCGACGTGAAGGCCATCGTCGTCACCGGCGCGGGCGGCAACTTTTGCTCGGGCGGCGACGTGCACGAGATCATCGGCCCGCTGACCACCATGACCATGCCCGAGCTGCTGGAGTTCACGCGCATGACGGGTGACCTGGTCAAGGCCCTGCGCGCCTGCCCGCAGCCCGTGCTGGGCGCCATCGACGGCATCTGCGCCGGTGCGGGCGCCATGATGGCGCTGGCCTGCGACATGCGCTACGGCACCGAGGCCACCAAGACTGCGTTCCTGTTCACCCGCGTGGGCCTGGCCGGTGCCGACATGGGCGCCTGCGCGCTGCTGCCCCGCATGATCGGCCAGGGCCGCGCGAGCGAGCTGCTGTTCACCGGCCGCGCGATGACGGCGCACGAGGGCCTGGCCTGGGGCTTCTTCAACGACCTGTATGAAAGCGCCGACCTGCTGGCCAACGTGCAGGCCACCGCGCGCACGCTGGCGGGCGGCCCCACCTTCGCCCATGGCATGACCAAGACCATGCTCAGCCAGGAGTGGAGCATGACCATCGAGCAGGCCATCGAGGCCGAGGCGCAGGCCCAGGCCATCTGCATGCAGACCGAAGATTTCCGACGCGCCTACGAGGCGTTTGCCGCCAGGCAGAAACCTGTGTTCCAGGGAGATTGAGCCCATGCACGTCGCCACCCCCCCGGCCCCCCGCCCGCCCTCGACGGCGCACCTGGCCCTGCCCTTCTTCGACGACGCCCACCGCGCGCTGGCCGAGGGCCTGGTGCCCTGGGCCGCCGCCCAGCAGGTCGATGAGACCGACGACCGCGCCGCCTGCCGCGACTGGGTGCGGCGCCTGGGCGCGGACGGCTGGCTGCGCTACTGCGTGCCCGCCGCACAGGGCGGCGCGCTGCCCGCGCTCGACTCGCGCGCGCTGGTGCTGCTGCGCGAGACGCTGGCCTACCACTCGCCGCTGGCGGACTTTGCGTTCGCCATGCAGGGCCTGGGCAGCGGCGCCATCACCCTGGCCGGCAGCCCGGCGCAGCAGGCGCACTACCTGCAGGGCGTGGCGCGCGGCGAGCTGATCGCGGCGTTCGCGCTCAGCGAGCCCGAGGCAGGGTCCGACGTGGGCGCTATGCAAACAGTAGCTACCAGCGCTTATCCACCAAGCGCTAGCGGCCAAAAAGACTCATATTCCCTCACCGGCACCAAGACCTGGATCAGCAACGGCGGCATTGCAGACTTCTACTGCGTGTTCGCCAAGACCGACCCCGCCGGCGGCACGCGCGGCATCAGCGCCTTCATCGTCGACGCGGACACGCCGGGCCTGGATGCCTCCGAGCACATCCACGTGATGGCGCCGCACCCGCTGGCCACGCTGCAGTTCGACAACTGCACCGTGCCCGCCACTGCCCTGCTCGGCGAACTGCACGGCGGCTTCAAGCTGGCCATGCGCACGCTCGACATCTTTCGCGCGTCGGTGGCCGCCGCCGCGCTGGGCATGGCGCGCCGCGCGCTGGCCGAGGCCGTGCACCACGCGCGCCAGCGCCGCATGTTCGGCCAGACGCTGGCGGACTTCCAGCTCACGCAGGCCAGGATCGGCGAGATGGCCGCGCTGGTGGACAGCGCCGCGCTGCTCACCTACCGCGCGGCCTGGCTGCGCGACGAGGGCGAAAAACGCGGAGGCACCCGCGTCACTGCCGAAGCCGCCATGGCAAAAATGACCGCCACCGAAAACGCCCAGCGCGTGATCGACATGGCGCTGCAACTGCACGGCGGGCGCGGCGTGGAAGTGGGCAGCAAGGTCGAGTCGCTGTACCGCGACATCCGCTCGCTGCGCATCTACGAAGGCGCCACCGAAGTGCAGCAACTCATCATCGGCAAGGCCGTCCTGCAGGAGTGATCCCATGAAAGCCGCATCCGCCCAGCCCGACCATTTCGTGCACGACCGCCTGCCCCCGCCCGGGGCCTGGCCCACGCTGCGCTACGACCTGCCGGAGCAGCAGATCCCCGACCAGGTCAATCTCGTGCACGCCCTGTTCGATCAGGCCGAGCGCGCGGGCCACATCGACCGGCCCCTGCTGCGCGGCCCGCACCGCACATATACCTACCGCGACGCCTGGACCGAGGCCGCGCGCATCGCCGAGGTGCTCACGCAGGACCACGGCCTCGTGCCCGGCAACCGCGTGCTGCTGCGCGGCGGCAACACGGTGGAGATGGCGCTGGCCTGGCTGGGGACCGTCTACGCCGGGCTGGTGGCGGTGGCCACCATGCCGCTGCTGCGCGCGGGCGAACTGGCCAGCATCATCGAGCGCGCCCAGCCCACGCTGGCGCTGTGCGATGGCCGCCTGTTGGCCGAGCTGCAGGCGGCGCAGGCGCAGCACCCGGTGCTCGCCACCATCGTGCCCTTCCACACCGCGCCCGACGCGGCCGACCTCATCCAGCGCGCCCAGGACAAACCCGGCACCACACCGCACTGCCCCACGGCGGCGGACGACATCGCGCTCATGGCCTTCACCTCCGGCACCACGGGCGCGCCCAAGGCCGCCGTGCACACCCACCGCGATGTGCTGGCCGCCTGCGAGGCCTGGCCGCGCCACGTGCTGCGCGCCACGCCCGACGACATCGTGGCCGGATCGCCGCCGCTGGCCTTCACCTTCGGCCTGGGCGGCCTGCTCGTGTTCCCGATGTGGGCCGGGGCCAGCGTGTACTTCCCGGACCAGCCCTACACGCCCCAGACCATGGTGACGCTGATGCGCGACGCGGGCGTCACCATCTGCTACACCGCGCCCACCTTCTACCGGCAGATGGCGCCGTTCGCCCAACAGATCGGCCTGCCCCAGCTGCGCATCTGCGTGAGCGCCGGCGAGGGCCTGCCCGACGCCACGCGCCAGCTGTGGAAGAACGCCACCGGCATCGACATGACTGACGGCATCGGCGCCACCGAGATGTTCCACATCTTTGTATCGTCGGCGGGCGGCGAAACGCGCCCCGGCGCCATTGGCAAGGTCGTGCCCGGCTACACCGCCAAGGTGGTGGACGACGATGGCCATGAGGTGCCACGGGGCACCGTGGGCAAGCTCGCCGTCATCGGCCCCACGGGCTGCAAGTACCTCGACGACCCGCGCCAGGCCAAGTACGTGAAGGACGGCTGGAACTATCCCGGCGACGCGTTCACGCAGGACGCCGACGGCTACTTCTTCTACCAGGCGCGCGACGACGACATGATCATCACCGCCGGCTACAACGTGGGCGGCCCCGAGGTGGAAGACGCCCTGCTGCGCCACCCCGCCGTGGCCGAGTGCGGCGTGATCGGCGTGCCCGACGAGGAGCGCGGCATGGTGGTCAAGGCCATCTGCGTGCTCAAACCCGGCCACACGGGCGACGCGGCCATGGTCAAGACGCTGCAGGACCATGTGAAAGCGACCATCGCCCCGTTCAAGTACCCGCGCGTGGTGGAGTTCGTCACGGCCCTGCCCCGCACCGAGACCGGCAAGCTGCAGCGCTTCAAGCTGCGCCAGGGCGCCGTCGCCGCCACGACCACCACCCCCTCCTCGACCAAGACACCATGAAGAACACCCTTTTGCAACCCGAAGGCTGGGTGACCCCCAAGGGCTACGCCAACGGCGTGGCCGCGCGCGGCACGATGGTCTTCACCGGCGGCCAGATCGGCTGGAATGCGCAGCAGCAGTTCGAGAGCGATGATTTCATCGACCAGACCCGGCAGACGCTGCTGAACGTGCGTGCGGTGCTGGAGGCCGGCGGCGCGGGGCCCGAGCACCTGGTGCGGCTGACCTGGTACGTGGTGGACCGCACGGAATACAACGCACGGCTGAAGGAGCTGGGCGCGGTGTACCGAGAGGTGCTGGGGAAAAATTTTCCGGCGATGGCGTGTGTGCAGGTGGCGGGGTTGATGGAGGAGCGGGCGAAGGTGGAGATCGAGGCGACGGCGGTGGTGCCGGATGCCGGGTGAGCGATATCTTTGCAACGGGATTGGAAGGCAAATCATCGGTTTGCGCCTGTCCTTCAATGGCTGTTAGCTATTGTTCTTATAGTTCACGCCGTGCCTGAGTGAAGGGCGGAGGCCGGGATGTCGCCCCGGCGGGCGAGGTACTTGTTCTTTGCTTCGCCAAAGAAAAGTACCCAAAAGAAAGGCGACCCACAGTCTGCGACCCCTTCGCGTTGCGAAGGGGCAAACCTGCGTCGGTGCGGTTGCGGGGTGCGCCGTGGAACTCGTTTTGCGCTGGCGCGCGCCACTCGGACAACCACGGCGAGTCAGAGCACGAAGCATGGGCGCTGCGACGCCCATGCTCACCCCGCAACCGCCCCGCCGCAGGCGCAGCCAGATGGGGGTGGGGAGCGAACAGCCAAACAGCCATACGGGCCATCGCTGCGCTTGGCCACGCCTGCGCAGCGCGTGGCGCTTGCGCCCGCGAGATGGGGCCGAGCGCAGCGATGGCCCGAAGGGATGTCCGATTCGTGGGTTCCCCTTCTGGATGCGCCTGGGGCGCGCAGGGCGCGGGGTGGCATGTGTGCCGAAGGACACACATGCTTCGTGAACTGACTCACCGCAGTTGTCCGAGTGGAGCGCCAACGGCGCGCAGCGAGTTCTGCGGTGCACCCCGTGACCGAGCACCCCAGGTTGCCCCGCAGCGAAGCGAAGGGGTCGCAGACAGCAGGGTCGCCTTTTCTTTGGTGACTTTCTTTTGGCGAAGCAAAAGAAAGTCACTGCGCCGCCGGGCGCACACCCCGGCCTCCGCGCTCAACCGAGGCACACCACCAACTACAAACCAACAGGCAACAACCAACCCTTATTACCCAGCCAGCTATCCAGCCCGATACCCCACCCACGACGCCCTCCGCGCCACCCACCACCCCTGCAACGCCTTGCCATACAAAATCAACACCAGCGCCGCCCCAATCAAAGGTAACGCCGCAAACACCCACCCCGTCAGCAACTCCCCCCCCAGCGCCACCCCCACCAGCAACGCCACCGCCGGATTCACGAACGAATAGCTCCCCGCCAGCGCGGCCGACGTATTCTGCAGCAGCCACAGGTATGCATTGAGCGCCACCAGCGTGCCAAAGACCAGCAGGTACACCCACGCCGCCCACGACCGGGCGCTCACCTGCCCCAGCGCGCTCACGGGCTCGAAGCACAACGCGGCCACCAGTCCCATCGCGCCGCCCACCAGCCACTGCGCCGCAGCCGCCATGGCCGGCGCGGGCAGCGACAGCTTGCGCGATGCGTACGAGCCCACGCTCCAGCACAGCGGCGCGCCAAAGGCCAGCACGGCCCCCAGCCAGGTGGCGGAAAAGTCGCCCTCCATCGCCAGCAGCAGTGCGCCCACCACGCCCAGCGCCAGGCCGATCCAGCTGGTGGCCGGCACGCGTTCGCCGCCCCAGTGCGTCCACAGCGCCAGCCACATGGGCATGGTGGTGACCACGGTGGCCATGAGGCCGGAGCCGATGCCCAGCTTCTGCGCAAAGCCCACGAGGTTCATCGCGAGGAAGACCATGAGGGCGCCGACGATGGCCGAATTGCGCCACTGCGCGGCCGTGGGCAGCGCATGCCCTTGCCACAGGGCCACCAGCAGCATCACGCCGCCCGCGCACAGAAAACGGATGGCGCTCATGAACAGCGGCGGCATGGTCTGCAGCGCGATGCCGATGGCGAAATAGGTGGTGCCCCACACCACATAGACCAGCAGCAGGGCCACGGCCACCGCCCAGGTGCGCTGTGGGCGGGCTTGCGCATTGAAAATCGCCGGCATATTCTTCACCTTACCGAATAATTTATGGAAACCGCGAGGTTTTCGGAATTTTTACCAAAATCAGGCGGCTATGCAAGCAAATATTCAGACAGATGACATGGACGCCAGAATTATTTCGGCATTGGGTGCGGATGGCCGACGTTCCTATGCCGATGTGGGCGCCGAGGTGGGGCTGTCCACCGCCGCGGTGCACGAACGGGTGAAGAAGCTGCTGGACAAGGGCGTCATCCGCCGTTTTTCGATCAGCGTGGACCCCGAGCGCGTGGGCCTGAACTTCACGGCGTTCGTGGCCATCCGCAACGATGGCGGCATCCACTGCCGCGACGTGGCGCCGCGCCTGCGCGCGATGCCGCAGGTGGAAGAACTGCACAGCGTGGCGGGCGAGTACGACTTTCTGGCCAAGGTGCGCACCACCCACGCGCGCGCGCTGGAAGACGTGATCTACGAAATCAAGGCCATCGCGGGGGTGGCGCGCACCACCAGCACCGTGGTGCTCAACACCGAGTTCGAGGACCGGCCGCTGGACCTGGGGTGGATGGGCAGCGGCAAGGCCCCGCCCTGACGCGGGACACGGCCCGGCCCACCCGCCAGGTCAGCGCACCCACGCGGCCGAGCAGCGGTACGGGTAGGCCACAGGCTTTGCCTGGGCAGGCGCGTGGGCCACACGGCCCATCAGCGCCACATAGTGCTCCAGGGCCGGCGTCGGCAGGCCAGGCACCTTGGCATGGTCGTCGTAGCGGCGCAGGCGAATGGCCTCCTGGGCAAAAGGCAGGGCTTCGAAGCGCATCGCCTCCTGCGCCGTGAAAGGCCCCCCCTGCAGGGCCAGGCTGTGCCGCGACGCGGGCGAGAGCGTCTCCCGGTAGCCCGGCTCCAGGGTGCACAGGTAGCGCTTGGCGTCCACGTGCAGGCGGATGGGCTCCAGCACCGCATCGGGCAGCAGGCCGCGCAGGAACGGGAGGGCCATGTACTGGTGCAGGTCGTCCTGTGCGGTCGCATCGCCACCGGGCGCCAGCAGGTGCCCCAGGTCATGCAGCAGGGCGGCCACCACCGTGGCGGGGGTCTCGCCGGATTTCTCTGCCCATTGCGCGCACTGCAGCGCGTGCTCCAGCTGGCTGACGGCCTCACGGCCGTACTGATGGATGCCCCGGGTGGCCAGCAGGTGGGCGATGTCTTCAAGGCTCAATGCCACGGTGCGCCCCTGTGTCAGACCAGGGCCTTGCGGATGCGCGCCGACACCACGTCGATCGCGCTCACGGTGACCACGATGATGAGCATCACCGCGCAGGTCTCGGCGTACTGGAAGCCGCGGATGATCTCCCACAGCACCACGCCGATGCCGCCGGCCCCCACCATGCCCACCACCGAGGCAGAACGCACGTTGGCCTCGAAACGGTAGAGCGTGTAGGAAATCCACAGCGGGGTCACCTGGGGGATCACGCCGTAGATGATCTCGTGCAGCGCGCTCGCGCCGGTCGAGCGGATGCCCTCCACGGGCTGCGGGTCGATGGCCTCCACGGCCTCGGAGAACAGCTTGGCCAGCGTGCCCGTGGTGTGGATCCACAGCGCCAGCACCCCCGCGAACGGGCCCAGGCCCACCGCCACCACGAAGAGCATGGCGAACACCATCTCGTTGATGGCACGGAAGGCGTCGAGCACGCGGCGCACCGGCTGGTTCACCCACCACGGCGCGATGTTGGACGAGGCCAGCAGCGCCAGCGGCACGGCGGTGACCACCGCGAGCGCCGTGCCCCACAGCGCGATCTGCAGGGTGACCAGCATCTCCTGCACGTAGATCTGCCACTGCGAGAAATTGGGCGGAAAGAACTCGGCCGCGTACTGGGCCATGTTGCCCGAATCCTTGACGAGGTCGAGCGGGCGCATGTCGGCGCCCTTCCAGGAGGCGGCCAGCACCACCAGCAGGATGCCCCAGGAGAGGTACCAGGCGAGGCTGCGCTTGGGCGCGGCGGTGCTCGCCAGGGTCGCGAGCGAAGGGGTCAATGCGGAAGACATGGTGCGGGCTGGCCGGATGCGTTGCGTGCTGACTGGCTTGTTTACTTCAGGGACGCCAGCTGCTGGTCGATCTCGGCCAGGCGGGTCTTCTTGTCGGCGTCGGCCAGCGTGGCATCGGCCTCGATCTTGTTGCGCTTGCCGAACAGGTCGAGCTGGCGAATGGGCGTGAGCTGCGCATTGGTGGATGGCTTGAAGCCCGAGAGCTTGGAGATCTTCATGACGATCTCCTTCTCGCGCGCATCGGTCTTGGCGTAGTTGTAGAAGAAGTCCTTGATCTTGGCCTTGAGCGGCTCGGGCAGGTCCTTGCGGATCACCATGGGGTCGAGCGGAATCAGGGGCGAGGTCCAGATGACCTTGATGTCCTTGAACTTCTCGGGCTGGCGCTCCTTGAGCTTCTCGAGGTTTTCGCTGTTGTTGGTGGCCACGTCGACCTGCTTGTTGGCCACGGCCAGGGCGTTGGTCTCATGGTTGGCGCTGCGCGCGATCTTGAAGTGCGTCTTGGCGTCGACCTTGTTCTGCGCGAAGGCGTAGTAGCCGGGCACCAGGAAACCCGAGGTGGAGTTGGGGTCGCCGTTGCCGAAGCTCAGCGACTTGCCGTTCTTGAGCACGTCGTCCAGCGAAGCCAGGGGGCTGTCCTTGTGCACGATGAGGTGCGAGTAGTAGCCCTGCGTGCCATCGGCGTTGACCATCTGCGCGAACACTTCACCATTGGCGCGGTCCACCGCCTCCATGGCCGACTTGTTGCCCAGCCATGCCACCTGCATCTTGTTGAAACGCATGGCTTCGATGAGGCCCGCATAGTCAGACGCGAAGAAGGCGTTGATCTTCAGGCCCGTCTGCTTGGCCATGTCGTCCAGCAGGGGCTGCCAGTCGGCCTTGAGGTTTTGCGAGGCTTCGGTCGAGATCATGCCAAAGTTGATGGCGTCCTGGGCGAGGGCGCCCGTGGCCAGGCCCAGGCCAAGGGCCAGGGTTGCGCAGAATTTCTTGATCATGGAAGGCTCCGGAAGGTGAAAGCGGGAGGGGAGAAAGGAAAAAAACGAAGGGCGAAGAGACAGGGGACGGCGGGCAGGCCTCAGGCAGCCTGCGCCAGCGGCTGTGCGGCCCAGCCGGGGGTCGGCGCCTGCGCCGGTGCGGGCACCACGGCCAGGGGCAAGGTGGCGCCCAGGATCTCGTCGGCCTGCACGCCATACAGCTCGCGCAGCAGGGCGGGTGTGAGGGCGGCCGAGGGGCCGTCGTAGACCACACGGCCCTGGTGCAGCGCGACCACGCGGGAGCAGTACTTGATGGCCACGTCCACCTGGT
The DNA here is from genome assembly GCF_058809075.1 of Acidovorax sp. GW821-FHT11A03. Lineage (NCBI taxonomy): Bacteria > Pseudomonadati > Pseudomonadota > Betaproteobacteria > Burkholderiales > Comamonadaceae > Acidovorax > Acidovorax sp. GW821-FHT11A03. The sequence goes on from NZ_JBXASG010000002.1 coordinate 548,051, forward strand.
GCAGCGAGACGATGACGGTGCTGCCGTCCTCGCGGTTGATGCGCGCCAGGATGTCCATGACCTTGCGCGAGGATTCGGGGTCCAGCGAAGCGATGGGCTCGTCGGCCAGCACCACCCTTGCGCCCTGCACCAGGGTGCGCGCAATGGCCGCGCGCTGCTGCTGCCCACCCGAGAGAGTGGACGCACGCTGCGCATGGCAGTCGGCGATCCCCACGCGGGCCAGGGCCTCGAGAGCCAGGGCGCGCTCATGCGGGCGGAATACGCGCAACCAGCCGCGCCATGGGGGCGTGCGGTGCAGCAGGCCCACCAGCACGTTCATCATCACCGGCAGGCGGTCCACCAGGTTGAACTGCTGGAACACGAAGCCCACCTGCGAGCGCACCTTGCGGATATCGCGGTGGATGCGCCCGCCCTGCTGCACGCAGCGGCCATCGACCTCGATCAGCGAGCGGCTGTCGCCATCGGCCACCACCAGGCCGGCCACATGGCGCAGCAGCGTGGACTTGCCCGAGCCCGAGGCGCCGATCAGCGCCACCATCTCGCCGGCATGCACCGTGAGGTCGATGTCGCGCAGCGCGTGCTTGCCGTTGGCGAAATGCTTGTTCAGTTGTTCGATGCGCAGGGCAATGGGCATGGCGGATTCCAAGTCGTCTATACAAATGCAGTGTGGAAGGCGGCTGTGACAGTGCCTTGACAGTTGCGGGAAATTTGCATGTCAGGCTACGTTCAGAGCACGCGCTGCCCCTCGCGCCAGACACCGCGCACCACGGCCTGCTGTGAGCCATCGGGCAGCTCGGCCATGTGCACCTGGACCAGGTCGGCGCGCAGGCCCGCAGCCAGCTCGCCCCGGTCCTGCATGCCCGATGCGCGTGCCGGGTTGCGCGTGACGGTGGCCACGGCCTCGGGCAGCGTGAGGATGCCGTCGTGGACGAGGCGCATCACCGCGCTCAGCAGGCTGCCGGGCACGTAGTCCGACGAGAGGATGTCCAGCAGGCCCTGGCGTGCCAGGTCGGCCGCCGCCACGTTGCCCGAATGCGAGCCGCCGCGCACCACGTTGGGCCCGCCCATCACGGTGAGCAGGCCGCGCTCGCGCGCGGCCCTTGCCGCCGCCAGCGTGGTCGGGAACTCGGACATGCCCGCGCCTTCGGCATGGGCCTGCTCGACGTGCGCCACCGTGGTGTCGTCGTGACTGGCCAAGGCGATGCCATGGGTGCGGCAGTAGTCCACGAAGTAGGCACGGTGCGGCTCGGCGTACTGCGCCTGCAGGGTGGCCGCATGCTGCACCTGGCGCTCGAACTTCTCGCTGCTCCAGCCCTTCTTGCCGGTGTAGTAGGTGCGCGCCTGCTCGATGTTCTCCCACTGGCGCTGGCCGGGGGTGTGGTCCATCAGCGAGATCAGCGACAGCCGCGGGTGGCCCTGGAAGGGGCCGAACAGGGCGATGGTGTTGGGCGCGGGCAGCTCGCAGCGCACGTGCAGGTGGTGGTCGGCGCGCAGCAGGTTGCGCTCGGTGCAGGTGTCGATGGTGTCGAGCACGCGGTTCCAGGCGCTGCCGCGCAGGCTGTCCACGTCGGCCTCGCCCACGCCCAGGGCGTCGAGCACGGTGGTGATGCCGGCGGCGGCGATCTCGGCATCGTGCGCGAGCAACGCAGGCATCTCGGCCCACTGCACCTTCGGGCGCGGCATCAGGTGGCGCTCGAAGTTGTCGGTGTGCACCTCCACCAGACCGGGCAGCAGGTAGTCGCCCCCGAGGTCCATGCCCTGCAGCGCGGCGGTGCCGCCCGAGGCCAGGGCGGCTATGCGCCCGTCCTGCACCGAGAGCGAGCCCTGCACCACCTCGCCGGGCAGCACCATGCGAGCGTTGTGAAAGACCGCAGCAGCGCTCATGCGGCCACCCCGCGGAAGTCAGCCACGTTCACGCGGCGCGTGGCGACGGCGGCACCCACGTGCGCGTCGTGGAAGATGCCGACCAGGGCGGCGCCGCGCGCCACCGCCTCGCCGATCAGGGCTATCACCGTGTCGGTGTTGGCGGCGTCGAGCGATGCCGTGGGCTCGTCGAGCAGCAAGAGGGGCTTGGGCTTGATCATGTTGCGCGCGATGTTGATGCGCTGCTGCTCGCCGCCCGAGAAGGTGGCGGGCGGCAGGTGCCACAGCCGCTCGGGGATGCGCAGGCGGGTGAGCCACTGGCGAGCGGTCTCGCGCGCGGCTTCCAGTGCGTGGATGTCGTCGCCCGCGTCTTCGGCCAGGGGCTCGGCCACCACGTCGAGCGCGCTCACGCGAGGGATCACGCGCAGGAACTGGCTCACGTAGCCCACGGTGTCGCGGCGCAGTTGCACCAGCGCGCGCGGGCTGGCCTGGGTCACGTCCACCGCCGGGCCGCTGGCGGGCTGCACGGTGATGCTGCCTGCGTTGGCGCGGTAGTTGGCGTAGATCATTTTCAGCAGCGTGCTCTTGCCCATGCCCGAGGGGCCGTCGAGCACCACGCATTCGCCCGCGCCAACGGTGAGGTCCACGTTGCCGAGCACGGGCAGCTCGATGCCGTTCTGGTGGTGCAGGGTGAAGCGCTTGGCCACGCCCTTGAGCTCCAGGATGGGTGGTTGGGTGTTCATCATCATGGTTGCAGTACCGAGGAAACGAGGAGCTGGGTGTAGGGGTGCTGCGGGTCGTCGAGCACCTGGTCGGTCAGGCCCGACTCGACCACCCGGCCGCGCTGCATCACCACCATGCGGTGCGCCAGCAGGCGGGCCACGGCCAGGTCATGCGTGACCACGATGGCGGCCAGCTGCATCTGCCGCGTGAGCTGGCGCAACAGGTCCAGCAGGCGCGCCTGCACCGAGACATCGAGGCCCGAGGTGGGTTCGTCCATGAACACCAGGCGCGGCTGGGTGACCAGGTTGCGCGCGATCTGCAGGCGCTGGCGCATGCCGCCGGAGAAGGCGCGCGGCGCGTCGTCGATGCGGCTGGCATCGATCTCCACGCGCTGCAGCCATTCGGTGGCGGTGGCGCGCAGGCGGCCGTAGTGGCGCTCGCCCAGGCCCATGAGGCGCTCGCCCACGTTGGCCCCGGCCGACACGTCCATGCGCAGGCCGTCGGCCGCGTTCTGGTGCACGAAGCCCCAGTCCGTGCGGGCCAGCAGGCGCTGCTGCGCCTCGCTCATGCCCAGCACGTCCTGCAGGCTGCCGTCACGCGCCTGGAACTGCACGCTGCCCGCATCGGGCCGGCTGCGCGCGGCCACGGCGTTGAGCAGGGTGGACTTGCCCGAGCCGGACTCGCCGACCACGGCCAGCACCTCGCCGGGCCACAGGTCGAACGAGGCATCCTGCAGCGCGACGCGCTGGCCATAGCGCTTGCCGATGCCGCGCACGCTGAGCAGGGGGGTGGGGGATGAAAGGGTGGCGTCCATGGCGATCAGGGTTCGATGGAGAAGCTCAGGCCGTGCTGCGCAAAGCCCAGGGATTCATAGAAGGCATGCGCATCGCTGCGCTTGCGGTGGGACGACAGGGCCAGCTTGTAGCAACCGGCCTCGCGCGCCTGCTGCACGGCGTGGGCCATCATCTGGCGGCCGATGCCCTGGCCCTTGCGGTCGGCCGCGACCACCACGTCCTCGACCACGGCCGAGGGCGCGCCCCGGTGGGCCAGGTTGTGCATGACCAGCAGGGCGTAGGTGCCGACCACGTCGGCATCTTGCTCGGCGCTCTCGCAGGCCACCCAGAGGCGGTAGCTCGGATAGGCGCGGAACTGCGCAAGCATGGCCTTCGCCTCGGCGAGGCTGAGCACCCGCTCGGGGCTGTCCTCGATGCCCTGGTACAGGGCCAGCACCTCATCCAGATCGGCCTCGGTGGCCTCGCGCAGGGTCACGGTGCTCATGCGGGCGCCCCTTCGGACACAGTTGCCGCCGCCGCGGCAGCCTGGCGCTCCTGGCAGTAGTCCGAGTCGGAACAGACGTGCATGCGCGTGCCCTGGTCGTCGGTGATGACCTCGTCGAGGAAACTGTCGGTGGCGCCGCACAGGGCGCAGGCGCAGTCCCAGCGCTGCACCTCGAAGGGGTGGTCCTCGAAGCCCAGGCTCTCCACCGGCGTGTAGGGCGGCACGGCGTAGATGCGCTTTTCGCGGCCCGCGCCGAAGAGCTGCAGCGCCGGGTTCATGTGCATCTTGGGGTTGTCGAACTTGGGGATGGGCGACGGCGCCATCACGTAGCGGCCGTTGACCAGCACCGGGTAGTCGTAGGTGGTGGCGATGTGGCCGTAGCGCGCGATGTCCTCGTAGAGCTTGACGTGCATGAGCCCGTACTCGGCCAGGCCGTGCAGGGTGCGCGTCTCGGTCTCGCGCGGTTCCAGGCGCTGCATGGGCTCGGGCACCGGCACCTGGTAGACGAGCACCTGGCCCTCGGCCAGCGGCGTCTCGGGGATGCGGTGGCGCGTCTGGATCAGCGTGGCCTCGGTGGTGCGCGTGGTGGTGGCCACGCCCGTGGTGCGCTCGAAGAATCGGCGGATGTTGACCGCGTTGACCGTGTCGTCCGAACCCTGGTCGATGACCTTGAGGAAATCGTCCGGCCCGATGATGGCGGCCGTGACCTGGATGCCGCCCGTGCCCCAGCCATAGGGCAGCGGCATCTCGCGCGAGCCGAAGGGCACCTGGTAGCCCGGGATGGCCACGGCCTTGAGGATGGCCCGGCGGATCATGCGCTTGGTGCGCTCGTCCAGGTAGGCAAAGTTGAAGTGCCCGTCGGTGGGCGCGGCATCGGCGGGCAGGCCCATCAGCGCGGGCTCGTGGGGCGCGTTCATGCATCGTCTCCCAGGGTGGTGTCGTCAGAGGGGTTGGCCGCCGCAGTGGCGCGCATGCGGCGCACCAGCTCCAGCTCGGACTGGAAGTCCACGTAGTGCGGCAGCTTCAGGTGCTGCACGAAGCCCGAGGCCTCCAGGCTGTCGCTGTGCGAGAGCACGAACTCCTGCATCTGCGCGGGCGATTCCACCGGCTCGCCCAGCTCGTCGGCGCGCAGGGCGCGGTCCACCAGGCTCATGGCCATGGCCTTGCGCTCGCTGTGGCCGAAGGCCAGGCCATAGCCGCGCGTGAACTGCGGCGGCTGCTGCTTGCTGCCCGCGAACTGGTTGACCATCTCGCACTCGGTGATCTCCATGTCGCCGATGGAGATGGCAAAGCCCAGCTCTTCAGGAACGATCTCCACCGCCACCGCACCCAGGCGCAGCTCCCCGACGAAGGGGTGCGAATGCGCGTAGCCGCGTTGCGTGGAATACGCCATGGCGAGCAGAAAGCCCTCGTCGCCGCGCGCCAGGTTCTGCAGGCGTGTCGCTCGATTGGCCGGAAAGCGCAGCGGCTCGCGCGTCAGGTCGGCGGGGGCCGGATCGCCTTCGGGGATGGGGCGGGTCTCGATCAGCCCTTCCTGGTTGAGCAGGTCCACCACGCGCGGTGTGGTGGCGGGCGCATCGCTCAAAGGTGCGAGGGCGGCCGCTACGGCAGCCTGTGCATCGCCCCGGGCCAGCAGCGTGAAGTCGAGCAGGCGCTGGGTGTAGTCGTAGGTGGGGCCGAGCACCTGGCCGCCGGGCAGGTCCTTGAAGGTGGCCGAGATGCGCCGGGTGAGCGCCATGCGCGCCGTGTCCAGCGGCACCGTGGTGCCCAGGCGCGGCAGCGTGGCACGGTAGGCACGCAGCAAAAAGATGGCTTCCACCAGGTCGCCCGCGGCCTGCTTGATGGCCAGGGCCGCGAGCTCGGGGTCGTAGACCGAGCCTTCGGTCATCACGCGGTCCACGGCCAGCTTGAGCTGCGCGCGGATCTGCGCCACCGAGAGCTCCGGCTCGGCCGTGTCGCCCCGGCGCTGCTCGGCCAGCAGGCGGTAGCTGTTGAGGATGGCGGTTTCCCCGCCCTTGACGGCAACGTACATGCGGCTCAGGCCTCCACGGTGGATGGTGATTCGATGCGGGTGGTGCGCGGCAGGCCGGCGATGTGCGTGGCCGTGGCCAGCACCACGTCCACCCCGCGCGGGAAGGCACCGTGGTTATCAGCCCACTGCGCGCAGAAGTCCTCTGGCAGCCCCGCGACATGCAGGTGCTGCGCACTGCGGATGCCGGGGCCCGCAAGGCGCCAGGCGCCTGCACCCTCCCCAGCCGGGGCCAGCGCCGCCACGTCGATCACGCAGGTGGCGGACTGGTCGGAGTATTCGTCGCTGCCGCGCTGCAGGCGGGCCAGGTCAGGCATGGCATCGCCCGCAGCCACCCAGGCGAAGCGCGCCTGTTCGGGGGCATCGACCAGCACGCAGCCGGTGTGAAAGCGCAGCCACACACCGGCCTGGCTGGCCGCGAGTTGGGGGGACAGCCACAGCGTGCATTCGCTGTCGAGCAAAGCCAGCAGCACGGCGGCCGACGCGGCGTGGCCGGTGGCGGGCACTTCGGCATCGTGCACGATGGCGACCGGATCACCCGGCTGCGACAGGGCCCGCAGCACCGCGCGGAACACGCCCTGGCTGCCCAGGGCCTCGCTGGAAAAGCCCGCACCCAGTGCGGACAGGGAGATCGTCGGGGTGGCGCTCATTCCTGGTCCTCGTCGCTGTCGTCATTGCCACCGCTTTCGCGGGCCACCGTGAAGAAGTCCACCCGTGTGCTGGCCGTGCGGGCCTGGCGCTCGGACTGCACCTGGGCCAGGTGGCGGCGGATGGGGTCGAGCAGGCTGGTATCCAGCGCAGCCTGGCGCACAGGGTCCTGCAGCAGCGCATCGGCCAGGGCCGCCAGTTGCACCTGGCGGTGCGAGCGGCCGAGCACGTAGGCCACGCCCACGGTGGGCTCGCCGCCATCGGCGCCGTCCACGTCCACGCGCAGTGCGCAGCGGGTGACCGTGACCTCACCCAGGTTGAAACGCTCGCCGGTGCCGCCGGCGCGGCCCTGCACCATCATCAGACCGGTTTCGGGAGCGCGCAGCCAGCGGGCGGGCAGTGCGGCGTGGTCGTGCAGCGCGGGCTCCAGAAGGTCGATGGGCGCGCGGGCCAGCAGCGCCATCCAGTGCGCCCGCGAGAGCGGGCGGCCCGGGCCCGGGTTGTCAAAGGCTTGAAACATGGAGGTGGTACTCTTTAAGTTGTATAGACAAATTGAACAACTGGCGCCAGCTTAGACAGCGCGCATGTAGGTTTCATGACAGCCACCACCAGCACACAAGTTCTTGGCAACCCCGTTCCGGCCACACGCCCGGCACGCGACAGCTTCTGGACCCGCATCGCCGCCGAACTGGCCGAGGCCATCGGCAGCGGCATCTACCCCCCGGGCCAGCGCCTGCCCTCGGAGCACGCACTGGCCGAGCAGTTCGGGGTGAACCGCCACACCATCCGCCGCTCGCTGGCCAGCCTGTGCAGCCAGGGGCTGGTGCGCATCACCCAGGGCAGCGGCACCTACGTGGAGGACTTCGCGGTGGACCTGGCGCTGGGCAAGCGCGTGCGCCACCAGCAGGGCCTGGCGCAGGCCGGCCTGCGCGGCAGCCTGGTGGTGCTGCAGGAACAGACGGTGCGCGCCACGGCCGCGCTGGCCAAGGCCCTGCAGGTGCCGACGCGCAGCCCGCTGCTGCAATTGCGCGTGATCGGCCAGGCCGAGGGCCAGCCGCTGCACGTGAGCGAGCGCTACTTTCCCCTGCCCCGCTTCGCGGGCCTGGCGGCCGTGGTGCGCGAGACCGGCTCCATCACCGCCGGCTTCACCGCGCATGGCGTGGCCGACTACACCCGGCGCGAGAGCCGCATCACCGCCGAGCTGCCCGACGCCGCCGTGGCCGCCGAGCTGCGCCAGCCCGCCGCGCGCCCGGTGCTGCTGGTCGAGAGCCTGAACGTGGACCTGGCCGGCACGCCCATCGAGTGGGCGCGCGCCTGGTTCGCGGGCGACCGCGTCAAACTCACCATCACCCATGACGAATAACCACGCCACGGCCCCCACGGCGGCCCACCGCTATGCGGTGTACTTCGCTCCCCACCCCGGCACCCTGGCCTGGCTGGCCGGCAGCCACTGGCTGGGCCGCTGCGCGGCGCTGCTGCGGCCCCTGCCACAACTGGACATCCACGGCGTGGCCAAGGAAGAACTGGAGCGCCTGACCGCCGCGCCGCGCCGCTATGGCTGGCACGCCACGCTCAAGGCGCCGTTCGCGCTGGCGCCGGGGGTGGACTGGCTCACGCTGCAGCATGCCGTGCAGACGCTGGCCGGCAGCCTGCGCCCCTTCAACATGCCGCCCTTGCAGGTCCAGCGCATCGACGACTTCCTCGCGCTGGTGCCCATGCCCTCGCACCCGGCCAACGCCGAGATCCAGGCCGCAGCCGCCGCCTGCGTGACGCAGCTGCAGCCGCTGGCGGCGCCCCTGTCGGCCAGCAACCTGGCGCGCCGCCGCGCGGCCGGGCTCACGCCCCGGCAGGATGCGCTGTTGCAGCAGTGGGGCTACCCCTTCGTGCTGGAGGAGTTCCGCTTCCACCTGTCACTGACCGGCTCCCTCGCGGGCGAGCGTGAAGACACCGTGGAACTGGTGCTCGATGCGGCCGAGCAGTTCTTCGCCGACCTGCCCCCGCTGCGCTTCAACAGCCTGGCCCTGTTCGCCGAGCCCGCGCCGGGCACCGACTTCGTGCTGCTGGACCACCTGGAGCTGGGCGCATGACGGCCCGGCTGGTGTACTTCATGGGCCCTTCCGGCGCGGGCAAGGACAGCCTTCTCGGCTGGCTGCACGCGCACCTGCCCGCCCCCTGCCCCGTGCACTGGGCACAGCGCACCATCAGCCGCCCCGCTGCGCCCGGCGGCGAGGCGCACGAGAGCGTGTCGCCCGAGGCCTTTGCGGCGCTGCGCGGTGAGCAGGCGTTTGCCCTGCACTGGGAGGCCAACGGCCTGGGCTATGGCATCCGGGCCGCGCAGCTCGCGCCACTGGCCCACGGCCAATGGGTGCTGCTCAACGGTTCGCGCGCCTACCTGGCCGATGCACTGGCGCGGTTCCCCGACCTGGTGGCCGTGCACATCACCGCCAGCCCGCACGTACTGCGCGAGCGGCTGCTTTCGCGCGGCCGCGAGACCCCCGGGGAGGTGGAGGCCCGCGTGCAGCGTGCGGCGGCGTTCATGCCGCCCCCGGGCGCGGCCAGCCTGGAAGTGCGCAACGACGGAGCGCTGAACGACGCCGGCCAGCAACTGCTGCACGCGCTGAAGCGGTTGCCGGGCTGGCCCGCGCACGGTGGCAAACTTTCAGGTCTTCACACCGCCCCTTCGTCAGCAAACCACCACGCCCCACCATGACCGCCATCACCATCTATCACAACCCGAAATGCGGCACGTCCCGCAACACGCTGGCCATGATCCGCAACAGCGGCGCCGAACCGGAAGTCATCGAATACCTCAAGACCCCGCCCGATCGCGCCACGCTGCTGGCGCTGATCGCCGCCACGGGCGAGCCCGTGATCAACGCCGTGCGCACCAAGGAAGCGGTTTTCACCGAACTGCAACTGGATGCGCCCGGCGTCACCGATGACCAGCTCATCGACGCGATGCTGGCCCACCCCATCCTCATCAACCGCCCCCTCGTCGCAACGCCGCTGGGCACGCGGCTGTGCCGTCCCTCGGAAAAGGTGCTGGACATCCTGCCCTCGCCCCAGCAAGGCGCCTTCACCAAGGAAGATGGCGAGGTCGTCGTCAACGCCCAGGGCCAGCGTGTCTGAGACCGTGGCGCCTCGCACGGCATGAGCGCCGCGCCACAGCGCTGGACCGTGGCGCGCCTGGGCACGGCCCAGACCCTGGCCTGGGCCTCGTCCTACTACCTGCCCGCCATGCTGGCCGTGCCCATGGCGCGCGACCTGGGCGTGGCCACGCCCACCGTGTTCGCCGCGTTCTCGCTGGCGCTCATCGTGTCCGCCCTGCTGGGGCCGCTGGCGGGCCGGACCATCGACCGCCATGGCGGCCGGCCGGTGCTGGTGGGCACCAACCTGCTGTTTGCCACCAGCCTGGCGGGCATGGCACTGGCACAGGGCCCGGTGGGCCTGTTTGCCGCCTGGGTGCTGATGGGCGTGGCCATGGGGTCGGGCCTGTACGAAGCGGCCTTTGCCACGCTGGTGCGCCTGTATGGCCAGGGCGCGCGCGGCGCCATCACCGGCATCACGCTGATCGCGGGCTTTGCCAGCACGGTGGGCTGGCCGCTGTCGGCCTGGATGGAGGTGCACTGGGGCTGGCGCGGCGCGTGCGCGGGCTGGGCCGCGCTGCACCTGCTGGTGGGCGTGCCGCTGAATGGCTGGCTGCCCCGCACCGCGCCCGGCGAGCATGCCCCGGCCGCACCAGCGGGCGCCGACCCCGCCGCCACGCCGGTGGCGCCCGCAGTGCCTGCGCCAGGCCACGCTGTGCGCACCACCGTGCTGCTGTCCTTCGTTTTCGCCGTCACCTGGTTCACCAGCACGGCCATGGCCGCCCACCTGCCGCGCCTGCTGCAGGCCAGCGGCACCTCGCTGCAGGCGGCGGTGGCCCTGGCCGCGCTGGTCGGCCCGGCCCAGGTGGCGGCGCGGTTGCTGGAGTTCGGCTTCCTGCGCCGCCTGCACCCCTTGCTGTCTGCGCAGCTGGCGGCCGCGGCCCACCCGGTGGGCGCGGCCTTGCTCATGGTGGTGGGCGGCCCGGCCGCGCTGGTGTTCACCGTGCTGCACGGGGCCGGCAACGGCATCCTGACCATCGCCAAGGGCACGCTGCCGCTGGTGTTGTTCGGGCCCGCCGGCTACGGCGCCCGCCAGGGCCTGATGATGGTGCCCGCCCGCGTGGCGCAGGCCTTCGCGCCGGTGCTGTTCGGCATGCTGCTCGATGGCGTGGGCGCAGCCGCCCTGTGGGCCACCACGCTGCTGGGGCTCGCGGCGCTGGCGGCGCTGTGGGTTCTGCGGCCGGTGGCGCGGCCCTGATCAGCCCCGCGGCGGCACAAACTCCGCGCGCGCCCGCAGCGCCGTGGCGCGCGAATGGCAGCCTTCCAGGTGGTCGTTCACGAGCCCCATGGCCTGCATGAAGGCGTACACCGTGGTGGGGCCCACGAAACTCCAGCCGCGTTTTTTCAGGTCCTTGGACAGGGCGATGGACGCGGGCGAAGTGGACAGGGTGCGCGCCACCTCGCGCGTGAGGCGCCCGGGCCGGTCGGCGGAGGAAGGCTCATAGCGCCAGGCGTAGTGCGCCAGCGATCCGAACTCGCGCCGCAGCTCCAGCACGCGCCGCGCGTTGTTGATGGTGGACTCGATCTTGCCCCGGTGGCGCACGATGGCCGCGTCCTGCACCAGGCGCTCGACGTCGGCCGGGCCGAAGGCGGCGACCTGCTCCGCGTCGAAGTGGGCAAACGCCGCGCGAAAGCCCTCGCGCTTGTTCAGGATGGTGAGCCAGCTCAGGCCCGACTGAAAACCCTCCAGGCAGATCTTCTCGAACAGCCGCCGGTCGTCCGCCACGGGGAACCCCCACTCGTGGTCGTGGTAGTGGCGGTAGAAGGGCGTGGCCTGGCACCAGGCGCAGCGCGGGCAACCGGCCTCGTCGGCGAACAGGCCGGCAGGCAGGTCGGGGGTGGGTTCGGCGGTCATGCGCCGCATTCTAGAAACTGCACCGGCCACGCTGCTGACAACCGTGCGCACGCCCGGCGCGATCTTCTGCCCATAAACTGCCCCCATGCGCCAGTTTCTCCCCCGCCTGCGGGCCGTGTCCGCCCCGTTGCTTTGCCTTGCACTGTCCGGGTGTGCCAGCACGACCGGTTCGCTGGGCTACTACTGGCAGTCCATGGTGGGGCACCTGGAACTCATGCAGTCGGCCGAGCCCATCGACCGCTGGGTGGCACGCACCGACATCGCGCCCGCGCTGCGCGAGCGCCTGTGGCTGGCGCAGCGCGCCCGGGCCTTCGCCGTGGCCGAGCTGGGCCTGCCCGACAACGCAAGCTACCGCCGCTACGCCGACCTGAAACGCCCCGCCGCCGTGTGGAACGTGGTGGCCGCGCCGCCCTACGCGCTCACGCTGCACACCTGGTGCTTTCCGGTCACGGGCTGCATCGGCTACCGCGGCTACTTCGCCCAGGCCGACGCCCAGGCCGAGGCCGACCAGCTCGCCGCGCGGGGGCTGGAGGTGGAGGTGTACGGCGTGCCCGCGTACTCCACGCTGGGCTACATGAACTGGGCGGGGGGCGACCCGCTGCTTTCCACCTTCATCGCCTGGCCCGAGGGCGACTTCGTGCGCCTGCTGTTCCACGAACTGGCGCACCAGGTGGTGTATGCCGAAGGGGACACGCTGTTCAACGAGTCCTTTGCCACGGCGGTCGAACGCATTGGCATGGCGCGGTGGCTGGCCACCCATTCCACCCCCCAGGCGCGCGAGGCCTACGCCACCAGCGAGGCGCGGCGCGGCGCGTTCCGCGCGCTCACGCGCGCCACGCGCGAGCGGCTGGCCGCCATCTATGCACAAAAAGATGCCCTGGCGCTGGAGGATCAAGCGCTGAATGCTATTAAAAATGAAGCAATGCAGGCATTCCGCGGGCGCTACGCCCAACTGCGCGCGCAGTGGCTGGGCACGGCTTCGGGCACCCAGCCTTCGGTCACCACGGCCCAGGTGGCGGGCTACGACCGCTGGGTGGCCAAGGCCAACAACGCGAGCTTTGCCGCCCAGGCGGCCTACGACGAACTCGTGCCCGCGTTCGAGGCCCTGTTCGAACAGCAGGGCCGCGACTGGCCCCGGTTTTATGATGCCGTACGGCAGCTGGCGCAGCAGCCCCAGCCGCAGCGCCGCGAGACCTTGCGTGCCCTGCTGCCCGCGCAGCCCCCACAAAAATCCTCTTAAGGAGACACCCTGTGCCTGACATCCACATCCATCGCGAACACCACCTGGGCCTGAAAGAGGCCCGCAAGATCGCCTTCTCCTGGGCCGAGAAGGCCGAGGAAAAATTCGACATGGAATGTGTCTATGAAGAGGGCGACACAGAAGACACACTCACCTTCACGCGCTCGGGCGTCAAGGGCACGCTGCTCGTGGACGCGCGGCAGTTCGAGATGAAGGCCCAGCTGGGTTTTCTGTTCGGCGCGTTCAAGGACCGCATCGAGGCCGAAATTGGCGAACAGCTCGATGCCCTGCTCAATGCGCCCCACCCCGGCACCAAGAAGCCCGCCGCCGACAAGAAGAAACACGCGGCAGAAGCGGGTGCCGGCAAGCCGGGTACCAAGGCGGCGGCCAAACCTGCGGCCAAGGCCAAGAAGGCGTAGCCGCCAGGGCCCGGACCATGACATCCACCGCCACCGGCACCGCCGCCCACAGCCCGGCGTTCGACACCCTGTCCGCGCTGCTTCACACCCGCTACAGCTGCCGCGCCTTTCTGCCCGGGCAGTTGCCTCGCACCACCATGCAAGCCATCCTGGCCACCGCGCAACGCACGGCCTCGTGGTGCAACGCGCAGCCCTGGCAGCTCACCATTGCCAGCGGCGCCACGCTCGAGCGCCTGCGCGGCGCACTGCAGTCGCACATGGCCGCGGCAGCCCCTGCGCCCGACCTGCCCTGGCCCCGCGAATACCGGGGCGTGTACCAGGAGCGGCGGCGTGAATGCGGCTGGGGACTGTACGAGGCCCTGGGCATCGCCAAGGGCGACCGCGAGGCCTCGGCGCAACAGGCGGCACAGAACTTCACGATGTTCGGCGCGCCGCATGTGGCCATCGTCAGCAGCGACGAGGCGCTGGGCGTCTATGGCGCGGTGGACTGCGGCGCGTACGTGTCAAGCTTCATGCTGGCCGCGCACAGCCTGGGCGTGGGCTCCATCGCGCAGGCCGCGCTGGCCTCGTACCCCGGCGTGCTGCGCGAGGTGCTGGGCATCGGCGCGGACCGCACCATCGTCTGCGGCATCTCGTTCGGCCTGGCCGACCCCGCGCACCCCGCCAACCACTTTCGCACCACGCGGGCAGACCCTGCCGACAGCGTGGTGTGGCACGACTGACGGGGCGGGCACGTCCTCAGGCCGCCGCGCGCAGCAAGGGGCCGCGCGCGTGCAGCACGCCAAACAGGTTCTTGGGGTCGGACAGTTCGGGGATGAGTTCGATCGGCTGGCCCACCCCCAGTTCGGCCGCGGCATGGCGCATGAACCGCAGCGCGGAAAAATCCTCCAGCGCGAAGCCCACCGAGTCGAACACGGTCACCTGCGCATCGCTGCCGCGGCCCGGCAGGCGGCCCGCCAGCACCTCCCACAACTCGGTCACCGCGAAGTCGGACGGCAGTTGCTGGATATCGCCCTCGATGCGCGTCTGCGGCGCATATTCGACGAACACCTGCGCCTGGCGCAACACGTCGGCATGCAGCTCCGTCTTGCCGGGGCAGTCGCCGCCCACCGCATTGATGTGCATGCCGGGCGCCAGCATGTCCGGCGTGAGGATGGTGGCGTTGGTCTTGTCGGCCGTCACCGTGGTCACGATGTCGGCGCCGCGCACGGCCTCGGCCGCGCTGGCGCAGGCCACGGTGCGCAGGCCGCCGCCCTGCAGGTTGGCCTGCAGCTTGGCGGTGGCGGCCGGGTCGGTGTCGAACAGCCGCAGCGTGTCGACGCCCAGCAGGTGGTGGAACGCCAGCGCCTGGAACTCGCTTTGCGCACCGTTGCCGATGAGCGCCATGGTGCGCGCGCCGGGGCGTGCCAGGGCACGTGCGGCCACCGCCGACATGGCGGCCGTGCGCAGCGCCGTGGTGAGAGTGAGCTCGCTCAGCAGCAGGGGCGCCCCCGTGGCCACGTCGGCCAGCACGCCGAACGCCATCACGGTCGACAGGCCCAGCCGGGTGTTGCGCGGGTGGCCGTTGACGTACTTGAAGGCATACGTCTCCCCGTCGGCGATGGGCATGAGCTCGATCACGCCGTCCCGCGAATGGCTGGCCACGCGCGCCGACTTGTCGAACGCCTGCCAGCGCAGGAAATCGGCATGGATGTTGTCGGCGATGCCGCGCAGGCAGGCCTCGATGCCCTTGCGGCGCACCAGGTCGATGACATCGGGCGCGCTGAGGTACAGGGTGGTGAAGGTGTTCTGGGAACGCATGGTGCTTGTCTCCGTAAGGGATGGGACAAGTTTCCCGGAGCGCCGCAGCAATGTGAATCGCCAGAACTGCCGCATATTGCAGGCCGGGTTGGCGAAACGGCAGCGCAAACTGCCCTTCTGCCCAATCCCGCGCACCACCTCTGTCTCAGCCTCTTCTGGCTACACCTGCCCGTTCAGGCGGCGTGCCGCCTCCAGCACCGGCTTCACGTAGCGCTCGTCATAGCGGTGCGCGGGCATGGTCAGCGTGACCGCCGCCGCCAGGCTGCCATCGGCATGGAACACCGGTGCCGAGATTCCGGCGACCTCGTCGAGCCGGTCGCCCACGCTGGCGGCATAGCCATCGGCCCGGATGCGCGCATGCAGCGCGCGGTCCCGCGCGCCCAGCACGCGCCCGGGCGCCGGATCGAACGCCACCAGCACCCGCCCGCCCGTGCCGCGCTCGAGCGGCAGCAGATCGCCCGCGCGGATGTGGTCGCGCACGGGGTGTGGCGAATCCACCCGGAACTGGCACAGGCGCACGTCCCCCTGGCGCACGTGGTAGGCCGCGCTTTCGCCCGTCGCGGCCACCAGATCGCGCAGCACCGGCAGCACCACCCGGTCGAGGGAGAACGCGGCGGCGTACAGCGCATACAGCCGCGCCACCTCGGGGCCCAGGGCGTAGCGGCCGTCCGCGAGCCGCTGCACCCACCGTGCATGCTCCAGCGATGCGAGCAGGCGCAGCGCCGTGCTCTTGTGCAGCTGCGTGCGCGCGGCCAGTTCCGCGAGCGGCAGGGCACCGTCGCCCTGCCGGAACGCACCCAGCAGCGTGAGCGCGCGGTCCACGGCCGCCACGCCGCCCGGGGCGGCATCGGCATCGGCCAGGGATTCATGGGCGGATTTGCGGGGCATGCGGGCGCGGGGTGGAAACAGGACGCAGGGGCGGGGGCTTGACGCGAAAGCGCAAACCGTCAATCATTTCAATAGAAAGAACTTCGTTCCATCTATTAGAACGACAACCCTCCGCAGCGTCAAGCCCCGGCGCTCGGCCAGCCCCGCAGGAATCCGCCCATGCCCGTCCCCGACATCCTCATCAGCGAAGTAGGCCCGCGCGACGGCCTGCAGTCCGTGAAAGCCACCATGCCCACGCAGTACAAGCTGCGCTGGATCGACGCGCTCGTGGCGGCGGGCCTGCGCGAAATTGAAGTCGGCTCCTTCGTGCCCGCGCGGCTGCTGCCGCAGATGGCCGACGTGGCCGAGGTGGTGCGCCACGCGCTCACCCACCCCGGCATCACCGTGATGGCCCTGGTGCCCAACCTGCGCGGCGCGGAGGCCGCGCTGGCCAGCGGCGTGCACAAGATCACGCTGCCCGTGTCGGCCAGCGCGGCGCATTCACTGGCCAACGTGCGCAAGAGCCCGGACGCCATGGTGGACGAGCTGCACGCCATCACCCGCCTGCGCGCCGAGACCGCGCCACAGGTGCTGGTGGAAGTGGGCATTTCCACCGCGTTCGGCTGCACGCTGCAGGGCGAGGTGCCCGAGGACGACGTGATCCGCCTGGCCGCCAGTTGCGTGGCGGCGGGCGTGGACGAGGTCGGCCTGTCGGACACCACCGGCATGGCCAACCCCGCGCAGGTGCGCCGCCTGTTCACGCGGCTGCGCAGCGAGATCGGCCCGCGCGCGGGCGCGGCCCACATGCACAACACGCGCGGCCTGGGCCTGGCCAACTGCCTGGCCGCATACGACGTGGGCGTGCGCACCTTCGACGCATCGCTGGGCGGCCTGGGCGGCTGCCCCTATGCGCCCGGAGCCTCCGGCAACGTGGTCACCGAAGACCTGGTGTTCATGTTCGAGGCCATGGGTCTATCCACGGGTGTGGACCTGCACAAGCTCTTCGCGGCCCGCGTGCCGCTGCAGGCGGGGCTGCCCGGCGAACCGGTCTACGGGATGACGCCCGAAGCGGGCCTGCCCAAGGGCTGGACCCAGGAGACACCACATGCCTGAAAACAACGAGAGCGCCCCAGGCGGCGGCCGGACCGCCCTGCCCTACACCGGCATCCGCGTGGTGGAGTTCACCCACATGGTCATGGGCCCCACCTGCGGCCTGGTGCTGGCCGACCTGGGGGCCGAGGTCATCAAGGTCGAGCCCATCGGCCATGGCCGCGAGGGCGATGCCACGCGCAAGCTGCGCGGCTCGGGCGCGGGATTCTTCCCGCTGTTCAACCGCAACAAGAAGAGCCTGGCGCTGGACCTGGAAACCCCCGAGGGCAAGGAGGCCGTGCTGCGCCTGATCGCGACGGCCGACATCGTGAGCGAGAACTTCAAGCCCGGCACCATGCAGAAGCTGGGACTGGACTACGCGAGCCTGAAGGCCCTGAACCCGCGCCTCATCTACGTGAGCCACAAGGGCTTTCTACCCGGCCCGTACGACCACCGCACCGCCCTGGATGAAGTGGTGCAGATGATGGGCGGCCTGGCCTACATGACCGGCCGGCCCGGCGACCCGCTGCGCGCGGGCACCAGCGTGAACGACATCATGGGCGGCATGTTCGGCGCGATCGGCGCCATGGCCGCGCTCGCACAGCGCGAGAAGACCGGGCGCGGCCAGGAGGTGCAGAGCGCGCTGTTCGAGAACAACGTGTTCCTCGTCGCGCAGCACATCATGCAGTTCGCCGTCACCGGCCAGCCTGCCGCCCCCATGCCCGCGCGCATCTCGGCCTGGGCGATCTACGACGTGTTCCAGGTGAAGGACGGCGAGCAGATCTTCCTGGCCGTGGTGAGCGATGGCGCCTGGGCGGTGTTCTGCGATGCCTTCGGCTTTGCCGACCTGAAGGCCGACCCGCGCCTGGCCAGCAACAACGACCGCGTGCGCGAACGCGCCTGGATGATGCCGCTGCTGCGCGAGCGGCTCGCGCCCTACAGCGCCGCGCACCTGGCCGACGTGTTCGAGCGCCACGCCCTGCCCTTTGCGCCCATCACGCGGCCAGAGGACCTGCTCACCGACTCGCACCTGAACGCCACCGGCGCCCTCGCCCCCATGACCCTGCCCGACGGCCGCGCCACCCAGACGGTGCTGCTGCCGCTGGCCATGGACGGCCAGCGCCCCGGCGTGCGCCTCTCGCCGCCCCGGGTGGGTGAGCACAATGCGGAGCTGCTGGCCGAGCTGGGTTACGACGCTATAAAAATTGAAGCACTTGGCGCTTACCCAGCAAGCGGTAGCGCCTGATTTTTCTCTGGTTGCTGAGGACCTGCCAAAAAACAAGCGGCCGAGGCCGCTTGTTTTTGACTCCGCCAGCCCGCCCACCAAGGGGCAGGGCCCAGACCAGTGTCACCGTGGAACCGGCTTTGCCGGGCCACCGGTGGCGTGTCCCCCCTGAGGGGGAAGGCGCGCAGCCCCTCAGGGGGCTACTGGAGTGACGTGATCAGGTCGACATATTGCTGCTTGGCGGCATCCGCTTCAGTGCCCTTGAGCTTTTCCCACGCGTCCCATTTGGCACGGCCCACCATGTCGGAGAAGCTGGGCTTCTTCTCGGTGTTGTCGCCGGCGGTGGCCTGCTTGTACAGCGCGTAGATCTTGAGCAGCGTGGCGTTGTCGGGGCGCTCGCTGAGGTTCTTGGAATTGGCTACGGCGGCTTCGAAGGTGGCGTTCAGGTCGGCCATGTCGGTTGCTCCTTGGATGGAAAACGAAAGAAGGGGAAGGGGGAGGGAAAGAACGGTGTCGGCAAGGGTTTGCTGCGTTGTATCTTACGGGCTGCGCACCGCGCCAAGCGGTGCCATCCATAGAGGCAAGCCCCCAAAAACAACCACAACAGGTGTACATCTGATGGTGACCCGCATCCCAGCCCCCCGCGCCCCGGCCACCGAAGGCGCCGCCAGCCCCCTGCGCAAGGTGCGCGCCCAGGCCCCCGACGTGGCCCGCCGCGCGGCCCAGGCCCTTCCGCCCGCCGCGCGCAAGGCCGCCGGCGTGGTGCAAAAGAACGTGCGGCGTGCCGCCACCGGCATGCTGGGCCTCTCGGGCGAACGCATGAGCAAGGTCGACACGGCCTGGCTGCGCATGGACTCGGCCAGCAACCTGATGATGATCAACGGCGTGTGGACGCTCTCGCCCGGCATCGGCTGGGACGCGCTGTGCGAGCGCGTGCAGCAGCGCCTGCTGCAGTACCCGCGCTTTCGCCAGCGCGTGGTGGAGGACGCGGCCGGGGCCACCTGGGTGGAAGACCGCCAGTTCGACATCGCCGCCCATGTGCTGCGCGAGACGCTGCCCCGCACCCCCGGACAGAGCATGCAGCGCGCCCTGCAGGACCGCGTGGGCGAGCTGGCCATGCAGCCGCTGGACGCGCGCCGCCCGCTGTGGCAGATGCACCTGATCGAGGACTTCGTGGGCGACGACGGCCAGCCCGGCAGCGCCCTCGTGGTGCGCATCCACCACTGCATCGCGGACGGCATCGCGCTGATCTCGGTGACCATGTCGCTGGTCGATGGCGGTGCCGAGCCCCCCAGGCGCAAGTCCCGTGCGGACAAGGAGGCCGCCACGGCAGAGGACTGGATCGCCGACACGCTCATCAAGCCTTTCACCGGCATGACCGTGAAAGCGCTCGATATGGCCGGCGACAGCGCGGCCAGGTCGCTGCAGATGCTGGGCGACCCCGAGAAGGCGATGCAGAACGGCCTGTCGGGCACCCTGGACATGGCGCGCGTGGCCTACCAGCTGGTGAGCGACGCGGCCGCCCTGGCGCTGATGCCCGACGATTCACCCACGCGCCTGAAGGGCCAGCCCGGCCAGGCCAAGCGCGTGGCGTGGTGCCCGCCCATCCCGCTGGAGGAGGTCAAGGCCATCGGCAAGGCGCTCAACTGCTCGATCAACGACGTGCTGCTGTCCTGCGTGGCCGGCGCCATCGGCGGCTACCTGCGCAGCCAGGGCGACGACCCCACGGGGCAGGAGATCCGCGCCATGATCCCCGTGAACCTGCGCCCCATGGAAGAGGCCTGGAAGCTGGGAAACCGCTTCGGCCTGGTGCCGCTGGTGCTGCCCATCGGCATGGCCAACCCGGTGGAGCGCGTGTACGAGGTGCGCAAGCGCATGAATGCGCTCAAGGGCAGCACCCAGCCCATCCTCGCGTTCGCGATGCTCGCCGTGGCGGGCCTGATGATCAAGCCCGCGCAGGACGCGCTGCTCAACCTGTTCGGCCGCAAGACCACGGCGGTCATGACCAATGTGCCGGGGCCCAAGGAGCAGCTCACGCTGTGCGGCGCGCGCGTCACGCAGTGCATGTTCTGGGTGCCGCAGTCGGGGGACATCGGCCTGGGGGTTTCCATCCTGAGCTATGGCGGCGGCGTGCAGTTCGGCGTGATCACCGACACCACGCTGTGCCCCGAGCCGCAGCGCATCATCGACGCGTTCGCGCCCGAGTTCGACCAGCTCTCGCTGCTCACGCTGATGCTGCCCTGGGGCGAATGAAGCGGCACCCTGTGACGCTGCGCGGCCTGGCGGCCCTGGCACGGCGGCCGCGGATGAAGGCAGCCGCACTGCTGGCGGCGCTGTGGGCCGCTGTGCCCCTGGCGCAGGCCGCCGTGCGCGAGGAGCATGCCGAGCGCCCGTACGCCGTGCATGCGGAGCCTGGGGACACGCTGCGCCAGGCGCTGAACGCGGCCACGCCCATCGTCACGGACGGGCAGCGCTTTCACGGCCACACCCGCTGGAACGTGCGCTGGACCTTCCGCTGGGGGCGCGAGGCCTCGTCGGGCGAATGCCGCATCACCGAGGTCACCACACGGCTGCGCACCGAGGTGCAGCTGCCCGAGCTGCGGCGCGCCACGCCGGCGCAGCGGGCGCTGTTCGACCGCTATCTGCCGGCCCTGTCACGCCACGAGCAAGGCCATGTGCAGTTCGGGCGCGACGCCGCCCGCGCCATCGACCAGGGCATTGCGCAGCTGCCCGCCGCGCCGGACTGCGCCACGCTGGAGCGCCAGGCCAACGCGCTGGGCCACCGCCTGCTGCGCGAACACGCCGAGCGCGAGAAGCAATACGACCACGACACGCGCCACGGCGCATCGCAAGGCGCCAGGCTGGAGTGAGCGGATCATCGCCCGGCCTCGGCCAGGCTAGCCCCGCACCGCGCTGCGGAAAGCCGCGGACAGCGCCGCCAGGGCGTCGCGCGGGCGGCCGTCCCTGATGCGGGTGTGCAGCAGCACGGGCAGGCGGGGCAGTGCGGGCAGCGCAAGGCGCGTGCCGACGTCCACCGCGCCCAGGGGCAGCATGCGCGGGGCCAGCGCCGCCACCCCCAGCCCGGCCATCACGGCCGCGGCCACCGCCGCCACGCCGCCGCCCACAAACACCTCGGCCCAGGCCATGCCGGCGGCATCCAGCGACCGCCCCGCCATCGCGCGCACGCCACAGGGCTCGGCCAGCGTGGCCAGGGGCAGGGGTTCGCCCGCGCGGTGCTGCCAGCCGGGGGCCGCGAGCCAGCCGAACTGCTCTTCGGCCAGCAGCTCGCCGTCGCTGCGGCCCACGTGCATGCGGGCCAGCACCGCATCCAGCTCGCGCCGGTCGTAGGCTTGCAGCAGGTCGCCGGACGAGCCGATGCGGATCTCGATCAGGAGCTGCGGGTCCTGCGCGTTCATGCGGGCGATCAGCGCGGGCAGCTCGGGCCCGGCCACGTGGTCGCTGATGCCGATGGTCAGGCGCTGGCGCGCCTGGGCGAACGTGGCGAGCGCGCGGTCGTGCACGGCCAGGAGTTCACGGGCGTGTTCCAGAAAGGCGGCGCCCCGCGCAGACAGCTGCACATGCCGGGGCGTGCGCTCGATGAGCCGGCAGCCCAGGCGGGCCTCCAGCCGCTGGAGCTTGAGGCTCATCGCGGCCTGCGCCGTGCCCATGGCCTCGGCGGCGCGCGTGAAGCTGCCCAGCTCGGCAATGCGCACGAAGGCCTCGACGGCATCGAGGTCCAGGGATCGCTCAACCATTTGAATTTGATATTTCTGAAATAGATATCCATAGCATATTCATATGGATAGCATTTCGCCAGCTTCTTCTTTTGTTGTTCAAAAAGGATCTTGCGATGCCCCTCATCCACATTGCCATGCGCGCCGGGAAGCCCGCGGCCTACCGCCAGGCGATCTTCGACACGCTGTACCGCGCCCTGCGCGAAACCTTCAACGTGCCCGAGGACGACCAGTTCATGACCATCACCGAGCACGAGGCCGCGAACTTCCGCTACAGCCCCACCTACCTGGGCGTGGTGCGCAGCGACGACGTGGTGTTCATCCAGATCACCGCCAACAACACGCGCACTCTGGAGCAGAAGAAGGCGCTGTTTGCGCGCATCGCGCAGCTGCTCGGGGAAAGCCCGGGCCTCAGGCCCGAGGATGTGTTCGTGAACATCGTGGAGGTCGCCAAGGAGAACTGGTCCTTCGGGCATGGCCTGGCGCAGTACGCGTAGCCATCCCTTCCACGGCGCTGCGTGCCGTGGGCGGCGGTGAAGGCGGGTCGGCACGGCACCTGCGAACCAGCCGCCGGGCGGGGTGAACGGGCCGCCATGGCGGCCCGCCGCGTTCAGGACGCCGAGCAGGTAAAGCTCTCGGCCTTGGCGGGGTCGCCCATGCCGTTGTAGCGCGGGAACTGGGGGTACTCGCACACCGGGCGCTGGGCCAGGGGGGTGCTGGTGCCGGGGGCAAATTTCGTTGCCACCAGCTTGTCGGGGGCCGCGCCTTTTTCCACCCAGGCGTCCATGGCAGCGAGCAGGTCGATGGAACGCGGCTCGGTGCCCGCCCCGTCCAGGTCATGCCCGTTGGAAGGCGAGGTGACCATGCGCGCAAAGCCCTGCACCTTGCTCGCGCCCAGGCGCTGCTTCACCGTGTCGAAGTATTCCGCCGTGCGGTACACCGACACGCAGGTGTCGCCCAGGCCATACCAGATCAGCAGCTTGCCACCGTTGTCGGCAAAGGCGGAGATGTCCGGGTCGGTACCGTCGATCATCTCGGCCAGCCGCAGATATTTCGCCTGGTACTGGGTCGGGTCGTGCGTCAGGATGCTGGCGTTGGGGTTGCCTTCCACCAGGCGCGCGGCTTCCGTCACGGCCATGTGGTTGAACGAGTCGGGGTTCTCAAAACTGGTACCGAACATGTACGACTGCCAGTCCGAGGTGGACGCGCCGCCCCGGCCGTAGCGCGGATAGCCCACGGCACCGCGCGACAGGGTCACGGGCGTCTTGTGGTCGCTGTAGATGAGGCGGATGGATTCGATCTGGCCGGCCGTCAGGCAGCTGTCGTTGTCGGCGCCCTGGCACAGCAGATCGGTGGGCACGTAGTTGCATGCCTCGACGTTGCCGATGATGCCGTCCTTCAGGCCATCGAGACCATCACACGCGGCCGTCTCGGCCTTGGCATACAGCGCGATCTTGGCCGGGCTCATCCAGTTCTCGCGGCTCTTGAAGATGTGGCGCAGCACCGTGGGGCCCAGGTTGACCTGGTGCGCCTGCTGGCTGATGGCGGGCTCCATGGCCACCACGCCGTCGTAGTCCTTGGGGTACTTCTGCGTGGAGATCAGACCCGAGCGCCCGCCGTTGGAGTGGCCCATGTGGTAGCGCCGCACGGGGCGCTTGCCGTAGAACTCCGTGGCGATGGTGGTGCCAATCTCCAGCACGAAGTGGTTGGCATCGAACGCATGGTTGCGCAACGCCACATCGCTGTTGCCCCAGGCAAAGCCGCGCACCTGGTGGCCAGAGTCGGAACTGATCTTCACATAGGGATTGGCCGATGGACCCACGAGCTGCTGGTACCACGGGTCATCGGTCGGAATGAACCCGTCGAACCCACCGCCGCCAATCGTCAGCGTCTTGCCGTTCCACTGCGCCAGTGTGGGCAGCTCCACCGCCCAGTTGATCGTCGACTCGGGCGAGGACACGATCTGGCCGCGCACGATGCAGGCGTCCGGGAGCGTGCCCTCGGCCTTGCGCAACTCGGTGCGCGTGACCTTGGCGCCATGGGGCAAGGCGGTGGAGGTGTAGGCGGCGCAGGCCTCGGCCAGGGGCCTGCTGGCCAGGGGCGCGGGGGCATCGCCGCCGCCGCCGCAGGCCGTCAGCGCCACGGCGGCAAGGGCAGTCAGGGTGCAGGCGGCCCACCGCCCCGGGGAGGCACGGTGGTGGACGCGGCGATGGGGTGCCACGCCGGCAAGGAATGGAATCGGGAACATGCGGGAGTCTCCAGTGATGGTGGTTTTCAGGAGCCCAGGCACTGGCAGCAGCAGCAGGACGGCCGCCACCGCAGCCCTTGTGGCTCCGGTGGGGACGATAGGAAAAGAAGGCACCCTTGCAGCCCCTGCAAATGCAGAGGGCCCGGGAAACTACCGAGCAGGCCTGGCTACCCGTTGCGCAGCGCCGCCACCAGCGCCAGCTTGTTGTTCACCCCCAGCACGGCGTAGGCGGTGCGCAGGTAGGTGCGCACGGTGGCGGGGGTGAGCCCCAGGGTGGCGGCGATGTCCTTGTGGGAACGCCCCTGGGCGTAGAGCATGGCGGCGCTCAGCTCGCGCGGGGCCAGTGGGGACTTCTGGTGGCGCGATGCCATGCTGACAGCCACCAGCGGACCGCAGGGTTCGAGCCGCAAGCGGCAGGACTTGCCCACCAACAGGCTGCAGGGAGCACGTGGCAGGGCCTGCAGAACCTCCAGCGGCACGCGGGTTCCCGTCCAGCCGGGGCACGCCTCGCCCAGCGCCATGCTGATGCGCAGGCCCGCAAACAGCAGCTCTCCCGAGGGCTCCGCCAGCGCAAAGCTGTCCCAGGGACGGCTGGCGGACTCGCTCTGCAGCCGCTGCAGCACGTGGTGCCAGTGCTGCAGCAGATGCACCACAAATTCGCCAAACAACACGGTCTCTTCGTCGGTGAATTCCGAACGCGCCTGCGGGCGGTACACCGAGACAAAAAACATCAGTCCGCTGTGGGGCAGCTCGGCGGTGAGCGCCATGCAGTGGTACAGGCCATGGCGCTGGCTGAACGCCACCACCTCGGGGTGTTCCACGATATCGCCCACCACATCGCGCTCGCGGATCACCACGCCCAGCCGGGTCATGGACTGGCGCGCGAACTCGTCCACCGCGGACAGTTCGTTCCATTCCTGCGCAAAGCTCTGGCTCAGGCCGATGCTGCCATGCAGCCAGTTGCGCGGACCGGTGTGCACATCGCCGGCCGACACCTCGCCCCACCAGGCCGCGTCGAAGGGGACCAGCTCCCGCAGCGTCTGCAAGGCCTGGTGCAGCATGTCCTGCGGCGGCGCTTGCTGCGCCCCCCGCGCCAGCGCGAGCAGGCTGCGGCTGAGCGCCCGCAAGGCATCGGCGGGGCCGCGCCCGCCCGTTGCGGAAGGGGGCATGCTCATCGGCATACCGCCGGGGCGTCTTGCGCTGCGCGAAGCGCGTCGTCTGCGTGGGCCATGGCGCCAGTCTCCTGTTTTTTCAGGCGATGGTAGCGGCCACGCACGGGCCGCCACCCCAAGCCCCCCCCGAGGCGGCGGCAGGTGCGTGCGCAGCCCGCTACGCGGCTGCAGCCCGCGCCGGCGCAAATGCTATCATTTTTATAGCTTTCTGCGCTTATTCACAAAGCGCCAGCGGCCAATTCCATTCCATTCCATTCAGCGGGCCAGCCCATCCACCGCCTGGAACATCGACTGCCGCGCCTGGCTGATGATCTGGCCCTTCCATTCATCGGTGTCGGTGTAGAACGCCGCCAGCATCTGCGCCTTGATCTGCGCGGCCTTGTCGGCGGGGGTGCCGGGGTGCAGGTTGAGCCACTGCTCGGCGCGAATCGCGTTCATCACATCGAGCACGGGTACGGTACCGTATTCCATGGCGATGCCGGTGTACTCGGCATGCGGGCATTCGTCGTAGATCGAGGTCCACATGAGGCCGGTGAGGAAGGCCGAGGTGGACGAGCCGTCATAGATGGAGGTGACCGGCGTGGCGCCGCCGCCATCCCACCAGGCGCGTGCGCGCGCCACGGCCACATCGTCGTCGTTGCCGGCGTAGATGCGCTCGCCATGGCCGCTGGGGCCCAGGCCCGTGTGCAGGTCGATCCACGCGATGTGCGACGCGCCCGCGCCATGCTGGCGCAGCACCTGGCGCAGCGTGCGGTTGCTCCAGGTGGGCTCGGTGCCGCCAAAGAACAGGCCTTGCGGAAACTCGTGCTGGCCCCGCGAGATGGCGGCCTGCCAGGCCGCCTCGCCCTTGGTGTCGATGTACTGCTGCACGGCGGCGGCATTCTCGGGCAACGGGGGCCACGCCTCGGGCAGCAGCAGCGGCTGGACTTCGCGGTAGGCCTCGTTCACGGGCAGGGGCTTTGAAAAGTCCTGGAAGTTGCGGTTCAGGTCCACGTTCTCGTGGGTGAAGCGGCGCACGTGCGAAAAACCATAGGGGTTGAGCGCGTGGATGTAAAGCGTGGCCACGCCGGCCGCGCGCGCCTTGTCGC
Organism: Acidovorax sp. GW821-FHT11A03; assembly: GCF_058809075.1. Classification (NCBI taxonomy): domain Bacteria; kingdom Pseudomonadati; phylum Pseudomonadota; class Betaproteobacteria; order Burkholderiales; family Comamonadaceae; genus Acidovorax; species Acidovorax sp. GW821-FHT11A03. Next base: position 574,475 of record NZ_JBXASG010000002.1, read on the forward strand.
GCCACTCCTGATCGTGCAGCGCAAACACCTGCACGCCGCTGCCGCAGTAGCCTTCCACGCCGTGGCAGGCGCTGCTCACGATGAGCAGCCTGGTCGCATCGGCCGGGCCGTCGCGCACCACGTCCATGGCCAGGTCTTCGCCGTCGCGCCCTTTGAGCGGGTGGGCGTGCGATTCGATGGGCAGGCCCGCAGCGGCCGCGGCCTCCAGAAATTTCTTGCGGGCCTGGGCGTAGCTGGGCGAAAAGGCGCGGGCGATGCCGATCATGGGCGGTGGCTTTCGTGGGTGGGTTGGAAACAAGAGAAAAGAAAGCCCGGGCACGCAGGGGGCCCGGGGCGTCAGGACAGCCAAGAAGCCGGCGTCAGGCCGCCGTTGGCTGCGCCAGCCACTCCTCGGCCAGCTTGACCCAGTAGGTGGCGCCCAGCGGGATCAGGTCGTCGTTGAAGTCGTAGCTCGGGTTGTGCAGCGTGCAGGGCCCGCCGCCATGGCCCATCTCGCGGTGCGCGCCGTCGCCATTGGCGATGAAGCAGTAGGCACCGGGCTTGGCCTGCAGCATGAAGGCGAAGTCTTCCGCGCCCATGGTGGGCTCCTGCACCAGCACATTGGCCTCACCCACGATGCCGGCCATCACCTTGCGCGCAAAGTCGGCCTCGGCCGGCGAGTTCACGGTGGGCGGGTAGTTGCGGTGGAAGTGGAATTCGCAGGTGGCGTCGTGCGCGGCGCAGGTGTGCTCGGCGACCTGCTTCATGCGCTTTTCGATCAGGTCCAGCACCTCGATGGAGAACGTGCGCACCGTGCCCTGCAGCTCGCAGCTGTCGGGCACCACGTTGGTGGCCTCGCCCGCGTGCACCATCGTCACCGAGATCACGCCCGCGTCCACGGGCTTCTTGTTGCGGCTGATGATGGTCTGGAAGGCCTGCACCATCTGGCAGGCGATCGGCACCGGGTCGATGCCGTTGTGCGGCAGCGCCGCATGGCTGCCCTTGCCGCGGATGGTGATCTTGAATTCGTTGCTGGACGCCATCACCGGGCCGGGGCTCACCGCGAACTGGCCCACGGGCATGCCAGGCCAATTGTGCATGCCGTATACGGCCTGCATGGGGAACTGCTCGAACAGGCCGTCGGTGATCATCTCGCGCGCACCGCCGCCGCCCTCTTCGGCCGGCTGGAAGATCAGGTACACGGTGCCGTCGAAATTGCGGTGCCTGGCGAAATGCTGCGCCGCGGCCAGCAGCATGGCCACATGGCCGTCATGGCCGCAGGCGTGCATCTTGCCCTGGTGCTTGCTGGCGTGGGCAAAGGTGTTGAACTCCTGCATGGGCAGGGCGTCCATGTCGGCGCGCAGGCCGATGGCCCGTCCGCTGGCGCCGCCGTCGCGGCCCTTGACGATGCCGACCACGCCCGTGGTGCCCAGGCCCCGGTGGATGGGAATGCCCCATTCGGTGAGCTTTTGCGCCACCACATCGGCGGTGCGCACCTCTTCGAAGCACAGCTCGGGATGCGCGTGAATGTCCCGGCGCACGGCGGCAATACTGGCCGCCTGCGTGACGATGGAATCAATAACGTTCATGATATGTATCCTTACGATCTCACAGTCTAGCCCGCTGGCCTGCCCTGCGCCACCCGGGGTTTATTTGCACTGCAACATGAAGCTCTCCCCACACGCCCTCGAACTCGCGCAAACCCTGGTGCGCATGAACACCGTCAGCCACAACTCCAACCTGGAGCTGATCCATTTCATCCGCGACCACCTCGCCCGGCTGGGCGTAAAAAGCCGGCTGACCTTCAACGAGGACAAGACCAAGGCCAACCTGTTCGCCACCCTGGGCGAAGGCAAGCCGGCCGGCGTGATCCTTTCGGGCCACACGGACACCGTGCCGTGGGATGGGCAGGAATGGACGATGGACCCGCTGAGCGCGCGCGTCCTGGACGGCCCCGAGGGGCCGAGCCTGTATGGCCGGGGCAGCGCCGACATGAAGGCCTTCATCGGCATCGCCGTGTCGCAGGCCGAGCAGTTCCTCCACAGCAACGCGCCCTTCGCCGTGCACCTGGCCTTCAGCTATGAGGAAGAGATCGGCTGCTTCGGCGTCAAGGAACTGATCGCCGACCTGCGCGAAGCGAACATCAAGCCGCTGGCCTGCATCGTGGGCGAACCCACCAGCATGGTGCCCGCCATCGCCCACAAGGGCGTGTACCGCTACAAGTGCTGCGTGCGCGGCAAGGAGGCGCACTCGTCGCTCACGCCCCATTCGGTCAACGCCATCGAGATGGCGGCCCGCGTGGTCGGCCGCCTGCGCGACATGGGCGAGGGTTTCGAGCGCGAGGAGCCCCGCTTCGAGGGCTTCGACGTGCCGTTCTCGACCACCAGCGTGGGCCAGTTCCACGGCGGCATCGCCGACAACGTGGTGCCGCGCGATGCCGAGTTCCGCTATGAATTCCGCGACCTGCCCACGGCCAACGCCGCGCAGATGCAGTCCGAGGTGGTGGCGTATGCGAAATCTCTGGAGCCGCGCATGAAGCAGGTGGCGCCGGCGGCCGGCTTCTCGTTCGAAACCATCTGCGAGATCCCGAGCTTCCTGGGCAGCAAGGACGACCCGGTGACGCGCCTGGCGCAGACCCTGTCGGGCGAGAAGAGCACCACCCTCGTCGCCTTCGGCACCGAGGCCGGCCTGTTCAAGAACGCCGGCATCTCCACCGTGGTCTGCGGCCCCGGCAGCATCCGCCAGGCGCACCAGCCGGACGAGTATGTGAGCCTGGAACAGCTGGCGCGCTGCGAGGCGTTCATGCAGGGGCTGGCGCGCACCACCTCGATCGACTAGCCAAGTCCTGCAAAGCCTCTGGCCAACGCAATCCCCACGCGGGCTGCAACTGGCGCGCCCCAGACCAGTGCCACCGTGGAACTGGCTCCGCCAGGCCACGGGTGGCGTCCCCCTCTGGGGGAAGACGCGAAGCGGCTCAGGGGGATATCAAGTCCTCACGCGTCCGTCCCCCGTCAGCATCGACATCTCGACAAACTTCGACGCCGCGTGGCTGGTGGCGCTGAACGACACCGGAAACCCCGAGATCACCTGGTTGCCGATCGCCTCGGTGCCAGCGATGAAGCTCTCGCGCGTGAGCTTGCCGCCGCCTTGCGCCTGCCGCAGGCCCTCGGTGAAGATGCGGGCGGCCAGGTAGCCTTCCATGCTGGAATAGTTGGGCTGCACCTTGTCGCCCCCCTTCTTGATGGCCTCCAGGAATTCGCGCGTGATCTGGCGCGAGGGCTGGTAGGGCGAGGGCACGACCTGCGAGACCACCACGCCCGCGCCGTCCTTGCCCAGCTCATCGGCCAGGGCCTGCGTGCCCACGAAAGACACGTTGTAGAACGTGCCGCCGTACCCCGCCTTGCGCGCCGCGCGCACGAAGGCCGCGCTGCCCGCATAGGCGGCGATCTGCACCACGGCGTCGGGCTGGGCCGACACCAGCTTGTCCACGGCGGCCTTCACATCGGTGGAATTGCGCTCCACCGTGGCCGTGGCCACCGCCGCGAGCTTGAGCTCGGCCAGGGCCCGGTTCACGCCGTCGAGCCCGGCCTTGCCGTAGGCGTCGTTCTGGTAGAACACGGCGATCTTCTTGAGCCCGAGGTTGGTGAGCTGGCGCACGATGAGCGCGGTCTCGTCGTAGTAGGACGCGCGCACATGGAAGATGAGCCGGTTGAATGGCTGGCGCAGCGCCTCGGCCCCGGTGAAGGGGCCGAAGAACGGCACCTTCTCCCGGGTGAACAGGGGCAGCGCGGCCAGGCTGGTGGGGGTGCCGATGTAGCCGAACAGGGCGAACACCTCGTCGGCGATGAGTTTCCTGGTGTTTTCGGCGCAGCGGTCGGGCTCGTAGCCATCGTCCATGGTGCGGATCTCCACCATGCGCCGGCCCACGCCGCCCTGGGCGTTGAGCTGGTCGAAAAAGAGCTTGGCCCCCAGGTTGAACTGCACGCCCAGCTGCGCCGCCGGGCCGGTGAAGGCAGCCGACTGGCCCAGCACGATGCGGCCTTCGCCCTGGGCACCCACCCTCTGGAAGCCCCCCAGCGCGGCCGCACCCAGGCCGATGGAAAACTGTCTGCGCCCCAATGCCATTTGCTTCATGGTGAAATCCCTCTTCCTGTCAACACAACGAGGCTGACCCCTCGATGCTGCCGGTGAGCAGCCTGCTGGGGAAGCGATGCGCAATTTGATAGATGTTGGTTAGATATGCACGCCGTTTCCAACCCTCTGGCAGTTTAACGACCACCCCACATATGTCCACGCCTTCCGCCACCATTTCTCCGCCAGCTGTCCCCGTCCAGGTGCGTGGCGCCTGCCCGCACGATTGCCCCGACACCTGCGCCCTGATCACCACCGTGGACGACAACGGCGTGGCCACCCGCGTGCAGGGCAATCCCGACCACCGCCACACCGACGGCGCGCTGTGCGCCAAGGTGAGCAAGTACACCGAGCGCAGCTACCACCCCGAGCGCGTGCTCACTCCGCTCAAGCGCACGGGCCCCAAGGGCAGCGGCCAGTTCGCGCCTGTCAGCTGGGACGAGGCCCTGGACGACATCGCCCATCGCCTGCAGTCCATCGCCGCGCGCGACCCCGAGGCCGTGCTGCCCTACAGCTACGCCGGCACCATGGGCATGGTGCAGGGCGAGAGCATGGACCGCCGCTTCTTCCACAAGCTCGGTGCATCGCTGCTCGACCGCACCATCTGCGCATCCGCCGGGGCCGAAGCGCTGACGCAGACCCTGGGCGGCAAGGTGGGCATGAAGGTGGAGTTCTTCGCCGAATCGCAGCTCATCCTGATCTGGGGCAGCAACTCCATCGGCAGCAACCTGCATTTCTGGCGCTACGCGCAGCAGGCCAAGAGGAATGGCGCCCGGCTGGTGTGCATCGACCCGCGCAAGAGCGAGACAGCCGACAAATGCCACGAGCACATCGCCCTGCGCCCGGGCACCGATGCCGCGCTGGCCCTGGCGCTGATGCACGAGCTGATCGCCCACGACTGGCTGGACCACGACTACATCGCGCGCCACACGCTGGGCTGGGACCCGCTGCGCGAGCGCGCCCTGCAGTGGCCGCCCGAGCGCGCCGCCGAGATCTGCGGCATTCCGGTCGAGCAGATCCGCCAGCTGGCCCGGGACTACGGCACCACGAAGCCCGCCGCCATCCGCCTGAACTACGGCATGCAGCGCGTGCGCGGCGGCGGCAACGCGGTGCGCGCCGTGGCCTGCCTGCCCGCCCTCACCGGCGCCTGGCGCCACCGCGCGGGCGGCGTGCTGCTGTCCAGCTCCGGCCAGTTCCCGGCGCAGCGCGCGGTGCTGCAGCGGCCCGACCTGATGCCCCAGGCGGCCTCAGGGCGCGTGCCCCGCACCATCAACATGACGACCATCGGCGACGACCTGCTGCGCGAGGCATCGCCCGCCTTCGGCCCGAAGGTCGAGGCCGTGGTGGTCTACAACAGCAACCCCGTGGCGGTGGCCCCGGACTCGGGCAAGGTGGTGCGCGGCTTTGCGCGCGAAGACCTGTTCACCGTGGTGCTGGAGCACTTCAAGACCGACACCGCCGACTACGCGGACTACATCCTGCCCGCCACCACGCAGCTCGAACACTGGGACGTGCACCTGTCCTACGGCCACACCGACGTGGTGCTCAACCGCCCCGCCATCCAGCCCTTGGGCGAGGCCCGCAGCAACGCCCAGATCTTCCGCGACCTGGCCGCGCGCATGGGCTTTGCCGATCCCTGCTTTGCCGACACCGACGAGGCGCTGTGCCGCCAGGCGTTTGGGGATGCCGTGGACTACGCGCTGCTCGAATCCCAGGGCTTTGCCACCGTGGCCATCCCGGATGCGCTGTTCGCCGAAGGCAACTTTCCGTCACCGTCGGGCAAGTGCGAGTTCTACAGCGCCCGCCTGGCCGCCCAGGGCCTGGACGGCCTGCCCGACCACCTGCCCAACTACGAACTGCAGGGCACGGATGCACGCTACCCGCTGGCGATGATCTCGCCGCCCGCGCGCAACTTCTTGAACTCCACCTTCGTGAACGTGACGAGCCTGCGCAACATCGAAGGCCGCCCGATCCTGGAGATCCACCCCGACGACGCCGAAGCCCGCGGCATCGCCAACGACGCCGTGGTGCGCGTGTTCAACGACCGTGGCAGCTACCAGTGCCACGCCACCGTCTCCCGCCGCGCACGGCCCGGCGTGGTCAACGGCCTGGGCATCTGGTGGCGCAAGCTGGGGCTCGATGGGACGAACGTGAACGAGGTGACGAGCCAGGCACTGACGGACCTGGGGCGCGCGCCGACGTTTTATGACTGTTTGGTGGAGGTGGAGGCTGTGGAGGCAGCGGCAATAGCAGGCTGACCGCGCTCTGCCAGACACGCAGAATGCTCATTTTTTGATAGCTTCTGGCGCTTATTGGACAGGCGCCAGTAGCCATTTTCACTAAAAACCACCTCTCACTGTGCCTGCATGGCATGGGTGCGGCCTGCGTCCCCCGCAGTCAACGCCAGAAAGTGATGCACCACGGGCCGCTCCGCTCCCTGGTGAAACCGCAGCGCCTCCGCCTGCAGGTCCGCGTCCGCCTTGGACACGCGGTGGTGCTGGCGCAGGTGTTCGGCCCAGGATTCGACCAGGAACCACTCGATCACGCGGCCCGGCTCGCCGGTGTGTTCGGCCACGCCCCAGGCATAGGCACCGTCGCGGCGGCGCTCGACCGACAGGCGGTGCATGGCCTGCAGGAAGGCGGGCAGGTCGGGCTTGGCGATGCGGTATTCGATCTGCACCATCACCGGGCCCCGGTCGTGCGCCACGGGTTCGGCCAGCAGGGGCTCGGGCCAGTGGTTGGAGGGCTGCAGGTCGGCGTCGCCGGTGGGCAGCTTCACGCGGTGAAAGATGAGCGACGCCACCACCAGCCCGGCCGCGCCCATCAGCAGCGTGACCGGCAGGCCAGCCTGCCCCGCGATGAGGCCCCAGCCCAGGCTGCCGGCGGCCATTGCGCCGTTGAAGACCATGAGGTAGATGGCCAGGCCGCGGCCGCGCACCCAGTTGGGCAGCACGGCCTGGGCCACGCCGTTGAGGGTGGTCAGCGCGATGATCCAGCCCAGGCCCAGCACCAGCATCAGCGCCACGGCGGCCCACTGGGGCGGGGCCACGGTCAGCACGCCCATGACGGCGGCGGTGAGCAGGGATGCCAGCAGCACCAGGCCGTCGGTGTCGAGCCGCTGGCGCAAACGGGGCAGCAGCACGGCGCCCAGGATGGCGCCCGCGCCCACGGCGCCCAGCATCACGCCGTAAAAGCCTGCCGAGCCGCCCAGCATGCGGCGCGCCACCAGCGGCAGCAGCGCCCAGACGGAGCTGGCAAACAGAAAGAACACGGCCGCGCGCAGCAGCACCACGTGCAGTTCGCGGCTGGCGCGGGCGTAGCGCACGCCGGCACGGAAGGCACCGAAGAACTGCTCGTTCAGGCCTGAGGCCTCGGCTTGGGGGCGCTTCCACCACAGCAGCGCGGCGATCACGAACACATAGCTCAGCACGTCCAGGCCGTAGGCCATGGCCGCGCCGAAGCTGGCCAGCAGCAGGCCGCCCGCCGCCGGGCCGATGGCGCGTGCGATGTTGATGCCCAGCGAGTTGAGCGCCACGGCGCTCTTGAGTTCGCTGCGCGGTACCAGCTCGGGCACGATGGACTGCCAGGTGGGGCCCATGAGCGCAGCGCCGATGCCGCCCACGAAGGTCAGCGCCACCAGCCACTCGACCGTCAGCGTGTGGGTGTTGGCCAGGATGAGCAGCGTACCGCTGACGGCGGCCAGCAGCACCTGCACGCCGATGAGGAAACGGCGTCGGTCCAGGATGTCCGACAGCACACCCGCGGGAATGGCGAGCAGAAAGACCGGCAGCGTGGCGGCCGTCTGGATCAGCGCGACCGCGGTGGGGCTGGACGAGAGCTCGGTCACCATCCAGGCGCTGGCCACGTCGCGCATGAAGCTGCCGATGTTGCCCAGCACGGTGGCGGCCCACAGCACCGCGAAGACGGGAATGGCCAGCGGCGCGAAGCTGCCCGATGCGGTGGTGGTGTCGGGTTTGGTTGGGCGGTGATCAGACATGGCGGCCTCCGAGGTCGTGCCAGGCGACGAGCAGCATGCCGCCCACCAGGCCCCAGTGTTCAAAAAATGCGTTGGCGCTGCGCTGCCGATCGGCGGGCGGCGCGGCCCAGAAGCGGTCTGCCAGCAAGGCGGCGAGCACGGTGAAGCCCGCCAGGGCCAGCGCCCCCAGCCAGCGGTACCAGCCCGACAGGATGAGCGCCGAGGCCGAAAGCTGCAGCACCAGCGTGGCAGCAGCGATGGGCGCGGCGGGCGCCAGACCAAGCGAGCGCACCTCGGCCACGGCGCCCGCAAAGTTGCGGGCCTTGCCGATGCCGCCCTGCAGGTACGCGGCGCAAAGGCACAGCAGCGCCAGCGTCTGCACCCAGGGAGCGGTGGCGGCGGTGTGCAATGCGTGCTGCACCGTCACACCGCCCAGCAGGCGCAGCCGAGCGCACCCCAGAAGCCCTGCAGGTCGGACACGGGCAGCTTGCTGCTCCAGGCCGTGGCATGGGCGTGGCCGTGCAGGTTGCAGTTGCTGGCACAGCCGCAGTTCGCCGCGGCGTTGCGCAGCACGGCCTGCAGCGGCGCGCCGTCCGGCCCGCCCTGAGCGCCCCAGGCGCCGTAGCCGCCGAAGGTGCGCACGGGCGACCAGTCGGGCATGGCGGGCGGCGGGGCCGCGTCATCGAAGCGCGCGAAGTCGCCCACGCCATAGACCACCTTGCCGCCCACCACAGTGAGCAGGGCCGTGGTGTCGGCGATGTCGGACTCGGGGCAGGCAAAGAAGTCGCGGTCGGGCACGACGAGGTCGGCCAGCTGGCCTGCTTCGATGCGGCCCTTCTTGCCCTGCTCGTTGCTGAACCAGGTGACGTTCTCGGTCCACATGCGCAGGGCCTGGTCGCGGGTGAGGCAGTTGCGCTGCGGCGTGAGCTGCAGGCCGCCCACCGTCTTGCCGGTGACGAGCCAGGACAGCGACACCCAGGGGTTGTAGCTGGCCACGCGGGTGGCGTCGGTGCCGGCGGACACGTGGACGCCCTTCTCCAGCATGCGCTTGACGGGGGGCGTGGCCTCGGCCGCCGCAGCGCCGTAGCGCTCCACGAAGTACTCGCCCTGGTAGGCCATGCGGTGCTGCACGGCCACGCCGCCGCCCAGGGCGGCGATGCGGTCGATGGACTTTTCCGAAATGGTCTCGGCGTGGTCGAAGAACCAGTTCAGGCCGGCCAGCGGTGTGTCCTGGTTGACCTTTTCGAACACGTTGAGCGCGCGCTCGATGGTCTCGTCGTAGGTGGCGTGCATGCGCCAGGGCCAGCGGTTCTGCGCGAGGATGCGCACCACCTCTTCCAGCTCGCCTTCCATGCCGGGCGCGAGCTCGGGCTGGGGCTGGCGGAAGTCCTCGAAGTCGGCGGCGGAGAACACCAGCATCTCGCCCGCGCCGTTGTGGCGAAAGTAGTCCGTGCCCTGCTTGTACTGCGAGGTGGCCGTCCAGTTCAGGAAGTCTTCTTTCTCGTGCTGGGGCTTTTGCGTGAACAGGTTGTAGGCCAGGCGGATGGTGAGCTGGTCGGCATCGGCCAGCTCCTGGATCACGTCGTAGTCATCCGGATAGTTCTGCATGCCGCCGCCCGCGTCGATGGCGCCGGTCACGCCCAGGCGGTTGAGCTCGCGCATGAAGTGGCGCGTGGAGTTGACCTGGTAGTCGTGCGGCAGCTTGGGGCCCTTGGCCAGCGTGGCATACAGGATGGCCGCGTTGGGCTTGGCCAGCAGCAGGCCCGTGGGGTTGCCCGCGCTGTCGCGCACGATCTCGCCACCGGGTGGTGCGGGCGTGTCCTTGCCGTAGCCCACGGCGCGAAGGGCGGCTCCGTTGAGCAGCGCGCGGTCGTACAGGTGCAGGATGAACACCGGGGTGTCGGGCGCCACGGCGTTCAGCTCGGCCAGCGTGGGCAGGCGCCTTTCCACGAACTGGTGTTCGGTGAAGCCGCCCACCACGCGCACCCACTGCGGCGCGGGCGTCACCGCCACCTGGGCTTGGAGCATGGCCATGGCGTCGGCCAGGCTGCGCACCCCGTCCCACCGCAGCTCCATGTTGAAGTTGAGGCCGCCGCGGATGATGTGCAGGTGGTTGTCGATGAGCCCCGGCAGCACGCTGCGCCCGCCCAGGTCGATGACCCGCGTCTGCGGGCCGGCGAGCGCCATCACCTCGCGGTCGTCACCCACCTTGGTGAAGCGCCCTTGCGCAATGGCGACCGCACTGGCCGTGGGGTTGGCGCGGTCCAGCGTGGTGAAGCGGCCGTTGCGCAGGATGAGGTCGGGGGTGATGGCGGGTTGGGTCATGATGTTCAGGCCTTCAAGAATTTCAGCAATGGCAGAGCGCAAAAAGGGTGCAGTGGCCGTAGCGAGCGGCCCTAGCCTGCATCGAGGACCGCAGCCGTACAAGCGTACGGCGAGAACCGCAGGTGCGGGATCGGGTCGCGCAGTAGGCCAATGCACCCTTTTTTTAGGATTCTTGGGCGTTGAACATGGTCTTGGCGTAGGTGATGCCCAGGCCGTAGCCGCCGCCGAACTTCCTGGCGATACCCGTCGTCATGTCGTACGTCTCGCCCCGCGCCCAGTCGCGCTGCAGCTCCAGCAGGTACTGCAATGCCGTGATGGGCCGCGCGCCGGCCTGCACCATGCGCTCCATGGCGCGGTTGTGGGCTTCGGCCGAGATGTCGCCGCTGGCGTCGGCGATCACATACACCTCGAAGCCCTGGTCCAGCGCCGACAGTGCCGGGCCCACGATGCACACGCTGGTCCACAGGCCGGCCAGCACGATGCGCGGCTTGCCGATGGCGTTGACACGGGCGATCACGGCCTCGTCTTCCCAGGTGTTCATGGAGGTGCGGTCCAGCAGCGCCTGGCCGGGGAACGGTGCGGTCACTTCCTCGAACATGGGGCCGCTGAAGCTCTTCTCGGCCACGGTGGTGAGGATGGTGTCCACGCCAAACCCGGCGGCCGCGCTGGCCACCAGGCCGGCGTTGGAGCGCAGCGTGATCGCATCGATGGAGTGTGTGGCAAAGGCCATCTGCGACTGGAAGTCGATCATGACCAGCGTGTGGTCGTCGGCGTTCAGCAGCGTGGCGCCGGGTTTGGCGTAGGCGACGGGACGGGCGGTGGCGTTGGCTGCGGTGGCCGTGTGGGCGTTGGTCATGGTGATCTCCCTGGAAATTGAAGATGAAGTAGATCGAGAAGAAAAAAACGCGAGAAAGGAAATGCGGCGGGCCGGGGCGCGGCGAGAGGCAGGGATGGACGGCATCGCCCACCCATTCCTCAGGCCCCGCGTTCGCTCAGTGCGGCATCGTGGGCAGCTCGTTGGGCCGCAGGTCGAACACCAGCACCTCGGCGTCTTCGCCGTTGGCAAAGCGCAGGGCCCCGGCGTCGCGGATGCGGGCGCCGTCGCCTTCGGACAGCCGCTCGCCGTTCACCTCCAGGCTGCCCCGGGCCACGTGCACATACACGTTGCGGCCTGGGCCCACGTCCAGATCGGCCGCTTCTTCGCTGCCGTCGAACAAGCCGGCATAGACCCGGGCGTCCTGGTGCACGGCCAGCGATCCGTCGGCCCCTTCGGGCGAGATGATCTGGCGCAGGCGGCCGCGCTTGTCGGCCTCGCTGAAGTGCACCTGCTGATAGCGGGGTGCGGCGCCGCGGGCACCGGGCACGATCCAGATCTGCAGGAAGTGCACGGGCTCAACGCCCGAGTGGTTGAACTCGCTGTGGCGCACGCCGGTGCCGGCGCTCATCATCTGCACGTCACCGGGGCGGATGACCGAGCCCGTGCCCATGGAGTCCTTGTGCTCCAGCGCGCCTTCCAGCACGTACGAGAAGATTTCCATGTCGCGGTGCGGATGGGTGCCAAAACCCTTGCCCGGGGCCACGCGGTCGTCGTTGATGACCAGCAGGTCGGAGAAGCCTTGCTGGTTGGCGTCGTGGTAGTGGCCAAAGGAGAAGGTGTGGCGCGAATGGAGCCAGCCGTGGTTGGCGTTGCCGCGGTGTTGGGCCTTGCGGATGTCGAGCATGGTGTCTTCCTTTCAATGTCTGTCGATGAATTTCACACTGGGCGTCCGGTTTGAAATTTGCTGTATTTCATTGGGCTTCAGTGCTGCGATGGATGAAGTATCCGGCGCATGAGAAGGCAGCAGGTTGAAAGGTTTTGCCATTCATCATCGATAATTTCGATGATCGAAATTCCGGGCCTGTTGCCATGCTGAAACTCTCCCTCGAAGCCATCGAATTGGTGGATGCGATTGCCCGCTACGGCTCGTTCGCGGGCGCCTCGGAGCGGCTGCACAAGGTGCCGTCCACCATTTCCTATGCCGTGGGCAAGCTCGAAGAGCAGCTGGGCCTGGCCCTGTTCACCCGCAACGGGCCGCGCGTGGCGCTCACGCCCGCAGGGCACGAGCTGCTCAAGGAGGGCCGCTGGCTGCTGGCCTCGGCGCGTCAGCTCGAATCGCGCCTGCGGCAGATCGCCACCGGGTTCGAGTCCGAGCTGCGGCTGGTGCACGACTCGCTGATACCCACCAGCGCGTTCAACGACGACATCGCGGCCTTTGAGGGGCTGGACTGCGGCACGCGCCTGCGCATCGGCTGCGAGGCGCTGACGGGCACCTGGGAGGCGCTGCGCGACGGGCGCGCCGACATCATCGTGGCGGCGGGCGAAGGCCCCGCCGGCGGCGGCTACAAGGCCGTGGCGGTGGGCAGCCTGGACTTCGTGTTCTGCGTGACTGCGTCGCACCCGCTGGCGCGCATGGGCCGGCCGCTCACGCGCAGCGACCTGCTGGAGCACACGGCCGTGGTGGTGGGCGACGGGGCGCGCACGCTGTCGGACCGCACGGTGGGCCTGCTGTCGGGCCAGCGGCGCATCACCGTGCCGTCGATGCAGGCCAAGATCGCCTGCCAGGCCGCCGGGCTGGGCCACGGCTTCGTGCCGCGCGCCTGCGTGCGGGTGGAGCTGGAAAACGGCATCCTGGTGGAGGTGCCGGTGGAAGAGCCCCGCGCTGATGAAACCTTCTGGCTGGCCTGGAAGCCCGAGCACCGCGGCGAGGCGCTCAAGTGGTGGTGCGAGCGGCTGGCACGGCCGCTGCTGCCGGGAATCTTGCCTTACTAGAGGGCCTGGCGAAAGTAGTCACTACACTTTTGATAGCTGCTTGCGCTCGCCAGACAAGCGGTAGGCAGCTTTTTTATCTCAAAACATCAGACTCAGCGCCACTGCTGCGCGAAGAACTGCACCACCTGCGCCTCCAGCACCGCGTGGTAGGCCACGCGGTCGAAGCCCGCAGGGTTGGCGGCGGCATCGCCCGCGTCGGACGGCAGGCTCTGGCTGGGCTGGGCCATGAAGGCGAAGTGGCCGGCGCCCGGCACGGTGGCGGCCTGGGCGGTGGGCAGATTGGCGGCCACCAGCCCGCCGTGGTACTTGCCCGTCAGCACGGCATCCTGCTCGGCCACGCGCAGCAGCACCGGCACGGTCACGGCTTTGAGGCTCTCGGGGGTGAACACCACGGCCATGGGTGCCAGGGCCACGACGGCGCGGATGCGCGGGTCGGGCACGGAGACCAGGGCGCCGTCCGGCACCACGTTGGCGGGCGTGGCAGTGTTGGCAACGGCCAGCTGCGGCGCCTTGGGGCCCTGGGCCAGGCCGCAGAAGCCGGGGTCGTCCTGCACGCTGCGACAGTGCTGCGCGGCGCGGGCGGGCTCGGCCTGCGCGCCGGCCAGGGCCAGCACGGTGTAGCCACCGGCCGAGTGGCCCAGTGCGCCGATGCGGCCGGCCGGAATGCGGGGGCCCCACTCGGGGCTGGCCAGCAGCGCGTCGAGCACGCGGCTGACCTGGCGCGGGCGCTCGCCGAAGTAGCGGCCCGAGGTGATCATGGAGCGGTCCTGCCAGTTGTCGCCCGGGTGGCGAACGGCGGCCACCAGGTAGCCCTCCGCCGCCAGGCGCGTGGCCAGGTTGTGGTGCGCGAGTTCATTGCCGCCCGTGCCGTGCGACACCAGGAGCAGCCCCTTGAGCGGCTCGCCCGACACGGGCGCGCCCAGGCCGACCACTGGGCGCCAGGGGCCCAGCTGCACCACGCCCGCGCTGCGCACGGTGGGGTAGAACAGTGCCACGTTCACCGGCTCGTCGCCTGGCACGACGAGGGTGCGCAGGCCGGCGTGCTGGGCCGATGCGGCGCCGGGCAGCGTGGCCAGCGCCACGACGGCCGCGGCCATGAAGGGGCGGATATGCCGCGCGGCAAAGCGCAGGGCCAGGAGGAGGAGGATGGTCACGGTGCGCCTTTCGTCGGGTGTGCCAGAAGCCGCCACCGTGCAGGAGTGTGGTGGCGGCATGGCGGCACTGTAGGCGCGGCCCCACTGCACGGGGAGCGGCATGCGACGAAATGCCCGTGGGCGACGCGAAACGGTGGGCAAAAGGCGCGGGCGGTGCCCCGTCAGGGCTGCCGTATCACGCCAGCGCCTGCAGCAGGGCCTGCGCCGCAGGCTCTGACGACGCGGGGTTCTGCCCGGTGATCAGGAGCCCGTCGGTGACCACGTGCGGCTTCCAGTCGGCCTGCTTGGTGTACAGCCCGCCGTGGGCCATGAGCATGTCTTCCACCAGGAAGGGCACCACATGCGTCAGGCCGGCGGCGGCTTCCTCGCTGTTGGTAAAACCCGTGACGTTCTTGCCGCGCACCAGGGGCGTGCCGTCGGGCGCCTTGGCATCGCGCAGCACGCCGGGGGCATGGCACACGGCCGCCAGGGGTTTGCCGGCGGCCAGCGTGGATTCGATGAGGGCGATGGAGCGCGCGTCCTGTGCCAGGTCCCACAGCGGGCCGTGGCCGCCGGGGTAGAACACCGCATCGAACTGGGCGGCATCCAGCTCGGACAGCTTCAAGGTGCTGGCCAGTTGCGCCTGGGCCGCTGCGTCGTCCTTGAAGCGGCGCGTGGCATCGGTCTGCGCATCGGGCGCGTCGCTCTTGGGGTCCAGCGGCGGCTGGCCACCCCGGGGGGACGCGAGGGTGACCGAGGCGCCCGCGTCCTGGAACACGTAGTACGGGGCGGCGAATTCTTCGAGCCAGAAGCCTGTCTTCTTGCCCGTGTCGCCCAATTGGTCGTGCGACGTGAGAACCATGAGGATGCGGGGCATTAGGCGTCTCTTTCCTGGGTGCGGTTGAAAATATCGAGTCTCCCACCCTACCCGCAATCCCCACCGCCGCGCCCCCACCCGGCGCAGTTCGCGGCGTTGGCTTACAGCGCCGCTTCGAGAATCCGCCGGCTCACGGCGGGCGTGATCTCGCGCTGCTCGCCCAGCGTGACCATGCCGTGCGCCTCCAGCTGCGCCACCACGGCGCCCACGGTGTCGGCGCCCAGGCCGTAGCCAGACAGGCGCGTGGCGATGCCCATGGCCTCGAAGAAAGCGCGCGTTCGCCCGATGGCGGCGGTGATGCGTTCGTCGTCGGTGCCGGTGGTGATGCCCCACACGCGCTCGCCGTACTGCAGCAGCTTGGCGCGCTTGGGGCCACGGCGCTCGTGCAGCAGCGCGGGCAGCACGATGGCCAGCGTGCGCGCGTGGTCGATGCCGTGCAGCGCGGTGAGCTCGTGGCCGATCATGTGCGTGGCCCAGTCCTGCGGCACGCCCGCGCCGATCAGGCCGTTGAGCGCCATGGTGGCCGCCCACATGAGGTTGGCGCGGTCGTCGTACACGGGCTCGGGGGCGGTCAAGAGGCGCGGGCCGATCTCGATCAGCGTCTGCAGGATGCCTTCGGCAAAACGGTCCTGCACGGGCGCGTTGACCGGGTAGGTGAGGTACTGCTCCACCGTGTGCACGAAGGCATCGACCACGCCGTTGGCGAGCTGCTGGGGCGGCAGGGTGTAGGTCTTGGTGGGGTCGAGCACCGAGAACACGGGATAGGTGTGCACGCTACCAAAGGCCAGCTTCGCGCCCTTGGCGCGGTGGGTGATCACGCCGCCGTTGTTCATCTCGGAGCCCGTGGCGGGCAGCGTGAGCACGGCGCCGAAGGGCAGCGCGGCGGTGACGTTGCGGCCGTGCTTTTCCAGAATGGCCCAGGGATCGCCGCCCTCGAACTTCACGGCCGCTGCGATGAACTTGACCGCATCGATCACCGAGCCGCCGCCCACGGCGAGCAGGAAGTCGAACCCGCCTTCGCGGATCTGCGCCACGGCCTTCATCGAGGTTTCATAGCTGGGATTGGGCTCGATGCCGCTGAAGGTGGCGTGCTGGCGGCTGGCGAGCGCCGTGCGCACCTCGGCCAGCGTGCCGGTCTTCTCGGCGCTGGCGCCGCCCACGAGGATGAGCACCTTGGCGGCGGCGGGCACGAGCTTGTCCAGGTCGGCGATGCGGCCCTGGCCGAACGCGATGCGGGTGGGGTTGTGGAAGTCGAAATTCAGCATGGCAATCCTTGGGTGGGGTGCGGGCATTGTGTCGTGCCCTGGGCCGGGGCGGGCGTCGCCTGCGCAACACGGCGGGCAGGCACACCGGCCCGCCAGCGCGCCATGCCCCTCCCTGCCCCGCCTACCGCAGCACCACCAGCGCCGCAAACCCGAGCAGCAACACCATCGCCAGCGCCACGATGCCGGCGATGCCCACCGTCAGCACCTTGGCCACGGAGAATCCCCCGCTGCGGCGCAGGGTGCCCAGGCCCCGCAGCAGCAGGACCAGCGCGGCACACAGGGTGCACAGCACCATGCCAAAGGCCGCGGCGATGCAATCGAGCCCGAACGTACCGCATGCCATGGCCTGCCCGAAGCCGGTGAGCAAGGCCAGCGACACGCCAAGGCCCACGGCGAGCACACCAAGTCCCGCCCAGACCGGCACCGGCACGCGCGCCGCCGCCGAAGATGTAGTGGTGGTGGTGGCCATCGATCAGCCCTCGGCCTCTTCTCGTGCCGCCTGCCAGGGCAAGGCCGGGTCGGTGAAGGCGGGTTGCCACAGGTCGGCATAGACCGCAAACGCCTGCCGGCGGGTCTCGTCCGACTCCAGCTCGACCGCGGCATCGTCAAGCCCCCGCACGCTCCAGTCGGCCAGCACGGCGTAGCGCCGCTGCGCCGTGTCGATCAGCACCGAATGCAGGGCGTGGGTCGTGCACGCCACATAGCGCCCACCGGGGCTGACCAGGAAGTAACCCACGTCGCCGGGCCGCAGGGCAGCCATTGGCAGGGCGCGGCGCAAGGCATCGGCCCATTCGGGCGGGGCGGGTACGGGCATGGAAGAAAGAAACTCCTGGTGGGGCGCGGAACGTGCGCGCCGCGGTGGCGCGTCCTGCGTGGACCGACTGTAGCGGCAACGGCCACGGCCACGCTGGCGCCGCCCCTCAGGTGCTGCGGTCCCCGGGAGGCCCCGATCAATCCGGCGCCCCTGCCGCCCCACCCCTGGTTTCGCCCTGGCGACCGGACTCCGCGCCCGCCAACACCTGCAGCCGCTGCGCCATGAAGTCGCGCAGCGCGCGCACCAGCGGCGTGAGCTGGCGGCGGCTGGGCGCCACGAGGAACAGGGGCACGGCCTCGGTGGTCCAGCCCGGGCACAGCGGCACCAGGCGCCCGGCGGCAAGGTCGTCCGCCACATCGAAGTACGACTTGTAGGCGATGCCCCGGCCCCGCACGGCCCAGCGGCGCACGGCGTCGCCGTCGTTGGACACATTGCGGCTGCGCACGCGCACCAGCACCTCCTGGCCCGCCGCATCCCAGAAGCGCCAGCGGTCGTGCACGTCCTCGCCGAGCATGAAACACAGGGCGTCATGGCCGGCCAGCGCATGCGGCGTGGCGGGCGCCCCGCGGGCCTGCAGATAGGCGGGCGCGGCGCACAGCACGCGCCGGTGGTCGGCCGCGAGCGGCAGTGCCACCAGGCTCGAATCCTGCGGCTTGCCGTAGCGAAAGGCCGCGTCCACCGGCTCGCTGTAGACATTGGCCATGCGGTCCGACAGCTGCAGGCGGATGTCGATGCCCGGGTGCTCGGCCTGGAAGGCATCCAGCCACGGCAGCAGCACGTTGCGTCCCAGGTCCGAGGGGGCGGCGAGCAGGAGCGTGCCGCGAAATCCGCGGGCCTGGCCGCCTTGCAACTGGCCCCGCACCTGCTGCAGCGCGGCCAGCGCGGGGCGGCAGTGCTCCAGGAACAGCTCGCCCTCCTGCGTGAGCCGCAGGCTGCGCGTGGAGCGCACGAAGAGCGCCACGCCCAGCTCGGCCTCCAGCCGCTTGAGGGCCGCACTGGCCGCCGCCGGGGTGAGGTCCAGCGCCCGCGCGGTGGCCGACAGGCTGCCGCTGTCCACAGTGCGCACGAAGATGTCGAGGTCCTGCAGGCTTTTCATGGGTGGCGTGGGGAGTTTTAGGGCTGGATTTTCAAATTTTCTTTGAATATTGATTCAACCACCAGCCTATTTAAAACAAAAGACAACAGGATCACCATCACGGCCATGTTCCACACCGCTTGCCAAGGCACAACGCCATGACCTCCACCGCCACCGCGCCCGCTCTCGCGCGCCCCTTGCAACTCGGCCCGCTCACCTTGCCCAACCGCATGGTGATGGCCCCCATGACCCGCGCCCGCAGCAGCCAGCCGGGCGGCGTGCCCAACGCGCTCATGGCCGACTACTACGCCCAGCGCGCCAGCGCCGGGCTCATCGTGAGCGAGGCGAGCCAGGTCTCGCCCCAGGGCCAGGGCTACAGCTTCACGCCCGGCATCCACAGCGACGCGCAGGTGCAGGGCTGGCGCCGGGTGACCGACGCGGTGCATGCCGCCGGCGGCCGCATGGTGCTGCAGCTGTGGCACGTGGGCCGCATGTCGCACGCCAGTTTCCACGCCGACGGCCTGCCCGTGGCGCCCTCGGCCATTGCCCCCGAGGCCCGGGTGTGGGTGGCGGACGGCGACGGCGTGGGCCACATGCTCGACTGCCCGGTGCCGCGCGCGCTGCAAGCGAGCGAAATCGCCGGCGTGGTGGACGACTTCCGCCGCGCCGCCGCCAACGCCATGCGTGCTGGGTTCGACGGCGTGGAGATCCACGGCGCCAACGGCTATCTCATCGACCAATTCCTGCGCACCACTTCCAACCACCGCAGCGATGCCTATGGCGGCCCGGTGGCCCACCGCACCCGCTTCGCCCGCGAGGTGGCCGCCGCCGTGGCCAGCGAGGCCGGGGCCGAGCGCACCGGCATGCGCCTGGCGCCGTTCATCACGCAGCGCGGCATGGACTGCCCGGACATCATCCCCACCATCCTGCACCTGGCACGCGAGCTGGACACCCTGGGCCTGGCCTACCTGCACCTGGCCGAAGCCGACTGGGACGATGCCCCCTCCATTCCCGCCGATTTCCGCCAGGCCCTGCGCGCGGCCTATGGCGGCCGCGTGATCGTGGCGGGCAAGTACACGCCCGAACGCGCGCAGCAGATCCTGGATTCGGGCATGGCCGACCTGGTGGCCTTTGGCCGGCCGTTCATCGCCAACCCCGACCTGCCCGCGCGCTATGCGGCCGGGCTGCCCCTGGCCGGCTACGACCCGGGCACGCTGTTCGGCGGCGCGGCCCAGGGGTATTCCGACTACCGCGCGCACGCGGCCGCGGCGTGACGCCTGGCCGCCACCGCATGGACCGCTCTTTTTCCACCTCACTTTTCTGCAAGGACACACCACCATGAAAGCCATTGGCTACCAGGCCCCCCGCGCCATCGACCACCCCGCATCGCTGCTCGACATCACCCAACCCGACCCCGTGGCCACCGGCCGCGATCTGCTCGTGGAAGTGCATGCCGTTTCCGTGAACCCCGTGGACACCAAGGTGCGCAAGGGCAGCGGCCCCGCCGAGGGCCAGGCGTACAAGGTGCTGGGCTGGGACGCCAGCGGCATCGTGCGCGCCGTGGGCCCCGACGTGACGCTCTTCGCGCCCGGCGACCGCGTCTGGTACGCGGGCTCCATCGCACGCCCTGGCACCAACAGCGAACTGCACCTGGTGGACGAGCGCATCGTGGGCCACGCCCCCCAATCGCTGGACTTTGCCGAGGCCGCCGCGCTGCCGCTGACCACCATCACCGCGTGGGAGCTGCTGTTCGACCGCCTGGGCGTGGTGCCCGGCAAGCAGCCGACGAACAGGACCCTGCTCATCATCGGCGCGAGCGGCGGCGTGGGCTCCATCCTCACGCAACTGGCGGCGCGGCTCACCAGCCTCACGATCATCGGCACCGCATCCCGCCCCGAAACGCAGCAATGGGTGCGCGACCTGGGTGCCCACCACGTGATCGACCACAGCAAGCCCCTGACGCAGGAGCTGGCCCGCATCGGCCACCCCTCGGTGGACACCATCGTGAGCCTCACGCAGACCGACGCGCACTTCGACCAGATCGTCGAGGCCATCGCGCCGCAGGGCCAGTTCGCGCTGATCGACGACCCGGTGTCGCTCGACGTGACGAAGTTCAAGCGCAAGTCGGTGTCGGTGCACTGGGAGCTGATGTTCACCCGCGCGCTCTTCGGCACCGCCGACATGATCGGCCAGCACCGGCTGCTGACCGAGGTGGCGCAGCTGGTGGATGCGGGGCTGATCCGCACCACGCTGGACCAACGGTTTGGCACCATCAATGCCGAGAATCTGAAGCGCGCGCATGCGCTCATCGAGAGCGGCAAGGCGCGGGGCAAGCTGGTGCTGGAGGGATGGGCCTGAAGAACTGCGGGCCACGCAGGGGGGCGCAGCACCATCCGCGCGGCAGATTGTGTGCCAGGCTGAAAAACACTGTATTTACAAACAGTATTTCAGGTATAAAACAGGGCACCACAACCCGAGGAGACCTCCCATGCTGGACCACATGACCTTCCGCGTCACCGACATCGCCCGCACCAAGGCGTTCTACACCGCAGTCCTCACGCCTTTGGGCTACAGCCTGTGTTTTGAAGGCAACTACGGCTCCAACATGCTGGGCTATGCCTACCCGGCTCCCTCCGAGCCCGACGGCAAGAAGGCGGATGTGTGGTTCATCGACGGCCCCTCGCCCTACGGCGGCCCGCCTGCGACTACGGGCTGCCATCTGGCGTGGCGGGCCGCCACGCGGGCCCAGGTCGATGCCTTCTACCGCGCCGCCATCGAAGCCGGGGGCCAAGACAACGGCGCCCCGGGCCTGCGGCCCGACTACCACCCCCACTACTACGGCGCGTTTGTCATCGACCCCGAGGGCAACAACATCGAGGCGGTGTGCCACCTGCCTGAATAGTCGATGGGCCTGCTGGGGCCAGCGGCCTGCCAGGCTGAAGGGGTGGCGAGGCCTGTCAAGGCCAGGCGGCCACCCAGTGCACCGTTCCGTGCACCGAGGTGCTGAGGGATCAGTCCAGCTTCACGCCCGCCGCCTTGATGATCTCGCCCCAGCGCTTGGACTCGGCCCGTGCCATGGCGCGGAACTGCTCGGGCGTACCGGGCAGGGCTTCCATGCCGAAGTCGTTCATGCGCTTGACCACGGCGGGGTTGAGCAGGGCCTTGTTCAGGTCGCCGTTCAGGCGCGCCGTGATCGCAGCGGGCAGACCGGCGGGCGCCAGGATGCCCTGGAACGCGAACACCTCGGTGTTGGGCACACCGGCTTCGGCCAGCGTGGGCACGTCGGGCAGCGCGGCCACGCGCTTGGCCGAGCCGATGGCCAGCGCGCGCACCTTGCCCGAGGTGATCACGGGCAGGCCGGCGGCCAGGTCCAGGAACATGCAGGGCACCTGCCCGCCCATCACGTCCTGCAGCGCGGGCGCCGCGCCCCGGTAGGGGATGTGCGTGAGGAAGGTCTTGGTGCGGTTCTTGAACATCTCCATCGCCAGGTGGTGCGGCGAGCCGTTGCCGGGCGATGCGTAGTTGAGCTTGCCGGGGTTGGCGCGCGCGTAGGCCAGGAATTCCTTCAACGTCTTGGCTTCGAACGCCGGGTGCACCACCAGCGCCAGCGGAAAGCGGCTGATGCCGCCCACGTAGGTGAAGTCCTTCTCGGGATTGAACGGCAGCTTGGTGAACAGGTGCTCGTTGTAGGCCAGCACGGCGTTGTCGGCCGACATGAAGGTGTTGCCGTCGGGCTTGGCCGTGGCCACCAGCTGCGCGCCGATGTTGGTGGACGCGCCGGGACGGTTGTCCACGATGATCTGCTGGCCCAGGGTCTGGCGCATGGCCTCGGCCACGGTGCGCGCCAGCACGTCGGTGCCGCCGCCGGCCGGGTACGGCACCACCCAGCGCAAGGGCTGGTCGGGCCACGCGGACTGGGCGGCGGCCCAGGGGGCGGCGGAGGTGGCGCCTGCGGCGGCCAGGGCGGTCAAGAGGGTTCTGCGGTGCATGGGGCTGTCTCCTTTTACTATTCAATTGATAGCTGCTTGCGCTTATATATCAAGCGCTAGAGGCCATTTTGGCTTAAAAATCTCTATACCACACGTTCAGCGCACGGCGCATGAAACGGGCACATCCTCAGGCCAGTGCCACCGTGGAACTGGCTCCGCCAGGCCACTGGTGGCGTCCCCCTGAAGGGGAAGGCCCCGAAGGCGACTCAGGGGGCTGCAATGGTCTGGTCGATCGCGCCGAAGATGCTGGCGCCGTCCTTGCCCTTGACCTCGATGCGGATGGTGTCGCCGAACTTCATGAACTCGGTGCTGGGTTTGCCGTCCTGGATGGTCTCGATGCAGCGCTTTTCGGCGATGCAACTGTAGCCCTTGGGCCATTCGGTACGGCCGCTGGCGTCGGTCACGCCCTTGTTGCTCACGGTGCCGCTGCCGATGATGGAACCGGCGCGCAGGTTGCGCGTCTTGGCCACGTGGGCGATCAGCTGGCCGAAGTGAAAAGTCATCTCGGGGCCGGCGTCGCACATGCCGACCTTGCGGCCGTTCCAGGTGGACTGCACCGTGAGGTTCACGCGGCCGTGGTCCCAGGCGTCGCCCAGCTCGTCCAGCGTCACGGCCACGGGGCCGAACGCGGTGGCGGGCTTGCTCTGGAAGAAACCAAAACCCTTGGCCAGCTCGGCCGGGATCAGGTTGCGCAGGCTCACGTCGTTGGCGATCATCACCAGGCGGATGCCGTCCAGCGCCTGGTCGGCGGTGGCGCCCATCTTCACGTCGCCGGTCACCACGGCGATCTCGGCCTCGAAGTCGATGCCCATGGCCTCGCTGGGCACCACCACCTCATCGCAGGGGCCGATGAAGTCGTCGCTGCCGCCCTGGTACATCAGCGGGTCGGTGTAGAAGCTTTCGGGCACCTCGGAGTTGCGCGCTTTTCGCACCAGTTCGACGTGGTTGATGTAGGCCGAACCGTCCGCCCACTGGTAGGCGCGGGGCAGCGGGGCCATGCACTGGGCGGGGTCGAAGGGAAAGGCGTGGCGCGCGCGGCCGCTGTTGAGCTGGTCGTACAGGTCCTGCAGCTGGGGCGACAGAAAGCCCCAGTCATCCAGCACCTGCTGGAGCTTGCTGGCAATGCCGGTCGCATAATGGGCTGTGCCCAGGTCGCGGGAGACGACAACCAGTTGGCCGTCGCGCGAGCCGTCTTTGTAGGTAGCGAGTTTCATGGTGGCAGGACCTTTGTCTCAAGGGGTTGAAAGTCTTCACCCAGCACGAATTACGCTTGGGTAAATTGATTTAACTAAACAAAACTCGCAAATTTTAGTGCACATGGACAAAGAACGTGCAGGAATTCAATCGGTCGAGGTGGGTTTTGCCCTGCTGGAGGGGCTGACACGCTCGCGCGGACCGCTGATGCTCAAGGATGTGGCGGCCTCGGCCGGCATGAGCGCGGCCAAGGCGCACCGGTATCTGGTGAGCTTTCAGCGCCTGGGCCTGGTCACGCAGGACAGCCGCACCGCGCGCTACGACCTGGGGCCCGCCGCCCTCAAGCTGGGGCTGGCCTCGCTGGCCCGGCTCGATGCCGTGCGCCTGGCGCGCGAGCGCATGCCCGAACTCATGGAAAGCATCGGCCACACCTTGGCGCTGGCCGTGTGGGGCAACCACGGCCCGACCATCGTGCACTGGGAGGAATCGCCCCAGGCCGTGACCGCCAACCTGCGCCTGGGCGACGTGATGCCGCTGCTCTCGTCCGCCACCGGCCGCTGCTTTGCGGCGCACATGGCGCCCGATGTGGTGGCTCCGCTGCTCAAGGACGAGCTGGCCCGCGCCGTGAAGATGCGGCGCACCGACCTGCCCTCCACCATGGCCGAGGTGAACGCACTGCTGGCGGAGGTGCGCACGCGCGGCGCGGCCCGCGTGGTGGACACCCTTCTGCCCGGCATCGTGGCGTTCTGCGCACCGGTGTTCGACGCGGACGGCCATCTGGAGCTGGGCATCACCACGCTGGGCTCCATCGCCACCTTCGACCCGGAATGGGACGGCGCCATCGACGTTCCGCTGCGCGCGGCCGCCGCCCAGCTGTCGAGCGACCTGGGCGCCGGCAGCGCCTGACGCCCCCCCCTGCACGCATCGCTGTAGATGCCACGGCGCGCCCTGGTTCTCATCACCGCCCTGGTACTGGCCCTGCACTGGCTGGTGCTGACAGGGGTGCCCCTGGCGTGGGACAGCCCCCAGCAGCCAGCGGCGGGCCGCGTCTTCAGCACGCGCAGCGTGGCAGCCCCGCCGCCCGCGCCCGCCCCCACCGCGGCTCCAGTGGCCGCGCCCACGCCAACGCCGCCTGCGGCCAAGCCCGTGGTGCGCAGGAAACCTGCGCCGCCCGTCCCCTCCCCGGCCGCGGCAGATCCGCCGGTTGCGGCGCCCGGGGCCTCCGTGCAGGTGGCGGGTGCAGAGGCCAGCGCAAACGCCACCACCGCCGCGCCAGCCGCCGACGTTGCCACGCCAGACGCGGCCACCCCGGCATCCACCCCCCAGGCCGAGGCACCGGCACCAGCAGCTTCGGCACCGCCTGCGGAAGAAACCACCACCACCAACACCATCGCCGGAATCGACATCGCGCCCCCGGGCTCCGGCACAGCGCGCAGCGCGGGTGCCCCGCCGCCGCCCGTGCGCATTCCGGCCCCCACGCGGCTGGCGTTCGACGTGAGCGGGCAGGCCAAGAAGTTCGCGTACAACGCCCGCGCCGAGCTACTCTGGCAGCACGACGGCACCCGCTACGAAGCGCGCCAGGAGGTCAGCGCCTTCCTGGTGGGCAGCCGCATACAGCGCAGCGTGGGCGCCATCACGGCCCAGGGTCTGCTGCCCGAGAAGTTTTCCGACAAATCCCGCAGCGAGCAGGCCGCGCATTTCGACCATGCCAAGGGCCGGGTGACCTTCAGCGCCAACACACCCGAGGCCGCCGTCGGCCCGGGCGCACAGGACAGGCTGAGCCTGTTCATCCAGCTGGGTGCCATGCTGGCGGCCGACCCGGGCCGCTTCGTGCCCGGCACGCAGGTCACCATCACCACCGTGAGCGCCCGTACCGCAGACCGCTGGACCTTCACCGTCGAAGGCCCCGAAACCCTGGACCTGCCCGCCGGCCCCACCCCCGCGCTGAAGCTGCTGCGCCTGCCCCGCAAGGACTACGACCAGAAGGCCGAGCTCTGGGTCGCCCCCGCCCTCAACTACCTGCCCGTGCGCATCAAGCTGACCCAGGCCAACGGCGACTTCGCCGACCTGCTGCTGCGCAGCAGTGGCGCGCCGTGAGGCGTGGTCGCGGCAGGCCGGTTGAAACTGGTCTGCGCAAGAGGGAAGACGGCACAGCAGGCGGCTGCGGCGCCCACTCCTGCATCAAAGTGTTGCGCCCGAGCGCCACCCGAGCTCCGGACCGGTAAAAAACCCCCGGAAGCCCGGCCGCACCGCTTTTTCATGAAATACTGGAACGCAGCAGAGAGCCAAGCCCAGAGCGGGCTTCCCCCTGATCACCGATCCGTAGGACAAGGCGTTACGACCTTGCCAGCGTTTCCCGGAAGCTGCCTTGGGCCTTGAACTCTGCGAACCCGCTGTCATCTGACATCTATATCGACAAGGGGAACACGATGCACATGCTCTACGACTCAGAATCCTTCGTGGTGGTCCACATGCTGCCCGACGCCGTGGAGAAAAAGAGCACCCAGGCGCTCAACGACACCGCCCCCGCCGTTCCCCAGCTCGCACGCCATGGCTTTGAAATCGTGGACAAGCGTTCGGGCAAAGAGGTGTACCTGGACGGCTCCTGGGCCGAGATGTTCCAGGAGCAGATCCTGGCCTGGCAGCGCGACACCCCCACACAGGAAGAAGTGGAAGACGCGCTGGACCGTTATGCGGGGCTGGCGCAGAACCCGGTGGTGGTGCACTGAACCCCTGGGGCCCTGCCGCCTTCGCAGGTTCGCACTGGCCCGAATTGATCAATACCCGCCCTATGGCCGTCCTGGCACGTCCTAAACCTCGATCACCTCGGGCGGCAGGCCCTTTGTATGCCGCTCGTGCATTGCCACATACGCGGCTTCGATGTCTCGCGCGAATTGTCGGCCGTTGAACAGCGGAGACCGGGCTTTTTGCGACTGGAGCTGGTCGCGCAGCGACGCAAGCCTTGCGGGGTCTGTCGCGAGCTGAATCGCCAAGGTTTCGTACTCTGCGGTGCTTCGCGTCACCAGTTCGGGCAGGCCCACCGCATGCAGCAGGCTTGCCGCCACGCGGGCTGCAAATGACTCCCCAAGGCGTGTGAGCACCGGCACGCCCGCCCACAAGGCATCGCTTGCAGTGGTATGGGCGTTGACCGGCAGCGTATCCAGGAACAAATCGGCCAACCGGTGGCGCGCCAAGTGCAATTCGAGAGGCATGCGTTGCGCAAACACCAGCCTGTCGCCAGCGATTCCCCGGGCCTGCGCCTCGCGCCGCAAGTTGCCCGGGATGATGGAGTTGTCCTCAAAGAGCCACAGCACGCTGCCAGGTGTGGCGTGGAGAATGCGCATCCAGCTGTCGAAGACGGCCGGCATGATCTTGTAGTTGTTGTTGAAACAGCAGAAGACAAATCCGGTGGTGGGAAGCCCCAGCTCGTGCCGCGTGAATACCCGGTCACTGATCGTGCGCTGCGAATCATTGACTTGGTAGCTGTGCGGCATGTACACCAATTTTTCGGTAAAGTGAATTTGTGCCTCTGGCGGCACCACCACTTTGTCCGCAATCACATAGTCCATGTAGCCAGCCCCCGTGGTTCCGGGATAGCCCAGGTAACTGACCTGGACGGGCGCGCACCGGTAGGAAAAAATGCCGAAGCGGGTATCGGTGGTGAAGCCCTTGAGGTCGATCGCAACGTCAACGCCCAGCTCACGCGACAGCCGAGCGATCTCTATGTCGGTTTTTTCACTCACATCGATGAACCGGTCAAAGCTTGCAGCCAAGCGTGCCCGCATGTCATCGTTCGCATGGGTGCCGAACGAAAACGCAATCCACTCGAAGCACTCCCGGTCGTGGGCTTCGAACAGCTCGGCCATCAAGTAGGCGGTAGCATGGGTATGAAAATCCGCAGAATAGTATCCAACGCGAATCTTTTCGCCCGCAGTACGACCCATGCTGGGCCCCAGCACCTCGGACGCGGGAAACTCCTGCTTGACGGACGTTTGCGCGACTTGCTTGTGCAGTTCGGGCGCATCAAACAGCGAAAGGGCAATGAAAGGCGTCACGCCCAATTCGCCGTCCCGAATGCTCCGCTCACACAACGCCAGATCGTCTGACAGGTTCATCCAGTCGCCGGCCTTGAGCCGGCTGTAGGCCAGATAGCCCAGCAGATGCTTGATGTCTGGCCTCAGTTCATACGCCGCCACATAGTCGGCAGTGGCTTGCGGCCATCGGTTGGCCCTGAAGTGCAGAACGGCGCGGTTGTAGTACAGATCGGGATTCTTGGGCGCCAACCGGATCGCATGATCGTAGGCGGCCAGTGCTTCCACGTCGCGCCCCGCGTCCAGCAGCGACAGGGCCACATACGACAGAATTTCCACATCGTCGGGGCTCAGCTGGGCTGCCTTTTGAAAGGACCGCACCGCATTCGGAAACTGAAAGAGACAGCGCTGCGCCAACCCAAGGTTTTTGTGCGCCTGGAACAGCTTGTCATCGGCGCGGATGGCCGCTTCAAAGTGCTTTATCGCGGGGCCCCACTGTTCCCGCTCCGCCAAAATCGCCCCCTTGGCATTGTGCGCCTCCGCATGCTCTGGCCGCAAGAAGATGACCTGATCAAAGCACTGCAATGCCTCGTCCTGCCGACCTGCGTTGGCATGGAGTACGCCCATATTCTGGCAGGCGTCCACGTCCTGCGGGTCCAACGCAAAAGCCTGCTGGTAACACTCCAGCGCATTCTCCAGACGTTCGAGCTGGCGCAGAGCATTGCCTTTGTTGTTGTACGCCGCTGCCAGCTGAGGTTGAAGGGCAATTGCCTGGTCGTAGCTTCCCACCGCCTCCAGCGGGCGGGACAACGTGTTCAGCGTAATACCTCGGTTGACATACGCTGCAGCAAACGCCGGCTGAAGGCCGATGGCCCGCTCAAAGTGCGCCAGCGCCTCGTCATGGCGTTTCAAAGCCCCCAAGGCCAGCCCGCGATTGACATGGGGCGCAGCATCCTCCGGAGCCAGCTTGATCGCCTGGCCGATCAGATCGACCGCCATCTGCAGGTGACCCGCCTGGTACGCCAGCACCCCCTGCATGTGCAGGGCGCCAACGTTTTTTGGATCATTCTTCAAAATGGTGTTGTAGAGCTGGTTGGCCTGCGCAATGCGTCCCTGCTGGTGCGCTTGCATGGCTTGCTCCAGCCAGGCGGCTAGCTGGGCTTTCGTTGCTTGGGGAGGGCGTACGCCGAAGTTGTAATGAATGCTCATGGTCTGGGATGTGCAGCGGATGGAAACGCTCACAGACCGTCGCCAGGACAATCCATCAGCGTCAACAAAGGTGGGATTGTGACGCGCCCGCCGCTGTTCAGGCCACGGTGGCGGGGTAGATCCGCCGGTACAGCGGGTCCACCAGCATCAGCACCGCGATCAGCCGGCACACCTGGAACGCCGTGACGACCGGCACGCCCAGCTGCAGCACCTTGGCGGTGATGGCCATCTCGGTGATGCCTCCGGGCGAGGTCCCCAGCAGCAGGGTGACCCAGGGCAGACCTGTCGCCCAGGCCAGCGAGGCCGCGAACAACGCGCACACCCCCATGAGCACCAGGGTGCCCACCGCCACCGACACGAGCCAGCGCGGCGCCGTGTGCAGAAAATCCGCACGAAAGCGGACCCCCAGGCTCACGCCGATGACCAGTTGCGCCGCATTCACCATCGCCTGGGGCACGGCGGACAGGGTGATGCCTGCCATGGTGAGCCCCATGGACACCAGCATCGCGCCCATGAACCACGGGTTCGCCCGGCCCAGCCTGTCCATCAGCAGGGCTCCGGCCCCCGTCAGCAGCGCCATCAGCGCCAGACCGGGTGCGCTCACCACCCGGGCCGTGGGCGGCAGGATATCCAGGCCATGCAGTCCGCTCCATTGCAGCGCGAAAGGGATCGTGACCGTGACGATCAGCAACCGCAGGCTGTGGCTGGCCGCCACGAGGTCGGTGCGGGCGTTCTCGCGTTCGGACAGCAGGGTCATTTCGGATGCCGCACCGATGGCCCCCGAGAAGTAGCTCGTGGCCCGCAGCATCGGCGCAGGCACCCCGTGCATGCGCGGCGCATGCACCCGGTACAGCCAGGCGCCGAACAGCCAGCCCAGGAACAGCGCCCACACAATGCCCAGCGCGATGGCCCACCAGAGCCCGCCAATCAGTCCCACGACCTGGGGCGTGAAGTACAGGCCCAAGGCGGCGCCAATGGTCCACTGCCCCGCATTGCGCAAGGGCCCCCAGCTTTCCGTGGGCCCGCCAGCGATGGACACCACCGAAGTGGCCAGCAGCGGGCCGATCATCCAGGGCAGCGGGGTGTGAAGGGCTGCGCAGCCGATCGCGCAAGCCAGAGCGAGCAACAGGGTCAGGAGGATACGAAGAAACAGATTCATGGCAACGGGGGCTCGATATCGGCATCGGAAAGGACCAAACCCCGGCGGGCACCATACCCGCACCTCCTGCCCCTCGACATGTTCCAAATGGAACGGGGGGCATCGCGGAATGGCACAGCGGGGGCGGATGCCAGGCACGCGCTGGCTCCGCCTCCCGGGGCTCAGCCGGCGTCCGCCTCCTTGAAATAGGCAATGGTCCGGCGCAAGCCCGCGTCAATGTCGACGCGGGGGGCCCACCCCCCCAGCAGCTGGCGCGCCAGCGAAATGTCGGGCTGCCGCTGCCGGGGATCGTCTCCCGGGAGCGGGTGGTAGGTGATCCGCGCGGACGAGCCCGTCCCTGCGAGGATTTTCTGCGCGAGTTCCAGGACGGTGAACTCCCCTGGATTGCCCAGATTGACCGGTCCCGCCACCTCGTCCGGCGTGGCCATCATGCGCACCAGGGCTTCCACGAGGTCATCCACGTAGCAGAAGCTGCGGGTCTGCGTCCCCGCCCCGTAAACGGTCAGATCCGCCCCACGCAGCGCCTGGACGATGAAGTTGGAGACCACCCGGCCGTCATCCGGACGCATGCGCGGGCCATAGGTATTGAACAACCGCACGACCTTGGTGCGCACGCCATGCTGGCGCCGGTAGTCGAAGAACAGGGTCTCCGCGCAGCGCTTGCCCTCGTCGTAGCAGGCCCGCACCCCGATGGGATTGACGTTGCCCCAATAGGACTCTGGCTGCGGATGCACGCCGGGGTCGCCATACACCTCGCTCGTCGAGGCCTGAAGAATCACGGCATGGCACTTGCGGGCCAGCTCCAGCAGATTCATGGCACCCAGCACGCTGGTGCGCAGGGTCCGCAGCGGATCGGACTGGTAGTGCACGGGCGACGCGGGGCAGGCCAGGTTGTAGATCTCGTCCACTTCGGCATCCAGGGCCTGGACGACGTCGTGGCAAAGCACACGAAACCGCGGCGAGGCCAGGAGGTGGGCGATGTTCTTTTCCAAGCCGGTGGAGAAGTCGTCCACGCACAGCACCGCATGGCCATCCTTCAGCAGGCGCTCGCACAGATGGGAGCCAAGAAAGCCAGCGCCTCCCGTGACCAGGATTTTTTTTTCCGTCGTCATGCTGCCATGGCCCCGAGTGCATCCGCAGCGCTGCGGCCCACGGTCAGATAGTCGAACCCCAGGGCCCGCATGGAGCGCGGCTCGTACAGATTGCGCCCGTCCACGACAAGGGGCTGCCGCAGGGCCGCCCGCAGGGCATCGAAATTGGGACTGCGAAACACCTGCCATTCGGTCACGATCAGCAAGGCGTCTGCACCGCGCGCGGCGTCAATGGGATCCTGGGCATAGCTGATGTGCTCGAGCAGTTCGGGCCGGTCGTGCAGATCCTCCTCCAGGCAACGGCGGGCCTCCTGCATGGCCACCGGATCGAAGACCCGAAGCACCGCCCCACGCTCCAGCAATTCACGGACCAGCACCCGGCTGGAAGCCTCGCGCATGTCATCGGTATTGGGCTTGAAGGCAAGCCCCCACACCGCCAGCCGACGGCCGGAAAGATCCGGTCCGAGCCGCTGGGCGAGCTTGTCCACCAGCAGCCGCTTCTGTCCATCGTTGACCTGTGCCACCGCCGCGAGCAATCGCAGCGGCAGCCCGACCTCCTCGCCCATGCGCTGCAACGCAGTCACATCCTTGGGAAAGCAGCTGCCGCCATAGCCCACGCCCGGGTAAAGAAAGCTCTCACCAATGCGCGGATCCGCGCCGATACCAACGCGCACGGGTTCGATGTCCACACCCAGCCGGTCGGCCAGGTTGGCCATCTCGTTCATGAAACTGATGCGCGTGGCCAGCATGGCGTTCGCCGCATACTTGGTGAACTCGGCACTGCGCCGGTCCATGCAGATGACGCGGTCGTGGCCATGCCCGAACGGGCGGTACAACTCACGCATGAGGTTGCCGGCCCGCAGCTCCTGCGGCGTGTCGCCGCAGCCGAGAATGATGCGGTCGGGCCGCATGAAGTCCTCGATCGCGCTGCCTTCCTTGAGGAATTCTGGATTGGACACCACGGCGTAGCCAGGGGCCGGGTCCGCGCCTTCCCCGCGTCGCGCCAGCGTGGCAGCGACAGCACGGTGCACCGCTTCACCCGTACCGACGGGCACCGTCGACTTGTTGACGATGACCTTGAAGCCCGTCATGTGCGTGGCAATGGCACCAGCCACATCGAATACATGGCGCAGATCCGCACTGCCGTCCCCCGCAGAAGGAGTGCCCACCGCGATGAACTGGACATCACCGTGGGCCACTCCGCGCGCCATGTCGGTGGAGAACCCCAGCCGGCCCGCGCGGGAGTTGCTGACGACCAGCTCCTGCAACCCGGGCTCGTAGATGGGCACTTCT
Source organism: Acidovorax sp. GW821-FHT11A03 (assembly GCF_058809075.1). Classification (NCBI taxonomy): domain Bacteria; kingdom Pseudomonadati; phylum Pseudomonadota; class Betaproteobacteria; order Burkholderiales; family Comamonadaceae; genus Acidovorax; species Acidovorax sp. GW821-FHT11A03. The sequence continues at coordinate 606,825 of NZ_JBXASG010000002.1, forward strand.
CCGCGCTGAAGGGCTGCAATCTTGTCGGCATCCGTGTCGATGCACAGGACATCATTGCCCAGTTCCGCAAGGCACACCCCGGTGACAAGCCCCACATAACCGGTTCCGAACAGGGTGAGATTCATTTTTCGAGTCAGAGCAAAGTTGTGGAATTGGCACGCGCTGCGTACGCACCCGTGACGGCGCCAGCCACCGGTGCTCGGGGCTGCCAAGGAGGGAGCATCACACCTCGATCACATCAGGAGGCAAACCCTGGCACAAGCGGTCGTACATGGTGGTGTATGCCGACTCCACATGGCGTGCGAAGAGCCTGGCATCGAACAGCGGCGACACAGGGCCCTCCCTGCGCAGTTTGCCGCGAATCCGCCCAAGCTGCGAGGGGTCACGGGCCAGCTCAATCGCTCGCGCCTCGAAATCGGCCTGGGTCTGCGTGATGAGTTCCGGCAGTCCCACGGCACACAAGAGACTGGCAGCCACGCGGCTCGCGAATGACTCGCCCATGCATGTCAACACCGGCAACCCCGCCCACAAAGCATCGCTGGCGGTGGTGTGCGCGTTGTAGGGCAGGGTGTCCAGGAACAGGTCCGCCAGCCGCTGGCGCGCCAGATGCTGTTCCATGGGCATGCGCGGCGCAAACACCAGGCGCTCTGCGGAAATTCCCCGGATCCGCGCCTCGCGCTGCAAGTTCCGCGCGGCAATGGGGTTGTCCTCGAACAACCACAGGACACTACCCTCGGTGGCGTGGAGGATACGCATCCAGCCATCAAAGGTCGACGGCATGATCTTGAAGTTGTTGTTGAAGCAGCAAAAGACAAAGCCCGTGGTCGGCAAGCCCAGTTCCTCCCGCGAGAAGGACGGCGCGGCAATCCTGCGTTGAGAATCGTTGACTTGGTAGCTATGGGGCATATAGACCACCTTCTCGGTAAAGTGGGCCTGGGACTTGGGAGGAACCACTATCTTGTCAGCGATCACATAGTCCATATAGCTCACGCCCGTGGTGCCAGGGTACCCGAGATAGTTGACCTGGACAGGCGCACACCGATAGGAAAAGCAACCGAAACGGCTCTGCTGCGTGAAACCCATCAAATCAATGGCGATGTCGATCCCCAACTCCCGCGACAGGCGAGCGATCTCGATGTCGCTACGCTCCCGCACGTCCAGGAAATGGTCAACGGCACCTTCCACACGCTGGCGCATCTCGTCCTGGACATCGGGGCCTACAGAAAAAGCGAACCACTCGAAGCGATCACGGCTGTGCACTTCAAGCAGCTCCACAATGAGATGTGCGATCGGATGATTGCGAAAATCTGCCGAGTAGTAGCCGACACGAATCTTGCCGTCGCCTGTCCGGGGACCAATGGCACCAAGAAGATCGGCGGCCAGCAAGCTGTGCAGTCCAAAAAGGCTTGCCGCTTCCTTATGAAGAGCGGGATCGTCGCACAGAGAAAGGGCGACAAATGGCGCCAGCGCAGGTCTTTGTGCACGGACTTCCTGCTGAAGCTCGCCAATCTCTTCCTGCAGGTTCTGCCAGATACACCCATGCACCTTGGCGGAGACGATTTCGCAGGAAAGCATCGGTATCGCGCCCACTAAACGCTGGGCCAGGTACAGCTGCTGCAATGCTTCGTCGTACCGCTTGACCTCCCGCAGGAGCCGCCCCATGAGAAACCTGGACTCACCTTGCTGCGGACGAAGCCCGATGGCACGGCTGATATCCCCCATCGCCAGCTCGAAGTCCCGGAGCTGCAGATGTGCCTCTCCACGATTGTTATATGCCTCGGCGGACTGCGGCTTGAGCTCCAGCGCCCTACTGAAGGCTGCGACCGATTCTGCATACCGGTCCAGTCTCAGTAAAGCCGTGCCCCGATTGTGGTGAGCCTCAGGGATATATGGTGCACGCTCGATCACCTGATCCATGCAATCCAGGACTTCTCCAAACTGCTTCATCTGCAGATGCACGCAGCCCAGGTTGAAACGCGCCTGCGCATTCCCGGGCTCCATCGCCAGCACGCGGCGGTAGCTTTCCATGGCCTCCGGCAACCGGCCCAGCGTTTGCAGGACGGTTCCGCGGTTGTAGTGCGCCAGCACCAACCCTGGCGAAAGCGCGATGGCCTGGTCGAATGAGGCCAACGCCTCTTCATCGCGCTGCAGGCGCAGCAGGGCGTTGCCGCGGTTGAAGTACGGATCAACGTAGTCGGGCTTGAGTGCGATGGCCCGGTCGTAGGCACGAATGGCGTCGGCGGTCCGGTTGGACAGCAGCCAGTCATTTCCCCGCGTGTTGCAGGCTGTCGCGTCATCGGGGAGGGCTGGCTCAGCGGCGACTCTATTGCCTGATACCAGGCCCGTGCCGTAGTTGATTCCGAACTTGAAACCAGGCAGTGTGGAAGATAGGGATCCCACCTTGAAGGGCTGGCCAAAATGGGGTTTCTTTGCGTCGGTCAAGTTGCGTCCCGGTGCAGATGAGAGAGTGACATCCCGTGATGGTAAACACCTGCACGGCTCCAGTCCCGGTCCGCCCTCCACCCGGGTGCCATCGGCCTCTGGACCTGAGAGGCTCCGGGGACAAGGCTCCGCGCGCTCCGTCTAGTCAACCGCTCCGGAACACGGGTACTGCGGCACCCGGCTCAATCACGGCACACGGGGGCGCTGCAGAGGGCACCACCGTGTCAGGCAGCACCGCGGCGGCGCGCCATCTCCCGTCCCATCCCGTCCAGCGCAGCGGGCTCCAGCAGGTGCAGCGCCGCCGGGTAGGCTTCCTGCTCCTCGCGGCGGATATGGCCTGCATAGCGGTCCGCAAATCGATCAAGGAGCGCCTCCTCCGATTCCGCGAATCCCTGGATGGCTCCTTGTTCCAGCGCCTGCAGCGCAACCCGTGCTGCAGCCCAGTCCGCCACCATGCGGACATGGTCGTCCTGCAGGCTGCGCACCAGCGCCTGGACCCCGGGCTCGGCCTGGGCGAGCAGCAGCGGGAAGACGTGGAGTTCCTCGTCTTCATGGTGCAGCGGTGCGGCGATGTCGAAATACCGCAGCACGTCGCGCGCCGCCTGGCGGGCTCTCTCGTCGGCACCCTGCAGGCGCACATGGGCGCGCAGGCGGCCCAGCAAGGCCAGCGAACGCTGCACGCGCTCATGGCAGGCCTCCAGCATGGCGAAGGGTTGCTCGAACCCGACGGCCGGCGCGCTGAAACCGGGGATATGGCGGGCGGATGGGGCAGGCGAGGCCATCTGCGCCTCAACCGAACCGGACGGGCTGTCCCTGCCGGTCGAAGGGTATATACGCCCCATGGGCCCCGCCCTTGATCGCATCGACCATGCGTTGCAGGGGCGCCTGGGCATCCGCACTGGTGGGTGCCTTGTCCAGCGTGCCCGACAGGGCTGCTGCGAACACCATGGCCCAGTCATGGCCCGGGGCGCTGAACTGGCTGGCCTCTTCCACCAGCGCACTGAACGAAGGCAGCTCCTGCGGCGCCTTGTCCACGCACATCAGTGGCACCAGGGCTCCGCCCTGCCCCGCTTCGAAGCGGGCACGCTGGGCCGGGCTGGCGTCGTCCGGCAGCTCCACCGCGGCAAACACGAACAGGAGGCGCTGGGGCTCGGGCTGCAGGCGCGCAGCCTGCAGCAGGTCGTCAAAACTGGAAATGTCCATGAAGGTTTCTATGAAATGAAATGAAAGGAATCGCCGGGGGCGCGCCCCGCTTCAGAAGCCGGGCAGCACCACGCCCTGCTGCGCGTCGAGCGTGCTCACATAGCTGTCCGCCGCGGGCCGGGCACGCGCGGCCTTGCGCGACTGCACGGTCCCGATGCTGACAAAACACAGCGCCTGCTCCCAGGCAGCCAGCTGGAACAGCCCCCGCAGCCCGCCCGACGTGAGGGCCTTGCCGCTCGTGAGCGCCGACCCATACCCCTGCGCGGTGGCCATGAGCAGCATGTTCTGCACCGCGCATCCCGCGGAAACCAGGCGCTCAGACAGGTCGATGCCGGGGTCGCCGCATTGCCCGTTCACCACCACCAGCATCAGCACCGGTGCCCGGTAGGCCTTCTCGCGCGCCTGCTCGGCCTGCGCCAGCGTGGCTGCGGGATCGCGCTCGCGCAGGGCCTGGGCAAACACATCGGCCAGCGCCGGGCGCGCTGCCTCGGGCACCAGCACGAAGCGCCACGGCACCAGCTGGCCGTGGTCCGGTGCGTGGGACGCGGCGTTGAGGATCTGCGCCAGTTCCAGGGCACTCGGCCCCGGGGCGGCCAGCCGCTTGGGCAGGATGGTCTGGCGCGACTGGATCAGCGCCGCGGCCATGGCGGCGACATCCTCCGGCGCGGCGGCCGCGCGTGCAGCGCCATGCGCCGCAGGGGGCGCGGGCCGGGGCGTGTGGTTCAAAGGCCAGGGAATGACAGCCATGGAATATCCTTGAAAAGGTGCTTCAGCCCGGACGGCCATCGGCCCGCACCCGGCCATACCACCGGCCCAGCCGGAGGCCCCACATGCCCATGGTGACGGCCCACAGGCACGCTGCCAGCGGCAGCAGCCAGGCCCACGCGATACCGAAAACACCCGGCACCGCCGACGCGATGCGCAGCACCGTGGCCGCCTGCAGCAGCCAGAACAGCGACCACGCGATGCGGTCGGCGACCAGCGCCCGGCCACTGTGCCCGCACGACACCCGCGTCACCATGGCCAGCATCAGCGACGCCAGGCAGCCCATGGTCAGCGCGTGCAGCGCGCCCAGGCCCAGCGTTCCCAGGCCAAAGCCCCAGGCCAGCCACTGCGACAGGCCTCCGAGCACGAAAGCCAGCCCCAGCCACAGAAATCCGATGTGCAGCATCGCCAGCAGCCGGTTTCTGAGGCTTTGCACCAGCCCCCATACGCAGGCCAGCCAGACCAGCACGCCCCCCACCACCAGCTGCAGCGTGCCGTGCACCAGCGTCCAGGCGGGCCCCGCCCGGGTGGCGGGCAGCCCGGCCCACTCCAGCCAGGCGGCGAGCACCTGCAGCAGCGCGGCGGCGAGCATGAGCCACAGCACCCAGAAGGGCCGCCACGCCTGCACCATGGGCATGGCGCTGGAGGTGAAGAAGGGGATCATGCGGTGCGCCACCGTGACGTAGACCACGACGACAAACCCCCACAGGCCGGTGAACACCCAGGCGCGGGCGAGCGCATGTGTTCCCACGGCAAGGCTCAGCCACAGGCCCGCGAGGCTGAGGCAGCCCAGCGCGCAGGCGCCCGCGACGACACGCGCATGCAATTGGTCCTGCGCCTGGCTCTGGCGCACACGGCCCCAGAACAGCGCCGACATCCACACCAGGCCAACGGCCGCCAGCGCCAGCCCCGCGAGGGCCGCGCCAATCCGCCAATGCGCGCCCGCCAGCCACAGCAGCCAGCCCGCGGCCTGCGCCACCAGGGGTGCGCGCAACGCCTGCGCCGGCAGGGGCGCCACCCCGAGCCATTTGGGGCCGGCCGTGAACAGGAAACCCGCAAAGAACAGCGGGATGAAGCCGAATGCCATCACGACCGAATGCACGAGCGTGGGGGACAGCGCATAGTAAAGGCCCCACCAGCCGGTGGACCTGGCCACCTGCACCAGCGCCCACCATCCCCCCGACGCCACCAGCACCACCATGGCCAGGAAGAAACCCAGCCGGTGCGGTGCCAGCATGAGGTAGCGCCAGCGCCACCGCGTGTCCAGCGCGGCCAGCACCTCAGGCGATGGTTTTCCCGCCGCGGGGCGCACGGGAATGACCGGCCGGGAGGTCACCCACAGGTCCCCAGGTGTCCACACTGCGTGCAGTAGTCGCAACCGTCCTTGCGGATCACGGCGTGGGCGCCGCATTCGCTGCACTTCTTGCCCGCCATGGCCTGCGGCACGGCCACCGGCGGCGGCGCGGGTTCGTCCAGGGGCAGCTGCTGCTGCACGGGGTCGGCCACGCGGCGCGCCAGGATGTTCTGGATGGCATAGGCCATGGCCGCCACTTCGGAGTCGTGCCACATGGGCACCAGGGTGCCATCGTCCTTGCGGTGCTGCCCCAGGCGCACCGGGCCCCGGTCCCAGGCCACCTTGCGCATGTCGGACAGCGCCCGCTCCAGGAAGCCGCCGCGCGCCGCCAGCGACAGCATGCGCATGCTGGAGGTGATCCACTGCTGCGATTCACCGCTCTGGCCCACGGGCATGAAGAACTCGATGGCGCGGTCCACCGTACCGTTGCCAACCCCCGTGGGCACGGGCAGGAACGACACGATGAGGTACAGCGTCTTGTGGCCTTCCTGCGTCCAGTATTCGAGCTTTTCGGCCACGGCCGAAAGGCCGCCTTGGGGGCGGCTTTCGATCACGGTACGCATGGGGTCCACCGCAGGTGCGGGGGGTGCTACAGATGCTGGTTCAGGCGCGGCATGGGTTTCCAGCACCGATCCCAGGATGGCATTGGGCCGGTAGGTGGCCAGGCCCTTGAGCCTGGCGCGCCAGGCCTGCAGGTACAGGTCCTTGAAACCTTCGTAGGGATAGTCGGCCGGGATGTTCACCGTCTTCGAAATAGCCGTGTCCACAAAGGGCTGCACGGCCTCCATCATCGCAATGTGGCCTTCAGCCGGCATGGCCAGCGCCGAGACGAAGTAGTCCGGCAACGCCTCCACATCGCCGCCCAGCTCGCGGTACAGCCGCCAGGCGTGGTCCTCGACAGCGTACTCCGAGGTGCTGCCGTCGGACTCGCGCTTCTTGCGCTTGTACATCCACGAGAAAGGAGGCTCGATGCCGTTGGAGGCGTTGTCGGCAAAGGCCAGGCTCACGGTGCCCGTGGGGGCGATGGACAGCAGGTGGCTGTTGCGGATGCCGTGCTGGCGGATGGCGGCCTTGAGCGAATCGGGCAGGCGGCTGGCGAACGTGCCCTCCGACAGGTAGGGCTCGGCCTGGAACTTGGGGAACACCCCTTTCTCGCGCGCCAGGTCTACCGAGGCGGCATAGGCGGCATCGCGCATGCACTCGGCGATGCGCGCGGCCATGGTGCGGCCCTCGGGCAGGTCATAGCGCAGGCACAGCATGGCCAGCGTGTTGCCCATGCCGGTGAAGCCCACGCCGATGCGCCGCTTGTCCATGGCCTCGTCGCGCTGCTGCGGAAGCGGCCAGTAGGTCACATCGAGCACGTTGTCCAGCGCGCGCACCTGCAGCGCCACGGCCTTCGTGAACGCATCGAAATCAAACGCGGCCACGCCCCCGAAACCGAAGGGATGGCGCACAAAGCGGGTCAGGATGATGGGGCCGAGGTCGCAGCACCCGTACGACGGCAGCGGCTGCTCGCCACAGGGGTTGGTGGCCGCGATGTCTTCGCAATAGTGCAGGTTGTTGTCTTCGTTGATGCGGCCCAGGAACAGGATGCCGGGCTCGGCGAAGTCATAGGCCGACTTCATGATCGTGTCCCACAGCTCGCGCGCGGGCACCGTGGCGTAGACCCACTGGCCATCGGCGCGCTGGCGGGCTCCCTGGGCCAGCAGGGCAGTGCCGGGGCGTGCCTTGTGCACCAGCTCCCACGGCGCGCTGTTCTGCACGGCATGGATGAACTCGTCGGACACCCCCACCGACACATTGAAGTTGTTCCAGCGCCCCGGCGTGCGCTTGGCCGTGATGAATTCGTGCACATCCGGGTGGTCGATGCGCAGCACACCCATCTGCGCGCCCCGGCGCGCGCCCGCGCTCTCCACGGTGGAGCACGACTGGTCGAACACGTTCATGTAGCTGCACGGCCCCGAGGCCATGGACGCGGTGCCCTTGACCTGCGCGCCCTTGGGCCGGATGCGCGAGAAGTCGTAGCCCACGCCGCCGCCCCGGCGCATGGTTTCCGCTGCCTCGCGCAGCGCCTCGTAGATGCCCGGGAAACCCTCGTCGTCCACACCCTGGATGCAATCGCCCACGGGCTGCACGAAGCAGTTGATGAGCGTCGCCTGGATGTCGGTGCCCGCCGCGCTCATGATGCGGCCCGCCCCGATGGCGCCCGCCTTCAGGTTGGCCAGGAACAGGGTTTCGTACTTTTCGCGGAGTTCTGGTTTTTCGACCGAGGCCAGGGCCCGCGCCACGCGCTGGTACAGCTCGTCGGCGGTGGTTTCCCCGGGTTTGAGGTATTTCTCGCGCAGCACATCCAGGCTGATGGGCTGCAGGGACGAGGTGGGCTTGAGGGGGGGCTGGGGTTCGCGTTTCATGGGGGCCGATGATTTGGGTTTCACGCCAGTGAGGTCTTGCGTTCCATCAAGAGGGACTCATTCCTCGCGGATCTGCCACGAGCATGCCCGACAAGGTCAAAGCTCGTCCAGAAGAACCTGCCCATCATGCTCCACGTACGGATGGTAAGGACCGGTTCCGCTGTTGTCCGCCCGCGAGGCCGGCACAAAACCGCCCGTCTTGACATCAAACACATGGACTTCTCCTTCCTCGATCACATAGTGCCAGCCGTGCAGGCTGATCTGCCCTGACTGCACGCGGCTGCGCACCATGGGGTACTCCATGAGGCGTTCGAGCTGCAGCACCACCGCGCGCTGCTCGGTGCGGCGCAGCACCTCGGGGCCAGCCTGCATCGGCAGCAGGGCCTCGCGCCCCAGGTCCAGCCAGCGGTTCAGGTTGGGCGCTTCGGGCGAAACCTCACCATACATCGCCTTGATAGCCCCACAGTGACTGTGGCCGCACACCACGATGCGGCGCACCTGCAGGTTGAGCACCGCGAACTCGATGGCCGCCGTGGTGCCATGGTGACCGTGAGATCCGTCATACGGCGGGATGAACGCACCCACGTTGCGCACCAGGAAAAGCTCCCCCGGGCCCGCGCCCGTGAGCAGATAGGGCACCAGGCGCGAGTCGGAGCAGCCGATGAACAGGGTGGTCGGGTGCTGCCCTTCGTCCACCAGCGCCTGGAACTGCTCGCGGTACTGGGGAAAGGCGTCGTTGTGGAAGCGGCGCAGGCGATCAAGCAGCTCGTCGGGCATGGGCAGGCAATCGGGTGGCGTGCGGTGCAACTACTGTACAAGCGGCGAGTCGGCCGCGTCCAGCGACACGCCTTCCACCACGGCCGCGCCCGCCAGCACCTGCAGGTACTGGCGCAGGGCGTTCACCCAGGCCTGCTGGCGCAGCGCGAGGGCGATGGCCCGGCGCACTTCCTCGAACGACGGCTGCTGCCCCGGGTCGCGGGCCACCACCTCCACCACATGCAGGCCAAACCGGCTGTGCACCAGGCGTGCCAGCACGCCGATCTCGGCGCTGCCAAACACCTCGCGGGCGAACTCGGGGGCGCAGTCGGCGCGGGTCAGCCAGCCCAGGTCGCCGCCTTGCTGGCCGCTGGGGCAGTTGGACCACTGCGCAGCCGCCTCGGCAAACTTCGCGCCACCATCGTCCGCGCAGCGCAGGTCGATCAACATGGCCTCGGCACGCAGCCGCAGCTGCTTCACGTCCACGCCCGGCGTCACGGCGAACAGCACGTGGCGCAGCTGGGCCCGCTCGCCATGGGCGTGTGCCGCAGGGTGGGCGTCGTGGTAGCGGCGGCAGGCTTCTTCCGACGGGTCGGGGATGGGCAGCTCGCGCTCCAGCAGCTGCTCGATGGCATTCGAGGCCTCGGTGCTGATGGCGCCTTCGACACCCGGCACGTCGTCCTGCGCCAGCAGGCCGCCTTGCTGGGCCGCCTGTCGCAGCAGCTCGGTGCAGGCACGCTGGCGCAGGGCCTCCTCATCCAGCCACTCGGCCGTTGAATTCAATGCCACGCCGTTGATGCGCGCCACCGGGGCCTGCCCCATGGGCTGAGGGGTTGCCATGGCGGGCGAGTCTGCCATGGCAGTCGCTCCTACCGTGGCGGAGAGCGCCTCGTAGGCGGCCGTCTGCTCCGGGGAGAGCATGCTTTGGGGGGCGCTCTGGCTGGTTGCGCTGGTGCCGCAACCGCAGCTACCGGTTCCACATCCGCTCATGGTGTGCTCCTTTTGTGATGCGAAATCAAGCGCCACGGCGGTCTTGCGACTGCATGTGGCCGGGTGGCAGATTCAGGCGGCGCGCACGCACTACCTGATAGGGGCGCAGCACATAGGCCAGCGTGCCAAAGCCGCTCCACACATGCACCAGGCGGGTGAAGGGGAAGATCAGGAAGATGCTCATGCCCAGGAACATGTGCGTCTTGAAGATCCATCCCGCACCGGCCAGCAGGTCGACCGCGCCACTGCGGAAGGTGACGATGCGTTGGCCCCACTCAGCCAGGCGCATCATCATGGAGCCGTCCAGATGTTGTGCCGACAGTGGAATGGTGGCCAGACCCAGCGCCAGTTGCACCCACAGCAGCACCAGGATCAGGATGTCGCTGGTCTTGGAGGTGGCGCGGATACGCGCATCCGACAGGCGGCGGTGCAGCAGGAGGGACAGGCCCACGAAGCCCATCAGGCCTGCAATGCCCCCCGACACCATGGCCATGAGCTGCTTGGCGCCTGCGCCGATGAAGTGCTCATACAAGAAGTGCGGCGTGAGCATGCCCACGGTATGGCCAAAGAACAGGAACAACACACCCACATGGAACAGGTTGCTGCCCCAGCGCAGGCTGCCGGTGCGCAGCAGCTGGGAGGAATCGCTTTTCCAGGTGTACTGGTCGCGGTCGAACCGCGCCCAGCTGCCGATGAAAAAGACAGCGAGGCAAATATAGGGATAGATGCCAAACAACAGGGTGTCAAGCCAGGCGGTCATACGGAGACTCCTTCTGGTGCCCGCTCGGCGCGGGGGGTACGAACAAAATGCAGAGGCTGCGGCTGGTCGGGCTTGGACTGGCCCTGGGTGCTGCAACCGCCAAACGCTTCGGGCTCGGCCCAGGCCTCGTCCATGGACGGCTCGGGCGTGAGCGCCACCGACTGCACGCGCTGGCCCGACACTTCGAGCACCGCAGCAATCACGCTGGCATAGGGGCTGTTGCGCGCCACCAGCGCGCTGAACAGCGCGTTCAGGATGTGGGCCATTTCGCCCAGGAACTCCCTGGCCACTTCCACCGGCTGGGTGGAGGCGAACTCCAGCACCACGGGCAGGTGGTCGGGCAGCTCTTCGGCTTCGAACTTCAGGCCCGCCTTGTCGTAGGTCTGCAGCAGGTCGATGAGCGCCGGACCCCGGTCGCGCGAGTCGCCGTGCACATGCTCGAACAGGTGCAGCGAGGTCTGGCGGCCCCGGTCGAAGTTGTCCACGTAGCGGGCTTCGGCTTCCAGCGGGTCGATTGCCGCAAGGTGCTGGCACACGGCTTCGAGCTCGGCCATGCGCTCGGGGGTCAGGGCCTGCTCCACCTGCAGCGCGTCGATGAGCTGCGGCATCACGCTGCGCAGTTGCGCATCGGGGTAGCTCAGCAGGTAGCCCAGGGCGCGCAGGGTCAGGCGCACGGAGGTCGGGTTCTTTTTGAACATGGTGATTCCTTTGCCTGTGCTTCAGACCGTGGCTTTGATCGGGATCGTGCGGGGCTTCTTTCCGCCGAACATGCTGGTCTCGGTGGCGCCATCGGAACAGCCATTGCCAAACGAGAAGCCGCAACCACCGCGGATGTCGAACGCGTTTTCGGCATATTCGCGGTGGGCCGATGGGATGACAAAGCGGTCCTCGTAGTTGGCAATCGCCATCACGTGGTACATCTCCTCGACCTCGGCCATCGACAGGCCCGCCTGCTTGAGAACACCAAGGTTCTGGCGCTGCTCCACATGCTTGTCGCGCTGGTAGGTGCGCATGGCCAGCATGCGCTCCAGCGCCCGCACCACGGGGCCTGTGTCGCCTGCAGTCAGCAGGTTCGCCAGGTACTGCACGGGGATGCGCAACTGCGACACATCCGGGATGTCGCCATTCACACCGACATGGCCCGCGTTGGCTGCGGCCGTGATAGGCGAGAGCGGAGGCACATACCAGACCATGGGCAGCGTGCGGTACTCGGGGTGCAGCGGCAGGGCCACCTTCCATTGCACGGCCATCTTGTAGACCGGGCTGTTGCGGGCGGCGTCCATCCAGCTGTCCGGAATGCCGTCGATGCGCGCCTGGCGGATCACATCGGGGTCGTTCGGGTCCAGGAAGATGTCGAGCTGCGCCTGGTACAGGTCGCGGTCGCGCTCCACGCTGGCGGCTTCCTGGATGCGGTCTGCGTCGTACAGCAACACGCCGAGATACCGGATGCGGCCCACGCAGGTTTCCGAGCACACGGTGGGCTGGCCCGCCTCGATGCGCGGGTAGCAGAAGATGCACTTCTCGGCCTTGCCCGATTGCCAGTTGTAGTAGATCTTCTTGTAGGGGCAGCCCGAGACGCACATGCGCCAGCCGCGGCACTTGTCCTGGTCAATCAGCACGATGCCGTCTTCCTCGCGCTTGTAGATCGAGCCCGAGGGGCACGATGCCACGCACGCCGGGTTCAGGCAGTGCTCGCACAGGCGCGGCAGGTACATCATGAAGGTGTTCTCGAACTGACCGTAGATGTCCTTTTGCACATCGTCGAAGTTCTTGTCCTTGCTGCGCTTGCTGAACTCGCCGCCCAGGATTTCTTCCCAGTTCGGGCCCCACTCGATCTTCTCCATGCGCTTGCCAGTGATCAGGCTGCGCGGGCGGGCCGTGGGTGCGGCCTTCGTTTCAGGCGCGGACTGCAGGTGGTCGTAGTCGAACGTGAAAGGTTCGTAGTAGTCGTCGATCTGCGGCAGGTTGGGGTTGGCGAAGATGCGCATGAGCAGCTTCCACTTGCCGCCCTGGCGGGGGGCGATGGAGCCGTCCGGGCTGCGTACCCAGCCGCCGTTCCACTTGTCCTGGTTTTCCCATTCCTTGGGGTAGCCGATGCCGGGCTTGGTCTCGACGTTGTTGAACCAGGCGTACTCCACCCCGGGGCGGCTGGTCCAGACGTTCTTGCAGGTGACGGAGCAGGTGTGGCAACCGATGCACTTGTCCAGGTTCAGCACCATGCCGATTTGTGCGCGAATTTTCATCGTGTTTCTCCTTGACTTCAGGCGTGGGCTGCGGTGCTGGACACAGGCTCGTCGTCGAGCCAGTCCACGCGGTCCATCTTGCGCACCAGCACGAACTCGTCGCGGTTTGTACCAATGGTTCCGTAGTAGTTGAAGCCGTAGCTCAACTGCGCATAGCCGCCAATCATGTGGGTGGGCTTGAGCACAATGCGCGTGACCGAGTTGTGGATGCCGCCGCGCGTTCCGGTGATCTCGGAGCCGGGCGTGTTGATGATCTTCTCTTGCGAGTGGTACATCATCACCATGCCGGGGTTCACACGCTGGCTCACCACCGCACGGGCTGCAATCGCGCCGTTGGCGTTGAAGAGTTCGACCCAGTCGTTGTCCACGATGCCTGCGACCTTCGCGTCGTCCTCGCTCAGCCACACCACCGAGCCACCCCTGTTGAGCGTGAGCATCATCAGGTTGTCGCTGTACGTGCTGTGGATGCCCCACTTCTGGTGCGGCGTGATGAAATTCAGCGCGATCTCGCGGTTGCCGTTGGGCTTCTTGCCTTCCACTTCTTCCAGCGTCTTGAGATGCACGGGTGGGCGGTAGCTCACAAAGCCTTCGCCAAAGTCACGCATCCACGGGTGGTCCTGATAGAACTGCTGGCGGCCCGTGAGGGTGCGCCATGGGATGTACTCGTGCACGTTGGTGTAGCCGGCGTTGTAGCTGACCTTTTCGCTCTCCAGCCCCGACCAGGTGGGCGAGCTGATGATCTTGCGCGGTTGCGCCTGGATGTCGCGGAAGCGGATCTTTTCGTCCTCGCGGTGCAGCGCCAGGTGCACGTGGTCGCGCCCGGTTTGCTTGCCCAGGGCCTCCCAGGCCTTGCAGGCCACGTGGCCGTTGGTTTCGGGCGCCAGCATCATCACCACTTCGGTGGCGTCGATGTCGGTCACGATGCGGGGCATGCCTTGCGTCACGCCCTCTTCCTTCACACGGCCGTTCAGGTCGCCCAATTGGCCGACTTCGGTCTGCGTGTTCCAGCCGATGCCCTTGCCGCCGTTGCCTGCCTTGTCCATCAAGGGGCCCAGGGCGGTGAAGCGCTTGTAGAGGTTAGGGTAGTCGCGCTCGACCACCGTGACCTGCGGCGCGGTCTTGCCGGGGATGAGTTCGCACTCGCCGTTCTTCCAGTCGCGCACGCCATAGGGCTGCGCCATTTCACCGGGGGTGTCGTGCATGATGGGCGTGAGCACCACGTCCTTTTCGACGCCGAGGTGGCCCACGCTGACCTCGCTCACGGCCTTGGCGAAACCTTTGTAGATCTCCCAGTCGCTCTTGGCCTGCCATGCAGGGTCCACTGCGGTGGACAGCGGGTGGATGAAGGGGTGCATGTCGCTGGTGTTGAGGTCGTTCTTCTCATACCAGGTGGCCGTGGGCAGCACGATGTCGGAGTACAGGCAGGTGGTGCTCATACGGAAATCGAGCGTGACCAGCAGGTCCAGCTTGCCCTCGGGCGCGTTGGCGTGCCACTGCACTTCCTCGGGCTTGGCTTCGTCCTTGCCCAAGTCTTTGCCCTGCACGCCGTGGGTAGTGCCCAGCAGGTGCTTGAGGAAGTATTCGTGCCCCTTGCCCGACGAGCCCAGGATGTTGGAGCGCCACACGAACATGTTGCGCGGCCAGTTGGCAGGGTGGTCCGGGTCTTCGCAGCTCATCGTGAGGCTGCCGTCCTTGAGCGATTGCACCACGTAGTCCTTGGCATCCATGCCCTTGGCAGCGGCATCTTTGGCCACCTGCATCGGGTTGGTCTTGAGCTGGGGAGCCGATGGCAGCCAGCCCATGCGCTCGGCACGCACGTTGTAGTCGATCTGCGCGCCGTGGTAGGACTTCTTTTCGGCCAGGGGCGAGAGGATTTCCTCCATGCCCAGCTTCTCGTAACGCCACTGGTCGGTGTGGGCGTAGAAGAAGCTCGTGCTGTTCATCTGGCGCGGTGGACGGATCCAGTCCAGTGCAAAGGCCAGCGCCGTCCAGCCCGTCTGGGGCCGCAGCTTTTCCTGGCCCACATAGTGCGCCCAGCCGCCGCCGCTTTGGCCGATACAGCCGCACAGCATCAGCATGTTGATGATGCCGCGGTAGTTCATGTCACTGTGGTACCAGTGGTTCATGGCCGCGCCGATGATCACCATGGACTTGCCATGGGTCTTGTGCGCGTTGTCGGCGAACTGGCGGGCTACGGTGATGATCTGCTCGCGCGGCACACCGGTGATGGCCTCTTGCCATGCGGGGGTGTAGGGGCGGTCGGCATCGTAGCTGCCACCAGGTTCTTCACCCGGCAGGCCACGGTCGATGCCGTAGTTGCCTGCCAGCAGGTCGAACACAGTGGCCACCATCACGCGGCCCTGGGCTTCGTGCCCGGCCAGCTCCAGGTGCGACACCGGCACGCGGCGCACCATCACGTCGCCACCTTGTTCGTTGGCGGTGAAATTGGGCGTTGCCACACCGCCAAAGTACGGGAAGGCGACGTCGGCCACGTCATGGGCCTGCGCGCCGTCCTCGATCACCGACAGCTTGAGCTTGACGGTGTTGCCGGTGCGTGCTTCTTTGTTCTCCAGGTTCCACAGACCCTGGTCGGGGCGGCCGTCGGCCCCCCAGCGAAAGCCGATGGAACCATTGGGCAGCGTGACCTGGCCCAGCTCGTCGTAGCCCACCGTCTTCCAGTCGGGGTTGTTGGACTGGTCGAGCTGGCCGGGGAAGTCGCTGGCGCGCACATAGCGGTCGGGCACCATCACCGTGCGGCCATCGGGCAGCGTCTTTTCCTTGAGCACCACCAAGAGCGGCAGGTCGGTGTAGCGGCGGGCGTAGTCGTCGAAGTACGCGCTGCGGCCCTTGCCGCCGTCCTTGAAGTAGAACTCGTTCAGGATCACATGGCCCATGGCCATGGCCACCGCGGCGTCGGTGCCCTGCTTGGGGTGCATCCAGAGGTCGCCGAGCTTGGCGACTTCGGAATAGTCGGGCGTGATGGATACGACCTTGGTGCCCTTGTAGCGCACCTCGGTCAAGAAGTGCGCATCGGGTGTGCGCGTCTGGGGCACGTTGGAGCCCCAGGCAATGATGTAGGAGCTGTTGTACCAGTCGGCCGACTCGGGCACGTCGGTCTGCTCACCCCAAACTTGCGGGCTGCTCGGGGGCAGGTCGCAGTACCAGTCGTAAAAGCTCATGCACACGCCGCCAATCAGGCTGAGATAGCGGCTGCCCGCGGCGTACGAAATCATCGACATCGCCGGGATGGGCGAGAAGCCGATGATGCGGTCCGGTCCGTGCTTCTTGATGGTGTACACGTTGGCCGCAGCGATCATCTGGTTCACTTCTTCCCAGGTGCTGCGCACGAAGCCGCCCAAGCCCCGTTGCTTTTGCCATTCGCGTTTGGAGGCATCGTTCTCGACAATGCTGGCCCAGGCGTCCACCGGGCTCTTGGCGAGGGCAATGGCGGCGCGCCAGTGCTTGAGCAGGCGGCCACGCACCATGGGGTACTTCACGCGGTTGGCGCTGTACAGGTACCAGCTGTAGCTGGCGCCGCGTGCGCAGCCACGGGGTTCGTGGTTGGGCAGATCGGGGCGGGTGCGGGGGTAGTCGGTCTGCTGGGTTTCCCAGGTCACGATGCCGCCCTTGACGTAGATCTTCCAGCTGCAGCTGCCCGTGCAGTTCACGCCGTGCGTGCTGCGCACAATCTTGTCGTGCGCCCAGCGGTCGCGGTAGGCGTCTTCCCAGGTGCGGTCTTCACCGTTGGTTTCGCCGTGGCCTTGGGCAAAGGTCTCGCGGGGCTGCGAGAAGTACGAAAGGCGATCGAGGAAATGGCTCATCGGGGGCTCCTTGTTCTGTCTTGTTCAGGTGTGCTCAGCAAGGCATGGCGGCGTTCTTGCGCGCGTAGTGCCACCAGGTGATGACGATGCAGACGATGTAGAACGCGAAGAACGTCCACAGCGCGGCATGGGGGCTGCCGGTCAGGGCAATCGAGCTGCCATAGCTCTTGGGAATGAAGAACCCGCCGTAGGCGGCCATGGCGGCGGTGAAGCCCAGCGTGGCCGCGCCCAGGGTGTTGCCTTCCTTGTTGGCATGCGCGATGGCGGCCGGGTCGTTGCGGTCCACGCCGCGCATGGCTTCGGTCAGGAAGATCACGGGGATCATGCGGAAGGTCGAGCCGTTGCCGATCCCGGTGGTGAGGAACAGCACCAGGAAACACACGAAGAAACCCGCGAACTGGCCTTCGTTGCCGCCGGGGCCGCCGGAGGGCAGGAAGAACGTAACGCCCACCACCGCGATGGCCATGACGATGAAGTTCCACAGCGTGACGCGCGCACCGCCGAGCTTGTCGGCCAGCCAGCCGCCAAAGGGGCGGATCACGGCGCCCACCAGCGGGCCCAGCCAGGCGTAGGCCAGGGGGTTCACGCCGGGGAACTGGCTCTTGATGAGCAGCGGAAAGCCCGCCGCATAGCCGATGAACGAGCCGAAGGTGCCGAGGTACAGCACGCACATCAGCCAGTTGTGCTTGCGCCTGAAGATCGCGGCCTGCGCGGCGAACGAGGCGCGCGCGTCGGCGATGTCGTTCATGCCGAACCAGGCGGCCAGCGCCGTCAGCGCGATCCATGGCACCCAGATGAAGGCGGCGTTCTGCGTCCACACCTGCACGGTCTGGCCGTTCTTCACGATGGTCTGGCCTTCGCCGCCAAAGATGCCGAAGATGCCGGCCGTGACCACGAGCGGGCTCAGGAACTGCACCACCGACACGCCCAGGTTACCGAGGCCCGCGTTCACCCCCAGCGCCGAGCCCTTGCGCTCCTTCGGAAAGAAGAAGCTGATGTTCGCCATGCTGGAGCTGAAGTTGCCGCCGCCCAGGCCGCACAGCAGCGCCAGGATGAGCATGGTGGGGTAGGCCGTGGTGTTGTCCTGCACGGCAAAGCCGATGCCGATGGCGGGGATCAGCAACGAGGCGGTGGAGATCGCCGTCCAGCGGCGTCCACCCACGAGCGGCACCATGAATGAATAGAAGATGCGCAGCGTGGCACCCGAGAGCGCGGGCGCCGCCGCCAGCCAGAACAGCTGGTTGGTCGAATACTTGAATCCGAGGCCCGGCAGGCTCACGGCGACCACGCTCCAGACCTGCCAGATGGCGAAGGCCAGGAACAGCGCGGGCACCGAGATCCACAGGTTGAGCTTGGCGACGGCCTCGCCTTCGCGCTCCCAGAACGACTTGTCCTCCGGAGCCCAGAGGGTGAGCAGGCGCCCCTGGCGCCCGCTGGTGGTGGTGGCAGACATGGTGAGGTTCCTTGAAAAATCAGCGGGCGCCAGCCGGTGCGGCGGCGTTCGGCGAGCCCATGAGACGGGTGTTGCGCACTTCGGTGAAGTACATCCAGATCAGCGAGACCCACACCACGCCGTACATCAGCATGAAAGCGCTGGAGCGGATGCCGGTGATGTCCATCAGCGCGCCGAACAGGATGGGCAGGATGAAGCCGCCCAGGCCGCCGGCCAGGCCCACGATGCCGCTGATGGCGCCGATGTTGTGGGGGTAGTCGTCGCTGATGTACTTGAAGACACTGGCCTTGCCGAAGGCCCAGGCAATGCCCAGCAGGAACATCAGGCCGGTGAACAGGTAGACGTTCAGGCCGATGTGGAAGGTCTTCGGGCCGTTGACGGTGGCGATGGTGAAGTCGGTCTGCGGGTAGCTCAGCAGGAACAGGCAGATCCAGCTCACCCACATCACCCACCAGGTCACGCTGTGGGCGCCGTACTTGTCAGACAGCATGCCGCCGATGGCGCGCAGCACGCCGCCGGGCAGCGAGAAGCAGGCGGCCAGCAACGCCGCCACGCGGATGTCCAGGCCGAACTCGCCCACGTAGTACTGCACCATCCACAGCGACAGCGCCACGTAGCCGCCGAACACGATGCTGTAGTACTGGCAGTACTTGAGTACCTTGGGGTCCTTGAGCGCCTTGAGCTGGTCGGTGAACTTGACGTTGCTTCCCACCAGGTGGGCCGGGTCGCTGTAGCTGAACAGCCAGAACAGCACCAGCGTGCCCAGCATGATGGCCGCGTACACCTGCGGCACCATGGTCCAGCCAAAGGCCACCAGCAGCACCGGGGCCACGAACTTGTTCACCGCCGCGCCCGAGTTGCCCGCGCCGTACACGCCCATGGCCGTGCCCTGGCGGTGCTTGGGGAACCAGCGCGCCACGTAGGGCGTGCCCACCGAGAACGAGCCCCCCGCCAGCCCCACGAACAGGCCGATGGTGAGGAAGTGCCAGTACTCCGTGGCGTAGCCCATCATCCAGATGGCGGGCACGGTGGTCGCCATCACGGCGGCCATCACGATGCGGCCGCCGAAGCGGTCGGTCCAGATGCCCAGCGGCACGCGCACCAGCGAGCCCGTGAGCACGGGCATGGACATGAGCAGCCCGAACTGCGTGGAGTTCAGGTTGAGCATCTTCTTGATGGGGATGCCGATGACGCCGAACATCATCCAGACCATGAAGCAGACGGTGAATGCGAAGGTGCTGACGATCAGCACCGACCAGGCCTGGCGGGTGCGCTGTGGGCTTTCGCCCGGGGGCAGGGTGGTGTGTGCCATTGCGCGGTTCCTCTTCCTTCTTCTCTTTGGGGTATGGCTGTATGGTCCGTTTTCAGGGCCGCCCTGAACATCCTTCGCAAGCACACCCGCGCCACGGCAGAAGGACTAGGCCGGAGGGCGCCGCGAGGCCCGCGCATCGTCCGAAGGAACTATGGACACCGGGGCCGTCTGGGTGCAGCAAAGTCCCCGGCGCGCGCGCACGGGCCGCCAATGCCGGGTCCACCGGGGTTGGATATCGAAAGAAAACAGGCTTTCGCGCTGGATGGACAAGCGCCAGAAGCTACCAATTCAGTAGCAAATCACCACATGCGGCCACCGGGGATGGCGGCCGTGGGCACCCTCTACTCCGTGCGCTGGCGGTCCGAGGCGTAGACCGCCGCCTGCACGCGCGAGGTGAGGCCCAGCTTGCGCAGGATGTGCTGCACGTGGATCTTCACCGTGGTCTCGGCGATGTCCAGGGTGCGCGCGATTTCCTTGTTGCTCGCGCCGCGCGCGATCTCGCGCAGCACGTCCTCCTCGCGCGGCGAGAGCGGCGCCACACCGCCCGCGGGATCGGCCTGCAGCGGCGCGGGCGCGGACGCCAGGGCGTGAGCTGGCGGCGCCTCGGGCGCGCCTTGCGACTGGAACGCCGCCACCAGCTTGCCCATGAGCTCGGGGCTCACCACCGGCTCGCCGCGTGCCGCGCGGCGGATGGCCTGGGCGAGCAGGTCGCCGTCGATGGTCTTGAGCAGGTAGCCCTGCGCGCCATTGCGCAGCGCGGCGGCCAGGTCCTGCGAATCCTCGCTCACGGTGAGCATGAGCACGCGCGATGCGGGCGCCACCTCGCGCAGCCCCCGGATGGCGTCCACGCCCATCACGCCGGGCAGGTGGTTGTCCAGCAGGATCACCTGGGGCCGCAGCTGGGGCGCCAGGCGCAGCGCCTCGGCGGCGTCGCCCGCCTCGCCCAGCACCAGGAGGCCCGCGTCCTGCCCCAGCAGGGCGATCAGCCCCCGGCGGAACAGCGTGTGGTCGTCCACCACGAGCAGGGTCACCGGCGGCTGCATCGGGGCGTCCGGGTGCGCAGGGACAGCTGCCGGCAAAGGGGCGGTGGTGGTGGTGTTGTTCATGGTGCGTGCGCCGCCACCGGGCTGGTGGCGGCGGCAGAGGGGGTGTCCGCGCCAGGCGGCGTGCCGCGCGAGGCGCGGGCCACGGATGGCGGGGTGGCGGGCGGGTGCGCCGGCGGCGCAGGCATGGGGGCGGCGGCCGTCACCGTGGGCAGCTCGATGCACACGCGCGTGCCCTGGCCCGGCGCGGATTCGACCTGCAGGGCCGCCCCCACGCGCTGGGCCCGCTCGCGCATGATGCCCAGGCCCACGTGCAGCGAATCGGGCGGCACGCTGGCCACGTCGAAGCCCTTGCCGTTGTCCTGCACCTCGAAGCGCCAGCGCGGGTGCCGGTGCACCAGCAGTTCCACGCGCGTGGCGCCCGAATGCTTGCGCACGTTCGACAGCGCTTCCTGCACCATGTGCAGCACCTGGATCTGCAGGTCCGGCGGCAGCGGCAGCCCATGGCCCACCATGCTGAGCACGGTGGCCATGCCGGTCTGGTGCTCGAACTTGGACAGCGTGGCGCGCAGGGCGGACTCGATGTCCTCCTCGCTGGTGCGCGTGCGAAAGTGCACCAGCAGCTCGCGCACGTCGGCATAACACTCGCGCACGCCCACGTCCAGCTCGCCGATGCTGCGGTCGCGCTTGGCCTCGTCGCCGCGCGCCACCGCGTCGCGCAGCAGCTGGGTCTGGATCTTGAGGAAGGCCAGCGACTGCGCGATGGAGTCGTGCAGCTCGCGCGCCAGCAGGCTGCGCTCCTCGGCCACCGCCGCCTCGCGCTCGAGCGCCGTCGCGCGCAGGCCCTCCATGGCGCTGGCCAGGTGGCGCGTCATGGCTTCGAGCAGGTCGCGCAGCTCGTCGGTCAGCTCGACCTGGGAGCGGAAGAACAGGTCCACCTCGCCCAGCAGGCGCTGCTGCATCTGCACGGGGATGGTCACCATGGTTTCAAAGCCCGCTTCGCGGCAGTGGGGCAGCGCGACGTGGGTGGACGGCGTGATGGGAATGACCCGCGTGCGCGCCTGGGCCTGGGGCTGGCCGCACAGGCAGCTGCCCGTGTGCAGGCAGTGCTCACCGTCGGCCATGGAGCGCGGCAGGCCGTCACCGGCCAGCAGCACATAGCGTTCGTTGGCCTCGTTGGACCAGCGCACGGCCGCCGCGTCGGCCCCGGCCACGCGGCGGATCTGCTGCACGAAGCCCTGGGCCAGCAGCTCCAGGCTGCCCGCGGTGGACGCCAGCGCGCTCACCTCGTACAGCGCGGCCAGGCGCTGGTTCTTCACGGCGATGCTGGCGGTCTTGTCGCGCACCTTGTGCTCCAGCTCGTCGTGCGAGGCCTGCAGCGCGTGCGCCATGAGGTTGAAACCCGCCGAGAGCTGGCCGAACTCGTCATCGGTATCGACCGGCAGGCGCGTGCCCAGCTCGCCCTGGCGCAGCCGGGCCTGGGCCTGCTGCAGGCGCGCCACGGGGTTGATGACGAGCAGGTAGCTCACGGCCATGAAGGTCACGGCCGCCACGATGGCCAGCGCCATCATGAACAGCTGGAACAGGTGCAGCGCGGCCGTCCAGCCCGCGATCTGCAGCTCGATCGCGTCGACGAAGCCGTCCACCTGCTGCACGAACGCGTCGGCCTGCGCCAGCGTGCGCGCGCGGTCGGGTGGCTGCGTGGCCACCCAGCCGCTGCGCGCCTGCGCCCACTGCGCGCGGATCGCGTCGAAGCGCGTGCGCGTCTCGGCGCTCCAGGGCACGAACAGCGGCCGCGAAGGATCGCCCGTGCGCAGCAGCTCCAGGCTCGCATCGAACAGGCGGGCGCGCTCCTGCACCGCCTCGGGCGGTTCGGTCTGCAGCACCAGCACCATGCGCAGCATGTTCATGCGCAGCCGGCCCGCCTCATTGACGGCGGCCGCGCCGCCCTCCAGCTTCCAGGTCACCCACAGCGTGAGGCTGATGGAGGCTAGGGCCACGAGCAGAAAGCCTCCACCCATCGCCAGGAGCTTGGTGGTCAGGGTGGGCTTGGAGCGCATCGGCCCAGTGTAGGCAGGGGGTTCGCCCGAAGTCTTGACCTGCGTCAAGTCGCAGCCGCGTAGCATCGCCCCATGCACACACAGCACCCGAGCACCTTTGCACCGTCTTCGGCCCCGGCCCGTGGCCGCTGGCGGGCTTGTACGCTGGCCTGGGCCGCCGCCACGGCGGCGGCGCTGAGCGCCTGCGCCAGCCCTGAATCCAGCGCCCCGGTGTCGCCCGCCGCCTGGCCCGCGCGCCTTGAGGCCCTGCTGCCCGCCGACGTGCTGCTGCTGGGCGAAAAACACGATGCCCCCGAGCACCAGCGCCTGCAGCGCGAGGCCGTGCAGTGGCTGGCGGCGCGCGGACAGCTGGCGGCCCTGGTGCTGGAGATGGCCGAGCGCGGGAACGGCACCACCGGCCTGCCCCGTGACGCCACCCCGGACCAGGTGCAGGCCGCCCTGCAATGGAAGGACGCCGCCTGGCCCTGGCAGGCCTATGGCCCCGTGGTGATGGCCGCCGTGGCCGCCGGCGTGCCGGTGCTGGGCGGCAACCTGCCGCGCGCGGATATGCGCGCGGCGATGGGCGAATCCACGTGGGACCGGCACCTGCCCGCCGCCGCGCTGCAGCGCCAGCACGAGGCGCTGCGCGAGGGCCACTGCGGCCTGCTGCCCGAGGCGCAGATCGCCCCCATGGCCCGCATCCAGATCGCGAGCGACGCCAGCATGGCCCGCACCGCGCGGGAGGCCCTGCGCCCCGGCCAGACCGTGCTGCTGGTGGCCGGTGGCGGCCATGTGCTGCGCAGCCTGGGCGTGCCCACGCACTGGCCCTCGGATCTCAGGTCAAAGGTGGCCCTGGCGCAAGCAGGAAAAGCGCAGGAAGCTATCAAAAACGAAGCAGATGCGGTGATCGAGACCCCCGCCCCGCCGCCCCGAGACCATTGCGCGGAACTGCGCCAGCAATGGGGCCAGGGCGCGCGCACGGGCGGCTGACGGCGGCGGGGCGAGCGTTCAGCGCGGCTCGCCACGCTCCCGCAGCAGCGCGGCGAACCCGTCGGCGGGCAGCGGGCGGCTGCACAGGTAGCCCTGGTAGGCGTCGCATCCGCGCGCCTTCAGGAAGGCCAGCTGGCCCTCGTCCTCCACCCCCTCGGCCAGCACCGACAGCCCCATGCTGTGCCCCATGGCGATGATGGCCGCGCTGATGGCCATGTCGTCCGCGCTTTGGGGGATGTCGCGGATGAAGCCCTGGTCGATCTTGAGCACGTCGATGGGAAAGCGCTTGAGCTGCGCGAGCGATGAGTACCCCGTGCCGAAGTCGTCCACCGCGATCCGCACGCCCACGCTGCGCAGCCGCATCAGCACCTGGCGCGCCTCCTCGGTGCGCTCGGCCAGCGCGGACTCGGTGATCTCCAGCTCCAGCAATTCGCTGGGAAAGCCCGAGTCGGCCAGCGCCGCCGAGGTGCACCCCGCCAGGTCGGTCAGGTGGAACTGGCGGGGCGATACGTTGACGGCCAGCGTCAGGTCGGGCAGGCCCTCGGCGCGCCACTGCTGGCCCTGGCGGCAGACCTCGCGCAGCACCCATTCACCCAGCGGGCCGATCACGCCCGAGGTCTCGGCCACGGGGATGAAGCGCGCGGGCGAGATCAGCCCCTCCTCGGGGTCGTTCCAGCGCACCAGCGCCTCGGCCCCCAGGATGCGCCCGCTGGCGATGTCCACCTGCGGCTGGTAGTGCATCTGCAGATGGCCCTGGGCCAGCGCCAGGCGCAGGCGCGATTCGAGCGCGAGCCGCTCGCGCGCGGCCTGGGTCATGGCTTCGTGGAAGAAGCACCACGCGCCCCGGCCCCGGGCCTTGGCGCCGTACACCGCAGCGTGCGCGCCCTGCAGCAGCAGCTCGGTGGTGGCGGCGTGTTCGGGGAACATGCAGATGCCCACGCTCACGCCGGCCACCACCTCGAAGCCGTCGGGCGAGCGCCAGGGCTCGGCCACGGCGGTGATGAGGTGGCGCGCCACGGCCGCAGCGCCGTCCGCATGGCGCAGGTGGCGCGCCACCACGGCCAGCTCGTCGCCGGCCAGCCGCCCCAGCACGTCGCCGGGCCGCAGGGCCGACTGCACCTGCCGCGCGATGTGCTTGAGCACCTCGTCGCCCGTCGTGTGGCCATAGCTGTCGTTCACGTCCTTGAAACGGTCCAGGTTGAGCAGCAGCACGGCGATGTGCTCGCCGCTGGCGCGCGCCTCCTGCACCACCTGCTCCAGCTGGTGGCCGAACCAGGCGCGGTTGGACAGCCCCGTGAGCGCGTCGTTGTGCGCCAGGAATTCCAGCTGCCGCTGGTGCGCCTTCTCCTCGGAGATGTCGGTGAACATGCACACGTAGTGCGTGACCTCGCCCGCCGGGTCGCGCACGGCCGACAGCGACATGTGCTCGGGGAAGACCTCGCCGCTCTTGCGCCGGTTCCAGATCTCGCCCTGCCAGTGGCCCGTGCGCCGCAGCGTGCTCCACAGGGCCTCGTAGAACGCCTTGTCGTGCCGGCCGGACTTGAACACGCGCGGCGTCTTGCCCAGCAGTTCCTCCTCGGTATAGCCCAGGAGCCGCGTCACGGCCGCGTTGGCGGACAGGATGCGGCTGTGCGCATCGGTGACCACCACGCCCTCGATGGTGTTGTCCACCACCGTGGCGGCCAGCCGCTGGCGGGCCTCGCTGGTCTGCAGCGCGGCGCGCGCGGCCTTGATCTCGTCCAGGTCCTGCACCACGCAGACCAGGTGGGCGGGCTCGTCGCCCGCTTCGGGGATCTGCGTCACGGTGCACAGCACCGGCACCCCGCGCGTCCCGCCGGGCCGCCGGCACTCGCGCTCGTCCACGCAGTGGTCGATCTCTCCCGCCAGCAGGCGCACCAGCTGGGCGGTGGCCCCCTCGGGGTCGGGGGACTGCATCACATCGTGGAAATTGAGGTGGCGCACCTGCGCCAGGGACACGCCCAACAGCTCGCACAGCCGCTCATTGGCCCAGAGGAAGCGGCCGTCCGGCGCCACGCGCGCGAAGCCCGCGGGTGCATGGCGCACCACCTGGGCCAGCTCCCGGGCCATGGCCCAGCGCACCTTCTCGGCGTAGCGCATGCGCCGCAGCATGCACCAGGCGAGCACGCTGGTGGCCAGCACATAGCCCCAGCCTTTCCAGGTCTGCCAGTGCGTGAGCTGGGCCGGGTCGGTCACCCAGCGGGCCAGCAGCGCGTCGCCCGCGAACACCCAGGCCACCCCGAGCACCAGGTACAGCAGCATCCCCCGCCAGGGGGCAAGACGCGGGGCATCGCCCGGATTGACCATCGATTCCCTCGTTCCTTGGGCGCCTGTAGCCATGCTGCGACAATTGGGCAGCTATGACGACCAACGCCTACATCCTTACTCTGTCCTGCCCCGACCGCCTCGGGCTGGTGCACGCAGTCTCCGGCTTCCTGCTGGAGCACGGCGGCAACATCGAAGAAGCCGCCCAGTACAACGACCACGCCACCGGCCTGTTCTTCATGCGGGTGCAGTTCGCCTGCGACCAGCATGACCACGCCACGCTCAAGACCCGCCTGGCCAGCTTCGCGGAGCCCCACACCATGCGCTGGAGCCTGCACGCCACGGCCGCCCCCATGAAGACGGTGCTCATGGTCAGCAAGGAAGGCCATTGCCTCAATGACCTGCTGTTCCGCTGGAAAAGCGGCCTGCTGCCCATCGACATCCGCGCCATTGTCAGCAACCACCGCGACTTCTACCAGCTCGCGGCCAGCTACAACGTGCCGTTCCACCACATCCCGGTGACTGCCGCCAGCAAGCCGCAGGCCGAAGCGAAACAGTTGGAGATTATCGAGGCCGAAGGGGCCGAGCTGGTGGTGCTGGCGCGCTACATGCAGGTTCTTTCTCTTGATCTGTGTCAAGCTTTGGCCGGACGGGCGATCAACATCCACCACAGCTTCCTGCCCAGCTTCAAGGGCGCCAAGCCCTATTACCAGGCGCACGACCGGGGCGTGAAGCTCATCGGCGCCACCGCGCACTACGTGACGGCCGACCTGGACGAAGGCCCGATCATCGAGCAGGACGTGGCCCGCGCCGACCACACCGACACGGTGGAAGACCTCACGGCCCGGGGCCGCGACACCGAAAGCCAGGTGCTGGCCCGCGCCGTGAAGTGGCACAGCGAGCACCGCGTGCTGCTCAACGGCCACAAGACCGTGGTTTTCCGCTAGCCCGTTCTGCCCCATGGCCACGGCAGCTCCGTCCTCCTTCCTCAGCAGCGCGGCACGGCGCATCCCGCCGATACAGTGCCTGCTGACGTTTGAAGCCCTGGCCCGCCTGCGCAGCGTGACGCAGACGGCGGACGAGCTGTGCGTGACGCCCAGCGCGGTGAGCCACCGGGTCAAGCAGCTCGAACAGATCCTGGGCGTGCGGCTGTTCGGGCGGGCCGATTTTTCGCTGACCACCGAGGGCAGCGCCTACCTGGCCCACGTGCGCGAGGGCCTGGGCGCGCTGCAGCGGTTTCCGGGGGCCGCTGCGGCGCCCGGGCGCCGGCGGCTCAAGCTGGCCGTGACGCCCACGTTCGCGCGCACCATCCTCATTCCGCGCCTGCGCCAGTTCACCGAGGCCTACCCCGAGATCGACCTGGCGCTGCAGGTGTCCATCCCGCTGCTGGACGTGGTGGCCGAGGACGCCGACCTGATGGTGCGCTTTGGCCCCGGTCACTACGCCGACGTGGAGCATGTGGAGCTGGCCCGCGACGTGGTCACGCCGCTGGCCTCGCCCGCGTTCGTGCGCGAACACGGCCCGTTCGACCGGCCGGAGGACCTGGAGGGCGTGCCCCTGCTGCGCAGCCCGCTGGAGCCCTGGCGCACCTGGTTTGCCGCCACGGGCCTGGACTGGGCCGAGCCCAGCGAGGGCTCGCAGTTCAACGACATCGGCCTGATGTGCGACGGCGCCGCCGCCGGCATGGGCGTGGCGCTGGTGCGCCTGAAGCTCGGGGCGCCGTGGCTGGAGAACGGCACGCTGGTGCGCCTGTTCGACACCGATACGACCAGCCCCCACGCACACTACCTGTGCTGGCGCACGGGCACCATGGACCGCTGGGAGTGCGCGGCGTTCGCCGAGTGGCTGCGCAAGACCATGGCCTGAGCCCTCGCCGCATTCAAGGCCATTCTGGCCCCCAGCGCTTACCTATAAAGCGTCAATAGCTATACATTTTATAGCACACCGGATCCACCCCGCCCTCCCCTGTGGCGCGCAGGGTTCCAGATTCACGCAGCCCGCCTGCCGCCGTCACCCGGCACGCGCCTCTCGCCTGTCCTGTCTCTTGACCTCTCCACCATCTCACCACGCCGTGCCACAAGACGCCCACTTCAAGAAGAGATACCCCACGCTGGAGCAGAACGCGGTGCTCAACGCCACGGCGAGCGCGGTGCTGGTCAACGCGCTCGCGGGCACGGGCAAGACCACCACCCTGGCCATCAAGGCCGCCGACCTCCTGCGCACCCAGGGCGCAAGCCGCATCCTGATGCTCGCGTATTCGGAGGCCGGGCTGGCCGCCATTGCGCAGCGCCTGGAAAAGCTCGTTCCGGCCATTCCGCGCCAGGTGCAGATCATGACCGTGGAGCAGCTGTGCGCCACCGTGCTCAAGGAACAGGGCGACGAGCTGGTGCGTGTCACCGAGCCCCTGCAAAAGAACCTGCTGGTCCGCCAGGCCCACACCGCGCTGCTCCAGGACCCGGCGCTGGACAGGGCGCCCGAGGCCGGCGACTTCCTGTCGCGTGAACTGGACGTGCAGGCCTTCGCCGACTTCGAGGCCCGGGCCAAGCAGCAACTGCTGCTGCGCGACATGGACCGCTCGGACCTCGGCGCCCTGCCCTACTGCCGCGAGCACCAGCTCGACTACGGGCTCTACCAGCTGCTGGTGAAGTACGAACGCCTGCGCCGGGGGCTGAACCACGAGCCGCATTTCTACGCACCGGGCGACTGCACGTATGAAGTGGCCACGCAGCTCGGGGAGCTGGATTTCGGCGATGCCTTCGCGCCGCTGCAGGGGCGCTTCGATGCGGTGCTGTTCGATGAGCTGCAGGACCTGGACGAAGCCGCCATGCTGGTGCTGCGGCATCTGGTGCAGGGCGGCAACGGTCTGTTCGTCGGCGCGGGAGACTTCAACCAGCACATCCTGCCCGGCGCGTTCTCCGTCTTCGGCGACAGCCTGGCCCGCATCCGGCAGGAACTGCCCGCGGACACCCAGGTGGTCGCCCTCAACACCACCTACCGCTTCGGCAACGCCATCTGCCAGGGGCTGAACCCCCTGTTCGGCGTGGAATTTGCCGCGCACTACCCCACCAAGCCCTCCGCGTTCGAGCGGCGCAGCTACACCGACGACGAGGATTGCGCCCGGCAACTGCTGGCGATCCACGACGCCGTGCTGCACCAGCAGCCCCCCGCGCCCGGCGGCACCACGCCCCCTCCTTGCCTGAACGTGGTGCTGCGGTCGCCGGAAGACTCCATCCTGCTGGAATGGATGTTCGCCCACGAAGGCGTGCACTACGCCTGCTTGGGGCTGAAGCGCTTCTACCAGCGCCGCGAGATCGCCCTGGTGCTGGCCATCATGGGGGCCATGCAGGGCTGCGGCACCGGCGTGCGGCTCACGCAGGGCATTCTGAGCAGCGCCATGGAAGGCCTGCTGCGCTACGTGCGGCGCGGCAGCCAGCCGGACCAGGACGTGCTGGCCAACGGCGCGTTCGACATGCAGGCGCTGGTGGAGGACTCCCCCGTCGAAATGGACACCCGCGCCGTGGCGGCGGAACTCATCGGCAGGCAGGACCTGGTGCGCCGGTTCCTGGTGCGCGCCAGCTTCAACCCCCAGGCCCCGGTGGCCTCCCCCGTGTTCGAACAATTGCTGGCCTTGCCCCCCGAGGCCTGCGCCGACGCCGGGCAGCTGTGCGCGCACCCGCTGGTGCACCGCTTCTTCGCGCAGGCGCCCATCAGCCCGCAGGAGCTGCGCTACTGCAGGGACAGCCTGGCGGCGCTGGCCCGCATCTGCGCCGGCTTGTCCGTGGACGAATTCCTGGGCCGGCTCACGCTCATGGTGCAGGCCAGCATCCACCAGCACACCCAGCAGGAAGCCTCCAGCCTGCAGCTGCTGACGGTGGAGCGCTGCAAGGGGCATGAATACGACCATGTGGCCGTGCCCCTGGTGGAGCGCGGGCGCTTTCCGCGCAGTGCCGCCCGGCAGGAGGCCTATCGCGAACGCAACATGCTGTATGTCGCCATGACGCGCGCCAGCAAACGCCTGTGGCTTCTGGAAGGCAGCCAACGCCCGGTGAGCCCCGGGCCGGTGTGAGGAGGAGGAGGATGAGGAGGGGGGCTGCGGGCCGCCCACCGGCCCAATTCAAGGCAAAGGAGCCTCCAGCGCTTTGTCCATATGCGCCAGCCGCTCATTGGTTGATAGTAAACGGCCACACCCAGGCCATTTCACAGACCGCTGCAAGAAAACTCACGCTCCCGCGCGCGGGCTTCCTCTACAGTGGCGGCCATGAACACTGCCGCCGAACCCACCACAGCCCTGTCCGAACGCGCCGCACGCCAGGCCGAGGTTGTCCAGGCCCTGAGCCGCGTGGTGCCCGCGCACGCGCTGCTGTGGCACGCCGAAGACACCACCCCCTACGAATGCGACGGCCTCACCGCCTACCGCCAGCGCCCGCTGGTGGTGTGCCTGCCCGAAACATACGAGCAGGTGCAGGCCGTGCTCAAGGCCTGCCACCACCTGCAGGTGCCCGTGGTGGCGCGCGGCGCGGGCACGGGCCTGTCGGGCGGCGCCATGCCGCATGCCCTGGGCGTCACGCTCTCGCTCGCCAAGTTCAACCGCATCCTCGACCTCGACCCGGTGAGCCGCACGGCCGTGGTGCAGTGCGGCGTGCGCAACCTGGCCATCAGCGAGGCCGCCGCGCCCTACGGCCTGTACTACGCGCCCGACCCCAGCAGCCAGATCGCCTGCACCATCGGCGGCAACGTGGCAGAGAACTCGGGCGGCGTGCACTGCCTGAAATACGGTCTCACGGTGCACAACGTGCTCAAGGTGAAGGGCTTCACGGTGGAAGGCGAGCCGGTGGAGTTCGGCAGCGATGCGCTGGACACCCCTGGCTACGACCTGCTGGCCGCCGTGATCGGCAGCGAAGGCATGCTCGCGGTGATCACCGAGGTGACGGTGCGCATCATCCCCAAGCCCATGCTGGCGCGCTGCATCATGGCCAGCTTCGACGACGTGCGCAAAGCGGGCGACGCCGTGGCGGCCGTGATCGCCGCCGGCATCATCCCCGCCGGCCTGGAGATGATGGACAAGCCCATGACCGCCGCCGTGGAAGATTTTGTGCACGCAGGCTACGACCTCACGGCCGAAGCCATCCTGCTGTGCGAAAGCGATGGCACGCCCGAGGAGGTGGAAGAAGAAATCGGCCGCATGAGCGACGTGCTGCGCGCGGCGGGTGCCACCGCCATCTCGGTCAGCCAGGACGAGGCCGAACGCCTGCGCTTCTGGAGCGGCCGCAAGAACGCCTTCCCCGCCAGCGGCCGCATCAGCCCCGACTACATGTGCATGGACTCGACCATCCCGAGGAAGCGCCTGGCGGACATCCTGCTGGCCATCCAGGAGATGGAAAAGAAGTACCAGCTGCGCTGCGCCAACGTATTCCACGCGGGCGACGGCAACCTGCACCCGCTGATCCTGTTCGATGCGAACGATGCCGACCAGCTGCACCGCTGCGAACTGTTTGGCGCGGACATCCTGGAGACCAGCGTGGCCATGGGCGGCACGGTGACGGGCGAACACGGCGTGGGCGTGGAGAAGCTCAACAGCATGTGCGTGCAGTTCACGGCCGAGGAGAACGCGCAGATGTTCGGGCTCAAGCACGCGTTTGACCCGGCGGGGCTGTTGAATCCGGGGAAAGTGATTCCCACGCTGAACCGGTGTGCGGAGTACGGGAAGATGCTGGTGCGCGGGGGGAAGATCAAGCATCCGGAGTTGCTGAGGTTTTGAGAACACAGTCCTATAAGCCGCTCTCAGGAGAAGCCCATGTCCAGAGAATCCCGCGTCGCCCAGCATGTCGCGCAGGTTCGGCGGCCTCAATTGCGCTAGACCTCAGATGAAGCCCATCGAAACCACCCCGGAAGACTACACGGATATGTTTGAGCTGTTCCGGGGCGAAACAGACCGAGGAGCTGCGGTCTTGGCCGGAAGCTACGTAGAAAACTTTCTGGGTCTATTTCTTCAAGCGTGCATGGCCGACCGCTCGCTGAGCGACAGAATATTTGGCACCAATGGCCCTCTGGCGACGTTTTCTCAGCGCATCGATTTCGCTCAAGCCTTCGGCTTCCTTCCGCAGCCGCTATGCGTAGACCTGCATCTAATTCGAAGAATTAGGAACCACTTTGCCCACCACCCTAAGAGCGCCTCCTTTAAGGCAGCGCCAGTGCGCGACTGGGTGGCCTCTCTCAAGGCGTCCAAGCAGGTGTCCATGGGGGACGGACAGCCATTCAAGCTGGACGACGGACGCACTGCATATCTGGTCACAGTAGCAATGGTGATGATCCTCGCGAACCAAAAGATCCACGGATATGGGAACCCTGAGGTCTAACAGGTCGCTGGATACGGACACGCTGCGCATTGAACGTCTGCTTTTTCTAGCTGTAACCGGTAGGTCTTCGCCGACAGCAGCCAGCAAAACCTCCGACAATCCTCAACCCCATCGTTCCCGCCTCCCAAACCCATGCCCAGCGACTCCCCCACCTCCCTCCTCCAATCCGGCAACGCCCTCGTAGCCCAAGCGCAAGCCGTAGCCACGCAAGACTTTGCCGCAGCGCGGGCGCTGTGGCGGCAGGCGGGAGTGTTGTTTCAACGGGCGCATGACGCCGCCCCCACTCAACATGCTGCTGCGTTTCGCCTGGGGCAGGCGTGGGTCGCAGAGGCCCATGCGCTGCAGAAAGAAGGATCAGAAGATGCGACCGCGATGTGGCGCCAGGCGGCGCTGCAGTGCGAGGTGGCCTTTGCGCTCGACCCGCACCATGCGGTGACGGCCATGCACATCGCCAGTTGCTACGCCTGGGCGCAGGACGCCGAGGCCAAGCAGGCCTGGGCGCAGATTGCGCAGCATCTGCAGGAAGAACACGCAGCCAACATGGCGGCGGATCAGGCGGCCCGCTAGCAGCGCAGCGCTGGCGCGGCCGAGCAACGCGATGGCCCGTGTGGCTGCTCGGCTGTTGGCTGTTCGGCTCCCACCCCCTGCTGGCTGCGCCTGCGGCGGGGCGGTTGCGGGGTGAGCATGGGCGTCGCAGCGCCCATGCCTCGTGCTCTGACTCGCCGTGGTTGTCCGAGCGGCGCGCCGCAGGCGCAAAGCGAGTTCCACGGCGCACCCCGCAACCGCACCGACGCAGGTTTGCCCCGTAGCGAAGCGCAGGGGTCGCAGACTGGGGGTCGCCTTTCTTTTGGGTACTTTTCTTTGGCGAAGCAAAGAACAAGTACCTCGCCCGCCGAGGCGAGTCCCGGCCTCCGCCCTCAACACCAGCATGCTTTTCGAACCAGCACGCCCTGGCTGCGACAAGCTCAGCCCGAACGGTTGGGGTGGAACGCACCGGCTTCGACAGGCTCAGCCCGAACGAGTGGTCAGCTGCCCACCACCGCCCGCCAAATCTCCCCAGCGTGCGACACCACAAACAGCACCAGCCCGATCAGCCCGCCCACCACGGTGCCGTTGATGCGGATGTACTGCAGGTCCTTGCCAATGTTCAGCTCAATCAGCTGCGTCATCTCCTCGGTATCCCATCGCCGCACGGTGTCCTCAATGTGCTGCGCAATGAACGCCGACACATCCGGCGCCAGGCTCTCCACCCACCGCTCCAGCCGGTCATTGAGCGACTGCCGCAGCGCCGCATCCCCCGCCAGCGACTGGCCCAGCCACTGCCCCAGGTTGCGCACCTGCCGCGCCAGCACCGAATCCGAGTCGGCCAGATCGCGCTGCAGCGCCCCGCGCAGGTCCTGCCACAGCGCCTGCACATAGCCACCCACCGTGGCATCGGTCTGCAGCCAGGCGCGGATCTCTTCGCCCTTGCGCGCCCAATCGGGGTCGCCGCGCAGGCGCTCGATGAAGCGCTGCACCGCTGCGTCGAACTGCGCGCGCAAGGCGTGCTGCGGGTTGGCGGCCACATCGGCCATCACGCTCTCCAGCGCGCGCGCCAGCAGGGCCGAGCCCTTGTCGCCCAGCCAGTCGCTGGGCAATAGCCTCTCGGTGCGCGGGTGGTCCTTCTTGAGCCAGGCCACGATGGTCTGCGCCACCCAGGCACGGGTCTGCTCGTTCTGCAGCAGCTCGATGAGCTTGCCCAGCACGTCGTCCAGCAGCGCCTGGTGGCGGCCGTTGTGCGTGAGGGTGTCGAGCACCGCCGCCAGGGCCCGCGACATGTCCACCTGCCCGATCAATGCGCGCGCCGCCTTCTGAATGAAGCGCTCCACCTGCGCGTCCTGCACCGTCTCGAGCGCGGCCGACGCCAGGCGGGTGGCCTGGTGGCCCAGGAGCGCGGCGTTGCCGGGTGCCGTGAGCCACTGCGCCAGCCGCTCGGCGGGGTCGTGCCGGCGGATCAGCGCCACCAGCGAGGGCACGTCCAGGAACTTGTCGCGCACGAAGACCGCCAGGTTGCGGCCGATGCGCGCCTGGTTGCGCGCGATGACCGCCGTGTGCGGGATCGGCAGGCCCAGCGGGCGGCGAAACAGCGCCACCACCGCGAACCAGTCGGCCAGCGCGCCCACCATCGCGGCCTCGGCCACGGCCTTCAGGCAGTTCAGCCACAGGCCGCGCTCCACCACGCTGGTGGCCACGAACACGGCCGACACCAGCACCAGCAGCCCCAGGGCGTGGCGCCTCGCACGTTGCAGGGCAAGGGCTTGTGGCAGCGGTTCGGATTCCTGGGTCATGGCATCGGACAGGCAGCATGCGGGCGGGCGGGGCGGCCGGCCGGCCGGCGGGGGATTCAAGATGCATTCACCCTACCATGCCCGGCCCCGGCGCATGCCCCGTCTCCACTCGCGCCCCGGCCGTCCAGGCGCACCCACTGTCATTCGCGGGGCGCGGGCTCCCTGGCCAGGATGCCGCGCGCGGCGCGCTCCTCCTCCCGCAGCTCCCGCAACCGCCGCACGTTCGCCAGGATCATCTGCCGCTGGGCGGGCGTCAGGATGAGCCGCTGGCGTTCACGGTCGTCCACGGGCGGGGCGGGCACCACTGCCGCCACCGGCCGGGCGCCGTCCTGGGAGCAGCCCCCCACGGGGTGGTCCCGCCCTGCGCAGGGCGGCAGCGATCCTTCGCGGGGGTGGCGGGGGCCGCTGCTGCACACGTCCCGGCCCCCTGTCAGTGCGGCAGCCCGCGCACCGCGGGCGTCACCGCCGCGCAAGTACATGGGTGACTGTGGCGCAATGCAGAACCCCGCACAATGGGCCGGCGGCCGGGCCACCCGCGCGGCCGCCGCCCGCCCGGCAGGGCTGCCGCGCGCATGCAGGCACCGGGAAACCAGCCCACCCGCTCCCGCCGGGCTTCCCAGGTTTCCATCCTTCGGTGTTCGACAGCCACGCCACCCTCCTTGCAAGGCCGCTCGTTGCCCCTGAATTGGCGGGCAGACCCGCTACGTAACCAACGAGCAAATTGATTGCGTGACTATATACAAGAATCACCGCAGCTCCTGCGCGCCTTTTTAGTGTGACTGCATGCAGGATGCAAAAAGACAGTTTGCGGACCGGTTACGCAAGGCGATGATGGACGCAGGCTATGAACCCAGGCCGGCGGTGCTGGAGCGCGAGTTCAACACCCGCCACTGGGGCAAGCCCATGACGCTGCACGGCGTGCGCCGCTGGCTGCTGGGCGAGACCATGCCCGACCACAAGAAGCTCACCACCCTGGCCGAATGGCTGCAGGTGCCGGTGCAGCAGCTGGGCTACGGCGATGCAGAGCCCCTGCGCGTGCGGGAGCGGCAGGCGCAGTGGCATGCGGGCCTGGGCTACCAGGACCGCGAGCTGTTCGACATCTACCTGCGCCTGCCCGTGCCCAAGCGGCGCCTCGCGCGCGACGTGATCCTGGCGATCGCGCGCGCCCACGCGGCCGAAGAGGCCGAGCGCGAAACCCAGGCCCCCTAGGGATTCTCTGCACGCATGAATCACCGCGCCGTGTGCATCTGCGGTCTCGGGCGGTCCGCGGCGCGCACTTGCCGCCCGGTGCGTGCCGAGCCCCCAGGCACCACCACCGCGCCCGGCCACCACGAAAAAAAGCCACCCGCGGGTGGCTTTTTTTTCAAGAGGCCCGCGAAACACGGGCGGCGGCCCGGTTCAGCCGCGCGGGGCCACCTGGTCGAGCGCGGTGCTCAGGTGGCCCACCGTGCGGTCCACGTTGTGCCACTTCTCCAGGCCGAACAGGCCGATGCGGAAGGTCTTGAAGTCCGGCCCCTCGTCGCACTGCAGCGGCACGCCGGCGGCGGTCTGCAGGCCCACCTCCATGAACTTCTTGCCGTTCTGGATGCCGGGGTCGGTGGTGTAGCTCACCACCACGCCGGGGGCCTTGAAGCCCTCGGCCGCCACGCTCGGGAAGCCGCGCGACTCGAGCAGCGCGCGCACCTTGGCGCCCAGCTCGATCTGCTCGTCGCGCACCTTGGCAAAACCGTATTCGCGCGTCTCGGCCATCACTTCGGAGAGGCGCACCAGCGCGTCGGTGGGCATGGTGGTGTGGTACGCGTGCTGGCCCTTTTCGTAGCCCTCGGCGATCTGCATCCACTTCTTGAGATCGCACGAGAAGCTGCTGCTCGTGGTGCCGTCGATGGCCTGGCGCGCGCGCTCGCTGAGCATCACCATGGCGCAGCAGGGCGAGCCGCTCCAGCCCTTTTGCGGGGCCGAGATCAGCACGTCCACGCCGGTGGCCTGCATGTCCACCCACATCGCGCCCGAGGCCACGCAGTCGAGCACGAACAGCGCGCCCACCTCGTGGGCCGCGGCCGTCAGGGTGCGCAGGTAGTCGTCGCTCAAGATGATGCCGCTGGCCGTTTCCACATGGGGCGCGAACACGACCTTGGGCTTTTCGGCGCGGATGGTGGCCGCCACTTCCTCGGCCGGGCACGGCGCCCAGGGCGCCTGCGGGCCGCTGCCCTGCGGGCGCGCCTTGCACACCACGGAGCCGCCGCCCAGGCCCTTGTCGGCGTCGAAGATCTGCGTCCAGCGGTAGCTGAACCAGCCGTTGCGCACGATGAGCACCTTCTCGCGATTGGCGAACTGGCGCGCCACGGCCTCCATGCCGAAGGTGCCGCTGCCGGGCACCAGCACGGCGGTGTGGGCGTGGTAGACCTCCTTGAGCGTGGCCAGGATGTCCTGCATCACGCCGGTGAAGCGCTTGGACATGTGGTTGAGCGCGCGGTCGGTGTAGACCACCGAAAACTCGAGCAAACCATCGGGATCGATATCGGGCAGCAGTCCGGGCATGGTGAAAAGTCTCCGTCAAACAGGGGCGCCGCCCCGGCGTGGGGCGGGCAAGGCGGGCCAGCTTAGCATGCAGCGCGCGGCCCGCGCGCTGCCCTACCAGGTGTCCACGAACCGGTGCCCGGGCGGCGCCACCTGCGCCGATGCCAGGCCCCGTGCCAGCCATGCGCGCGTGTCGGCCGGGTCGATCACCGCGTCGATCTCCAGCGTGGTCGCCATGTGCAGCGCCTCGCCGTTGGCGTACGACCTGGCCAGCAGCTTGGCGAACAGCGCGTCGCGCTCGGCGCCCTCGGGCAAGGCCTCCAGCTCCTTGCGGAAGCCCAGGCGCACCGCGCCTTCGAGCCCCATGGCGCCGAACTCGCCCGTGGGCCAGGCCACGGTGAACACCGGCGCGTGAAAGCCCCCGGCCGTCATGCCCATGGCGCCCAGGCCGTAGCCCTTGCGCAGCACCACGCTGAAATACGGCACGCGCAGGCTGGCGGCGGTGACGAACAGGCGGCTCACGTGGCGCACCTGGGCCGTGGCCTCCACCTCGGGGCCGACCATGAAGCCGGGCGTGTCCACCAGGCTCACGATGGGCAGGCCGTGCGCGTTGCACAGCTGCATGAAGCGCGCGCCCTTGTCGGCCGCATCGGCGTCGATGGCGCCGCCCAGGTGCAGCGGGTTGTTGGCCAGGATGCCCACGGGGCGGCCCTCGATGCGCGCCAGCGCCGTGTGGATGCCCGCGCCGAAGCCGGTGCGCAGCGGCAGCAGGCTGCCGTCGTCCACCAGGCCGGCCATCGCCGCGCGGGTGTCGTACACGCGCAGCCGGTTCTCGGGCACCACGGAGCGCAGGGCCCGTGCGTCCGGCGCCGTCCAGGCACCGGTGCGCCCCTGGAAGAACGACAGGTAGTGCCGCGCGGCCGCCACGGCCCCGGCCTCGTTGTCCACCAGCACGTCGATCACGCCGTTGGCATGCTGCACGCGGCTGGGGCCGATGTGCTCGGGCTTGAACACGCCCAGGCCGCCGCCCTCGATCATGGCCGGGCCGCCCATGCCGATGTTGCTGCCGCGCGTGGCGATGATCACGTCGCTGCAGCCCAGCAGGGCCGCGTTGCCCGCAAAGCAGCGCCCCGCCGCGATGCCGATCACCGGCACCTGGCCCGAGAGCGCGGCGTAGCTGGCGAAGGTGTGCACGTGCAGGCCGGCCACCACGGGCATGTCGGTGTCGCCCGGGCGGCCGCCGCCGCCTTCGGCGAACAGCACCACGGGCAGTTTCTGCGCCAGCGCCACGCCCAGCATGCGGTCGGTCTTGGCGTGGTTGCGCGCGCCCTGGGTGCCCGCGAGCACGGTCGCGTCGTAGGACATGACCACGGCGCGGGACTTCTCGGGCCCGAACAGCGCACCGTTGATGCCGCCGATGCCCGTGACCATGCCGTCGGCGGGCGTGTTGGCGATGAGGTCATCCAGGCTGCGGCGGCGCGTCTGCGCGGCGATGGCCAGCGTGCCGTATTCGATGAAGCTGTCCGCGTCGCACAGGTCGGCGATGTTCTCGCGCGCGGTGCGCCCGCCCTGGGCGTGGCGCCTGGCGATGGCCTCGGGCCGCGCGGCGTCGAGCGTGAAGGCGTGGCGGTCCCGCACGCGCTGCAGGTCGGGGCGAATGGCATCCAGGTCCTGCTGCGCGCCCTGTGCGTCCTGGGCGAGGTCCGCCCCCTCCACGGCATCGAGCACCAGCAGCGGCTGGCCCTGCACGAGGTAGCCGCCCGGCACCGCGAGCAGCGCGCGCACGCGGCCCGCATTCGGCGCCAGCAGCATGTGCTCCATCTTCATGGACTCGAGCACGGCCAGCTCGGCACCCGCGGCCACCACGTCGCCCTCGGACACGCTCAGTTGCACGAGGCGCGCGGGCATGGGAGCGAGCACGGCGCCTTCGGGTGCGGGCGCTGACGGATTTTGGGGGTTTTGAGCGCTAGCGCTTGAATCATATGCGCCAGTAGCTATATTTTTGGTAGCAACCAGCAGTTCTGGCAGCACCGACTCCAGCCAGCGCGTGTGCACCTGCTGGCTTTCCATTTCGGGCCGCGCGGCCAGGGCCTGCAGCAGCGCGAGGTTGGTGGCCACGCCACCGATGCGGCACTCGTCCAGCGCGCGCCGCGAGCGGCGCAGCGCATCGGCAAAGCGCGGGCCGCCCGTGTGCACGATGAGCTTGGCCAGCAGCGTGTCGTAGTGCGGCGAGGGCGTGGCGCCCGCTGCGCCGTGCGTGTCCACGCGCACGCCGGGGCCGGTGGGAAGGTCGAAGCGGGTGAGCGTGCCGCTGCCGGGGGTGGCACCGCCCTGCGCGTCCAGCGTCTCGGCGTTGATGCGCCACTGCACCGCAAAGCCGCGCACGGCGGGCGGCGCGGCGGGGTCGAGCCCGATGTCTTGCAGCCTGCGGCCGGCCGCCAGCGCGATCTGCGCCTGTACCAGGTCCACGCCGGTCACCTCTTCGGTGATGGTGTGCTCCACCTGCAGGCGCGGGTTGCATTCGATGAACACGAAGGGCACGTCGCTGGAGGCCAGGTCCACCAGGAACTCGAAGGTGCCCAGGCCCTCGTAGGCCACCGCGCGCGCCATGGCCAGCGCGGCGGCGATGATGCGTTCACGCAGCGGCGCGGGCAGCGAAGGGCTGGGCGCGATCTCCACCACCTTCTGAAAGCGCCGCTGCAGCGTGCACTCGCGCTCGCCCAGCGCGACCACGTCCTGGCCGTCGCCCAGCACCTGCACCTCGATGTGGCGCGCGTTGGACATGAGCCGCTCCACATACACGCCGTCCACGCCAAACGCTGCCTGCGCCTCGCTGCGGCAGCGCGCGTAGGCGGCGGGCAGGTCGTCCTGCGCCTGCACGGCGCGCATGCCGCGCCCGCCGCCGCCGCCAATCGCCTTGATCACGATGCCGGCGCCGCCCTGCTGCGCGAAGAAGGCCTGGGCCTCCTCCAGCGACACCGCCGCCTGGGTGCCCGGCATGAGCGGCACGCCCTGCTGCAGCGCCAGCGCGCGGGCCTGCGCCTTGTCGCCGAACAGCGCGAGCTGCGCAGGCGTGGGGCCGATGAAACGCAGGCCGGCCCCGGCGCAGGCGCGCGCGAAGTCGGCGCGTTCGCTCAGGAAGCCGTAGCCGGGGTGCACGGCGTCGCAGCCCTGCGCCTGCGCGATGGCGATGATGCGCGCGCCGTCCAGGTACGCGGCGGGCCCGGTGGCGCCCAGGGCGACGGCGGTGCCCGCGGCCTGCACGTGCGGGCTGGCCGCATCGTCATCGGCAAACACGGCCACGCTGGCGATGCCCAGGTCATGAAGGCCGCGCACGGTGCGCAGCGCAATCTCCCCCCGGTTGGCGACAAGAACTTTGGTGAACAGAGCGGGCGATGGCATGGGGTGTTGCTATGGTTGGTGGAGCTGCCAGCGCAGGATGGGCAAGCGCTGGAATCGTTTCTGGTTCAAAGGTCGCGCAGCAGGCGGCGCAGCACCTTGCCGGCGCCCGTGGCCGGCAGCGCGTCGATGAAGCGCACCTCGCGCGGGGCCTTGTAGGGCGCCATGTTCTCGCGGCACCAGGCCACCAGGGCAGCGGCGTCCACGTCCTGGCCGGGTTTCTTCACGATGAAGGCACGCACCACCTCGCCCTTTTCCGCGTCGGGCACGCCGATGACGGCGGCCTGGGCCACGGCGGGATGCTTGATGAGCAGGGTCTCCACCTCTTCCGGGAACACGCTGTAGCCCGAGACCTTGATCATCTCCTTGAAGCGGCCGATGAAGGTGACGTAGCCGTCGGCATCGATCTTGCCCATGTCGCCGGTGTAGACCCAGCCGTCCCGCAGGGTCTTGGCCGTGGCCTCGGGCTTGTTCCAGTAGCCCTTGAAGTTGCCGGGGCCGTGGATGGTGATCTCGCCCACCTCGCCCGTGGCCAGCGGCGCGCCGGTGTCGGGGTCGACGATGCGCAAGGTGTTGCCCGGCACCGGCTTGCCCTGGGTGCCCCAGCGGATCGCGTCCACCGGCATGGCGGTATCCACCGTGTGGGTTTCGCTCAAGCCGTAGGCGGCCTCGTGCGCGATGCAATGGGGCGCGAACTGCCGCCACTGCTGGGCGAGCGCCTCGGTGAAGGTGATGCCAAAGCTCGTGACCGGGTTGCGGCGCAGCGCGCTCCAGTCCATGGCGCGCGCGCCCGGCACCTGCATGAGCGCGCCGTTCATGGGCGCGATGCTGTACCACCAGGTGATGCGGTGGCGCTCCAGCGCCTGGGCCACGCCCAGCGGATCGAAGCGGTACAGCAGCACGGCCGTGGCGCCGGTGTAGACGGGCAGGTTCACGCCCATCACCATGCCGGCGATGTGGTACAGCGGCGCCACCGCGAGCAGCGTCTCCTGCTGCGTCATGCCATTGCAGTCGGCCGACGCGGCGGTCTTGAAGGTGGCGTTGCCGTAGCTCAGCATCGCGCCCTTGGGCAACCCCGTGGTGCCCGAGGTGTAGGTCATGAGCGAGACATCGTCCATGGACAGCGCCACGGGCGCGGGCCGCTGCCCGGTGCGCGTGGCGGCCAGGAAGTCCTCGCAACCCGCGGGGGCTGGCGCCATGGCGGCACGCATGGCCAGCAGCTCGGCGGGCGCGTCGATGCTGAGCGCGCCGTCGGGCAGCAGCTCGGCATAGCGCACCACGAACACGTGCCGCAGCGCCGTGCTGGCGCGCACCTTGTCCACCACGGGCAGCAGCACGTCGGCCGCGACGATCACGCGCGCCTGCAGGTCGGTGAGCTGGTATTCCAGCTCGTGCTCCTTGTTCAGCGGCCCGCAGGGGCAGACGATGGCGCCGATCTTCTGGATGCCGTAGTGCGCCATCACGTACTGCGGGCAGTTGTTCATGAACAGCGCCACGGGCTCGCCCTTGCCCACGCCCAGCGCCTGCAGGCGCGCGGCGAAGGCGTCGCTGGCCGCGTCGAGCTCTGCCCAGGTGACGGGCTGGCCGTACCAGAGGTACGCGGTGCGGTCGGGCGTTTCGCGCGCGTGGCGGCGCAGGTGTTCGTGCAGCGGCAGCTGCGGTGCGGTCTGTGGCATGGCGTTGTCTCCGAGGTGTCTGGAATCGCTGGTTCTAAGGGCTTGCTAAGGGTTTGCGATAGGCACCCCTGCCCGCCAGCGTCTTGCCAATATATACCGACCGGTAGAACAATGCTACCCATGGGTATAAATCAACCGTCACACAAAGGACAGCCTGCCATGGGCCAGCAGCTCCCCATGCAGGCCAGCGGCCGGCAGAAAGCCGCCACGGCCGGGTCGGACGAGAAGCGCGAGCGCATCCTGCGCGCAGCAGAGGCGCTGTTCGATGCGCAGGGCTACGCCAACACCACCATCGAGCAGATCGTGCAGAAGCTGGGGGTGACCAAGCCCTTCGTCTACTACTACTTCCGCAACAAGCAGGAGATCTTCGAGACCCTGTCGTGGGCACCCGCCGTGGCGTGCTTCACGGCCATGGACTTCGCCGAGGACGACCCGCGCCCCGCGCACGTGAAGGTGGCCGAGGGCATCGACCGCCTGATCCGCGCCACGCTCGCGCACCACCCGTCGGCGTTCTTTCCGTACCGCGAACCCCAGGTGTACCGCCCCGAATACCTGGCCACCCAGAAGCAGCTGGCCAACCATTTCTACGACAAGCTCTGCGCCCTGCTCGAGGAAGGCCGCGAGGACGGCATGTTCGAGTTCCACGACACCAAGATCACCGCCCTGGCGGCCTGCAGCCTGCCGGGCTTTCTCTACAACTGGTACCGGCCGGACGGCCGCCTGTCGGCCGACGAAGTGGCGCAGGAGCTGTCCACCCTGGCCTACCGGGTGCTGGGCCTGCGCGCCCGGCGCCGGTCCGCGCGCTGAGCGCGGCGAGAGTCTTTCGCCCCCACACACCCCTCAAGGAAACCTAGCCACCATGCTGCTGTCACGACGATCCACACTGGCGCTGCTCGGCGCCACATCGCTCGGCCTGAGCCGCGCGCTGCACGCCTCCGCCCCTTTCCCGGCCAAGCCGCTGCGCTGGATCGTGCCCTACCCCGCGGGCGGCGGCTCCGATTTCATGGCGCGCACGGTGGGCCAGCCCATGTCGGCCGCCGTGGGCCAGAGCGTGGTGGTGGACAACAAGCCCGGCGGCAATGGCGCCATCGCCGTGGCCGATGTGCTGCGCGGCCCGGCCGACGGGCACACGCTCATCAACGTGGACAACGGCACGCTGGTCTTCAACCCGGTGCTGTACCGCAAGCTCGGCTACGC
Organism: Acidovorax sp. GW821-FHT11A03; assembly: GCF_058809075.1. Lineage (NCBI taxonomy): Bacteria > Pseudomonadati > Pseudomonadota > Betaproteobacteria > Burkholderiales > Comamonadaceae > Acidovorax > Acidovorax sp. GW821-FHT11A03. Next base: position 650,162 of record NZ_JBXASG010000002.1, read on the forward strand.
GCCCGACAAGGACCTCAAGCTCGTGACGCTGCTGGCGCGCGCCCCGATGATCCTGGTCGTGGGCCCCGCCTGCGACGCCAAGGACGCGAAGGAGTTCATCGAGCAGGCGCGGCGCCAGCCCGGCACGCTCAACTTTGGCTCGGCGGGCGCGGGCACGCCGCAGCACATGGCGATGGAGATGCTCATGCACCACGCCCGACTGAAGATGACGCACATCCCCTACAAGGGATCGTCGCCCGCGCTCGCCGACCTGGCGGGCGGGCAGATCCCGGCGGTGATGAGCGACTACGCGGCCGCGGGCGGCTTCCTGCAGGCGGGCAAGCTGCGCGCGCTGGCGGTGGCCGACAGCCGGCGCCACCCGCGCCTGCCCGATGTCCCCACGTTCGAGGAACTGGGACTCAAGGGCGTGGAGGCCACGGCGCTGGTGGGCGTGGCGGTGCATGCGTCCACGCCGGATGCCACCGTGCAGGCGCTGCAGAAAGCCATCGCCCAGGCCCTGCTGTCGCCGCAGACCAGCGCCCGGTACCGCGAGGTGGGGATCGAGCCCGTGGGCAACACGCCGCAGGAGTTCACGCAGATGATCACGGCCGAGGTGTCGCGCTGGCACCCGCTGATACGCAGCCTGGGCATCGCGCTCGACTGACGGGCCCAGCCTTCTCCCTCCCGCCGGGGTGGCAAGCCCGCCCCGGTCTCACCACGACAAGAAAGCGAGACAAGCACCATGCTGCGCCACCCCCTGACGCGTTCCTTCACGCCCCTGGCCGCCTGTGCGGCCCTGCTGTGCACCGCCGCCGCCTCCACGGCCTGGTCGCAGGAGACCTTCAAGGTCGCCTACATCGACCCGCTCTCGGGCCCCTTCGCCAACGTGGGCGAGCTCATGCTCACGCACACGCAGTACGCCATCGAGGACATCAACGCCAAGGGCGGCGTGCTCAAGGGCACGAAGCTGCAGTTGCTGCAGTTCGACAGCAAGCTCTCGGCCCAGGAGAGCCAGAGCGCGCTGCAGGCGGCCATCGACCAGGGGGCCAAGGCCATCGTGACGGGCGGCTCGGGCTCGTCGGTGGTCACGGCGCTGGTGCAGGCCGCGGCGCGCCACAACCAGCGCAACCCGGGCAAGGAGATCCTGGTGCTCAACCACTCCTCCATCGACCCCGAGCTCACCGGCAAGGCCTGCAACTTCTGGCACTTCCAGTTCGAGGCCAACACCGCCATGAAGATGAAGGCCATCGCCAACTACATCAAGAAGCAGCCGGACATCAAGAAGGTGTACCTGCTCAACCAGGACTACGCGCATGGCAAGCAGTGGGCGCACTACGGCCGCGAGATGGTGGGCCTGGCGCGGCCCGACATCCAGTTCGTGGGCGAGGCGCTGCACCCCATCGGCCGCGTGAAGGACTTCGCGCCCTACCTCGCCAAGGTCAAGAGCACCGAGGCCGACTCGGTCATCACCGGCAACTGGGGGCAGGACATGACGCTGCTGCTCAAGGCGGCGGGTGACGCGGGCTACAACCTGCGCTACTTCAACCACAGCGCGGGCTCCATTCCCGGCACGGTACTGGCGGTGTCGCAGGCCAAGCAGGGCCAGCTGACCTGGGTGGCCGAATGGCACCCGGGCCAGGCCGACACCCCCAAGGTGGACGCGCTCGCCAAGGCCTACCAGGCCAAGACGGGCAAGGACTTCCTCGCGCCGCGCATCGAGATGACGCCGCGCTTTCTGGCCGCGGCCATCAACAAGGCACAGTCCACCGACCCGGTGAAGGTGGCCCGCGCGCTGGAAGACCTGACCATCGACTCGGTGGTGGGCCCCGTGCGCATGCGCGGCGAGGACCACCAGCTGCTGCTGCCGCAGGTGGTCAACACCATCGCGCCGGTGGACGGCAAGACCGTGAAGGTGGGCTGGGAAGGCACGAACTATGGCTTCCGCACCGATGCCGCCTACACCGGCAATGAGCTGGCGCAAGGCACGGACTGCAAGATGACCAGACCGTAGCCCCCCTGAGTCGCCTTCGGCGCCTTCCCCCCAGGGGGACGACGCCCTCGCTGCGGGGCGGCCCTGGCTCGGCGTCCCTGGCCTCGGCAGCGCCCATGTCGCCGGCCGAGCGCCTTGCGGCCGCAGGGGAGGCCAACGCGACTAACATGGCCGGTCTTTGCATTCATTGACCCGACCCACGAGGACCGCGCCCATGCCCGACTTTCGCAGCGACACCGTCACCCAGCCCACGCCCGCCATGCGCGAGGCCATGTTCAAGGCCCCGCTGGGCGACGATGTGTTTGCCGACGACCCTTCCGTGAACGCACTGCAGGAGCATGCGGCGCAGTTGCTGGGCTTCGAGGCCGCGCTGCTCGCACCTTCGGGCACGCAGACCAACCTGATCGCGCTGTGGGGCCACTGCCAGCGCGGCGACGAGGCCATCGTGGGCCAGAGCTGGCACACCTACCGCTGGGAGGCCGGTGGCATGGCGGTGCTGGGCTCCATCCAGCCGCAGCCGGTGGAGACGCAGCCCGACGGCACCTTGCGCATTGCCGACATCACCGCCGCCATCAAGCCCGACGACCCGCACTTTGCCCGCACCCGCCTGGTGGTGCTGGAGAACACGACCGGCGGCCAGGTGCTGCCGCCCGCCTACATCGCCGAGGTAGCCCAGCTGGCGCGCAGCCGGGGGCTGGCGATGCACCTGGACGGCGCTCGCCTGTTCAACGCCGCCACGGCCAACGCGGCGCGCCACGGCACCGATGTGTACGACGAGGCGCGTTCGCTGTGCAGCCATTTCGATTCGGTGTCGCTGTGCCTGAGCAAGGGCCTGGGCGCCCCCGTGGGCTCGCTGGTGCTGGGCTCGCGCGACTTCATCCGCCAGGCGCGCCGCACCCGCAAGATCCTGGGCGGCGGCATGCGCCAGGCCGGCGTGCTGGCCGCAGCAGGCCACCATGCGCTGGAGCACCACGTGCGCCGACTGGCCGACGACCATGCGAACCTGGCACGGCTGGCCCAGGGGCTGAGCGATATCAACCAGCGCCATCCGGTGCTGCAGGGCAAGATCACGGTCCACCCCTGGCAGACCAACATCCTCTTCACCGACCTGCATGCGGATGTGGCCCCGGCCTTCACCGCCTGGCTGGCCGAGCATGGCGTGCGGGTGACGAGCAGCCTGTACGGCGTCGCCACGCGCCTGCGCTGGGTGGCGCATCTGGACGTGAGCGAGGCCGATGTGACAGCGGCGCTGGACTGCGTGGGGCGGTTCCAGCTGCCGGGCTGATCGACCGGCTCATGCTTCAGGCGGGGTAAGTCCGACCTCCAAAAATGCCGGTGCCCACGCGCACCATCGTGCTGCCGGCGTGGATGGCGGCCTCCAGGTCGGCCGTCATGCCCATCGAGAGCGTGTCAAAACGAGCCAAGCCTGGCTCGTTCAGGGCGCATATCTCGTCAAAAAGCGCTCGGGCGCGGGTGTGGATGGCCAACTGTGCTTCGAATTCAGGAGCATGGTCCGGGATGCTCATGATCCCGCGCACCACCAGCCGTGGCAGTTTCGCGACAGCACGCACCAGTTCCAGCGCGTCGGCCGGCGCCACGCCCGACTTGGTGGCCCCGCCATCGATGTTGACCTGAACGCATATTTGTAACGGCACCAGGTGCTCCGGCCGCTGGGCCGACAGGCGCTCGGCGATCTTCAGGCGGTCCACCGTGTGCACCCAGTCGAAGTGTTCGGCCACCAGGCGCGTCTTGTTGCTCTGGATGGGCCCGATGCAGTGCCACTGCAGCGCCACGCCGGGCGCGGCGGCGCGCAGGGCGATGATCTTGTCCACCCCTTCCTGGATGTAGTTCTCGCCGAAGTCGCGCTGCCCGGCGGCCACGGCCTCGGCCACGGCGTCGGCGCCAAAGGTCTTGGAAACCGCCAGCAAGGACACGCTGGCCGGGTCGCGCGAGGCGGCTGTGCACGCCCGCGCCATCCTGCCCAGAACCTGTTGGAGGTTGTTAGCAATCGTGGTCATAATGTTTGACAGCGTATCAAACGATAGAGGGATTCCGTGGACATTACCCAACTGCTCGCTTTCAGCGTCAAGAACAAGGCCTCCGACCTGCACCTTTCCGCAGGCCTGCCGCCCATGATCCGGGTCCACGGGGATGTCCGCCGCATCAATGTCGATGCGCTCGACCACAAGACGGTGCATGCCATGGTGTACGACATCATGAGCGACTCGCAGCGCAAGACATATGAAGAGTTCCTGGAGGTCGACTTCTCGTTCGAGATCGAAGGCCTGGCCCGCTTTCGCGTCAACGCCTTCAACCAGAACCGTGGCGCGGCCGCCGTGTTCCGGACCATTCCCTCCAAGATCCTCACGCTCGAGCAGCTCAATGCGCCCAAGATCTTCGGCGACCTGGCCCTGAAGCCTCGCGGTCTGGTGCTGGTGACCGGCCCCACGGGCTCGGGCAAGTCCACCACGCTGGCCGCCATGGTCAACTACCTGAACGAAACCGAGTACGGCCACATCCTCACGGTGGAGGACCCGATCGAGTTCGTGCACGAATCCAAGAAGTGCCTGATCAACCAGCGTGAAGTCGGCCCGATGACGCTGTCGTTCGCCGCCGCGCTGAAGTCCGCGCTGCGCGAAGACCCGGACGCCATCCTGGTGGGCGAAATGCGCGACCTGGAAACCATCCGCCTGGCCATGACGGCGGCGGAAACGGGCCATTTGGTGTTCGGCACGCTGCACACCTCCAGCGCCGCCAAGACCATCGACCGGATCATCGACGTGTTCCCCGCCGAAGAAAAGGAAATGGTCCGCGCGATGTTGTCCGAATCGCTGCAGGCCGTGATCTCGCAGACGCTGTGCAAGACCAAGGACGGCTCGGGCCGCGTGGCGGCGCACGAGATCATGCTGGGCACCAGCGCCATCCGCAACCTGATCCGCGAGGCCAAGGTGGCGCAGATGTACTCCACCATCCAGACCAGCAACAGCGTGGGCATGCAGACGCTGGACCAGAATCTCACCGACCTCGTTCGCCGCAACATCATCAGCCCGGCCGAGGCGCGCGCCAAGGCCAAGATCCCCGAAAACTTCCCGGGCTGATCCGCGCGCGGCACCCATGTACCCTGCGGCCCGACGAGCTGCCGCACACCGGAGCACTGTATGAAAGGCATTCTGAGCCTTCTGAAAATGAAAACCCGCGGCGGCAAGCCCATGGAGGACAACACGGATTCGGTGCTGTTTTCCACGGCCTTCGCCGGCCAGGGCGTGGACGATTCGATGCTCGTGCCCTGGGAGGCGCGTGCGGTGGAAGTGGGCGCCAAGCGCCTGCCCACCAGCCGTGGCGGCAAGCTGCTGCAGGGCCTGTGGGCCAAGGACAAGTACATGGCGCACCTGGACAAGGACGCCGTGGAGCGCATGGAGCGTTTCTTCGAATTCGCGGCCATCCCGTCCAACCGCGACGTGATCCGCCAGGACGAATACGGCAACTTCATGGTGGTGCTGCTCACCGGCACCATCGCGGTGGACCGCGTGCAGCCCTGGGGCGAACAGCTGCGCCTGGCCGAGACCCGGCCCGGCGACATCCTGGGCGAGATGTCGCTGCTCGACAGCGGCATCCGCTTTTCGGCCTGCACCACGCTCACCGACTGCGAGATCGCCGTGCTGAGCGCCGAGGCCATGGACGACATGATGACCAAGGACCCGCAGCTCGCCGCCAGCCTGATCGCGCTGCTGGCCCGCAAGCTGTCGCTGCGCCTGCGCGTGGTGAGCGCCCGCCTGAGCGACAACCAGAAATGATGATGCGCGGATACCACCTGCACAACGACCACCCGACAGACGAACACCCCCGGGAGAAATTCTGATGGAACGCGATCAGGCCAGTAAATTCATCAATGACCTGCTCAAGTTGATGGTGAGCCGCAATGGCAGCGACTTGTTCATCACGGCGGAATTCCCCCCCGCGATCAAGGTCGATGGCAAGGTGACCAAGGTGTCGCCCCAGCCGCTCACGCCCAACCACACGCTCACGCTGGCGCGCGCCATCATGAGCGACAAGCAGGTGGCCGATTTCGAACGCACCAAGGAGTGCAACTTCGCGATCTCGCCCGCCGGCATCGGGCGGTTTCGCGTCAACGCGTTCATCCAGCAAGGCAAGGTCGGCATGGTGCTGCGCACGATTCCGCTCACGCTGCCCACCATCGACGGCCTGGGCGTGCCGCAGGTGCTGAAAGAAGTGACGATGACCAAGCGCGGCCTGTGCATCCTGGTGGGTGCCACGGGCTCGGGCAAATCGACCACGCTGGCCGCCATGGTGGACTGGCGCAACGAGAACTCGTTCGGCCACATCATCACGGTGGAAGACCCCATCGAATTCGTGCACCCGCACAAGAACTGCGTGGTGACGCAGCGCGAGGTGGGCCTGGACACCGACAGCTGGGAAGCGGCCCTGAAGAACACGCTGCGCCAGGCGCCCGACGTGATCCTGATGGGTGAAATCCGCGACCGCGAGACCATGGAGCATGCCGTGGCCTTTGCGGAAACCGGCCACTTGTGCCTGGCCACGCTGCACGCCAACAGCGCCAACCAGGCGCTGGACCGGATCATCAACTTCTTCCCCGAAGAGCGCCGCGCGCAGCTGCTGATGGACCTGTCGCTCAACCTGCGCGGCATGGTGTCCCAGCGCCTGATCCCCAAGCAGGACGGCAAGGGCCGTGCTGCGGCCGTGGAAATCATGCTGAACACCCCGCTGATCTCCGACCTGATCTTCAAGGGCGATGTCTCCGAGATCAAGGAGATCATGAAGAAGAGCCGCAACCTGGGCATGCAGACCTTCGACCAGGCACTGTTCGACCTGTACGAGGCCAACGTGATCAGCTATGAAGACGCGCTGCGCAACGCCGATTCGCTCAACGACCTGCGCCTGCAGATCAAGCTCAACAGCCAGCGCGCCAAATCGCCGGACCTTGCCTCGGGCACCGAGCACTTCGCGATTGTGTGACAACCCCCTGAGCGGCTGCGCCGCTTCCCCCTTTTCTCGCGCTGCGCGCGGGAAGGGGGACGACGCTGGTGGCCTGGCAAAGCCAGTTCCACGGCGTCCGCTGGCCTGGGCCGCGCCAGTTTCAAACGCTGCCCCCGTGGCGGCCTTTTTTTGCAAGAACCACTCCCATGCCAAGCACCAATCCCCGCAACTACGACGCAACCCCATCCCGCAAGGTCGCCTTCCTGGGCCTGGGCGTGATGGGCTATCCGATGGCCGGCCACCTCGCGCTGGCCGGGCATGAGGTCACGGTCTACAACCGAACCGCTACAAAATCCATAGCTTGGTGCACGGAGTACGCCAGCGCCAAGGCGCCAAGGCATGCCGCAACGCCGCGCGAGGCCGCGGCTGGTGCCGACATCGTGTTCTGCTGCGTGGGCAACGACGATGACCTGCGCTCCGTCACCCTGGGGGCCGACGGCGCCTTTGCCGGGATGAAGCCGGGCGCGATCTTCGTGGACCACACCACCGCGTCGGCCGAGGTGGCGCGCGAGCTGTACGCAGCCGCCCATGCCCTGGGCCTGCACTTCGTGGATGCCCCCGTCTCCGGCGGCCAGGCCGGCGCGCAGAACGGCCTGCTCACCGTGATGTGCGGCGGCGACGCGGCGGCCTTCGAGGCGGCCCAGCCCGTGGCCATGGCGTTCTCGCGCGCCTTCACGCTGCTGGGTGACAGCGGCGCGGGCCAGCTGGCCAAGATGGTCAACCAGATCTGCATCGCCGGGCTGGTGCAGGGGCTGTCCGAGGCGGTGGCGTTTGGCCAGAACGCGGGCCTGGACATGAAACAGGTGCTGGAGGTGATCGGCAAGGGCGCGGCCCAGAGCTGGCAGATGGACAACCGTGGCAAGACCATGGTGGACGGCAAGTTCGACTTCGGCTTTGCGGTGGACTGGATGCGCAAGGACCTGGGCCTGGTGCTCGACGAAGCCAAGCGCAACGGCTCGCGCGTGCCCGTGACGGCGCTGGTGGACCAGTTCTACGCCGATGTGCAGAAGATGGGCGGCAACCGCTGGGACACGTCGAGCCTGATCAAAAGGCTGACGTAGCCCCCTGGGTCGCCTGCGGCGCCCCGGTGGCACGCGCCAGAAGCGCGCGCGGCCTCTTCGGCCTGGCGAAGCCGGCTCTGCGAGTGCACTCGCTTGTGCCGTGCCAGCTTCATGCCGCAACGCGCGATGCAGGGTCTTCAAGAAAAAATCCCGGTCCGCGTCATGCGAACCGGGATGTTTCGACCCAAGGGGCTGTGCAGGCTATCGAGCCTGACCGCCCGCTTTCAACCGCCGGGCGATGCGCTGTTGTCGGTGGTCACTGGCGCGGGCTGCGGCGCGATGCGGCGCAGCTCTTCTTCCGAGACGATCTCGAACACGCGCACGACCTTGCTCACGCCGCTCACGCCCCGGGCGATCTCGGTGGCGCGGTTGGCCTCGCGCTGCGACACGCGGCCCATCAGGTAGACGATGTTGCGCTCGGTCACCACCTTGAAGGAATTCGCCGAGATGTCCTGGGCGTCCACCAGGCTGGCGCGCACCTTGCCGGTGATGAAGGTGTCGTTGGAGCGCTGGCTCAGGCTGCTGGCGGGCATCACGGCCAGGTCATTGACGACCGAGCGCGTGTTCTCCACCTGCGACACGATCTGCTCGACGGTCTGGCGGTCCTGGGCGCTCGGTACCTCGCCGGTCAGCAGGGCCTGGCGGTTGTAGCTGGTCACGTTGACATGGGCGCGGTCGCCCAGGGTTTCGCGGATGCGGTTGGCGGCGCGCAGCTCGATGCCTTCGTCCTCGATCTGCGTGCCGGTCGTGCGGCGGTCCACGGCCATCACGCCGCCCACGACGGCGCCGCCCACGATCAACGGCGCGCAGGCCGACAGGCCCGCGGCCAGCGCGGCGGCGGCCAGCACCGAGCACACGGTGCGCCGGGTACGTTTCAGGGTGGTTTGCTTCATAGGGGAATCTCCTGTTCGCCAAGTAACTGGGCGTCCACGCCATCGCTCAGGCAATGCAGCACCAGGGCATGGACTTCGCGCACGCGCGCGGCGCGGTCGTGCGGAACGCTGATCAACACATCGGTCTCGCGCAGCAGGGCGGCCAGCTTGCCGCCCGTGCGGCCGGTCAGCACCACCACGGTCATGTCACGCTCGTGGGCGGCCTCGGCGGCGGCCAGCAGGTTGGCGTCATTGCCGGTGACCGACAGCGCCAGCAGCACGTCGCCCGCCTGGCCCAGCGCTCGCACCTGGCGCGCAAACTGCTGCGCCGCATCGTGGCTGCCACCCGTGGCGGCCGTGAGCAGCGTGCTGTCGGAGGTGAGGGCCAGCGCGGCCAGCTCGGGCCGGTCGCGCTCGAAACCGGCCACGCAGAACGCGGCGAACTGCTGCGCCTCGGCGGCCGAGGGGCCGTTGCCGCAGGCCAGCACCTTGCCGCCGCTGGTCACGCAGGCCAGCACGGCCTGCACGGCGGCGGCGATGGGGTGGCTCAGAACCTGCGCGGCCTGGTACTTCAGGTCGGCGCTGTCGATGAAATGCTGTTGGATGCGTTGCTCAAGCATGAGGGCCCGATGATACCCGCCGCGTGTTACAGCTTTTGTAGCAAACCGTAGTTCCCTGCATGGCGCCGGCGCCAGGGATGGCGGCCACCGGGCGCGCGCCTACTGCGCATCGAAAGCGGCCTGCAGCCACTGCACGGACTCCTCGACCAGCACCACGTCGAAGCGGCACGGCGGCGGGGAAGGCAGGCGCAGCAGGTAGTGCCGGGCCGCGAAAATGATGCGCTGCTGCTTGGTGGCGCCGATGCTGGCCCCTGCGCCGCCAAACGCGCGGCCCGCGCGGCTGCGCACCTCGACGAACACGAGCGTGCCGTCCCGTGCACGCATCACCAGGTCGATCTCGCCGCCGCCGCGCCCGGGCGTCCGATAATTGCGCTGCACCAGGTGCAGGCCCGCCGCCTGCAGGTGGGCCAGGGCCTGGTCTTCCGCCGCATTGCCGCGCTCGCGCGTGGTGGCGGGTTTGGCGGCCGGGCCAGGGGCTTCCGCCGGTTTTCTCTTTCCAAGGAATTTCATTGAGCGCATCTTTCGCTTCAGCCCAGGGCGCCGCGCGTGAAGCGGCGGCTGCGCAGCATTATCCCGAGGGCGCCCTGTACGTGGTGGCCACGCCCATCGGCAACCTGGCCGATATCACCCTGCGCGCGCTGCATGTGCTGCAGATGGCCGACACCGTGGCCTGCGAGGACACGCGCCATACGCAATCCCTGCTGCGCGCCTATGGCATCGACAAGGGGGCCTCGCAGCTGCTGGCCGTGCACCAGCACAACGAGGCCGAAGCCGCGCAGAACGTGGTGCAGCGGCTGCAGCAGGGCCTGCGCGTGGCGTACGTGAGCGACGCGGGCACGCCCGGCGTGAGCGACCCCGGCGCCCGGCTGGTGGCCGCCGTGCAGGCGGTCGGCCTGCGCGCCGTGCCCCTGCCCGGCGCCAGCAGCATCACCACCGCGCTGAGCGTGGCTGGCGCCGTGGCCCACAGCACCGAACACGGCGGCTTCGTGTTTGCGGGCTTCCTGCCCGTCAAGAACGCTGAACGCGCCACGGTGATTGCGCAGCAGCTGGCCCATGAGCCCCGCTGCGTGGTGCTGCTCGAAGCCCCGCACCGCATCGGCGAACTGGCCCAGGCCCTGGCGGTGCTGGGCGATCGCCCGGTGACGCTGGCGCGGGAATTGACCAAGCAGTTCGAGGAAGTGACCACGCGGCCCGCCCATGAGCTGGCGGCGTGGCTGGACGGCGCCCCCCAGCGTTCGCGCGGCGAGTTCGTGGTGCTGCTGCACCCGGTGGCGGTGGCCAGCGACGATGGCTCCAGCCTGCGGGTGCTGCGCCTGCTGGTGCAGGAGCTGCCGCTGAAAACCGCCGTGCGCCTGGCCGCCGAGATCACCGGCGCATCGCGCAATGTGCTGTACGACACGGCCCTGGCATGGAAGCGCAGCGGTGCGGACGACGGTGGCGCAGACAGCGGCACCGCGGACTGATTCCGGCCCGGATTTCATGCTAATTGGCCGCAGACCCTTGGCAGGAAAGCGCCAACAGCTACATTTTCAATAGCAAACCGACCCGCCACGGCGAGTACCGGCACCGGCCAGGGTGCGCGGCACCTCCCGCCGGACTCTCACCCCGACACCGCCAGCCCGGCCGCCACGCCGCCGAACAGGTCGCCTTCCACCTGGGGGGTGCCGGGAAATGCCGCCTTGAGGGCCTGGCGCAGCGGCCGCAGGGCCGACGAGCCGCCCGTGAGATAGATCGCATCGACCCCCTGCTGCCCCAGGCCCGCCAGCTGCACACATTCCTGCGCGCAGGCCACCACCTGTTCGAGGGGCTGCGACAGGAACCGCGCCAGCCCCTCGGGGGTGACGGATTCAGCCAGCCCGGCCTCGATCCAGTCCAGCGGCATGGGCGCATCGGCATCGCCCAGGGACGCGGCGATCTTGGCCTGCTCCACGGTGTTGGCCATGCGGTGCCCCAGGCGCTCGTGCAGCACCCGCATGAGCCGCGCGTGCAGCCGGGCATCTGAATAGTCGGTGCGCAGGTTCTGCGCGTCGCGCAGCGCGCGCGGCGAGTACAGCCACTGGATCAGGTGCCAGGTGGACAGGTCGAAGAACACCCGGCTGGGCACCTCGCGCCCCGCGGGGCCGGTGTGCCGAAATCCGAGCAGGGGCATCAGCAGGTCCAGGCTCAGCCGCCGGTCGAAGTCGGTGCCGCCCACGTGCACGCCGGTGGTGGCCAGCACATCGCTGCCGCGCTCGGCGCGCGCCATGCGCTGCGGCCCCAGCCGCACCACCGTGAAGTCCGACGTGCCCCCGCCGATGTCCACCACCAGCACCAGCGACTCGTGCGTGATGCGCTGCTCGTGGTCCAGCGCGGCGGCGATGGGCTCCAGCTGGAACGACACCTCGGCGAACCCCGCGTCCACCGCGGCCTGGCGCAGCGCATCTTCCGCCTGCTGGTCGCGGCCGGCGTCCCCGTCCACGAAATGCACCGGGCGCCCCATCACCACCCGGGCCGGCATGCCGCCCAGGTCATCGCGCGCCTTTTGCACCAGCATGCGCAAGAAGAGGCTGATGATGTCCTGGTAGCTCACCAGCTTGTTGTGCACCGCCGTCTTGTCCTGCAGCAGCGCGCTGCCCAGCAGGCTCTTGAGCGAGCGCATCAGGCGCCCCTCCGTGCCCGCCAGGTACTGCCCCACGGCATCCCGGCCAAAGTGGGTGCGGTGGTCTTCCGCATTGAAGAACAGCGCGGTGGGCAGTGTGGGGGCGCCTCCTTCGAGCGCGATCATCCGCGCGGGCCCGGTGCCCTGGCGCACGGCCATCGCGGAGTTGGAAGTGCCAAAGTCGATGCCGAGGGTGGTGTCCTTCAGGAAGGGTGTCATGGGAGGTCAGAGAATCGGTGGCGAAGTCACTCTGCACGGCCGAACTGTCGTGCCCGGGCCGGCGAGTGGCGGCGGTGGCCGCGTGGAACAGGGTGAATGGCATGCCGCGAGGCATGCCGGGGGAAACCGTCCGGCGCCCAGGGCGCCCATTGAAAAGAAAAGGCCCTTGATTCCTTCATCAAATCAAGGGCCTTCGGCGGCGCAGGCGGGTACCGGCACATCGGCCGCGCATTCACACGCCGTTGCCTGGCGTTGCCGCCGGGCCTGGTGCCTGCCACGGCATGGCGCCCTCGGATCGGCAGCGGCAGTGGGGCTCCCGTGGAGCCGCTGCGCAGGGCGGCATTGTCTCACGCTCCGCGCGCCCTCGGCCCGAAGCGGCATGCCGCCCCCGGCAGGTGCGCATGGAAACCGGCGACCGCCCGCCGCTGCCACCGGCGGGCACGGGAAAGGCAGGCCGTCAGCCCCGGGTGAGGCGCCGGCGCGCCGGGGCCGGCGCCTTCTTCGCGGGCGGCGGGGGCTGGCAATCGCTGCACTGGCCGTACAAGGTGACGTCGTGGCCGTCCACGGTGAAGCCCGGCGGGGCCAGGTGTGCGAAGCCGCCAGGGCATGCATGGATATCGAACACGCGGTGGCAGACCCGGCACAGGAAATGGTGATGGTGGTCCTGCCCCGCCATCTCGTAGCGGGCGCTGCTGCCGGGCAGGGTCACCGGCTCGATCGTGCCGTCCTCCATCAGCGCGCGAAGATTCCGGTAGACGGTTGCCACCCCCAGCGAGGGGATGTCGGCGCGTGCTGCCTCCAGGACCTCCTGCGGCGACAAGGGACGCCCTGCGGTGGCTATCGCGGCGTGGATTGCCGCACGCTGGCGGGTTGCTCGTTCCATGGTCGTGTTTCTTGGGGGGTCGGTGGGCTCCCGCGATTCTAGGGACTCGCCGTGCCCCACGGGACCGGCGGGCGGCGCGCCCTGAGGGGGCCCACAAAGCTCCACCATGCCATCTATTGGTTCCCCGCAAGGCCTCCAGTCGGTATATTCGAACTGGCCGATAGCAGCCAGCCAACGGATTCCTGATGTGCTGCACGATGCAGCAGGCATGGCGAACCCCGTCCTTCCGGTGCCGGCGTACTGTTCGATCCGGGTCCATCCGGCCGGGTCTCCTCACGGAAAGGTCAATACGGTGGCACGCTGGTCCAGTTTCGAAAGCAAGGTCGCCATTGCATTCGGCGCCGCCGTGCTGGTGGTGGCGGCGCTGGTGGCGGCCACCTGGCGGGTGGCGAACGATGCGTCCCAGACCGCGCTGATGCTCGCGCATACCCATGAGGTGCTCAACAACCTGGCCCGCACCCGTGGCTACACCCTGCAGATCGAGCTGGCCACGCAGAACTTCCGGCTCAGCGGAGATCCCGCCCACATCGCCGAACGCGACGACACCATCGCGCAGAGAGAGCGCACGCTGGAGAGGATCCAGTTGCTGACCGCCAGCAACCCCGACCAGCACCAGCGCTGGGGCCAGCTGCGGGAAATCGTGAACCAGCGGATGGTGATCTCCCGGCAGGTCGAGATGCTGCGCAAGACCCAGGGCCAGGAGGCCGCCAATGCCTTCGTGGCCACGGCGCCGCTGCGGGCCACGCGCGCACGCACCTACGAGCTGCTCGGCGACATGGACACGGCGGAGCGCCACCTGCTCACGCTGCGCGCCAACGCGCATGCCCAGGCACGGCAGAAACTGGTGGTGGCGGGCTCCATCGCCGCCGCGATGCTGGTGGCCCTGCTGGGCGCGACCTACCTGCTGATCCGCCGGCAGCTGCGCGAAACCGAAACCAGCCAGCGCGCGCTGGCGGACAGCGAAGAGAGCCTGTCGACCACGCTGCACTCCATCGGAGATGCCGTGCTGGCCACCGACACCGAAGGCCGCATCCTGCGCATGAACCCCGTGGCCGAGCAGTTGACGGGCTGGCCCATCGCGCTGGCCCGGGGGTTGCCGGTGGAAGTGGTGTTTCGCATCGTCAACGAACAGACCCGCGAGCCCGCCCTGGTGCCCGTGGCCGCCGCGCTTGCCACCGGCGAGATTCAAGCCCTCGCCAACCACACGTCGCTGCTCGCGCGCGACGGCACGGAATGCCCCATCGCGGACAGCGCGGCCCCCATCCGGGATGCCAACGGCCAGCTGCATGGCGTGGTCCTCGTCTTCCGTGACGTCACGGCGGAGCGCCAGGCCGAGCAGACCATTCGCGCGCAGAACATCCTGCTGGAGTCGCACGTCCGGGAGCGGACGACGCAGCTCAAAGAAAGCGAAGACCACCTGCGCAGCGTCATTGGCGCGGTTCCCGCGCTGATCGCGTTCGTGAGCGCCGAGCGGCGCTATGTGTACGTGAACGACCAGTACCGCCAGAGCTTCGCCCCGGAACGCGCGGACATCACGGGGTGCACGGTGCAGGAAATACTCGGCGACGAACGCTACGGCCAGGCCGCCCCGATGATCGACGGCGTGCTGGCGGGCACTCCGCAGGCCTATGACTGGCAGCCCTTCCCCGGGGTCTGGCAGGCCATCCGCTACCTGCCCAGGTTCGAGGCGCACGACAAGGTGGGCGGCTACTACGTGCTGGGCACCGACATCACGGACCGCAAGCACTTCGAGAACCGCATACAGACGCTCAACACCGAACTGGAGCAGCGCATACGGCAGCTGGAGCACGCGACCCGCGCCCTGCGCACCCTGAGCGCCGGCAACCGCACCATGCTGCGGGCCAGCGAGGAACAGGATCTGCTGGACAGCATGTGCCAGGCCATCGTCACGGCCGGCGGCTATGGCATGGCCGTGGTCTGGTACTGCGGCAGCCGCCCGGAGCTGCCCCTTGAACCCATGGCCGAATGCGGCTACCCCGGCGGCATGGACGCGCTGCGGCAGCTGGGGCTGGACCTGAGCGGCACGGCCCTGGGCCAGGGGGTCACCTCCAGCGCCATCCGGACCGAGGAGGTCTGCCTGGTGCGCAACATGAACACCGACCCCGGCCATGCCCCCTGGCATGGCAGGCCCCACGGGCCGAGATCCGGCATCTCGTGCCCGCTGCGGGTGGCAGGCCGGGTCATTGGCGCCTTGTCCATCTACGACCCGGAACCCGACACCTTTGGCGAGGACGAAATCGCGCTGCTCACGGAGTCCAGCGATGACCTGGCCTATGGCATCGCGACCTTGCGCTCGCGCGTCGAACAGGAGCGCGTGCAGGCCGCCATGCACCACTTCACCCGGCATGACCCGTTGACGGGCCTGCCCAATGCCCTCCAGTTCGAAGAGGCGCTGGCCGCCGCCATCCACGAAGGCGGTGAACAGCCGCGCTCGCTGGCGGTGCTGCAATTCAATATCGAGCGCCTGAGCGAAATCAACGAAGCGCTGGGCTTTGCGCACGGCGACGACATCCTGCGCGAGTTCGCACGGCGGCTGCAGCGCAGCGCCCCGCCATCGGCCCTGGTGGCCCGCCTGCGCGGCGATGAGTTCGCGGCCCTCTTGCCGGACAGCGACCTGCACGCCGCCCGCCACACGGTGAACATGCTGGAGCAGAACTTGTCACAGCCGATTTCGGTGGCCGGCATCGCGCTGGATGTGGTGGCCAAGGCCGGCATCGCGCTGTTCCCGGAGCACGGGCGAACCGTGCACGACCTGCTGCGCCGCATGGACAAGGCGGTTCACCAGGCCAAGAGAATGGGCGTGGACCACGTCGTTTTCATTCCTCAGCAGGAACAGGACCAGGCCGAGCGCCTGAACATGGCGGGCGAGCTGCGCCACGCGATCGACGCCGGCCAGCTGCGGGTCTACCTGCAGCCCAAGGTCGATTTCGCCAGCGGCCGCGTCTGCGGCGCCGAGGCACTGGTGCGCTGGCTCCACCCCCAGCGCGGCCTGCTGGCGCCCGGGGTCTTCATCGAACTGGCGGAGCACACGGGGCTCATCAAGCCGCTGACGGAATGGATGCTGGTGTCCGTGCTCGACATACTCCAGGCCTGGCAGCGCCAGGACTGCGCCCTGCCCATCGCCGTCAACCTCTCGGCGCGCAACCTGCGCGATGAGCAGCTGTTCGCCAAGTTCCGCCACTGGCAGCGCGAGCGCGGCGTGGCACGCGGGCTGCTGGAGGTGGAGATCACCGAGAGCACCGTCATGGAGGATGCGCAATACGCCATGGGCGTGCTCCACGCCCTGCGGGAGGAAGGCATTCCGCTGTACATCGACGACTTTGGCACCGGCTACTCGTCCCTGGCATACCTGCAGAAGCTCCCCGTGGACTGCATCAAGATCGACCAGTCTTTCGTCGCCGCCATGACACACGACAAGAGCTCCGCCAAGATCGTGCGCTCCACCATCGACCTGGTCCATGACCTGGACCGCAAGACAGTGGCCGAGGGCATAGAGACCCGCGAGCACTGGGAGCAGCTCTTGCATCTGGGGTGCGACATAGCGCAGGGCTACTTCATTGCCAGGCCCATGCCGGCGGACGAGTTCCCGGCGTGGGCCGCCAGCTTCAGGGCTCCGGCTCCCCCGCCCGGGGGATGACCGGGTGCACGCGCCGGGCCGCGGCCGTGCGCCCGGGACGGCGCCTGCGCCCCCATCAACCCCGGCGGCGGCGCAACCCCAGCAAGGCCATGGCAGCCAGCGTGGCCCCCGTCAGCACGACGCCCCATTCGCTCAGCGTGGGAATGGCGGTAGCCAGGCCCGCGGGGGCCAGTGGCATCACCGGGTCCACGATCACGCCGTTCTGGGCCCAATCGTCGTCCCCCAGCTGGCCGTCGGTCAGGTCGAAACTCACGGCGTTGCCGTCGATGGTGAGATTCCTCGGCGCAAAGAAGCTGGCGCTGGCGGCGCCGCTGCTGGCCCTGCCGTACTTGGTGAAGCCGGCGACCGGCTGCGGCCACAGGGTGGTCACACGCACCGTGGCGCCCGGGGTGCAGTCCACCAGCCGGACGCGGAACGCGCCCTGCGGCGCGCTCTGCCCCGGCGGGGCGGCGCTGGCGGCCATGAAGCCGGTGGCGGCGGGGTCGAACCGGCAGCCGGCGCCTCCACCCGTGAAGCTGGCGCTGGCCGGGCCGCCCGCACCCGTGGTGGGCACGGTGGTGCCGCTGTAGGTGACAGGGATGGCGATGGTCTGCTGCACCTGGGCGGCAGCGGCGTAGTTCGCGTCGCCTGCCTGGTTGGCATTGACGGTGCAGGTGCCCGCGCCGGCAAATGTCACCACGCTGCCCGCGACCGAGCAGGCCCCGGCCGTCGAGGCGGCATCGATGGTGAACACGACCGGGTTGCCCGAGCCGCCGCCGAGGGCTGACACCGCATAGGCCCCGCCCACGACGGGGTACGCCGGTGGCGTGGAGGTGAACGTGATCGCCTGGCCGGGCAGGACCACCTGGTTGACGAGGACGTTCATCGTCGTCTTGATCGTGCCGTCGCCCTTGCTCGTCGCCGTGAGCGTGCGCGAGCCGGGCCCGGCAAACGTCGCCGCGAACGCCGCGCTGCCTTCGCTTTGCTGGATCTCGCCCGGCATCGTGTCGCCCGGGTTGCTGCTCGTGATCGCCCAGCGTGTCGTATCGTCGATGTTCGCATTGACCGGGTCGGCCACGGTCAGCCGGAACGGGATCGGCGCATTGGCCGCGACCGTCACCGACGCGGCGCCGGGCACCATGTCGATGGTGCCCGGGCCACCGAGCGACGGCGCGGGCAGCGGCAGGTTCTCGAAGTGGATGACGGCGCGCAGGTTGTGCCCCGGCATGCTGATGATTCCCTGGTACTGGCCCGCGACGCGGTTGGCCCGGGCGTCGTAGATGTAGTAGCCGGTGCCGCCATCGCCCATGAAGCCCTGCTCCGCCGGATCGGGATCACTCTGAATGATCGCGCTGGCGCCGCTGGACGGCACCGCGACGTTGATCGGGGTCGCATAGGGCAGGTAGGAACCTTCGGGGGTCGATGCCCTTGGGTCGATGACGATGGGGTTTCTCGTGAAGAGCTGCCCCAGGCGCGCGCGCAGCGACAGCGACGGGTTGCACATCCCATCGCCCAGCGCAAGGCAGTAGTTGCGCGTGTGTTCGCTGTCGTCCCTGTCGAACTTCATGAAATTGCGCATCCTGTCCGACACGGGCGTGATCGCGGCAACGAAACGCGGCATGTGCCCGGTCCGGGTGTTGTTGTCGCTGTCCAGCGTCAGCGGAGCCTGCAGGTTCGTCGAGCCGGCGATGGCGAAGTTCTCGCGGCGATCCGCGTTGTAGGCACCCGCGAGCGCGGAGACATAGCCCTCGCTGGCATCGACGAACAGGGACTGGTTCTGCGCATCCCGGTCGAGCGGTGCGGTGGCGAACAAGGCTGCTGCGGATGGTTCGGCCCAGCCCCCGTTCCAGGAGGTGACCTGCTGGTTCTGCGAGGTGAATCCCGGCCTGGTGTAGAAATTCGCTTGCGGCTGTGCCGTGGCCTGTTCCGGCACCGGCGCATTCACGAACGCCACCATGGTTTGCTTGACCCCCACGGAACCCATCTCGTTCAGGGCGGTGCGCAAGGTGAAGGCGCCCGTGGGCAATGATTGCGGCTGTATCAGCGCATATGCCCGGTTGCCCGGGACGCCGCTCAGCCACAGATTTTCGTCCTGGGCAAAATTCCGTGAAGCCACGGAGGGGTCGATGGACGACTGGCGCACGCTGGTCGCGGCATAGGCGTTCCTGGTGGCGCCCACCGCATCGCTGAGCGTGATCAGCAGCTGGGGCTGGTGCAGTACATGGGCCTGCCCCGCTGGCAGCTCCTTGCTCGCGAACTCGAAACTGCCAAAGGTGTTGTCGTTGGGATCGGGGGCCGCGCCCACACGCATCATCGACTCGACGTTGTTGGCCAACCGGTATTTGACCAGCTTGGTGACATCGAAGCTGTAGAAACCCGGCGTGGTGATGCGCAGGGGCTGCGCGGGACTGTCCGCATCGGTGGCGGCCGCATCGGCGCTGGCCACGGACTGGCCGCAGTGCGGCGCCGTGTCCTCGCGCTCGAAGCAATCGGCACCGTCCTGATGGGCGCTGAATATCGCGATATAGCCAGGCGCGGCCACTTTCTCCACATAGAGCACCAGGCGCGCGCGCGCGACCTTGTCGGCATTCAGCGTGTAGGCTTCCTGCCCCACGGAGGCCGTCGTGCTCGCCTTGTCCACGACCAGCTTGGTCAACGTTCCGCTCGGCAACGTGGCGTACGAGAACTTCAGCTGCGCATTCGCGTCGGGGTTCACGAGCAGCGTGGGCTCGAAGGGGAAATAGTCCGCGTTGCGGGTGTAGCCGTCGGCGACAAGCGGCGCCTCGATCCACGACGACAAGGTCGCTCCGCCGCAGGCCTGCAGCAAGACCACCGCCGCCGCAAGCGCGAGCCCCCGGACCGCCCGGGACCTTTCCAGGGATGCGCCCGCGCTGCGCCCTGGCCGGGAGCTGTGGCGCGCCGTTGCGCCCGGCCGCATCGCGGCCTCTACCATCCGAATCATGTATTCCTCACTCCGTGGTGCGTTCGAGAAAAGCCGCTCGGGCTTGCCCTGAATGGAACGGTGTCGGCCACCGTGTTCTTGTGGATTCAGGTGCAGGCCCCTGCTTGCGGGACCGGAAGTTACCGGATGGGCACGGTTTTGTATGTCCCCCGTTTGGGCGACATGACAAGGGCCCCGGGGGATGGCAGCATGGACAGAGCACCCGCCGAATGGGCGCGCATTGACGACCTGGAACCCATGCAGAAACCCACCGACCCCGCATGCAGCCCGAAGAACCGACCATGATCCGCCGCTTGCCACCGTACCGGCTGGCGCAGCCGGCCTGCCGGGCACAGCAGCCCCGCCAGGCCCGGCGCTTTTGACCTGGGCCTGTGGCAGCATCGGCGCATGGTTTCCCTTCCTCGCACAACTCCCTGGGCGCCGGATGCGGCGCCTGCGCCCCCTGCCATCCGCGTGGCGGTGGTGGAGGACGACTTCGTCTGCCGCAACGCGCTGGCGCATGCCTTGCAAGGCGCGGCCGACATGCATCTGCAGTGGGTGGCGGCCAGCCGCGCCGAAGCGCTGGCGGCGCTGCAGGCGGACGATGCGCCGCTGGACGTGCTGCTGCTGGACCTGGGGCTGCCCGATGGCAGCGGGCTCGACGTGCTGGCCGTGCTGCGCGCGCGCTGGCCCGGGGCGGCGGCCATGGTGAGCACGATCTTTGGCGATGAGGCGCATGTTCTGGGCGCCATCGAGGCCGGTGCGATGGGCTACCTGCTCAAGGACCTGCCCCCCAGCGCCGTCGTGGACGAAGTGCGCAGCCTGCATGCGGGGGGCAGCCCCATCAATCCGATGGTGGCGCGCAAGCTGCTGCTGCGCCGCGCGCAGTCTCCCGTGACAGCCAAGCCGTCAGCGGGCCTGGAGCCGGGGTTGGCGGCGGCGGAGATCACGGAGGTGGCACCTTCGGCGCGCGAGGCCGAGTTGCTGCGCATGGTGGCACGCGGCTACACACTGGACGAGGTGGCGCGGGCGATGGGCGTGTCGCGCCACACGGTGCGTACCTTCGTGCGGCGCGTGTACGCCAAGCTGCAGGTGACGACCCAGGCCGAAGCGGTGAGCGCCGCGGCGCGCAAAGGGTGGATCGATGTGGCTTGATCTCGCGCGCCTGGCGCTGCGGCTCTTGCTGGCCGGTGCCGCCGCCGGGGGCGCGGCGCTGGCAGGCATGCTGCCCGCGCACCTGGTGCAGGCGCAGGCGTGGAATCCCGCCAGCGGGGGCTGGGCGCCGCCGCCCTCGCTGCACGAATCACCCGATGCAGTGCTTTCGAGCACCATACCGTGGAGCACGGTGGACCTGCCACATGCCCGCGCACGCAGCACGGTCTCGACAGCCGCGCAGGCCGATGCGCCACCCGAGGTGTGGTGGTACCGCCTGCGGGTGCCGGGCGAGGCGCTCGCCGCCACGCCCCAGGGCACGCGCCTGTACATCCCGCGCTGGCAGACAGTGGGCACGGTGGCGGTGTATGCCGATGGGCACCTCGTCTGGCAGTCGCACGGCAGCCGGGTCTGGAACAGCTTCAACCGCCCGGTGTGGGTGGACCTGGCGGGCCATGCTGCGCCCGGCATTCCCCTGGAGGTGCATGTGCGCATGGCCAACCTGCCCGGCGTGGGCGGCGCGCTGTCCAGCGTGTGGGCCGGGCCGGCCGAGGCGCTCTGGCCGGGGTGGCGGCTGCGCAGCCTGCTGCAGACCGACCTGGTGGCCTACCTGCGCGGTGCCTACCTCGTGCTGGGCGTGTTCGCGCTGGCGGTGTGGCTGGTGCGGCGCGGCCGGGGCGAGGCGGGCTACCTGCTGTTCTTCCTGCTGTCGGTGGGGCACTTGCTGGCCACGCTGTTCTACCTGGTCGATGCCGAGGGCTTCGGCGTGCCCGACGAATGGTTCTCCTGGCTCACGCTCGTGGGCTCGCTGGGGTCGTCGGCCTGCTCCTTCTTCCTGTTGTGCCGGATGCAGGGCCGGGGCTATCCGCGGCTGGCGCGCGCCGTGGTCGCCTATTGCGGCTTGGTGGCGCTGGCGGCCCTGCCACTGTGGGACCTGCGGCACGAGGCGATGCTGCCGCTGTTGCGCCTGGCGCTGTTTCCTCCGGCCCTGGTGGTGCTGTGCGTGGCGGCGCTGGGCGCGTGGCGCGAACGCTCCTGGTCCAGCGTGCTGCTGGCCGGGGCCGTGGCGCTCTCGTTTCCCCTGGCCATCCACGACCTGGCCATGCAGCGCTACCGCATCAGCATCGAGCACATCTACCTCACGCCCTACGTGTACATGGGCGTGTTCACCATGTTCCTGCTGGTCGGGTTCACGCGCTACCACCGCGCGCTGGAAGTCGCCGAGCAAGCCAATGCCGTGCAGGCCGAGCGCCTGGCCGCGCAGGAATTGCAGCTGCGCGAAACACACGAGCTGCTGCGCGCCGCCGAGCGCGAGCAGACGCTGCTGCACGAGCGCCAGCGCCTGATGCGGGAGATGCACGACGGCGTGGGTTCCTCGCTGATGAGCGCGCTGCGGCTGGTAGAGACTGCGCCGGCGGCACCCGTGGACGTGGCGCAGGTGCTGCGGGAGTGCATCGACGACCTGAAGATCTCCATCGACTCGCTGGAGCCCGTGAATGCGGATCTGCTGGCACTGCTGGCCGGCCTGCGCTATCGGCTCGGGTTGCGGCTGGAGGGCGCGGGACTGGTCATGCACTGGCAGGTGGACGACCTGCCGCCGCTGCCCTGGCTGGACGCGCAAAACGCGCTGCACGTGCTGCGCATCCTGCAGGAGATCCTCACCAACATCCTCAAGCACAGTGGCGCGACGGAGATCGTGCTGAGCACGGCCGAGGCCGTCTGGCCCCCGCCAGAGGGCGGCGGCGATGGCACGCGCGGCGTGCAGGTGTGCATACGGGACAACGGCCGTCCATTCACCCCCCCGGCGTCCGAGGCGCTGGCGCCCGCCCGCCGGGGCCTGCCCAACGTGCACAGCCGCGCGCTGGTGCTGGGCGCGCATTGCACCTGGAGCACCAGTGACGGCGCCCAGGCGCAAGGTTCCACCTTCACGCTGTGGCTGCCGCTGCACAAGCAGGGCTGACACCCCGCCCTCCGCGCGAGCCAGCCGCCACGGGATCGTTGGCACCGGTTCAGGGCCGATGGCGCCAGCACAAGGCATCCACCGCAGCGACAGCGGTGGCGATCCAGAGGGCATGAAGTGCCGCCATCGAGCGAAGAAGACTGTGCGATGGGGACTTCCGTGCGCAGCGGGACCCTAGCCGCGCAGGAAGTCTCTTGCCACCAGGCCATGCCGGCGCAACTTGTCGTACAGCGTCTTTCGGGGGAGATGGAGCTGCTCGGCGGCCTGGGCCACGCGGCCCCGTGCCTGGCGAAGCGCTTCACGTATCAGCGCGGCCTCTGTTTCGTCCACGCGCGCGGTGAGCGACGTAGAAACCGGCGGCGGATCGGCTTGCGAAAGCCCGTCGGGCAGGCCCAGGCAAAGCCTCTCGGCAACGTTGCGCAGCTCGCGGATATTGCCGGGCCACCGGTGGGCCTTCCAGCGGCGCAGGTCGTCATCGCTCCATTCCGGTTGCGCCATGCCGTGGTGTTGGGCGAACTCGCGCAGGAAGTGGGCCATGAGCAGCGGGATGTCCGGCATGCGATCGCGCAATGGCGGGACGTCGATCGTCACCACATTGAGCCGGTAGAACAAATCCTCGCGGAATCGGCCTGCCGCCGTCATGGCCTTGAGGTCCCCCTTGACGGCGGCGAGCACGCGGCAATCGACGGGTATGGAGACATTGCTGCCCAGCCGTTCGATCTCGCGCTCCTGCAGCACCCGCAGCAGCTTCAGTTGAACGGAGAGCGGCATCGACTCGATTTCATCGAGGAACAGCGTGCCTTTGTTGGCGAACTCGATGCGCCCCACGCGCCGCTTGGCCGCGCCGGTGAAGGCACCCACCTCGTGGCCGAAGATTTCACTCTCGATGACGCTCTCTGGCAGGGCGCTGCAGTTGAGCGCAACAAAGGGACCGCTGCGGCCGCTGGCGGCATGAATCGCCCGTGCCACGACCTCCTTGCCCGCGCCCGTCTCTCCGGCGATCAGGACATCCACGTTGGTCGCCGCCAGTGCGCGAACCAGTTGGCGGACACGCTGCATGGCGGGTGTCTGGCCAATGAGCGGACGCCCCTCTTCGCAGGGCAAGCGCTCGCGCAGGCGCCGGTTCTCTTCCAGCAGCACGCGCCGCTCGACGGCCCGGCGCACGACGCCGACCAGCGTTTCCGAGGAAAACGGCTTCTCTATGAAATCGTAGGCGCCTTCGCGCATTGCCTGCACCGCCATGGCGACGTGCCCGTGCCCGGTGATGAGAACCATCGCGACTTCACGATCATGCTGGCGCAATCTGTTGAGCAGCTCCAGGCCATCCATGCCGGGCAACTTGACGTCGCTCACGACGGCCCACGGCTGCACGTCCTCGAAAACATCCAGCGCGGCCTCCGCGCTGCCGACCGCCTTCACAGTGATGCCGGCAAGCACCATGGCTTGCTCGAGGCCGCGCCGCACGGCGGGCTCGTCATCCACGAGGAGAACTCGCGGCCTTTCGTCGGCAGGGATGGGTGGCACGGGCATCAATAGACCTCCAGCGTGATGGTGAAGAGCGCGCCCTGCCGGTCCAGGTTGCGCGCTTCGATGCGCCCGCCGAAGCTCTCGACGATGCTTTGCGAAAGGGCGAGCCCAAGACCCAGCCCCGCGCCCGCGGGCTTGGTGGTGTAGAACGGTTCGAACAGCCGTTGCATGGCCTCTGGCGCGATGCCGCCGCCCGTGTCGCTGACGGAGATGACGGCATGGCGCCCTTTTTGCCGGACCGCCACCCTCACCAGGCGCTCCGCCCGGAACTCGACCGCGTCGAGCGCATTGCGCATCAAGTTCACGAGCACCTGTTCGAGCCGGATGGCGTCGGCCCGCACCGGGCGGGTCGCCAGCGTTGAGCTGACCAGGATATCCGCCCGCACCTCGCACCGCCGAGACTCTACGAGCATGAGCGCATGATGGATCGCCATGTCCATGGCCACGGGTTCGAGGCTGGTGCTGTCGGCGCGGGCAAAGGCCTTGAGCAGCGCCATGATGCGCCCCATGCGGGCGGTGAGTTCGCTGATGAGGTGAAGGTTCTCGCGCACCTCTTCCAGGCGCGCGCCGTCAAGCAGCGTGATCGCGTTGTCCGACAGGGTCCGCAGCGCGGTGAGCGGCTGGCTGAGCTCGTGGCCCATGCCCGCAGACATCTGCCCGAGCACGGCGAGCTTGCCCGCGTGCACCGCACCGTCCCGCGTCTCATGAAGAATCGCCTCGGTACGGCGCAGTTCTTCGATCTTGCGTTCCAGCGAGGCATTGGCTTGGCTGATATCCGCCGTGCGCTCGATGATGCGCTGCTCGAGCCGGGCACTCGCTTCCACCAGCGCGCGCTTGGCTTTGCGCATCTCCTCACGGCGATACCGGCCTTCCTGAAAGCCGACGGTGAGCGCCCCCAGGAAGGCGGCGACGGAGGTGGCGGCCAGTGCGGCCAGGACGGCGGCGCGGCGCGAGGGTGCCTGGTCCACCAGAAGTGCGGCACGCCAACCCAGATCTTCGCTCGCATGGGTCGCCATGGTGTAGTGCGTGATGCCCCCTTCAAGCGCGAGCGTTGCGTGGGACCGGGTGAAATCCAGCCCCGGCCCGGGCAGCGCGAGCAGCGGCAGGTCCCCATACTGCCGCGATTGCCGGATGCGCTCGCGCGCGGCCGGTGCGAGCGCGGCGACGGTGCGGTACCGCCACTCGGGAACGGAGCTGAGAATGACCACGCCCTCGCGGTCCGTGAGGATCACCACGTCGGTGCTCTGCCGCATGGCTTCCTCGAACTTTTCGAGCGAGAGCTTGACCGCGATCACACCGCGGGCGCCGCCCGGCGCCACCACGCCGGCCGCCAGGAAGTAGCCGGCTTCGCCGGTGGTGGATCCGATGCCGTAGAAGCGCCCGGTGCGGCCCGCCATCGCATCCTTGAAGTAAGGCCGATAGGCGTAGTTCTCGCCAACGAAGGTCAGCACCTGGTTCCAGTTGCTCGAAGCCAGCGTCGTCCCGCCGGCATCCAGCAGGTAGACGGCAGAAATGCCGGAGGCCTTCGCCACTGTTTCAAGATACGCGTTGGCGGCGGCCTGGGCCGCCAGCGTGTTCGTGTCCAGCAGCGAGCCAAGCGTTGACTTGAGTCCGATGATGCCTGGCAGGGCTTCGTTGCGATGGACGAGCGCCTGCAGGCTGAGCACGACAAACTCGAGGCGTTTCGCGGCGCTCCGGGCCTGCTCTTCCCGATAGAAAGTGAAGGTGGCCACATAGGCGACCGCGCCGCACAGCGCGCATGCCGCCAGCACGACAACGTGGCGCCACCGCCAGCGGAGCGTCGTGCCCGCCCGGGCGGGTATCGAGAGATCGCCCGAGGATGCATCGCACAGCGGATCCGCCGCAGGCAAGACCCGCAGCGAAGAGGCATTGCGGGGTGTCGTCATGGGCGATCCGTGGGGTCAACCTGCCTGCACGGCGCAGGCCCATTCTTCCATCAGCGCCGTCCCCGGCGCGATGCAGGGGGCTCGGGCTCCAGCTCCCCGGGGGTGGTGTCGGTGGCATCCCTGAGCTGCCCTTCATGGTCGTGGTGAACCAGCAGCTGCCGCGTGCGCTGCCAGGACGACAGGCGGGCGGGCGGCACGTCAATGTAGGAGGCCAATGCGGACAGCGACGATGGCTCATGGGTGGATGGCGCCTCGCGTTCATGCTGGCGGCGGCGCCACGGTGCCACTACCAGCATCGATACAAGGATCGCGGCGATCACTGCCGCGTACAGGCCAAGCAGATGTAGCACTTCGGGCTGCGAGCGGGCATTGAGCACATAGGGCCAAGCGTACCAGACCGCACAGAACCAGATCGCGAGGGTGAGCGCAGGGCGCAGCACGCGCAGCCAGAGGTACATGGCGAGCGTGCGCCGCGGCGACCGCCCCGCGCCGAACGCCTGCAGCGAGACCCGGGCGGCATCGATGATCGGCTCCTCGCCCACTGGCTGCCCCCAGGAATGCCGCCGGCTCGGTGGGCGCACGTCGGCGTGCGGCGCGGGCGGCAGGGAATGGTCGTCAGGCTCATGAGACATCGGAGACTCCTCGGTCGGGGCTCGTCCACACAGCGCGCTTGCCGCGGCGGCGCATCAGAGCGTTGGGAAGCGCGACCACGGTGGTGGTCATCGTGATGGTCCAGAATGCGATCGGATACCAAATCGTTCCCGCGAAATAGCGCATGAGATCGCGGTCGTAGCGCCGGTCGATCCACAGGCTCAGCAGCATCTGCAGGATGCAGGTCATGGCCAGCAGCGTGCCTTGCCAGTGCGGAAGGAGCGTGGAGTGCCAGACCGACTCCTGCGGCAGCAGCGGACGCATCGCGCTGATCAGCAGCACAATCGCCATCGCGTAGGCCCACACCACGCTCGCCATGTATTCGCCATAGATGAGCCACAGGCGCCAGCTGCGCAGACGCAGGATGGATGGCGTGATGCGCAGCATGGTCTGGATACCGCCCACCGCCCAGCGCAGGCGTTGTTTCCAGAGGCCGCGCAGCGTTTCCGGCATCAGAATCCAGCACA
Source organism: Acidovorax sp. GW821-FHT11A03 (assembly GCF_058809075.1). Taxonomy (NCBI): domain Bacteria; kingdom Pseudomonadati; phylum Pseudomonadota; class Betaproteobacteria; order Burkholderiales; family Comamonadaceae; genus Acidovorax; species Acidovorax sp. GW821-FHT11A03. Next base: position 677,682 of record NZ_JBXASG010000002.1, read on the forward strand.
GCGCGCGCGGCTCGAACCGCAGTCGCCAGCCAAGGAGCTGCAACTTCCAGCTGATGTCGATGTCTTCGGTGAGCACATCCGGGCTCCAGAAGCCCACCTCGAGTACCGCGCGGCGGCGGAACATGGCGAGCACGCCGGACACCGTGAACAGCGTGCCGACAAGCTGCTGCGAGCGCTTGATGAGACCGATGATGGAGGAGAACTCACCCACCTGCATGCGCCCGAGCAGCGTGGTGCGCGTACGGATGCGCGGGTTGCCCGTGACGGCGCCAATGCGGTCCGAGACCAGCATGCGCCGCAGCATCCAGGCGATGGCGTTGGGGTCCACCAGCGCGTCCCCGTCGATGCCGAGAATGTACTCGCCGCGCGCGAGCTGGCTCGCGGTGTTGAGACCGACGGCCTTGCCCTGGTTGCTGGCGTTGTGGATCACGCGCAGGCGGCTGAACTCCAGCGTCATCGCGTCGAGCAGTTCGCCAGTTCCATCGGTGCTGCCATCATTGACGGCGATCACTTCATAGTTCGGGTAGCGCGTGCGCATCAGCTGCTCGATCACTTCTCGCAGGTGAGGCGCCTCATTGAAACACGGGACCACCACCGTGACGAACGGCCGCGAGGGCAATGCCAGCAAAGGGTCGGTCTCTACGTCGTCCTTGCGTTCGAACGCCCACGCGTGCGAAAGGCCGCCGGCCATCCACACCCACGCCATGAAGAACGGGTAGTAGAAAACGAAACCGAAGAGCAGCGAGGGCAGCGCCTGGACAAGCCACGGGCCGGAGGTCATCGGGATTCCCCGGCCTGCGCAGGGACCGCAGGCCCCGTCTGTGGAGGGACCGTCGCCGCGGCACCCGCCGGCGAGCGCAGCGCGCGCGGCAGCAGCTTGCGCACCGAGATCGCGCGGCGCACCGTGTCGAGCGAGGGATGGTTGCCAAGAAAGTCATCCGGGTAGTAGCCCAGGTGCCGCACGCCTGCGCGCTGCAGCTGCGCCCACTGGCGCGTGAGCTCGTCGTTGGGCACGGGCTTTCCGGTATGCCAGTCGCGGGCCTGCAATTCGAACACAGTGCCGTCCAGGCCACGGGGGGTGTCGGCTGCGCGGCGCGCCAGCCGGGCAAGCCAGCCCTGGGCATCGCTCTCGCGCTCCATGCGCGGCATGGCCATCAGCGCAACATAGTCGTAGGCCGCGAGCGATGCTTCGTAGTTTTGCGCGAACCATTGCTCCGCCTCGGGTTCGAGCACGGGCCGGGCGTACAGGTTGCGCGCGGTTTCCAGCGTCGGCCGCCAGGCGCCCACCCGGCCCAGGAGCTCCTGGGTGAACTCGATGAGGTGGCGGGTCTTGGCGGTGGTCCAGCGGGACCGCAGCGCCGGATCGGCGTGGATGGCGCCCACGTCGGGCGGCAGGCCCCAGCGGGCGTAGGCGGACAGCGCGTCGGGAGAGGCGTCCTCGTCGTCGGCCAGCATTGCGTCGTCGTGGAACAGCAGGCCATCGAAGAAGGTGTAGCGGCCCAGGTCTTCATAGATGCCGCCGATCAGCGTGCGCACCGCCGGATGGAAGGGCGTGAGCCGGTGATAGCGGTCGGCCGGCGCCTTGCCGCCCTGCGCCATCACCGTATGGGCAGACAGTGGATGCGAAGCCGGCAGACGGTAGGCCATCACCGGCATCCAGGCATAGACCTTCACGCCAGCGCGGCTGCGCAGCTGCCAGGCAGCGCGGCCGAACAGGTCGGCGCGCACGGGCAGATGGCGGTTCGGGAAGTACATGGCATCGGCCACGCCGTCGCCATCGGGGTCGGCGTAGGCCTGCAGGAACACCGAGCGCGGCCGCACGGCGGCCACACGCTCGATCAGTGCCGAAAGGTTGCGCTCCTGCTGTGCCGGATCGGGGTCGTACACATAGTCAAGGTCCACGTGCATCACGCGGTTGACAGGCCGCGTCTCGCCGCCCGCAGGGCTGCGCAGGAGCTGGGCGTATTCGGGCGCCGCATTGTCGTAGACGGCCAGCGCGCGGCGGATGCGTGCGAGCGGCACGGCGGCCGTATTGGGGCCATCGTCCAGCGTGAAGGTGATCGGCATGCCCGCGCGCTCGGAGGCCCGCAGCGCCATCGCGTTGTAGGCGCCATAAGGCCAGACGGTGGCGCGGACCCTGGCGCCGGTGCGCGCCTCGATGATCTCCCGGCTGCGGCGCAGGTCGGTCTCGATGCGGTGCCGGTAGGCGGCATCTTCTTCGTAGCGGCCGGTCCCGGGATCGTAGCGATGCGTGGCGGCGGCCGCCAGCATGTTCCCCTGCGGGTTGGCCTGGATGCCCATGTGCATGGCATCGCTGTGGCTGGCGAACTCGGCCAGGCCCGAGCGCGCCATTTCGGCGGCCTCGCGCCAAAGCAGGAAGTTCTCGCGCGGCGCCGGCTTGTCGCCCCAGTGCACAGGCTGGCCTTCGGGCACCTCGAGCCAGCTCGTCACCAGCGCGAACAGCGCCGGGTACCCGTAGCGCTTGAGCAGCGGAAACACCTTGGTGTAGGCGCTGCGGTAGCCGTCGTCGAAGGTCAACAGCACGGGCCGGGCGGGCAGGGGCCGGCCGCCCGCACGCGCGTCGATGATCTGCTGCAGGCTCACCGGGTGGTAGCCGCTGTACTGCAGCCAGGCGAACACCTCCACGAGCGTGCGGTCGTCAATGGCGGTGGCATCGGGCGAGCTCTCGAAACTGGCGCGCACGCCGGTGCGCACGTCATGGAACGAGATCACGCGAAAGCTCACGCCATCGTCGGGGTCGGCCGGCGGCAGCGGTTGGGCGGGCGCAAGCCGGGACAGCGCGCACAGCGCAAGCCCGATCAGCAGCCATGCCATGGCGGCCCGCAGGAAGGGGAAGGTGTTCTTTGCGGACATCACTGCAGGGGCATCGAGAAGTTCAGAAAGACGCTGCGCTGTCGTTCGCGCACGCCGTCATAGGGATGGCTGGCGATGCCCAGGCCGTAGCGCAGCGTGAGCCGCCGGCCCAGGCTCCAGCTGTGTTCATAGCGCAGGCTCCACAGCGGTCCGCTGCCGAAGCCGCGCTGGTGATAGCTGCCGCCACCGACCTCGATGGCCTGGAAGAACTGCCGGTCGTCGCTCTTCCACGTGAGCCATTGGGCCCGCGCCGCAAGCCGCACGCTGGTATCGCGCGGCGGGTTGAAGTACGGCGTGTCCAGCACGCGGCCACGGCCCGTGCCGGCCTCGAGCCGGGTCTCGGCCTGGACGCGCGGCGTGCTGACCCTGCGCTCGGTCCAGCCCAGGCCCAGGCCGCTGCGCACATTGCCGTCGCTGAAATCCAGGCGCTGCCACTGCAGGTTGAAGCGGCGCGCCTCGTTCACCACATGGGCCACGCCGCCCGCCATCTCGCGCGCGCCTGTGCCAGCTACCCGCGCCTTCCAGGGCAGTTCCTTGCTGTCGCCATCGTAGGCAGCCCACAGCCGCCAGGCATCGCTGGCGCGGTAATCGACGCGACCGGCCATCCCGTTGCGGTAGGGGCCGGCAGCGGCATGCTGCAGAGCACCTTCGGCCACCCAGGGACCGCGCTGCCAGCGCAGGCCGAGGCCACCACGGACCCTTTTGGCGTTGCCGGCCTCGGTGCTGCCCTGGGCGAGCGACTGGTCGTAGAACACGCGCCACTGGTCTGCGATGAGTCCCGAACTCAGACGGCTGTCGATGCGCCACTCGCCGCTGGCGATCACGGCGCCACCACGCGACGCCGCGGCGTCGACCTCAAGCCGCGCACCGGTGAGGGTATCGCGCTTGCGTTCCATGTCGCGCACCTGCAGGCTGTCGGGAACATCGGCCACCAGCGATGCGGCGCGCTGGCGGGCTTCGCCGAACCAGCCCGCACCGAGCAGCGCCTCGACATGGCCGACGCGCATGCCGATGTCGTCGGGATGGTCCGCCATCTGCGCCTCAAGGCGCGCGAGCCCGGCCTCGGGGCGTTCGCGCAAGCGCTCGGTGAGGCTGGCGCCAAGGGCATAGCCCGCGTTGAGCGGCGCGTCCAGCGTCAGCGCCGTGAAGCTCTGCTGAGCAAGCGCGAGCCGGTCGGTGTAGAGCTGCATCAGCGCACGCATGCCAATCACCTCGGTGTATTGGCTGTTGGGCCGGCCAGGTTCGGGTGCCAGGCGCGTGAGCGCCGGCGTGCTCTCCTCGAGCCGCTTGAGCAGCGCTTCAGCCCGTTCGAAGCGGCCGGTGTCCAGGTAGGCATAGACCAGGCCGAAGTGGATTTCGCCCGGCATCGGTACGTCCGCCCCACCCTTCGCGATGGCGGCTTCATACAGGGGCACGGCCTCGGCCGAACGGCGCTCCTGCGCGAAAGCGCGGGCCGCCGCGGCGAGTCCGTGGAACGACAGGTCGATGCCCGCCAAGCTCAGGGTTTCGTAGAGCGCGACGGCGTCCCCGGGACGGCCACGCTCCACCAGCGCGAGCAGCCGATCGGACTCAAGATTCCTGCGCAGCACGCGCCAGGCCTCGGCGTCCGCGCCGCGGGCCTGCTGCGCCGCGGCTTCGAGCCGGACCAGGGCGGCCTCCTGGCCGGCCAGCACCTTGTCGAGTGCGACCACGCGCGCCACGCCCCGGCGTTGGTCGCGCTCCTGGAGGGCCCAGCGCAGCCGCTGGGCCAGTGCCTTCTGTTGCAGCATGGACAGCGCCAGCGCGGAAAAGGCGCCGGGGTTTTTCCCTGCGGCTGCTTCGGCGTCGTCGAAGGCGGTAGGCGCCGCGCCGTTGTCGGCGAGCAGAAAGTCGGCCTCGCGGCGAATGTCCAGGCGCTCGGGGCGCAGCGCACCGGCCTCGGCGTAGGCGGCCATCGCGATCAGTGGCTGGTCTTCGGCGCGGGCCACGGCAGCGCGCAACTCCAGCAGCGCGACACGGACTTCGATGTGCTCTGCCGCTTTCCGCATGAGCGCCTCGCTGATTGTTTTCGCGCCCACGACATCTCCGCTGTCGAGGCGCCAGAAAGCTTCGTGGATGCGGGGTCCGAGCGCCTGCGGCTGCCGCGCGCGCCAGATGCTGATGGTGTCGCCTTGCAACGCGGTGTCCTGCACGCGCCGCGCGGCCACGGCGAGCGCCTCCAGCGCGTAGTCGCTCAACCCCGCCGCGGTTTGCTGGCGTCCCAATGTCACGGCTTCGGCGAACTGGCCGCCGGCGGTCGCCATCACGACGGCGTCGGAGACCAGACGCTGGCGCACGCTGTCGCTCAATGGCACGTCGAGCCAGTCCTTCAACTGCTGCAGCGCTCGGGCCGGGGCGACATGCCCCTCGCGGTGCGCCAGGATCAAGGCATCATGCCGCTGCGGGTCATAGGCCATGGAACTGCGGCCCGTGGCAGCTGGGGCGGAGTCCGCCGGGTTCGCGAATGCCACCGAGGCACCCAGCATCAATGCGCAGGCGATGGGAGGGAAAGCCGTTGACCACCCTCGATGCCGCAGCGGAACTGCGCCGACAGCCCCGGATGGCCGTTCCGCGGCAAACGATCCGCCGTCTTGTTGGAGGACTGGCACTCGGCAATCCGGCTATCGATGGAATTTGGCAGCAGTGCGCGGCGCCCATGCACACCCCAGGCGCTCGCCGTCATCGCCGATGACTGCCTGGCAAGACGGGTGGAGGCAGGGTGGAGGGGCGTGCGGCTTGGGGTGTGACAGCATGGAGATGGGGGTTCCTGAACCTGTGTTGGACGAAGCCGCCTTGTTCATGGCGGCTTGAAATCACGCAAGAAGATGGTTCACACGGCATCCATTTCTGCAATCGATGAACCGATCAACGAATGTCCATCTAGCAACGCATGTGCCACACGGCGCCATCCTTGTAAGTCATTGATTTCAAAGAGATTTCCATTTCAATGGCGGCACCTTTCCCGCATTCCTGGATGAAAATCCATCCCAAAAAACCGGAGAGGCTGGAAATCCGCACATGCCGCGCGGTGATGCCCTGCGCCCGCGTTCACCCCGGACGCGGCATGTGCCTGAAGGAAAGACAACCCCGGGCTTGTCCGGCCCGTGCCGGCGGCCAATGAGCCGACAGACCGCCCCCATACGCTGGGCGCCTTGCGGCTGGGGGGTGTCGCTGCGGGTGGATGGCCGCGCTGCGCATCCACAGCATGGCCATGGGGCTTCGGCAGCAACCTCGACGGATCCGAAATCTTCCCAGCCACGGACTGGGCGGCCGCCTTCAACGATCCAGCGTGCGCAACACCTGCGCGAGCTTCTTCACAGCGGTCTCCAGTTCCTTCGGCGCATACGCGGCAAACCCCATGAGGAATCCGGCCCGGCTCGTGCCCGCTGCATGCAATGGCGTCAGTCCCAGCAGATCGATACCGGCACGCTGCGCTGCGCCCATGGCTTCCAGCTCGGGAATGTCGCGAATGAACCGGCAGGGCATTTGCATGCCGCCGTCCGGCACTTCAGGCTCGACGAAGTCCGCCAGGTGCCTGCGCACGAGCAGTTCCAGGGCATCGCGCCGCTCACAATAGACGGCACGCATGGTCCGCACGTGGGCCCCGAAATGGCCACCCTCCATGAAGCGCGCCAGGGTCAGTTGCGGAATCGGCGCGCTGTGGCCATCCAGCAGGGTGCGTGCGGCGGTCATCGGAGCCACGAGTTCGGGCGGCAGCACCATGAAGGCAATGCGCAAGCCCGGAAACATCGACTTCGTGAATGTGCCGATGTAGATCGTTCGCTGGTTCGGGTCCAGGCCCTGCACGCAGGCCGTGGGCTTGCCCGCGTAATGGAACTCGCTGTCGTAGTCATCCTCGATGATCCAGGCTTGGTGCTGCCGGGCCCATTCGATGATGTCCAGCCGCCGGTCCAGCGCCAGGGTCGCTCCGGTCGGAAATTGATGCGAAGGCGTGAGAAACACCGCCTTGCCCGGTTGCCGCGCCTTGCGCAGAGTCTCCACCCGCATTCCCTCCCCATCCAGCGGCACGGGCACACATTCCAGCCCCGCGGCGTCGAACGCCTTGCGCGCGCCGTGGTACACGGGGTCTTCAACGAAGATGCGGTCGCCAGCGTCCAGCAGCACGGTAGCGCACAGGGTCAGGGCCTGCTGGGAGCTGGTGAGCACGAGCACACGCTCGGCCGTGGCATGCGCGCCGCGTTCGAGATTGACGTAGTTCGCAATCGCACGCCGTAGCGGCTCCATCCCTTGCGGTGGGCTGTGCAGCAGTGCCGTGGTGCCCCAGTCCTTCAGCACCTGCCGCTCCAGCCGCTCCCAGGTGGCCAGCGGGAAGCCGCGTGTTTCCGGCACGCCGGGAGCGAACGGGCGGGGAGCCAGAAAGTCCCGCACCCCACCGCCGCGGAACATGGCCGATCCGCGCTGGCTCAGCCGCAGAGGTTCCCGCAGTGCCGCAGGTCGCCGCCCCATGCCCCGCCTCCGCAAACGCTGAGCCCTCTCCGAAACGAAGCTGCCGCTGCCCACGCGCCGTTCGATAAACCCCTCGGCATGCAGCTGGCTGTATGCCGCCTCCACCGTGTCGCGGGACAGGCCCAGCGACTTTGCCAGTGCGCGCGACGCAGGCAGTGGCGCCCCCACCTCCAGCGCACCGTCGAGGATGAGTTGCCGGATGGCGCGCTGAATGCGCGCGTGCAGGGGCAAAGCGCCATGCGCTGGATCGAGCACCCAGGCTTTCACGGATTCGAGTTGCGCATGCTTGAACAATTGGCCGGTATCTCATTGAAAAATTGGCTGGGCACAGTATGCCATTTCAAGCCTATAAATCAGCACCATGGCCCGCTCCATGGGGCCACTTTCAGGAGCCCCGATCCCACATGCCGTCCCCACCGCCCGCCGCCTCTTCCCGCTGGTCCGATCTCGCCCATCCCATTGTCGCGGGCCTCATTTCCGTCATCGTCAACTACGGCGGTACCTTCATTCTCGTGTTCCAGGCGGCCAGGGTGGCAGGCCTGAGCCCGGAGCTGACGGCATCGTGGGTGTGGTCGATTTCGATTGGCGTGGGCGTCACGGGGCTCATGCTCAGCTGGCGGACGCGCGAGCCGATCATTACCGCGTGGTCCACGCCGGCAGCGGCGTTCCTGGTGACGGCACTGGCCACCACGCCCTATGCCGAAGCGGTGGGCGCGTACCTGATCTCCGCCGCGGCCTTTGTGGCGCTGGGGCTGTCAGGCTGGTTCGAGCGCTTGATCCGGCTGATTCCTCCGGGCGTGGCCGCAGGCTTGCTCGCGGGCATCCTGCTGCAATTCGGCATCCAGGCTTTCGGCGGCATGGGCATCGATCCGGTGCTGGCTGGCTTGCTGATCGTGACGTATGTGGTGCTCAAGCGCTTCAGCGCACGCTATGCCGTCGTGGGCATCCTGGTGCTGGGCCTGCTCTTTCTGCTCATGCAGGACCGGGTGGACCTGTCGGGACTGGCGTTGAGACTCGCCGCCCCGGTCTTCACCATGCCGGCGTTCTCGCTCAATGCCTTGCTGAGCGTCGCCTTGCCCCTGTTCCTCATCACGCTGACCGGCCAGTACATGCCCGGCATGCTGGTGCTGCGCAATGACGGGTTCAGGACCAGCGCCAATCCCATCGTGGCGCTGACCGGGCTCGGCTCGCTGCTGATGGCGCCGTTCGGCTCGCATGCCTTCAACATCGCCGCCATCACCGCAGCCATCGCCACGGGCCGGGAGGCGCACGAAGACCCGTCCAAGCGCTGGATCGCGGGCATCGCCGCAGGCGTGTGCTACATCCTCGTGGGCGTGTTCGGCGTGACGCTGGCGGCCGTCTTCATGGCATTCCCGGCAACCTTCATCACCACGCTGGCGGGCCTGGCGCTGCTGGGCACCATCGGCGGCAGTTTGGCCACTGCCCTGGCCGACGCGAAGACGCGCGAAGCGTCGCTGATCACCTTCCTGGCCGCGGCGGCCAATATCACGCTGCTGGGCATCGGTGGTGCGTTCTGGGGCCTGGTGGTGGGCCTGGCGGCCCACGCCGCGCTCAATGGCACACTGCCGCGCCGCGGGCGCCCCGCCACCGCGGCACCGGCCGCAGAGCCCGCGATCGTCAAGAGGGAAAGGAACCAGGCCAATGCTTGAGCCACCGGACACCCAGACCCGCCACGGCCAGCATGGCCGCTATCCGCAGACAGCTTCCGTCGATGACTTCCGGCGCAACTTGGCGGCGGTGCGCGCCCGCATGGATGCCGCCTGCCGCCGCGCGGGGCGCGACCCGGTCGGGGTGCGCCTGCTGCCGGTGAGCAAGACCAAGCCCGAGTCCAGCCTGCGCCTGGCCTACGCGGCGGGTTGCCGCCTGCTGGGTGAGAACAAGGTGCAGGAAGCCTTCGGCAAATGGGAAGCCATGCAGGACCTGGCCGATCTGCGCTGGTCGGTCATCGGCCATCTGCAGACGAACAAGACCAGGCTGGTGGCACGCTTCGCCAGCGAGTTCCAGGCACTGGACAGTCTGCGCGTGGCCGAGGCGCTGGAGCGCCGCCTGCAGGCCGAGGGCCGCGCGCTGGATGTGCTCGTGCAGGTCAACACCTCGGGCGAGGCCAGCAAGTACGGCCTGTCGCCCGAGGACGTTCCGGCGTTCCTGCGCGCGCTGCCCGCTTTCCCCGCGCTGCGCGTGCGCGGGCTGATGACGCTCGCGCTGTTTTCGCCAGAGGCGGAGCGGGTGCGGCAGTGCTTCATTCTGCTGCGCACTTTGCGCGACCGCTTGCGCCAGAGTGCGCCCGCCCACATCGCCCTGGAGGAACTGTCCATGGGCATGTCCGGCGATTTCGAGATCGCCATCGAGGAAGGCGCCACGGTGGTGCGTGTCGGCCAGGCCATCTTTGGCGCCCGCCCCCTGCCCGACAGCCACTACTGGCCCGGCGAGCCCAGCACCCAGGAGCCACGTCCATGAAAACCGCCATCGCCCTGCGCCATCTGCATTTTGAAGACCTGGGCACGCTCGAGCCGCTGCTGGCGGCGCGTGGCTATGCCGTGCGCTATCTGGACGCCACCACGGATGATCTGCACGCCGTGGACACGACCGCGGCGGATCTGCTGGTGGTGCTGGGCGGCCCCATCGGCGCTTTCGATAACCACATCTACCCCTTCATCCACGACGAGCTGGCGGTGATACGTCAGCGGCTGCAAAGCCGGCGACCGCTGCTGGGCATCTGCCTGGGCGCGCAGCTGATTGCCCGCGCGCTGGGTGCGGGTGTTGCCAGCATGGGCATCAAGGAAATCGGCTTTGCGCGCCTGGTGCTGACCCCGGAAGGCGAGGCATCGCCGCTGGCGGCGCTGGCCCACATGCCCGTGCTGCACTGGCATGGCGACCGCTTCGACATTCCCGAGGGGGCAACGCGACTGGCGGGTACACCCACCTGCGCCAACCAGGCCTTCCGCATGGGACGCCACGTGCTGGCGCTGCAATGCCATCTGGAAGCCGACCCCCGCCAGATCGAGCGATGGCTGGTCGGCCATGCCTGCGAACTCGCGCAGGCGGGCATCGATCCGCGCGCATTGCGCGCCGAAGCGCAAGCCTTGCAACCCGGTTTGCCGCTGGCGGCACGGGCGGCTTTCACCGCCTGGCTGGACGGGATCGAGCCAGGCCTTCAGGAGGAGACTCCGTGAGAAAAACCCGGCATTCCACCGCATCTCGACCGCCATGAACCGGCCCGGCCTGGACCGACCCCGGGCCAGAAATGGATAGCCCCATTTCTGGCCCGGGACGCACGACGCCGTCGCATGCGCTGAGGGCTGCGGGGCCCCTCAGTGCCTGTGCGAATGATGGGCATCCGGCACGTGGGCGTGGCGGTGCCGCACCGGACCGTGGACGTGCGCATGGCTGTGCGGCCCCGCGGGCATGGGCTCATGGGCGTGCCCATGGTGACCGTCGTCATGGGTGTGGGCGTGCTCATGTTCCAGGAACTCGTGCGCATGCTCGTGGTGATGGGACTCCATCAAATGAACGGCCACCCCCAGCAGCATCAGCACGCCCCCCGGCAGCATGCCCCACCCCCCGGGGCGATCCCCCAGCATGAGCGCCAGCGCCGCGCCCATGAACGGGGCAAAGGCAAATACCGATCCCGTGCGTGCCGCCCCGAACGCGCGCTGTGCGAGCAGGTAGAAACGCAGGCTCAGGCCATAGCCGCTCGCACCCACGGCCAGAAGCCCCAGGGCGGGCCCCGCCGCGGGAGCGGGCTCGTCCGTCAGCCAGGCCAGCGCCAGCGTGGCGGTGACGCCCAGCACGGCCTTCGCCACCACGACCTGCCCCGGGTCACGCTCCGCCAGCGCACGTGACAGCGTGTTGTCCAGGCCCCAGGCTGCCGTGGCGCCCACAACGGCCATCAGTCCCCAGAACTGGCTGCTGTTTCCGCTCTGCCCCTGGTCCAGCACGAGGGCGATCCCGCCGGCCAGCAGCAGTGCCACGGCCAGTCCCACTCTGCGGTCCATGGTTTCGCCGTAGAGGCGCCATGCCAGCAAGGCCGTGAACAGCGCCTCCAGGGTCAGCATCAGCGACGCGCCGGTGCCGCTCGTGCGCTGCAGACCCCAGGCCAGGGCCACGGGGCCGATGCTGGCGCCCAGCAAGGCCATCACCAGCAGGCGCGGAAAGTCTGAACGCCGCAGGCGCGCCTCCCGCTCGGCGGGCTGGCGCAGCAGTGCGCCGATGAAGGCAGCGCCTGCATAGAGCAGCGCCGCCGTGGTGAACGGGCCAACGCCCAGGCCGAGTTTCTGCACCAGCGGCGTGCTGATGCCAAACAGGACGGCCGCCAGCAACGCAAGCAGGCCGCCCCGCAGGGCGGGAAGGGTGTGGGTCGGATCTTTCATCAGCGCTCCATTCTTGCCCATCGGCCCGATCGGCGCCCCCGCCCTGCTGGCATTCTTCTTTCTTTCCCGCCTCCAAAAAAGCTCCGGCCAGGGCGCTGTTCGCACCCGCAGCGCTGGCCCTTGCCTGCCATGTGTGGCTACAAGCTCGAGCCCCCATCGACGACCAACTGGACCCCGGTGATGTAGGACGAATCGTCCGAGGCAAGAAACAGCGCGGCCTTGGCGATGTCCCAGGGCGAACCCTGGCGCCCCATCGGGCATCGCGCATCACGGGCCCGGTGGCCGGCTGCAGCCTCTTCCGCGCCGCCGTACAGAGCGTCGGCATGGGGGGTGCGGATCATGCCGGGGATGATGCAGTTGCAACGCACCTGGTCCGCGGCATATTGCCGGGCAATGACACGGGTCATGTGGTTCAGGCCGGCTTTGGACGTGCTGTACGACAGAAACTGCATGGGGCTCCACTTCAGGCTTGCCGTGGACGAGACATTGATGATGGAGCCCGACTTGCGGGCGCGCATCCCGGGCACCACAGCACGTGACGTGGCCATCGCTCCGCGAAGGTTGATCTCCATGACCCGGTCCCAGTCCTCATCCTTCACCTCCAGGAGGTCGCCCTGCATTTCAATGCCCACGTTGTTGTGCAACACGTCGATGCGCCCGTGCTGCGACAGAAGCTGGCGCACGACATCGTTCACTTGCGCCGTGTCGGTGACGTCCATCTGCACGGCCTGGGCGCGGCCGGATTCCCCGTGAATCATCTTTGCAGCGAGCCCGGCGGCGTCCAGCGAGCGGTCTGCACAAACCACGATCGCGCCTTCCCGCGCGAAGGTGAGCGCACACGCGGTCCCATTGCCCACCTGCCCTGCGTCCGTGAAGTCCTTGCGCAGGGTACCGGCACCCGTGACGAGCACCACCTTGTCTTTCAGTTTCATAGCCCAGCCTTTGAGGAAACGTTTCCTCTCATGCTATGCCAACCTCGTCACGGAGCGGATGGGGATAACCCCACGGTCTCGCGGTTCGTCGGGGGAATTTGCGCAACGGGCCTATTTCCGTAGGGGAATTTCAGAAATCAACACCTGTCGGCATGGCAGGGTAAACCCCGGTCAACCCTTTGGCAGAATCTGCGCAAAATAGCGCAAACGTTTCCACAACAAGGAAAAGGACCCATGACCAACGAAGAGTTGCGCCAGGCGCGCATCCAGACCGTGCGAGACCACATGGCGCTGGAGTGCACCCAGGACTGGGACGGTGTCATCGACACCTTCGAGCACCCGCGGTATGAGATGTATGGCAATGGCGCTGTCTACGACGGCGAAGAGCAGGTTCGCGCCTACTTCCACGCTTCGCGCCAGGCCTTCCCGGACCAGGCCAACGAAGTCATCGCCATCGCCGCCGACGATGCACAGAACACCGTGCTGGTGGAGTTCTTCCTTTTCGGAACTCACCTGGGCGAGTTCCGCGTGCGCGACAGGACGTTTGCGCCGACCGGCAAGAGCTTCAAGGTGCGGATGGCGGCCACGTTCCTGTTCAAGCCGGGCTCGGCGAAAATCATCTGCGAGCGCCCCTACACCTCGCCGGACCTCAAGCTTCAGCAACTCGGGCTCCTGTAGGTGCAACACCCACCCCTTCAGGCCGGCGCGCTAGATGGTCGCGCACGACTCCCGCTCGATGAGCCGCATCTCCACAACGGCCGAACGGGGGCCTGTGGATTCGTCCCGCATCTGGGAGAGCAGCAGCGAGGAGATGTCGCCCGACAACGTCTTGATGTCCCAGGCCAGCGAGGTGATGGACGGGCTGTGCAGTTCCGAGAAGTCAGAGTCGCCGATGGATATCACGCTCACATCTTTCGGGATGGCCCGCCGAGCGCTGCGTATCGCGGCCAGGACGCCCGCCAGAATCTTCGTGCCCAGGCACAGGAATGCCGTGGGCCGCTCTCCCGGCATGTTCAGGAGCATCTGGGCCCGCTCGGGAGGAAAGTTCATCGACGAATCCGCCAGGCAAATCAGGCTGGGGTCGAAGCCTATGGACGCTTCCACGAGGCAGTCCTGATAGGCCCGGATCCGGTCCTTGATGGGCTGGATCTGGCTGCCCGGTGTCAGAAGGGCGATGCGCCGGTGGCCCCTGGCAATCAGATAGCGCATCGCGGAGCACGTGCCCTGGTAGTGGTCGACCTTCACCGAACTCAGTGCGTTTCCTCCATCGCGGTCGAACAGAATTGTTGGCGTGCCTTTGATTTCAGACACCAGGTGCGCGATGGAGTCGGTTTGGCACGGGCCAAGAATGATGCCGTCGACCTCTCGGCTCTTGAACAGGCGCACGAGGTTGACTTCGGTCGAGATGTCGTTGTTGGAACTGGCGACAAAGCAGGCGTAGCCACTTTCGGACAGGCTGCGCTCGAGTGTCTTGACCAGGCGGCCGTAGAACGGATTGGAGATGTCGCTCACGATAACGCCCACCGCATGGCTCTGCTTGGAACGCATGGCCCGCGCAATCGCATTGGGCTGGTAACCCAGGCGCGCCGCAACCTCCTGAACCTTTTTCACAGTGTCTTCACTGACACGGCCCGCCCGGTTCATGGCCCGAGATGCGGTGCTGATCGAAACGCCCGCCACGCGAGCCACATCGTGAATGCTAACTGCTGCCATCGAATCCGCCGTCCGTTCAAATCATTCAATCGCCGCAATTTTACGCCTATTTTTAGTTTTTGCGGAAACGTTTCTTCATATTAACGCGGACAGGATACCCCATGGCAACCCCCACCTCGCTGACCCCACAAGATGAGCTGCTCACGGTCAATATCAGGAACATGGACTATTTCCCGGGCGGAGCACCGGGCTCGGAAATCATTCCGCTCTTTCTCGACCGGGAAAATGGAATATGGGTGCTTTATGGGAAATTCGCCCCTGGCACCAGGCTTCCAAAGCACTTCCACACGGGTACGGTGCACTTTTTCACCACCAAGGGGCAATGGAACTACGTCGAGTACCCCCAAAACCCGCAGACCGCCGGGAGCTACCTCTATGAGCCGGCGGGCTCCATCCACACTTTTTGCGTGCCTGACGACGCACCGGAGCCGGCGGAAGGATTCATGGTCGTTCACGGAGCCAATGTGAATTTCGATGGCGAGGCCTTCATGAATGTCCGCGATGCAGGGGCCATCGAAGACGGGATATTGAATTATGCAAGGACACAAGGGCATTCCATACCCGCATATATCTCACCCAGGGCTGCCGGATACAAAAACAGATAATCCCGGCCTGATTTTCAACCGCAAAAGGAGACATGATATGAATTCGCGCAGAAACGTTCTGAAAACCACTACGGCGGTCGCCGCCTCGGTGTTTGCTCCTGCCCTGTCATGGGCGCAAGCCAAATGGACGGCGAAAAAGCCGATTCAATTGATTGTTCCTGGCCAGGCGGGGGGCAACTCCGACATCTTTGCCCGACTGATCTCCAACGCCATCGGCAATGCCCTGGGCCAACCCATCGTGGTGGACAACAAGCCTGGCGCCTCGGGAACCTTGGCATCGGGCATTCTGAGCAAGTCGCCAGGAGACGGCCACTACCTGCTGGCCGCCAGCAGCGACACCCATGCCATCTACCCGCACTTCTTCAACAATCCGAACTTCCGCCCCGAAGGCCACGTCCCCGTGGCCGTGCTGTGCTTCGTGCCGTTCGCGCTGGCCGTGCGCAAGGACCTGGACGTGAAGGACGTTGGCGAATTCATCGCGCTCGCCAAGCGCCAGCAGGTGAGCTTCTCGACCTGGGGCGTGGGCACCACCGGCCAGGCCGCCATGATGCTCTTCGGCCGCGCCGCCGGCACCAGGGAGATGCTGCACGTGCCGTTTACCGGCAGCGCTCCGGCTATTCAGGCGCTGATGGCTGGCCAGGTGGATGCCATGATGGGCGCCATTCCGCTGATTTCATCGGCACGCGCACACCTGAAGCCGCTGGCGGTCATGTCCAGGAACCGATCGCCGGCGATGCGCGATGTCCCTACGATGGACGAGGCAGGGCTGGTCATCAACGAGACCAAGGAGTTCTGGGTGGGCATCATGGCGCCGCCCGGAACCCCCGCCGATGCCGTGCACACCATCGCCGACGAGGTGCGCAAGGCGATGGCCCTTGCAGCCGTGAAGAGCCGCATCGAAGAGCTCGGTGCCATCGCCGAATTCGTCGGGCCGGAGGACTTCAAGAAGGTCATCTCCCACGAGTTCGCCCAGTGGGCCCGGATTGCCCGTGAAGCGGGTGTGACGCGCCAGAACATTGGCTAGGTGCACGCATGTCGTCATCCGTGCTTTTCCTGCGATGAAACAGCTCCACCTGGGCAACACCACGGTCGACAAGGTCGTGGAAATCGACAATTTCTGGGTAGACCCCACTTGGCTCTATCCCAACATTGAACCGTCAGCGGTCTTGAAACACCAGGAGGCCTTGGGCCCGACGTTGATTCACCCAGAGACGAAGAAACTCAACCTGAGCTTTCACAGCTATCTGGTGCGCACGGGGACGGCCAATATCCTGGTGGACACCTGCAACGGAAATCACAAGGACCGGCCCCGCGCGAAGTGGCAGCACATGTTCAAGTCGCAGGAGTACTTGCGCAATCTGGCACGCCTGGGCCTGGGCCCCGAGGACATCGACATGGTTCTGTGCACCCACCTCCACACCGACCACGTGGGGTGGAACACCGTGCTCAGCGACGGCCGATGGACGCCGACTTTTCCCCGCGCAAAGTACATCTTTGCACAGGAAGAGTTCGAACATTTCCTTCGGCAGCACCAAAGCGGGCCGGAATTTCCGGTGGGCCAGGGCTCCTTCCTGGACAGCGTGCTGCCGGTCGTGGAGGCCGGGCAGGCCCTGTTGGTCGACTCCAACCACACGGTGGATGGAGACCTGGCCAAAGGCGTCTGGCTCGAGGATGCCAAAGGGCATACGCCAGGCCACGTCACGGTCCATGTGAAGGGCAACGGACAGCACGGGGTCATGACGGGCGACATCTTCCATCACCCCATCATCTTCCTGGAGCCCGGGCTCATCAACACCGGCGACTGGAACCCCACGCTGGCGCGGGAGACGCGGCAACGGCTTTGTGAGCGATTTGCCGACACATCGTCCGTCCTGCTGACGATGCACTTCCCCGCGCCGACCGCCGGCCGCATCCATTCATGCAGTCACGGCTTCAAGTTCAAGTACCTCAGCTGACGGGCCAGTGCAACCTCAAAAAGGAGACAACCGATGACGAAGACATTCAAGCTATCTCGAGTTCTTGCCGGCCTCGTGATGCTGGCGAGCGTGACGGCCCTTGCGCAAGGCAAGGACTATCCCCACCGTCCCATCAAGCTCTTGCTTCCCTTGTCCGCGGGCAGCGGCGGCGACGCCCTGGGCCGCCTGGTCGCCGAAGCGATGGGCAAGCGCTTGAACGGATCGTTCTTCGTTGAAAACAGGGTGGGGGCCGGCGGCACCATCGGGGCCGCCCAGGCGGCCAAGTCGCCGAGCGACGGATACACCATCACGATGGGAGGCATGACGTCCCACATCATTGCGCCGGCCGTCTATGCGAAGCTGCCCTACGACCCCGTGAAGGACTTCACTCAAATTGGCCGCATCGGTACCGCAGGGGTCGTGGTGGTTTCCACGATGGCATTTCCCGCCAAGGACCTCAAGGGGCTGGTCGCGCACTCCAAGACCCTCGACAAACCGCTTCAGTACGCGACCTGGGGTCATGGTTCCACCGGTCACCTGTGTGGCGAAGTCATGGTTCAGAAAGCGGGAGCGAAATTCGACCACATCCCCTTCAAGTCTTCGTCCGACCTGGTCACAGGCCTTCTGGGCAACCACATCAACGTGGCGGTGCTCGACATGGGCACCGCATCGCCCCTCGTGAAAGCAGGCAAGATCCGGGCGCTGGGCATCTGCGGAACACGCTCGCCCAGCATGCCGGACGTAGGGACCTACCCGGACCAAGGCATTGATTTCAAGAGCGAGCTCAGCTGGGTGCTGTTGGCCCCCGGGGGGTTGCCGGCGGAGTTGACGCTCAAGCTCACGGAGGCGCTGAAAGAATCGTTGGCGGACAAAGGCGTTGCGGACCGGATGCTGGAACTCGGAATACAGCCGGCCTACCTGCCGCCAGCGCAACTGCGCCAGCTGATGGCCGAAGACGTGGCAACCTGGAAGCAGGTGGCGGAAGCCGCGAACGTGCTGCCAAACTGAGCGCCACGCCCACATTCCTGCCAAGGCGGCGGATGCGGGCCGATTCTGCGAGTTGGCTCACTCGCGGGAAGCAGGGGACCACGGCGCAGGAGCGGTTACCGCACTCGCGGCCTATCGCCGCTGGCAAGGATGCGCTGCACCAACAAAAAGGGCTCCCAAAGGGAACCCAGTTTGCTTGTCATCAGTGCGGGTCTGTTCAAAACACTCCCCATGGCAGCGGCACCCGCGAAGTGCCGCCACCATGGGAAGGCCCGCAACTGCGTCAATTCAATTACATAGCGCTGAATTCGCCCGAAGGGATCTGGCCGGTGCGCACGGCTTCGGCAGCCTGGGCACGCACGGCGGCGCGGTCGGCGGTGGACTTGTAGGTCACCACACGCGAACCGGCGGGTTCGATGGAGCGGGTCTGTGCCACGGTGGCGGCTTCGGCTTGCACTTCGGCGCGGGTGCGGTTGGTCTCGAACTTGGTGGCGAACTGCGAAGCATCGGCTTCATCGGCCTGGGCACCAAAAGAAGCGAAAGCAGCCACAGCGGCGATGGAGAGGAAACGTACGGTCGTGTTCATGATGAAAATCCTTGAAGTTAAAAAAGCGTCTCAAAAAAGCCGGGACAAAAACCATTTCTGAACCGGGTTCGGTGAGTCGCCTTGCGGGTTCGGCTCATCGATGGGTTGAACTGTACGCCTGGGGTATCCAAAGAAAAACCATCTGGTCGCGAACTAACTGTTCCAGTATTGAGAACAATCAAAAAGGAGCGCAGCTCCCCAGACCATTCTCAACAGCAAGCCGAACATCAACCCCTCGCCCTCCCATGTCCAGGCCCGCCTCAGTCGAGGGACACACTGGCGCTCTTGACGATGGCCTGCCAGCTTTTCAGGTCGTTGGCCAACAAGGTGGCCAGTTCTGCCGGCGTGGAGGCGACGGGCTCCGCACCTTGTTCTTTCAAACTCCGCACGACGGCGGGGTCTACCAGCACTTCGTGAAGCGCCTGGTTCAGGCGGCCAAGGATCGGGGCAGGCAGCCCCTTGGGCGCAAAGACGCCGAACCAGGAGTCCACGACCATGTCTTTCAGGCCGCTCTCCCTTGCGGTGGGCAACTGAGAAAAGACAGGGGATCGCTGACTGCCGGTGACGGCGATCGCTCGCAACTGGCCCGATTTGATGAAAGGCAGCGCGGTGGGTATGGTCGAAAACATGACCTGTGTCTGGCCCGCCATCAGATCCGTGAGCGCGGGAGCGGCGCCTTTGTAAGGCACATGGGTCATGGAAATGCCGGCCTGCTGCGACAGCATTTCCCCCGCGAGGTGAAAGATGCTGCCGGGTCCGGCCGAACCATAGTTCACCTTGCCCGGATGGGCCTTCGCATAGGCCACCAGTTCAGGCAAGGTCTTGATCGGAAGTGTCGGGTTGACGACCACCACGTTGTTGACACGCGCCACGAGCGACACCGGATCGAAGCTGTTCACGGGATTCCAGGACAGCTTTTTATACAGCGATGGATTGATCGCATTCGTTCCGTTGTAGCCCATCAGCAAGGTGTAGCCATCGGCCTTGGCGTTGGCGACTGCCGCCGCGCCGATGTTGCCGCCAGCACCGCCACGGTTGTCGACGATCACGGGCTGGCCCAGCTTCTTGCCCAAACCATCCGCCACGATGCGGCCGAGGATGTCGGTGGTCCCACCCGCCACGAAGGGCACCACGACGGTGATGGGCTTGGTGGGGTAGTCCTGCGCACAGGCAAGTTGCGTGGCGAGCGGCAGTACAGCCGCCAGAGCGGCCTTGGCGGTCGCGGCGAGAACGGATCGGCGAGATGTAGCGTGCATGGTTTGTCTCCTATGGATGTGGCGAGTCCTCGGGCCGCGAGGAGGCGGCCCGAGCTCGGGTTTTCGCGAAAGTGGGAAAGGTCGTCTAGAACGACGCCTCGGCCTGCATGGACACCGCGCCGTCCGGCTGCGCAGTCCACAGCGTCAGGCCATCGCCGCTGGGCGCCGCATTGACGGTCAGCGGGGTGCCAAGCAGATTGGGCTGCACGCCGCGGTAGCGGAATTGCCGGAGCGGCCGCGTCCCCAGTCGTGCCGCAAGTCCCGCCAGGAGGGTGGCCTGCAGCGGTCCGTGCACGACCAGGTTGGCGTAGCCCTCGACGTTGCGGCAGTAGTCCAGGTCGTAGTGGATGCGATGGCCGTTGAAGGTGAGCGCCGAGTAGCGGAACAGCACCGTGGAGGTCGCCTCGAAAGGTTCGCTGTGGCTCGGTGCCGGCATGGCCACCGCGGCGGCGCGCGTCGTGCCAGGCGGCGTGGGTTGCTTGTAGACGATGTCGTGGTCTTCGGTGATCGCCACCGTTTGGCCATCGAGAATCTCGTGCCGCACCGTGACGAAAACCAGGTCGCCGCTGCGGCCGCGCTTGTGCTCGACCGAGGTGACGGCGGAGCGCTTGCGCACCGTGGTGCCCAGCGCCACCGGTGCGTGGAACGCGAGGCGACCGCCTGCCCACATCCGGTTCGCCAGGGGCACCGGAGGCAAGAACCCGCCCCGGGCCGGATGGCCATCGCGGCCGAGTTCGCTGGCGGGAAGCCCTTCCAGGAAATACAGCCAATGCCACAACGGCGGCAGCGGCGTGCCTTCGGCGAATTGCGCCTGCGGCAGCCCCAGCGTGGCGGCCATGAGGCGAGCATGGCGTACCGACAGCGTGTCTTCTGCGACAGACTCCCGGCCCATCCAGGTTCGAAGGAAATCCAGATCGATGGCGCTGCCATCCGAGGTGTTCAGTGTGCTCATGGAGTGATCTCGTGTCATGCGGGAAGGAATTCGGCGCGCACGGCGGCGCCGTGCTGGTCCAGACCTGGCGCGGCCGTGAAGCGCCCGCTGTCCCAGGGGGCGCGGACGGGCGGTGCGACCAGGTCGAGTTCCTTGTCGCCGACAGCCATGGGCCAGGTGCGCAGCGCGGGGTGCCGGGCCATATCGGCAACGGATCGCACCTGGCCGTAGGCGGTGTTGGCGACCTGCAACTGCTGCAAGGCCTGCGCAAGATCCAGTTCAGCGAACCTCTGGGCGATGAGTGCGTTGAGTTCCAGGCGGTTCTGCACACGCAGGTAGTTGCTGCTGAAACGCTCGTCCTGCGCCAGCGCGCCCTGCCCCAGGAAGGATTCGCAGAAGTTGCGCCATTCGCGCTCGTTCTGGATGCTGATGACCACGCTGCCACCATCGCGCGTGGCGTAGGCCCCGTAGGGGGCAATGGAGGGGTGCTGCAAACCCTGGCGCGTGGGAGCGCCGGCACCGTAGATCGCGTGCACGTAAGGCACCGTCATCCAGTCGGCGGCGCCATCGAAGAGCGAGACGGAGATGCCGCAACCCTTGCCAGTGCGCGCGCGCGAGGCCAGGGCGGAGAGGATGCCGATCGTCGCATTGAGGCCGGCACCGATGTCGCAGATCGATACGCCAATGCGACCGCACGCCTCGGGGGAGCCAGTGATGCCCGCCAGGCCGCTCTCGCATTGCACCAGCAGGTCATAGGCCTTGAGCGTGCTGGCGGGCCCTTCGGCGCCATAGCCGCTGATGTCGCAGGTGATGAGCCGGGGGTGGCGCACGCGCAGCGCGTCGCTGTCGAGCCCGGCGCGGGCCAGCGCCCCCGGAGCGAGGTTCTGCACGAAGACATCGGCCTTCGCCAGCAAGGCGTCGAGCACCGCGCGGTCATGCGGCTGCTTGAAGTCCAGCGCCACGGATTCCTTCCCGCGGTTGGTCCAGACGAAGTACGAGGCCTCGCCGTTGGCCGCACGGTCGTAGCCACGCGCGAAGTCGCCTTCGGGGCGTTCGATCTTGATGACCCGTGCGCCCATCTCGGCCAGCCTGCACGTTGCGAGCGGTGCCGCCAGGGCTTGCTCCATGGCCACGACAAGAAGACCTTCGAACGGTTTTTTTGAAGGGGCGGTCGACGCCAAGGAGGTTGAAAGCAGTTCGGTGTTCATAGGCCGAAGTTTCAAACTCTGCGTCTCTGCCAACAAGCGAGTTTTTCCAAACCCAGCCTTCGTCTTGCGCGAACGCTCTTTGTACATACTAGGCGCTACTGAAGCTCCTGTGGGGGATCAATTCATGCGCTACGACTTGATGGATCTGAGAGTGTTTCTGGCCGTGGCCGATGCACAGAATCTCTCCCGCGGCGCCGCCCGCTGTTTTCTGGCACCGTCTTCAGCCAGCCTGCGCCTCAGGGAGCTTGAGGAAGCCGTCGGGACACCACTCTTCAAACGCCATGCCCGCGGAATGGAACTCACGCCGGCTGGAGCCGTCATGCTGGAACACGCCCGCCGGTGTATTGCTCAGCTCGAACAGATGCATGCCGACCTGGCGCCATTCGCTGATGGAATTCGAGGCCACATCACCCTGTTCGCTAACAACAATGCCATCAGCAGTCACCTGCCTGGCGATCTGGCGCGATTCTTCGCGCGCCATCCATCGGTGCGCATCACCCTGGAGGAGCGGCCGAGCCTGGACATCGTGACAGCCGTCATGGCCGGGCGCGCCGATCTCGGGGTCGTGGCCGTGGAACAACCGCACTCGGAACTGCGCTACCTGCCTTACCGAGAAGACGAATTGATTTTGCTCGTGCCACGTTCCAGCCCGCTGGCGGCACGCGGCAGCATCAATTTCGGCGCGTGCCTGAGTGAGCCTTTCGTCAGCCTTCAGTCCGGCATGGCCCTGCACACATTTCTGGCCAATCACGCGGTGGCGCTGGGCGGCAAATTGGATATCCGGGTGCAGGTATCGGGCTACCGCGCCATCGCGCAGCTCGTGGCCTCCGGGGCTGGCATCGGCGTCGTGCCACGCTCAGCGCTCCAGGATGCTGACCTGCAGCACCTGGCAGTGCTTGATATCAAGGAAACCTGGGCCATGCGCCATCTGCAGATATGCCTTCGGGAGCAGACCCTGCGCAGCCCTTTCGTTGCGCAGTTCATCGACACACTGTGCGAAGGAAACGCAAGCTCCTGATCACGGGCACCCGGCGGCCACGGGTTCATGCATGCTGGGCACTGTCCAAGCGACTGCTCAATGTGACCTGGCGGTGGCCAGCCCGGCCGCAGTTCTCATGGATGTTGCCGGAAGGCCTTGGCGCAGACACGGCGTCAGCGACCATCTGGTCCAGTTTCACGAGCAGCTCTTGCGAAGTGGTTGCGACGATGTGCCCGGCATCGGTCGGTACCAGCCCCCCCTTGCGGCGATAGAAGAGCACAGCGCCCAGGCGCTCCTCAAGAATCCTCAAGCGACGGCTGGCACACATGACCGACATGTGGCACAGCGGAGACGCATGCGTCAACGAACCTGTTTGCGCGCAGGCGACCACCAGCCGCAGGGACAACAGGTCCAGCCGAGCCATGTTGGTGGAGGGCGCCAGCACCTCCTTCACCGATGCGACTTCATTCGCATTGCGCGACATTCACGCCGCATCCAGGGCTGTTTCGCGGGCAGCGCGCATGCATGGCGCCTGGCGCGCGCCCCACGCCGAAAATGCGGATGGCATATCTCATGGCTCCGTTCAACGGGAAAGGGCACTCCAGGACCTCTACAGAATCAACAACGCTCGGAAGTCATTGACATTGGTATGGGTGGGCCCGGTGACGAAAAGATCCCCGAGCGCCGAGAAGTAGCCGTACGCGTCATTTCTCTCCAGGTGATCGGCCAGCGTGAGGCCAGCCCCGCGGCCACGGGCGATCGTGTCGGGCATCACGAAGGCCCCCGCGTTGTCTTCAACACCATCGATTCCATCGGTGTCGGCTGCCAGCGCCCAAACGCCTGGCTCCCCCTGAAGAGCGTGGGCTAGCCCCATGCAGAACTCTCCCGCTCTCCCACCTCGGCCACGCAGGCTGCCAGCAGGTTGGGACCTGACCGTGACCGTGGTCTCTCCGCCAGAGAGCAGCAGCAACGGGCTCGTTCTGGAGTTGCCATCGCGCAGGGCATATCTTGCCAACGCAGCATGCACTTTGCCTACCTCCCGCGACTCGCCCTCGATGTCGTCGGAGAGGATGCGCGTCTCCATGCCCAGGCGGCGCGCTTCCTCGGCGGCTGCCAGCAATGATTCGTGGGGCGTGGCAATGAGGTGCACGCTGTTCCGCGCAAAACGCTTGTCTCCCGGCTTTGGGGTTTCCAGCTTTCCCTCGGCCAGGGCTGCGTGGACCGCCTCTGGCACCGCGATGGAGTAGCGGGCCAGGATGCCGAGCGCGTCACGACAGGAGGTGGCGTCCTCCACCGTGGGGCCGCTGGCGATGACCGAAACGTCGTCGCCGGGCACGTCGCTGATCGCGAGGGTGACGACCTGCGCGGGCCAGCATGCCGCAGCCAGCTGCCCGCCCTTGAGGCGCGACAGGTGTTTGCGGACACAGTTCATCTCCCGGATGTCGGCGCCACTTTCCAGCAGCTCCTTGTTGATGCGTTGCTTGTCGGCCAGATCGAGTCCGGCGACCGGGAGGGTGAGCAGCGCCGAGCCACCACCCGATATCAGGCAGACCACGAGGTCGTCCTCGCAGAGGCCCCGGGTCATTGCATGGGTGCGCACGGCGGCGGTCCGGCTTGCTTCGTCAGGTACGGGATGAGAGGCTTCCATGATCTCTATGCGTTCCGGCAATCCCTTCGGGCGCGGCGGGGTGTGGCCATATCGCGTGACCACCAGCCCGCTCATTGGCGCACCCTCGGGCCACGCCGCCTCCAACGCGTGCGCCATCGCCCCTGCTGCCTTTCCGGCTCCCAACACCAGCGTGCGGCCTTTCGGGGCAGGAGGTAGATGGGCCGCCAAGGTCTCCGACGGCTGTGCGCGCCGCACCGCCACCCTGAAGAGGCGCTCAAGAAGCGCCCGGGGGTCGGCAATCGGGTTCACGCTGCGGCCCCCACCACGTTGACGGGCTCACCACGGACAAACGCCTCCAGGTTGTCGACGAGCTGGTCTGCAAGGCCCTGGATGGCTTCCTGGGAAGCCCAGGCGACGTGCGGGGTCAGGATGAAGTTCGGCAGGTCCAGGAGCGCCATGAAGGGGTGGTCGGCTGGCGGCGGCTCGGCGGAGACGACGTCGAACGCCGCTCCGGAAATCTGCCCGCCGCGCAGGGCGGCGGCCAACGCTGCCTCGTCCACCAGGCCGCCCCGTGCCGTGTTGACGATGAGCGGCTTGCGCGCCATCTTGGCGAACTCTTCGGCGCCCAGCATGTTGTGGCTCTGGGCGTTCAGCGGGCAATGGAGCGTGATGATGTCGGAACGCGCAAGGACGTCGTCGAATGGGGTGTAGAGGCTGCCCTGGCCAGAACGGCCCTTGAAGGCCGAGAAGAGCACCTTCATGCCGAGCGCGCGCCCGATGGCCGCCACCGCATTGCCAAGCACGCCGTCGCCCACGATGCCCAACGTGGAGCCGGCGAGGTCGCGCACGGGGTAGTCGAAGTAGCAGAACTGGCCTGACTGCTGCCACCGGCCAGCCTTCACCGATTCCCGGTAGGCACAGATGCTCCGCCGGAGCGCGAACATCAGCGCAAAGGTGTGCTCGGGAACTGTGTTTCCAGCGTAGTTGCGGATGTTGGTGACCGTGATGCCATGCTGGGCGCATGCCTTCAAGTCGATGTTGTCGGTTCCGGTGGCCGCCACGGCCACCAGCTTCAGCCTGGATGCCTGCTGCAGGGCCTGGGCGCCGAGCTTCACCTTGTTGGTGATGACGATGTCGGCGTCCGCGATGCGCTGCGCCACCTCGCCAGGCTGCGTGTTTTCGTAGCTCACGAGCTCATGCTCGAACAAAGGTGCGCGCAGAGTGGTGTCAGGGGACAGCGTGGAACGGTCAAGGAATGCAATCTTCATGGCGGTCCTGGCAACGGCCAGCTTAGTAGTGGAGGCGAATAGGAATGTGGAAACGCAAAGATCAGCTGTCCCCCATTGCAGGGACAGCTGACGAGAGGGTCTACGTCGAGAGAGGCAAAGGTCTAGTCAACAACCGCCCCCGACGCCTTGACGATGGGTGCCCATCGGGCAATGTCTTCCTGCAGCAGCTGCGCAAGCCGTGTCGCCCCCCCGCTCAGCGGCTCGACGCCTGCAACCTTGAATCGCTCCAGCACATCGGGGGCGGCGACCGCGGCGGTGACCCATTGGGTCAGCTTGGATACCACGGGTGCTGGCGTGCCACGTGCCGCGAACAGGCCTACCCAGAGGTCTCCGACGTAGCCAGGAACCACTTCGCTGATGGAGGGCACATCGGGAAGCGCGGGAGACCGCTTGGCGGAACTCACGCCCAGGGCGCGCAGCTTGCCGCTCTTGATGAACTCGATGCACGAGGGCAGGCTGGCGAAGGCCACGGGGACCTGTCCACCCATGACGTCGGTCAACGCAGGTGCCACACCGCGGTACGGAACATGCTGCAGCGGCACGCCTGTGCTCGTGGAAAGCATGGCCCCCAGGAGGTGGTTCAGCGAGCCGTTGCCCGCGGAGGCGTACTGAATCTCTTCCTTGCTGGCGCGAGCCACCTTGATGAAATCGGCCAGGTTCCTGGCGGGAAAGGATGCATTCACCACCAACACGTTGGGCACGACGCCCACGGGGGCGATGGGCTCGAAGTCCTTGACCGGGTCGAATGGCACCTTTTTATACAAGGCAGGGTTGATGGCCTGTGTGCTGCTGATGGTCAACAGCAAGGTGTAGCCATCCTTGGGCGCGCGCGCAGCGAAATCGGTGCCGATGTTCCCGCCGGCGCCGGGACGGTTGTCCACGATGATCCGCTGGTTGCTCAGCTCGCTCAGCTTCTGGGCCAGGATGCGGCCGACCGTGTCGTTGGTGCCACCGGGCGCCTGCGGCACGACGATGGTCACCGGCTTGGACGGGTATGTATCGGCAAAGGCATTCAAGCCCAGCAGGCCCGTTGCGGCCAGGACGCTGAACTCGCGGCGTGTTGGATTCATGGTTGTCTCCTGTATTTCTGGTGTGGGGAACGGGGTTCCTAGAGCTGCGCGAGCAGCTCCTGGGCACGGAGGTACACGGGCTTGTCGACCATGGCTCCATCGAGCTTGATGGCTCCTTCTCCGCGGGCGGACGCCTCGTCAAAGGCATCCACCACTCGCTGGGCCCGCTGGATTTCGTCGGCGGTTGGCGTGTAGCACTCGTTGACCACATCGACGAACTTGGGGTGCACGACGACGGCCCCCCGAAACCCCAGCCCGCGGGCACGCAGCACCACGGCACTGAAGTCCTCGGGAGTACCAAGCTCGGCAATCGATGCAATGAAGCCGATGGGTTGGATCCGGGCCGCACGTGCCGCGGTCAGGACGGCCATGCTGGGATAGAGCAATGCGTCGGCGGTCGGGAGGCCTCCGCAATCGAGCGAGTAGTCCTCACTGCCGAGCATCATTCCCATCACGCGGGGCGAAGACGCCGCGATGTCGTGGAGATGCGGCAAGGCCGCCGCGCTTTCAATCTGCAGGAGAAAACGCACATGCCCCGGTGGCACCGACGCCGCTGCTTCCAGGTCCGTGACCATCTGCGCGATGATCTGAACGTCGCGTGCATGCTCCACCTTCGGGAGCACGATGATGTCCAGGCCGGGCAACACCGCGGATTTCAGGTCCACGACCGCGGTGAGCCAGTCGCCGTTGATGCGCACGGCGGCCAGCTTGTTCACCGCCTTCAGACGGCCCATCGAATCCGCGAGCCGCTCACGGGCAACCGGTCGCTGGGAAGGGTGGGTTCCATCCTCGAGGTCCAGGATGACAGCGTCGCTGGACTTGGTGACGGCGCTCCGCAGCAGCTTCTCATTGGCTGCCGGAACGAAGAGGAAAGAGCGGACAGTTTTCATGGCATCAAGTCGGTTGTGCGGCTGCAGCGGGACCTGCGTCGGCAGACGGCTTGGCGGCGCCAAACCAGGCGGTGTTGTCTTGGCCGAGCGCAGGCGCACCGCGGCGAATAGGGGGGCGCTGCCCATTGATGCGGTAAGGCGCCGCATGGACGGAGACCGTTCGGCCATCTGGAGCGACCTGGTCGACCAGAAGCTGGCTTTCGGCGATATAGGGATGCTCCAGCAGGTCCGCGATGTCACAGACCGGGCCGGCAGTGATGTCCCGCACCGCGAAGAACTCCAGCGCCTCCGGCAGCGTGAGTTGGGTGATATGCCCCTGGATGAGCGCATCCAGGGCGTCTATGTTCTTCAGCCGCGCCTCATGGGAGGAAAACCGCGGGTCCTGAAGGCCTTGCGGGTAGCCGATGCCTTCGAACAAGCGGGCCAGCGTGCCCTCCATGCCGGCCGACAAGGCCACCCACTTCTCGTCGCGGGTCTTGTAGACGTTGCGAGGTGCATGGGTGGGCGAACGGCTGCCCGACCGCGGCGTCGACTTGCCCGTCAGCTGGAACTCCGCTGCCTGGGGCCCGAGGATGGAGAACAGCGGTTCGAACAACGACAGGTCAATCTCCTGGACCGATGCGTTCGCATTGCCACGCTGGCCATGGAGCGCGGCGAGCGCCAGCGCGGCGCCGTAGATGCCGGCCACGGAATCGGCCATGGCAAAGGGTGGAAGCACCGGCGGCAGGTCGGCGAAGCCATTCATGGCCGCGAAGCCGCTCATGGCTTCAATCAGCGAGCCGAAACCACCCTTGCTTGCAAACTGGCCCGTCTGGCCCCAGCCGGAGATGCGAACCACCACCAGCTTCGGGTTCAAGGCATTGAGCCGGTCCTTGCCGAGTCCCATGCGCTCCAGCGTGCCAGGGCGGAAGTTCTCGACCAGGATGTCGGCATCGGCCAGGAGACCCGTCAGCCTGGCCATGTCGTCCCCGGTGCGCAGGTTGAGCTCGACGCTGTCCTTGTTGCGGCTGTACGCGAGCCAGTAGGTGCTCATGCCTTCGCGCTGCCAGGCGCGCAGCTCGTCGCCCTTGCGCGGCGGCTCCACCTTGATGACCGTGGCGCCGAGGTCTGCGAGCACGTGGGTCAGCATGTTTCCAGACACCAGGCGCGAGAGGTCGACGACTTTCACCCCCGACAGGGGTTGCGTGCCGCCACGGGCCGAAGAGTGGTTTTGTGGGTTCATCAGTAGCTCCTGGGGCAAGTCTCTGTTTTCATCTGATATCTGTAAAATACATTCGACATCTACTGGATATCGCGAAAATCAATATCAATGGAACTGCGCCAACTTCGGTACCTGATTGGGGTCTGTGAGGCGGGGGGCGTGCTGGCTGCGTCCAAGACCTTGCACGTGGCGCAGCCAGCGCTGAGCCAGAGCATTTCCTCGCTGGAGGGCGAGCTGGGGGTGCAGCTGTTCGTGCGGACGAACCGGGGAATGACCCTCACGGATGCGGGCCGCACCATGCTTGAACACGCGCGGGTTGTGCTTGCCGACATCGAGCGGGCCCGCAGTGCCGTTCAGCATTCGGCACTGGACATCCAGGGTGAGATGGCCGTGGGGTTGCCGACGACCGTGGCGCTGGTGGCAACGCTGCCCATCCTGCGCGCCACCAGGACGCGGTACCCGAAGCTGAAGCTCAAGATCATCGAGAGCCACAGCGGCTTTCTGGGCGAGTGGCTGCGCGCCGGACGGCTGGACCTGTCGGTTCTGTTCGTATCCGGCAACGAGCCGGCTTTCGAGTACCGCCTGCTTCTTGAAGAACGGCTCGCGCTGGTGACCACGCCCCAGGACACACCTGCCACCAGGGAGATTTCCTTGAAGTCTCTGGCCTCCCGCCCGCTCGTGCTTCCCGCCCAGGAACACGGGTTGCGCAGGATCATCGACAGGGTGTGCGCGGAGCATGGAGTGGAGCTGGAAGTGATTGCGGAGATTGACTCGCTGCCGAACATCAAGAAGGCGGTGCAGGAAGGCATGGCCAGCACCATCCTGTCGCCGGGCGCGGTTGCCGACGAGGTGCAGGCGGGCCACCTGGCGGTCACCACCATCACCCGGCCGCACATCCCGCGCCAGGTGGCATGTGCGACCTCGATGACGCGCCCCGTGACGCCGGCGACCGCGGCCATGATTTCGCTGGTGACCGAGGAAATGCGCTCGCTGGTTGAGCAAGGGCTCTGGCCAGCGGA
Organism: Acidovorax sp. GW821-FHT11A03; assembly: GCF_058809075.1. Lineage (NCBI taxonomy): Bacteria > Pseudomonadati > Pseudomonadota > Betaproteobacteria > Burkholderiales > Comamonadaceae > Acidovorax > Acidovorax sp. GW821-FHT11A03. The sequence continues at coordinate 707,662 of NZ_JBXASG010000002.1, forward strand.
GTGGATTGGCGACGCGCCTGCCTAGGTGACCAGACAGCGGCGGGGATGCCCCTTGCGCAGGTGCATCAGCGCCCAACTGAGTTGAAGTGGTCGCGCACGAAGTCGATGCCCTTGCCGTTGTAGCCTGCGCGCAGGGCCGGACTGGCTCCAAACTCCATGTACGACTGCTCTTGGGCGCTGTACGGCTTCCAGGCACCCAAGCCCTGGCCGTTGGGGTCGCCGGTCTTTGCGAACTGCACCCAGGCATCCGCCATCGTTCTTGCGACGGTTGCATCGACGGCATTGAAGGGGCGGTTCTTCCGGCGGTGCGGTGACTGCAGGTTGTCGAAGACGAACTGCAACTCATCCCCGTGGATGGGCATTGCCGCCGCCTCATTGCGATGGCGGGTGAACACGTAGCGGTAGCTTTTAAGGCCATGGTCCTGGTAACGCGCCAGCAGTTCCCGCGTGCCAAAGAGGTACTCCGTATCAGCGTAGAGGTCGGCCAGCGCCTGAGGAACCTTGTCGTCGCTGGCCACGGCGTACGCGGCCCAGGCTGCCTGCTCCCTGCCCTTGAAGGACTGCTGGACGAAGCCCTGGAAATCCGCCACGGTCTTGATGGACCAGTTGCGGGTGGCCCCGCCCCCTTCGTTCTCGTTGTTTCCAACAAGGATGGGGACCTTGGCGAACTTGCCGGTGGCGTACGCCTGGTAGTCGGGCGTCTTCACGGCGTAGCCATCGTTGATGATGCTCACCGGCCTTCCGGTGGCGAGAGACCGGCCAGAGGGCTGCTTCTTGAACAATTCCACGAAGTCGGTAGCAGGGAGCTTGCGCAGCGCGCCCAGGTCGCTGCCGAAACGCAGCCCGTACAGCTCCGCATCCTTCAGCGCCATCGTCGGGCGCATCACACCCACGCTCTGCATGATCGCCTTCTGGAACGTGCCCTGGGCCATGTCCGTGGTCATGAGCGTGCTGATGGCATGGGCGCCGGCGGATTGGCCCATCACGGTCACCCTGGCCGGGTCGCCACCAAAGGCTGCGATGTTCCGCTGCACCCACTTGAGCGCGGCCGCCTGGTCCATCAGGCCGTAGTTGCCCGAGGCCCGCTGGGGCGACTCCGCAGTGAGTTGGGGGTGGGCCATGAAGCCCAGCAGGCCGAGGCGATAGTTCAGTGTGACGACGACCACGCCGCGGCGGGCAAGGGCTTCGCCATCGTAGGAGGGATGGGAGCCTGCGCCGTACGCGAACCCGCCACCATGGATCCAGACGATGACCGCCAGGCGTTCATCTTTGCGCCGGGCCGGTGTCCAGACATTCAGGTTCAGGCAGTCCTCGCTCATGCCACCGCGCTGCTCAGGGTACTCCTGCGGCTGGACGCAGTAGTCGCCGAACGCGGTGCTGTCGCGCACGTCCATGGGGCGGCTGGCTGCGGCGTCTTCCAGCGCAGGTCGCCGGCGGGCGCGGCGGCGTAGGGGATGCCGTAGAACTTCTTCACGTCCGTGCCGTGGCCATGGACAACGCCCGACTCGGTCCGTGCCGTGGCGAGGCCGGTGTCAGCGCCACCACCGGGGGATGCGCAGGAAATCAGGAGGCCCATGGACAGACCCGTCGTCAGTAGACGTAGTGCGAATTTCATGCCCTTGCCCCCTCACTCGGCTTTGATGTTGCCTTCGCGAACCACCTTGGCCCACGCGGCTGTTTCCTGGTCCACGAACTTGCCCAGTTCTGCGGGGCCCATGTAGGCGGCGAAGGCGCCCTGGTCTTCGATCTTTTTCTTGTAGTTGTCGCTCTCGACGATGGTCTTGATGGCTGCAGCGAGGCGGGCCGTGATGGCGGAGGGTGTCTTGGCGGGGGCGAAGACGGCGAACCAGCTTTCAACTTCGTAGCCGGGCAGCCCCGCCTCGGCAGCGGTCGGCACATTCGCAAGGGATGGATGGCGCTTGGGCCCCGCATACGCCAGGGCCTTCAACTTGCCCGCTTGCACCTGGCCAATGACGGAGGGCGGCGTCGTGATGAACATGTCGACCTGGCCGCTGATGAGGTCGGTGATGACCGGACCAGCGCCCTTGTAGGGCACATGGGTCACAGGGACCTTGGACTGCTTGCCGAACATCTCGCCGGCAATGTGCTGAATCGAGCCATTGCCAGAAGATGCGTAGAACAGGCCCTTGGGATTCTTCTGGCCGTAGGCGATGAACTCCTTCAGGCTGTTGACCGGAAGGGTGGCACTGACCGCCACGACGTGCGGTGCGCGCATCACCAGCGCGATGGGCACAAAGTCAGAGGTCTTCCAGCGAATCTGCGAGAACAGCGCGGGGTTGCCCACGTGATAGCCCGAGTACTGGACCAGCAGCGTATGGCCATCGGCCGGTGCGCGGGCCGCAAACTCGGTGCCGATGTTCCCACTGCCGCCGGGCCTGTTGTCAACCACGACGGCCTGGCCAAGCGCCGTCTGCAGCTGCTCGCCAATCAGGCGGGCCACGATGTCGGTGGAACCCGCCGGGGCACTGGGCACCACGAGCGTGACGGGTTTGGAGGGGTAGGTTTCCGCGTGCGCAGCCCCGAATGCCGCGCACACCGCGATGCCCAGCAATGCATTTCTACGAATCATGTCTGTCTCCTTTTTTTGTGGAAAAAGCATCCCCATCCCGGGTGCCGTGAGGCCATCCGGGCTGAGAGAATCGGGGAAGTGTTCGGCGGCTAGCCCGCAGGCGCCAGCTCAGAAATCTCGATGAGGTTCAAGTCGGGGTCGCGCAGGTAAATCGAGCGAATCCTGGAAGTGGCGCCCGTGCGCAGGACCGGGCCCTCGGCGATGGGAATCGAATGCTGCCGCAGGTGCTCGATGACCTGGTCGAGCGGAACCGATGCCAGGAAGCACAGGTCCAGCGCGCCGGGTACAGGCGTGTGGGCCTTGGGCTCGAATTCCCGCCCCTTCACATGCAGGTTGATTTTCTGGCTGCCGAACTTGAAGGCCCGGCGCTCCACCGGGGGCGTGCCACCGATGAAGGACTCCAGCTTCATCCCCAGTACTTCGGTGTAGAAGCGAACACACTCTGTCTCGTTGGCAGTGGTAAGGACCAGGTGGTCGAGGTGGCTGATCATGGTGTGGACTACTTTGCAGATGCCGTGTTGCGAGCGATGGCGCGCTCCCGGATTTCATCGAAGCCCGCCGGTGGCTCATGGCGCTTGAGGCGTTCACCGGCGCGGCTCACCTGGGCGGGGAGCTCGTGGCCAATCAGCCGCTCCAGCTCGTGGGCCGCCTGGATGAGACCAGGAACATCGACACCCGTGTCGTAGCCCATCCACTGCAGCATGTGGACCACGTCCTCCGTGGCCACATTGCCGGACGCACCTGGGGCATAGGGGCAGCCACCGATGCCGCCCAGCGACATGTCGAACTGGCGGATGCCAGCCTCGACCGCCGCAAGTGTGTTGACCAGGCCCATCCCCCGCGTGTTGTGGAAGTGGCCGGTGATGTTCAGTTGGGGATAGGCCTTGGCGACTGATTCGCAGATGCCATGGACCTGGGTGGGGTATGCCATCCCCGTCGTGTCGCAAAGCGTGACGCCCGTTGCACCCAGGCCAACGAACTGACTCACCAGGTCCAGCACGGTGGCCTGCGGCACCTCTCCCTCCATGGGGCAACCGAACACGCAGGACAACGAAATGTTCACAGGTACCTTGGCCGACACGGCAAGGGCAGCCACATCACCCAGCTGGCGCAGCGACTGTGGACGGGTCATCCTCAGGTTGGCCAGATTGTGGGTTTCGCTGGCCGACATCACCAGGTTGAATTCGTCGACCCGGCACTCCAGGGCGCGCTCGCCACCACGGACATTGGGAATCAACGCGGTGTACACAACACCGGGCTCGCGCCGAATGCGGTGCATGACGGCCTCGGCATCCCTGAGCGCAGGGATTGCGGTCGGCGAGGTGAACGACGTCACTTCGATCTTGGAGTACCCCAGTCCGCTCAGATGGTCCACCAACCGCACCTTGTCGTCGGTCTCTACGAACGCGGCCTCGTTCTGAAGGCCGTCGCGGGGGCCGACCTCATTGATCTTGAGCTTGATCGCCCTGCCCTCAAACATGGTGGGCCTCCTTCTCGCTGCGTGCTGGCCATCCCGAGGTTTCCGACAGGACGTGGGTGTGTTCTCCCAGCAGAGGCGCTGGATATGAAACACGTCCGGGTGTGGCGCTGAGCTTGGGAACGATGCCAGGTACCTTCACTCGCGTTCCGTCGGCAGTTTCCTGCTCGACAATCATTTCCCGGGCGATGTACTGGGGGTCGTGCACGATGTCCTCCACCGTGTAGACCTTGCCTGCAGGCACCTTGGCCTCGTCGAGCACGTTGAGCACTTCGGCCAGCGACTTGGTGAGTGTCCATGCCTCGATGGCGGCGTCGATTTCCTGAACCCGTGCGACACGGCCGTCGTTCTGGGCAAGTGCCGGTTCATGCTCCAGGTCATGCCGGCCTATGGCAGCCATGAGCCGTTTGAAGATGCTGTCGCCATTGCCCGCAATCAGCGCATAGCCACCATCAGAACACCGATAGGCATTGGTCGGCGCGATTCCTGGCAGCGCGCTGCCCGAGCGCTCACGCACAGCGCCGAAGGCGTCGTATTCGGGCACCAGGCTCTCCATCATGTTGAAGACACTCTCATAGAGGGCGACGTCAATCACCTGGCCTTCGCCGCCCCGGGCATCACGGTGGTAGAGAGCCAGCATGACGCCGAGGGCTCCGTGCATGGCGGACAGACTGTCCCCAATGGAGATGCCGCAGCGCACCGGCACCCGCCCAGGCTCGCCCGTCAGGTGGCGCAGGCCGCCCATGGCCTCGCCGAGAACGCCGAAGCCGGGCTTCTGCCTGTAGGGCCCCGTCTGCCCATACCCAGAGATACGCAGCATGATGAGCCTGGGATTGAGCGCATGCAGCGTCTCCCAACCCAGACCCCAGGCCTCCATGGTTCCGGGCTTGAAGTTCTCGATGACCACGTCTGCCTCGGTGAGCAGCGCACGGGTTGCGTCCTGGCCTTCGGGCGTGCGAAGGTCCAGTGCGACCGACCTCTTGTTGCGGGATTGGACCTCCCACCAGACCGAGGTGCCCTCCCGGAGCAGGCGCCATTTTCGCAGCGGGTCGCCAACCCCTGGCGGCTCTACCTTGATGACATCCGCGCCGAAGTCGGCCAGAGTCTTGCCAGCAAACGGGCCCGCAATCAGCTGCCCGAGTTCCAGTACCTTGATTCCGTGGAGTGCTTGCACGTTCGCCTTATCCGTTGTCTGTGGGGCGACTGTAGGAGGATCATTGCTGTCGTGGAATTGCTCATTTGTGGCACGGCATTCGCGTTTTGCGAAACCTTCCTAGAATTGACCCATGCCCACGCTCATCAACCCCGCACGCGTTGACTTCGTCACCCTCAGGCTCTTTTGCGCAGTCGCGCAGGCGGGCAGCGTTACACGGGGGGCTGAAGCCTGCAGTCTCGCGGTCTCGGCCGCGAGCCGGCGGCTGTCGGACTTTGAGAACGCTTCGGGCACAAGGCTCTTCGATAGAACATCCCGTGGAGTCCAACTGACACCTGCAGGCCACTTGGCAATGCAGCATGCACTTCGGCTTTTCCAGGGGTTCGAACAGTTCAGCAGCGAGATCCGGGACTACACCAAAGGGATACGCGGCCATGTCCGCCTGTGGGCCAACATGTCCGCACTGACGGAGTTCCTGCCTGGTTGCCTCTCCACGTTCATGGCCGAGTACCCCGACATCCATGTGGAGCTCGAAGAGCAACTGAGCGGTGACATCGTCCGCGCGGTGGTCGAAGGCGTTGCGGACATTGGCATATTCGCCGAGAACACGGCGGTCGGCGACTTGAACGTGGAGCGATTCCAGCAAGACCTTCTTGTGGCCGTTTGTGCGCACAACCATCCATTGGGAAAGCGGAAGCGGGTCAGCTTCAGGGAATGCCTGAAGTACGACTTTGTGGGCCTGAATCGTGGGAGCTCTTTGCTTGAACTGACCTCGCGAGCCGCAGAGCAATACGGCGAAGTGATGCGCGTTCGCGTGCAGGTCCGCAGTTTCGACGCGATGTGCCAGATGATCAACGCGAACCTCGGGATTGGAGTCTTGCCAGTTGCTGTCTTGAGAAATACGCAACCTCATCCACTCAAGACGGTCCATTTGAGTGAGCCGTGGGCCAGGCGCAACCTTCTCCTCGGAGTGTCGCCGTCCTGTTCAGCCGCGGCGGGACTTCTGCGAGACCACCTGAGGCTGTCCGCCGCGAGTTCCTGTTGAGAACCGGCAGTGTGCACAAACCGCGGGACAGCTCAGTGCCAGTCCACTGGCTCTTGGGAACGTCGATGCAAGGGTAGCTAGCCTAGGCGAGATGGAAGTCGAGACGCCTGGCGAAGTGTTCCCGCTCAAGGCCATGGCAGCTACCGGGCCTTGTCTTCTTCAGTTTTTTGATCGTCGGACCCACGATACCGGCTGCCTGGGGCTTGCGGCCGACAGCGCATCCCAAAGATGCCGGGCAGCCAGGCTGTGATGCCGGCTGCGTGAGCGCACCAGGCAGGCTTGCCTGCGTAGTTTCTTGTCAGCCAAAGGGGTGGCGTCGTTCACATCCAGGCTCAGCGCGGCAGCGCCGTTGAGCAGTGCAACCATGCTGTTTTCACGCGCAGCATGCACAAGATCTTCAAGCGCATCGGACTCAAGTTGGACGTTTGGCTTCAGCCCCAGCGCGGCAAAGGCGTTGTCGAGCTGGCGGCGCATTGAATACTCGGCGGGAAGCAATGCCAGAGGATGCTTCGCGACGTCGGCGAGGCTCAGCGAGCGCCTTCTGGCCCCCAACCCGACAGCAACAGCAGACTCCTCGAAACATGCCAGGACTTCAAGATCCGCATGTGGTTCCGGGTCGAAACTGACAGCAAGATCAAGATCACCGCGCAAAACGCCTTCGATCAAGGCTTGTGCAGTCCGTCTGCGCAGCGCAATCGAAAGCTCCGGCCACTGAGCTTGCGCGGTGCGCACCACGGGGAGTACCCAGCATCCAGCGTAAGACTGCACCAGGCCGACGCGGACCAGCCCTGCCACGGTGTTCGCACGTTGGCGCGCATCGCGCAGGGCCGACTGCAGTTCCATCAGACAGGCCGAAACCCGGCGGTCAAGCTCCTGCCCAGAGACCGTCGCAATGGCGCGCCCGCTCGTACGGTCGAACAGATGCACATCGAGGGTCGATTCCAACAAGGCGATTTGCTCCGACAGGGCCGCCTGAGAGATCGAGGCATCGCGCGAAGCTGCATTGAAGCTGCGCGCACGCATCGCTGCCGCGAAGTAGCGCAACTGGCGCAAGGAGACAAGATCAAGTGGATCGCGGTCGCGTGTGCCCATTGTTATCGGATTATCCGATAGATACGACCAGAAAATGCAAATTGCGCAGACCCGCTGCACTGTCGACACTACAACACGAGATAACTCCAACCAACTGTGCACCGATGAAAAGACGCAACTTCCTTCAGTACGCTGGCGCGGCCACGGCACTTCCCGCCCTCGGCGTGACGCCCTGCGCTCACGCGCAGGCTTTTCCCTCAAAGCCGATCCGGATCGTGTGTCCCTATCCAGCAGGCGCTACTACGGATGCGGTTTCGCGCCTGATGGCGAATGCCTTGCAAACGCACAGCGGTGCCACGGTGATGGTCGACAACCGCAGTGGTGCGGGCGGGAACATCGGCACCGAGGCGGTCGCACGCGGTGAGGCCGACGGATATACGCTGCTGCTGGGTGCGCTCGGCCCGTTGGCCGCCAACCCAGCGCTGTATCCCAAGCTCAACTTCGATGCAGCAAAGGACTTCACACCGCTGGCATGGGCCGCTTCGGTGCCGTTGCTCTGGGCCGTGCACCCCACCTTTGCAGCGACGACGGTCAACGAAGCCCTCGAACTGCTGCGCAAGAGCCCCGGCAAGTACTTCTACGCGTCTGCTGGCAATGGCACACCTCAACACTTGGCGGGCGAACTGTTCAAGCAGCAGACCCGTACGTCCATCCTCCACATTCCGTACCGCGGCTCCGCCCCTGCACTCAACGATGTACTGGGAGGGACGGCTCACATGGTGTTCGAGGCCATGCCGGCCATCTTGCAGCATGTGCACAGCGGGCGCCTGAAGGCGCTTGCGGTGACGGCAGCCCAGCGCATTCCCTCCTTGCCCAATGTGCCAACGCTCAAGGAATCGGGTGTGGATGCCGAAATTGGCGGCTGGTACGGTTTCCTGGCCCCCGCTGCCACGCCGGCCGACCGCACGGACTGGTTGGTCAAACACATGGGCGCAGTGCTCGCAACCAAGACCACTCAAGACAAGCTGGCCGCACTCGGCTCGGTCCCTGTCGATAGCTCCCCCCAGACTTTCGCGCGGCTGATGGCGAGCGAGCGAACACGCTGGCAGAAGCTGATCCGCGATGTCGGCATCAAGATCGACTGAACACGGAGCCCCCCATGCCGCATATTGCCATCCAGGTTTCACCGCCGCTGCTTGCAGCGATTGAATGGGAGCCTGTATTGCGGGCTCTGCACCATGCGCTGGCGGAGCGCGGATGGGCAGTGCTCGCAGACCTGAAGTCGCGCGTGACTCCCATCGCCGCCGAGTTGTGCGGAGTAGATCCGCAAGCGCAGCAACTGATCGCGACCCTCATGCTGACCAACCCGCGCCCGCCGGATACCTGCGCCGCGATGGCCGCGATGGTGTTGGATCATCTTTCTCACGCAATCGACGCCCACCCGGCGACCATGGACTGGGTGCAATGCTGCGTGTTTCTGCGTGAGCATCCGAAGACACACTACCTCAAGCGTGAGTGGAATGGACCACTTCCAACCGCAAGACAACGACCTGATCTTGCCGAACGGCAACCAGCTTAGGAGCAGCGTCCTGCCCAACGTCCCAGACTATGTCTCCCCCGGAAAGGGATACAGGCATCGTTGCAATGCCCGCAGAGTTCCACCGGTCGCCTTTAGGCGCCGCTATCGAAGACCGCAAGCCGCACGCAGCGCGAAGGGCTACCGTGAGCGAGATCGAACGCCATGCTCGCTCCGTCCAATGCTGATCTGAGCTGAGCGGCAGTCCGTCTGCGGGATTCGAATGCCCTGGTCCAGCTTGAAGCACGCCAATCGGACCAAAGGGCTGATCCGCAGCGGCATTGGCGGATCGTCTCGATCCATCACTGCGCTCAATGGTGAATGAAAGCGCGTCGCCCGGACATATTGCTCCCGAGCCCAGCAGTTGCCCCCAAAGTTGCCCCCACTTTGCGCTGGCTTGGGGTGGATAACTACGGACGGGCCCGGAATGGAAAAAGCCCTAAGTCGTTGATTTACTTAGGGCTTTTTGACTTCTGCAGTCGTCTATGTACGACTACAAAATGAGAGTGGTGGCCTGGGGCGGAATCGAACCACCGACACAAGGATTTTCAATCCTCTGCTCTACCGACTGAGCTACCGGGCCTGAGCCTCAAATTATAACCAGAAAAATCGAGGCTTCTGAAGAACCTGAAGGAATTTATTGCGGTGCTGCTAGGTGCGCTTGCCTCGCCCCAGGTCCACGCCCAACTGGCGCAACTTGCGGTACAGGTGAGTGCGTTCCAGGCCGGTTTTTTCGGCTACCCGCGTCATCGAGCCGCCCTCGCGGGCAAGGTGGAATTCGAAATAGGCTTTCTCGAAGCCATCACGCGCTTCGCGCAGGGGGCGGTCCAGATCAAACCCCTGGTGGGCGTGCGGGCCGGCGTCCACGCTGGCCATCACGGCCGATACGGCCGGCAGTTGCGAGAACGTGGGGTCGGCGGGAGCGTGAACGGGCGCCTGGGTGGCGGCCGCCGGGGCCGATTGGTGGGCGGCATTGCGCGCCAGGCCCTGCTCCACCGCCTTGAGCAGCTTTTGCAGGGTGATGGGCTTTTCAAGGAAAGAGAACGCGCCGATGCGCGTGGCCTCCACGGCGGTGTCGATGGTGGCGTGGCCGCTCATCATGATCACGGGCATGGTGAGCACGCCGGCCGTTGCCCATTCCTTTAGCAGCGAGACACCGTCGGTATCGGGCATCCAGATATCGAGCAGCACCAGATCGTAAGTATTGCCCGACCGGGCAGCACGCGCCTGGGTTGCGTTTTCTGCGAGGTCTACGCTGTGACCTTCGTCGTTCAGGATTTCCGACAACAGATCACGAATGCCGAGCTCATCGTCGACCACCAGAATGTTTGCCATGTGTGTTGAAGCGCCTTGGGTACTGCGGGGCGGTGTTGTTATGACGCCACCGCTGGTTCAGGGGCGAATGATAACGACACTTGGGCTCCCCGCACCACGCCATCTTCGATGCGATTCGACAAGTCGATGCGTGCGCCGTGCTCGTCGGCAATCTTTTTGACCACGGCCAGCCCCAGGCCGGTACCCCGCGGCTTGGTGGTGACGTAGGGTTCGAAGGCCCGCTGAAGGATGTGCGCGGGGAAGCCGGCGCCGCTGTCCGATACCGTGAGCCGCACGCGCCGCGAGGACTCGCTCCAGCGCGTGCTGATGCGCACCGCGGGCACGGGCTCGGAGGTGCTGGCGCGGGCCTGTTCGGTGGAATCCTGCGCGTTTTGCAGCAGGTTGTGCACGACCTGGCGCAGTTGCTGCGCGTCGCCCGCGATGCTGGGGCAGCGCGGGTCCAGTTCGGCGTCCACACGCACGGTGGCGTTCTCTTCCCCATACAGGTGGAGCACATCCGCGACCAGCGCATTGAGGTCCAGCGCATGCAGTTCTGCGGCGGGCAACCGCGCGTAGTCACGGAATTCGTTGACCAGCCGCTTCATGGCGTCCACCTGGTCCACGATGGTCTTGACGGACTTGGCCAGGATGGCTTGCTCTGGATCCGGCAGCTTGCCCGAGAGCTTCATTTCCAGCCGCTCGGCGGACAGCTGGATGGGCGTCAGCGGATTCTTGATTTCATGCGCCAGGCGCCGTGCCACCTCGCCCCAGGCCTGCGCACGCTGTGCTGAAACAATTTCCGAAATGTCGTCAAAAACCAACAATCGGGCCGAATCAGGCAGTTCGGCCCCCCGGGCCACGAGGCTGGTGGCGTGCTGCCCCACGCCGCCGGACGACGCATGCAGTTCAAACGGTTGCTGCCAGTGGTCCAGCCCATGGCGTTCGGTGTCCCCCAGGAAGGCGTCGAAATGGCCCTGGATCGATGCCGCAAACTCGGCAAGGCCGGGCACCTCGGACAGCGGACGCCCTTCGTACACCGCCATGGGTGCACGCAGGATCCGCGTGGCGCCGGGGTTGGACGACCGGATCAGCCCCTGCGCATCCAGGACGATGACCCCCGCTGTCAGGTTGTCCAGAATGGTCTGGAGATTGGCGCGGGCGGCATCGACCTCACCCATGCTCTGTTCCACGGCCTGCCGGGCATCCGCCAGTTGCTGGGTCATCAAGGCGAAGGACCGCGTGAGGCCGCCCAGTTCGTCCTTGCCCTGCAGCACGGCCTTGGGGCTGAGGTTGCCGGCCGCCACCTCGCGCACCCCTTCGGCCAGCACGAGCAGGGGGCGTGCCAGCTGATTGCCCAGCAGCACCGCCAGCAGCACGGCTCCAAATACCGCCAGGAAAAGGCTCAGCGTGAGCGTGCCCACGTACATGCGCCGCAGGCCTCCCCGCGCCAGCGCGCGCTCCTGGTATTCACGGTTGGCCTCCTGCACGGCGATGGCGTTCGCCACCAGCGCGGGCGGCAGCGGGAGCGTGGCTTGCAGGTACCGGGGCTCCACGAGCAAGCCCACACTGGGACTGCTCACCAGGGCAAGCACCTTGACCCGCGCGTTCTGCGCGGCGGCAGGGTCCGATATATCGTCCAGTCCCTCGATCTGCGCGGTGGCGCGCTGCTGGCGCACGGTGCGCAGCAGGGGCACCCCGGGGCGGTCGGGGTTCAGGCTGAAGCGCGACTGGCCGGCGCTGGCCACCGCCTGCCCTGCAGCGTTCCAGAGCACGACATCGGTGGCGCCCAGCTGCTCGCGGATGCGTTCGAGCACCAGCCCGGCGGCGGCATCGGGCACCTGGGCCACCTGCGCACCCGCGTTGCGCGTCTTGGCGGCCATGTCGGTGGCCAGCGAGTCGAGTGAAACCCGGGCCAGGTTCACCCCCGCCGACAGGGCCCCTTCCACCTTCACATCGAACCAGCTCTCGATGGAGCGGGTGACGAACTGGTAGGACACCACGTAGATCAGCAGCCCCGGCATCAGGCCCACCAGCGCGAAAATGGCCGCCAGCTTGACGAGCAGCCTGCTGCCAAAGCGCCCCTTGCGCAGGCGCATGCCCAGGCGCACCGCCACCCAGACCAGCACGGCCAGCAGCAACAGCGCCACCAGCACGTTCACGCCAAAGAGCCAGGCGTAGTTGCGCTCGTACAGCGCGCGGTTGTTGGTCGCCAGGGTGAGCAGGAACATCAGCACCAAGCCGATGGCGGACATGGCGGCGGCGCCCACCCCCACCGCCCAGCGCACGGCGCGCGACTGGCGTGCGGCGGCGTGGGCCGATGCGGAGGCCGCCGCCGGCCGGGGAGCGCCGGGGTGGCTCACTTCGCAGGCTCCGCTGCCAGGCGCTGGCTGCGCGAAACCAGCAGATTCCATCCGGATCGCCCCACGGCCCCAATCTGAAACGGGCGGGGCAGCTGGGACATGTCGAGCCTGAACCGGAAGTTGACCGTGTGCACGACATCTGCCTCGATCACCTCGTTTTCAGCGATCTTCCAACGCGAAATCCGCTGAATGGCAGACAACGCGTCGGCATAGTCGTCAAAGTTCTGCCCCAGCACCACGCCCAGGCCGCTGTTCGTGAACGGCACGGGGGAGATGTTCAATCGCCATCTTCGCGTCAATGGCTGATAACTTAGGCGCAGATAGCGGATGGTTTCCGCCACTTGGCGGTCAGACCAGTACCAACGGTCGCGCAGCACCTGGGCCTCCGCCACGAAGAACATGGGAATGCCTTTGTTCAATGCGTCTTCTGCGAGTTCCGGCAGCATGAACTGCAGGTTGGTGCTGAGGTACAGGCCGTCTTCGGCCCGCTCGAGCCGCAGTTCGCCCACCTCGGGCGCGGCGGCTTGCCCTGCCGCGACCAGCCCCGGCAGCAGGGCGGCACATCCCATGAGCACAAAAATTGCGCAAACCACCATCCACCGAGCCATCACGGACTCATTGCGGCGATTTTTGCAACAGTGCGTAAAAAAATCCGTCGTGGTCACCCGGTTGATTGTCCGGGACAGCCCCGGGCTTGTCCCCGTTGCCGGGAATTAAATGCCCCGGCGACGGCAGCAATTGCGCATCGGTGTTGTGTGCAAGAAACGTTTGCACCTGGTCGTCGCCTTCGGCGCGGAACACGGAACAGGTGCAATACAGCAGCCGCCCGCCTGGGCGCAGAAGGGGCCAGAGCGTCTTCAGCAGGCGGGCCTGCAGGGCGGCCAACTGGGCAATGTCGCTCTCGCGGCGCAGCCAGCGCACGTCGGGGTGGCGCCGCACGATGCCCGAGGCGGTGCATGGCGCATCGAGCAAGATGGCATCGAACAGTTCACCCCCGCAGCGCTGCTGCCACCAGTCCTGGGGGCGTGCGGCGTCGGCCACGACCACCTGCGCACGAAGCCCCAGGCGCTGCATGGTGTCACCGATGCGGGCGCTGCGGGCGGCGTCGATCTCCAGCGCGGTGACCTGTACAGGGGCGCCAGCACCGGCCAGCTCCAGAAGGTGGGCCGTCTTACCCCCCGGTGCGGCGCAGGCGTCGAGCACACGCAGGGGCTGTGCGAGGTCCAGGCCGTCCAGCAGCAGGGGCGCCGCCATCTGCGCGGCGGCATCCTGCACCGACACCCAGCCCTGGTCAAAGCCCGGCAGGGATTGCACAGGCACGGGGTGCCGCAGCACCAGCCCGGCCTCGCCCCACGAAGACGCTTCCAAATTAATAGCATCTAGCGCTTGCTGGTATTGCGCCGGAGTGCATTTTTGCTTGTTAACCCGCAACGTCATTGGCGCGTGGGCGTTGTTGGCCTGAAGGATCTGCTCCCAATGCTGGGGATGGTCCTTGCGCAGCCGTGCGATCCACCACTGGGGATGGTTCCAGCGTGCCAGCGGGTCGTCGCCGGTGCGGGCGACCAGCGCATCGCGCTCGCGCAGAAAGCGGCGCAAGCACCCGTTGATGAACGAGGCCTGCGCGCGGGTGGATGCGCTCCGCTTGGCCGCCTCCACCGCCTGATTCACCAGCGTGAAGGCCTCATACGGCGATTCGTCCGGGTTCCAGCACAGCGCCAGCGCCGTGCACAGCAAGGCATCCGCCGCCGGCGGCGGCGTGCGGGCGACCATCTGGCGGCGCAATGCCTCGGCGCGCCCGGCCTGGCGCAGCACCTGGAACAGCAGAGACTGCACGCCCGGGCGCAAACCCACGTCCACCGCCGCCATGGCGGCGGTTCCGGACTGGCCCCCGCGAATGGCCAGCAAGGCGCCGGCCACGGCATCCAGCTGCTGCCACAGCGCCACCGGCTGTCCGCCCCCGGACGGCGGGTGGGCGGGGCTGCGGGGCGAAGGAGGTTGTCCCCCGGAAGAAGACATGGGGCGGCGCGCAGGGGGTTGGGTCATGGTGGTCCTGAAAACGGTCTACAGGCCCCGGGCGGCCTTGAATCCGAACACCCAGGCCAGCAGGTTCGCGGGAAACTGGGCAATGGCGGCGTTGTAGTGCAACACCGCATCGTTGAAGACGCGAATGGCCTGGTCGTTCTGCTGGACATGTTCATCCCACCGGATTTGCCAGGGCGACGGCAAGGCGTCCCGCGCGTCAGCCGCTGTGGGCGGTGGGTCGCCCTGCCCTTCCCTGCGCCCCGCCTTCTGCCAGCAAGCCTGCAGCACATCGCGTGCGGCCGTCAGAGCGGCGATTGCATCTGCCTGCAGGGGACGGGCACGCGCCATTGCGAGCGACGCACTCAATTGGGTGGTGGCGCCCTGCAGTGCTGCCATCTCCTGTTCCGGGGCACTCAAGGTGGAGGGCTGGACAGCATGCGCGGCTCCAAACTCTCCCAGCAGCGCCACCAGCCGCACCATGTGCGCGTCAAAACTGCCGAACGCCTGCACGACGGCAGAGCGCAGCCGCATCAGGCGGTTGTAGGCGCCCAGGGCCCAGAAGACGGCGATGGCAAAAACAATCCAGAAAAGAGGCGATGACCACATGCACAGCTGCCGTCTCCGCGTGCACCACGCGTTCCGGCCCGAAAAGTAAATGGAGAAAGGAAAAGAAGAAAGGTGCGCAGACGGTGTGTCCAAAAAAAAGCTCCCGGCCTGCCAGGGACAGGGCGGGAGCTCTTCAGTGACAGCCCTCGGGCTTAGTCAGCAGCTGCGTCGGTGGCCGTGGAGGCACTGCCCTCGACTTCGGTGGCATCCGCCTGGGCTTCCATCTCGGCCGCTTCGGCTTCGGCGATGGCGCGGCGCTCGGCGTCGTCCATGGCATCCTTGGCCTTGCGTGCCTGGTGGTAAGCCAGACCCGTACCGGCCGGGATCAGGCGGCCCACGATCACGTTTTCCTTCAGGCCGCGCAGCTCGTCGCGCTTGCCCATGATGGCAGCCTCGGTGAGCACGCGGGTGGTTTCCTGGAAGGAAGCCGCCGAGATGAAGGAGTCGGTCGACAGCGAAGCCTTGGTGATACCCAAGAGCAGGTTGCTGTAGGTCGCGGGAATCTTGCCCTCGGCCTGCAGCGCCTCGTTGGTGTTGAGGATCTCGGAGCGCTCGACCTGTTCACCGGCAATATAGTTCGACTCGCCGACGTTCTCGACCACAACGCGGCGCAGCATCTGGCGAACGATCACCTCGATGTGCTTGTCGTTGATCTTCACGCCCTGCAAGCGGTACACGTCCTGCACTTCGTCCACGATGTAGCGCGACAGTTCCTCGATGCCCAGCAGGCGCAGGATGTCCTGCGGATCGGCCGGGCCGTCCACAATCGACTCGCCCTTGTTCACCACCTGGCCTTCGTGCACCAGGATGTTCTTTTCCTTGGGCACGAGTTCTTCGAACACGTGGCCTTCAGGATCGGTGATCTGCAGGCGGACCTTGCCCTTGGTTTCCTTGCCGAACGACACGGTACCGGTCATCTCGGCCAGCGTGCCCTTGTCCTTCGGAGTACGGGCTTCGAACAGTTCGGCCACGCGGGGCAGACCGCCGGTAATGTCGCGGGTCTTCTGACCTTCGACCGGGATACGGGCCAGCACTTCGCCGGGGCCCACGTCCTGGCCGTCGCGCACCTGGATCAGCGCGCCGACCTGGAAGCCGATGGTCACCGAGTGGTCGGTGCCAGGGATCTTCACTTCGTTGCCCTGCGCGTCGATCAGCTTCACCTGTGGACGAACGACCTTGGCAGCGCCGCGGCGCTTCGGATCGATCACCACCAGCGTGGACAGGCCGGTCACTTCGTCGACCTGCTTGGCCACCGTGAGACCTTCTTCGACGTTCTCGAACTTGGTCTGGCCGGCGAACTCGGTGATGATGGGGCGCGTCAGCGGATCCCAGTTGGCCAGGATGGTGCCGGCCTTGATCTGCTGGTCGGCCTTGACCGTCAGCGTCGCGCCGTAAGGCACCTTGTGGCGCTCGCGCTCGCGGCCATGCTCGTCGTGGATGATGATCTCACCCGAACGTGCAATGACGACCAGCTCGCCCTTGGTGTTGCTCACGTAGCGCATCGTGGCATTGAAGCCGATCACGCCGTTGGACTTGGCTTCCACGCTCGATGCGATGGCGGCGCGCGAAGCGGCACCACCGATGTGGAACGTGCGCATGGTCAGCTGCGTGCCGGGTTCGCCGATGGACTGGGCTGCGATCACGCCCACGGCTTCGCCGAGGTTGATCAGGCCGCCACGGCCCAGGTCGCGGCCGTAGCACTTGGCGCACAGGCCATAGCGGGTCTCGCAGGTCAGCGCCGTGCGCACCTTCACTTCGTCGACGCCAGCGGCTTCGAGTTCCTCGATGAGGTCTTCCTCGAGCATGACGCCCGCCTGGACCAGCACCGCCCGGGTTTCCGGATGCAGCACGTCTTCTGCGGCCGTGCGGCCCAGGATACGGTCGCGCAGCGATTCGATCACTTCGCCGCCTTCGACAATGGCGCGCATCAGCGAACCATTGGAGGTTTCGCAATCCTCCTCGGTCACGACCAGATCCTGCGTCACGTCCACCAGGCGGCGGGTCAGGTAACCGGAGTTGGCGGTCTTGAGCGCCGTGTCGGCCAAACCCTTACGGGCACCGTGGGTGGAGATGAAGTACTCCAGCACATTCAGGCCTTCGCGGAAGTTCGCGGTGATGGGCGTCTCGATGATCGAGCCATCAGGCTTGGCCATCAGGCCCCGCATGCCGGCCACCTGGCGGATCTGGGCGGCGGAACCGCGGGCACCGGAGTCGGCCATCATGTAGATGGAGTTGAACGACTCCTGGTCCACTTCCTTGCCGTGGCGGTCCATGACCTTCTCTTTGGAGAGCCGGGCCATCATCACCTTGGACACTTCGTCGCCGGCCTTGCCCCAGATGTCCACCACCTTGTTGTAGCGTTCGCCAGAGGTGACCAGACCGGACACGTACTGCTGTTCGATCTCCTTCACTTCCTTCTCGGAGCGCTCGATGATGCCGGCCTTCTGTGGAGGCACCAGCATGTCGTCGATGGCGATGGAGATACCGGCGCGCGTGGCCAGACGGAAGCCGTTTTGCAGCAGCTTGTCGGCGAACACGACCGTTTCCTTCAGGCCGCACTTGCGGAAGGACACGTTGATCAGGCGCGAGATTTCCTTCTTCTTGAGCGCCTTGTTCATGTTGGAGAACGGCAGGCCCTTGGGAAGGATCTCGGACAGCAGTGCGCGGCCAGCGGTGGTTTCCACGAGCGAGGTGGACGGAACGAATTCGCCCGTTTCCTTGTTCTTGGTCCACTCGGTCATGCGCACCGTGATCCTGGCGGCGAGTTCGACCTCGCCGGCGTCCAGAGCACGTTGCACTTCACCGGTGTCGGCGAACACCAGGCCTTCGCCCTTGCCGTTGATACGGTCACGGGTGGCGTAGTACAGGCCCAGCACCACGTCCTGCGAAGGAACGATGGAGGGTTCGCCCGATGCGGGGAACAGCACGTTGTTGGAGGCCAGCATCAGCGTGCGGGCTTCCATCTGCGCTTCCACCGACAGCGGTACGTGAACAGCCATCTGGTCACCGTCGAAGTCGGCGTTGAAGGCCGCGCAGACGAGTGGGTGCAGCTGGATGGCCTTGCCTTCGATCAGGATGGGCTCGAAGGCCTGGATACCCAGACGGTGCAGCGTAGGCGCACGGTTGAGCATCACGGGGTGTTCCTTGATGACCTCTTCCAGGATGTCCCACACCACCGGCGTGCCGGATTCGACTTCCTTCTTGGCGGCCTTGATCGTCGTCGCGATGCCCATGGCTTCCAGGCGCGAGAAGATGAAAGGCTTGAACAGCTCCAGGGCCATCAGCTTGGGCAGGCCGCACTGGTGCAGCTTGAGCGTTGGGCCCACGGTGATCACGGAACGGCCCGAGTAGTCCACCCGCTTGCCCAGCAAGTTCTGGCGGAAACGGCCCGACTTGCCCTTGATCATGTCGGCCAGCGACTTCAGGGCGCGCTTGTTGGCACCCGTCATGGCCTTGCCGCGGCGGCCGTTGTCCAGCAGCGAGTCGACGGCTTCCTGCAGCATCCGCTTTTCGTTGCGGGCGATGATTTCAGGGGCCTTCAGCTCCAGCAGGCGGCGCAGGCGCGAGTTGCGGTTGATGACGCGGCGGTACAGGTCGTTCAGGTCGGAGGTCGCGAAGCGGCCGCCGTCCAGCGGCACCAGCGGACGCAGGTCCGGTGGCAGCACGGGCAGCACTTCGAGCACCATCCACTCGGGCTTGATGCCCGACTTCTTGAACGCTTCGAGCACCTTCAGGCGCTTGGCGTTCTTCTTGACCTTGACTTCGGAGCCGGTCAGGTCGCCGCGCAGGCGTTCGATCGACAGGTCGATGTCGATGGATTCCAGCAGGTCCTTGATGCCTTCGGCGCCCATCTTGGCGATGAACTCGTCGCCGTATTCCTTGCGCTTGGCGTCGTAGTCGTCCTCGGACATGATGCTGAACTTCTTCAGCGGGGTCATGCCGGGGTCGGTCACCACGTAGGCTTCAAAGTACAGCACGCGTTCGATGTCGCGCAGCGTCATGTCCAGCACCAGGCCCAGACGCGATGGCAGCGACTTCAGGAACCAGATGTGAGCGCAGGGCGCGGCCAGGTCGATGTGGCCCATGCGCTCGCGGCGCACCTTGGTCTGCGTGACTTCAACACCGCACTTCTCGCAGATCACGCCGCGGTGCTTCAGGCGCTTGTACTTGCCACACAGGCACTCGTAATCCTTGATGGGGCCGAAGATCTTGGCGCAGAACAGCCCGTCGCGCTCGGGCTTGAACGTGCGGTAGTTGATGGTCTCGGGCTTCTTCACTTCGCCGAAGGACCACGAGCGGATCTTTTCGGGCGAAGCCATGCCGATGCGGATGGCATCGAAATGCTCATCCGGCGTGAATTGCTTGAACAGGTCGAGTAGCGATTTCATAGTGACTCTTTCCTTTTCTGCTTAGGAGCGTTCCAGCTCGATGTCCAGGCCCAGCGAACGGATTTCCTTGACCAGCACGTTGAACGATTCCGGCATGCCGGCTTCGATGGCGTGTTCGCCCTTGACGATGGATTCGTACACCTTGGTACGGCCCACCACGTCGTCGGACTTCACCGTCAGCATTTCCTGCAGCACGTAGGCGGCGCCGTAAGCTTCCAGCGCCCACACTTCCATTTCCCCGAAACGCTGGCCACCGAACTGCGCCTTGCCGCCCAGCGGCTGCTGCGTGACGAGCGAGTAAGGACCGGTCGAACGGGCATGCATCTTGTCGTCCACCAAGTGGTGCAGCTTCAGGTAGTGCATGTAGCCGATGGTCGTCGGACGCTCGAAACGCTCGCCGGTGCGGCCGTCGAACAGGTATGCCTGAGTGCGGGTGGGCGTGAGGCCCTTGCGCTCGGCAATGTCGTCCGGGTAGGCGATCTTCAGCATGTCCTTGATTTCTTCTTCCGAAGCACCATCGAACACCGGAGTGGCATAAGGCACGCCGCTGGTGAGGTTGGCCGCCATGTTCAGCACATCCTCATCGCTCAGTTGCGAGAGGTCTTCGGTACGGCCGCGGGAGTTGTACACCTCTTCCAGGAACTTGCGCAGCTCGGAGGCCTTGGCCTGCTGCTGCAGCATGTCGCCGATGCGCTGGCCGATGCCCTTGCCGGCCCAGCCCAGATGGACTTCGAGCACCTGCCCGATGTTCATCCGCGAGGGCACGCCCAGGGGGTTCAGCACGATGTCGGCAGGGGTGCCGTCGGCCATGTAGGGCATGTCTTCGACCGGAACGATCTTGGAGACCACCCCCTTGTTGCCGTGGCGGCCGGCCATCTTGTCGCCGGGCTGCAGGCGGCGCTTGACGGCCAGGTAGACCTTGACCATCTTGAGCACGCCCGCTGGCAGCTCGTCGCCTTGCGTGAGCTTCTTGCGCTTTTCTTCAAAGGCCAGGTCGAAGCTGTGGCGCGTCTGCTCCAGAGCGTTCTTGATGGACTCGAGTTGCGTGGCGACTTCGTCTTCGGCGGGGCGGATGTCGAACCAGTGGAACTTCTCCACCGAGGCCAGGTAGGCCTTGTCGATCTTCGTGCCCTTGGCGAGCTTCTGCGGGCCGCCGTTGGCCACGCGGCCGTTGAGCAGCTTCTCGATACGGTCGAACGCGTCGGCCTCGACGATGCGCAGCTGGTCGTTCAGGTCCAGGCGGAAGCGCTTGAGTTCATCGTCGATGATCTGCTGGGCGCGCTTGTCGCGCTGGATGCCTTCGCGGGTGAACACCTGCACGTCGATCACGGTGCCTTGCGAGCCCTGGTCCACGCGCAGCGAGGTGTCCTTCACGTCGGAAGCCTTCTCGCCGAAGATGGCGCGCAGGAGCTTCTCTTCGGGCGTGAGGGTGGTCTCGCCCTTGGGCGTGACCTTGCCGACCAGCGTATCGCCGGGCTGCACTTCGGCACCCACGTAGATGATGCCGGACTCGTCCAGACGGTTCAGCTGCTGTTCCGACAGGTTCGGAATGTCGCGCGTGATTTCTTCGGCGCCCAGCTTCGTGTCGCGGGCCATGACCACCAGTTCCTCGATGTGGATCGAGGTGTAGCGGTCTTCGGCCACCACGCGTTCGGAGATCAGGATCGAGTCTTCGAAGTTGTAGCCGTTCCAGGGCATGAACGCGATCAGCATGTTCTGGCCGATGGCGATCTCGCCGAAGTCCGTCGATGCGCCGTCGGCGATCACGTCACCCTTGACCAGCTTGTCACCCTTCTGGACGATGGGGCGCTGGTGGATGTTGGTGTTCTGGTTGGAACGCTGGTACTTGATGAGGTTGTAGATGTCCACGCCCACTTCGCCGGCCACGGCCTCGTCGTCGTTCACGCGCACCACGATGCGGGTGGCATCAACGTAGTCGACGATACCGCCACGGGTCGCGGTGACCACGGTGCCCGAGTCCACGGCGGCCACACGCTCGATGCCCGTGCCCACCAGGGGCTTCTCGGGACGCAGCACGGGCACGGCCTGGCGCGACATGTTGGCGCCCATCAATGCGCGGTTCGCATCGTCATGCTCCAGGAATGGAACCAGCGAGGCGGCCACCGACACGATCTGCGCGGGCGACACGTCCATGTACTGCACACGGTCTGCACCGCACAGGATGGATTCACCCTTTTCGCGGGCAGAGACCAGTTCGCCCGTCAAGCGGCCGTCCTTGTCGAGCACGGCGTTGGCCTGCGCGATCACGTACTTGCCTTCCTCGATGGCCGACAGGTAGTCGATCTCGTTCGTGACCTTGCCTTCCACCACGCGGCGGTACGGGGTTTCGATGAAACCGTATTCGTTCAGGCGTGCGTACAGGGCCAGCGAGTTGATCAGGCCGATGTTCGGGCCTTCAGGCGTTTCGATAGGGCAGACGCGGCCGTAATGGGTCACGTGCACGTCGCGCACTTCGAAGCCTGCGCGTTCGCGGGTCAGACCGCCCGGGCCCAGTGCGGAAACACGGCGCTTGTGCGTGATTTCAGCCAGGGGGTTGGTCTGGTCCATGAACTGCGACAGCTGCGAGGCGCCGAAGAATTCCTTCAGCGCAGCCGAGATCGGCTTGCTGTTGATCAGGTCGTGGGGCATCAGCGGCTCTTGCTCAGCCTGGCCCAGACGCTCCTTCACGGCCTTCTCGATACGTGCCAGGCCGGTGCGGTACTGGTTCTCGGCCAGTTCGCCCACGCAGCGCACGCGGCGGTTGCCCAGGTGATCGATGTCATCGACTTCGCCGTTGCCGTTGCGCAGGTCCACCAGGATCTTGACCACGGCCAGGATGTCCTCGTTGGACAACACCATGGGGCCGGTGGATTCGTCGCGGCCGATCTTGGCGTTGAACTTCATGCGGCCCACGCGCGACAGGTCGTAGGTGTCGGGGTTGTAGAACAGGCGCTGGAACAGGGCCTGCACGGCGTCTTCCGTTGGCGGCTCGCCGGGGCGCATCATGCGGTAGATGGCGACGCGGGCTGCGAACTCGTCCACCGTTTCGTCGATGCGCAGGGTCTGCGACATGTACGCGCCCTGGTCGAGTTCATTGGTGTAGATGCACTGCACGTCCTGCACGCCGGCACTGCGCAGCTTCTTGAGCAGTGCCTCGGTCAGTTCGTCGTTGGCCTTGGCGATGATCTCACCGGTGTCCGCATCCACGATGTTGCGGGCCACCACGCGGCCGATCAGGAAGTCTTCGGGCACGCTGATGTGCGTGGTGCCGGACTGCTCCAGTTCGCGGGTGTGGCGCGCGGTCACGCGCTTGTCCTTGGCCACGACGACCTTGCCGGACTTGTCGGTGATGTCGAAGCGCGCCACTTCGCCGCGCAGGCGCTCGGAGACGAACTCCATCTGCGCGCCGCTGTCCATCAGGCGGAAATTGTCGTTCACGAAGAAGTTCGCGAGGATGGACTCGGGGTTCAGACCGATGGCCTTGAGCAGGATCGTGACCGGCATCTTGCGGCGACGGTCCACGCGGAAGTACAGGATGTCCTTCGGGTCGAACTCGAAGTCCAGCCAGGAGCCGCGGTAAGGAATGATGCGCGCCGAGAACAGCAGCTTGCCCGAGCTGTGCGTCTTGCCCTTGTCGTGCTCGAAGAACACGCCAGGCGAGCGGTGCAACTGGGACACGATCACGCGCTCGGTGCCGTTGATGATGAACGAGCCCTTGTCGGTCATGAGCGGCACTTCGCCCATGTAGACCTCTTGCTCCTTCACTTCCTTGACCACCTTGGACTGCGACGTCGAGGACTCGCGGTCATAGATGATCAGCTGCACCTTGGCACGCACGGCCGACGCGAACGTCAGGCCACGCGTCTGGCACTCGCGCACGTCGAAGGCGGGCTTGGCCAGGTTGTACTCGATGAATTTCATCTCCACGAAACCGTTGTGGGAGACGATAGGAAAGGCAGCGTCGAATGCAGCCTGAAGGCCTTCGATGGTTCTTTTCTGGGGTGCTTTATCAGCCTGCAGGAAAGCGGTGTATGCGTCCTTCTGCATCTGCAGCAGATAAGGAACTTCGAGCACGCTATCGCGGGTGCCGAAGCTTTTGCGAATTCGCTTGCGTTCGGTGTAGGAATAGGCCATGAGATCTCCGGGCAAAGACATGAGTCCTGGGTCTTCGACGACTGACCCGCAAGGAGAGGTGTCCTTGCGGGCTTGGCGGTTGGCCACTACCAACCATGGCGGACGGTGATGCATTGCACATCACCCGAACCAAGGCGTCTTCTGCTGTCGGGGTTGTCAGAAGACACTCGAAAGACTCGTGGAAAACGAGGCTTGCGGGTGCGCTCTGAAAGCACCAAAGGCTGGAGGCCCTTTGAGGAGCACTCCAGCCCTTGAACGAGACCGAATTACTTGAGTTCGGCCTTGGCGCCGGCTTCCACCAGCTTCTTGACGGCAGCTTCGGCGTCGGCCTTGGCAATGCCTTCCTTGACGTTCTTGGGAGCGCCGTCCACCAGGTCCTTGGCTTCCTTGAGGCCCAGGCCGGTGATTTCGCGCACTGCCTTGATGACGGACACCTTGTTGGCGCCGGCTTCCGTCAGCACCACGTTGAATTCCGTCTTTTCTTCAGCAGCAGCAGCGCCAGCACCGCCACCAGCGGCAGCAGGAGCAGCCATGGCTGCAGCGCTCACGCCAAACTTCTCTTCAATGGCCTTCACCAGGTCATTGAGTTCCAGGACCGTCATGCTGTCCAGCGCGGTCAAGAATGCGTCTTTATCGAATGCCATTTTGATTTCCTAACAATTGTGTTGGTTGACTGCCCGGCTATCAAGCCGCGGCAGGTTCGGCGGCCGGTGCGGCTGCGCCTTCGCCTTTTTTCGCCGCCAGTGCGCCCAGCACAACGGCCGTACGCGACATGGGGGACATAAGCAAGCCACAAATCTGAGCCAGCAGCACTTCCTTGGAAGGAATGTTGGCCAGTTGCTTAACGCCGTTGACATCCAGGGCCTTGCCACCGAAAGCGCCACCACGAATCACCAGCTTGTCGTTGGTTTTCGCGAAATCGGCCACCACCTTGGCGGCGGCCACAGCGTCTTCGGAGAAGCCATAGATCAGCGGACCGGTCATCTGGTCAGCCACCACGTCAAACGCGCTGCCAGCTACAGCACGGCGAGCCAGGGTGTTCTTCAGAACACTCAGGTTCACGCCCTTGCTGCGAGCTTCCACACGCAGTTTGGTCATGTCGGCGACCGTGATGCCGCGGTACTCCGCGATCACAAGCGTTTGAGCTTTAGCGGCGAGGCTGGTCACTTCACTGATGACCGCTTCTTTCTCACTGCGATTAAGACTCAAGGTCTACTCCTTAAATTGCACATTCAGGCTTGCACCCTCCTGCGCGCTCTTGTTGCAGCGACCAACTGTTTCGGAACGGATTCCATCTGCAGCGGGATCGCCATCTGCGTTGGCCCCAGGGGGATTAAGTGCGAACTTACACACCAACGGTCTTGGATGGCCTGAAGGCAGCTTGAATGCCAGCTTCAGCCCACCACATCGGACCCTTTGACAGGTCCGAAGATTTCTTTTCGCAATTACGCTGCGATGGATTGCGTATCCACGCGGACGCCCAGGCCCATCGTGGAAGACACGGCGACCTTGCGCAGGTACAGACCCTTGCTCGAAGCAGGCTTGGCCTTGTTCAGTGCATCGATCAGCGCAGCCAGATTGCCTTGCAGCTTCTCGTTGTCGAACGAGCGGCGGCCAATCGTGCTGTGCACGATACCGGCCTTGTCCACGCGGAACTGCACTTGACCAGCCTTGGCGTTCTTCACGGCCGTGGCAACGTCAGGCGTCACTGTGCCCACCTTGGGGTTGGGCATCAGGCCACGCGGGCCCAGGATCTGGCCCAGCGTACCCACGACGCGCATCGCGTCAGGGGCAGCAATCACCACGTCGAAAGGCATGTCGCCAGCCTTGACCATGGCGGCCAGGTCGTCCATGCCGACGATGTCGGCACCCGCGGCCTTGGCTTCTTCAGCCTTAGCACCCTGGGCGAACACGGCGACGCGCGTCGTCTTGCCGGTACCGTTGGGCAGCACCACGGCGCCACGCACCACTTGGTCGGACTTCTTGGCATCAATGCCGAGCTGCACGGCCACGTCGATGGATTCATCGAACTTGGCGGTGGCGGCTTCCTTCACCAGAGCCACTGCATCCGCAAAGGCGTACAGCTTCGTGCTGTCAACCTTGCCCTGCAGGGCTTTTTGCTTTTTCGTCAACTTGGCCATTTACAAACCCTCCACCGTCACGCCCATCGAGCGTGCGGAACCAGCCAGCGTACGGACAGCAGCGTCAACATTCGCGGCATTCATGTCCTTCATCTTGGTCTTGGCGATTTCTTCGAGCTGTTCGCGCGTGATCTTGCCGACCTTGATCTTCAGCGCATTGGCCGAACCCTTTTCGAGCTTGATGGCCTTCTTGATCAGAGTCGTCGCAGGCGGCGTCTTGATGATGAAGGTAAAGCTCTTGTCTGCGAAAGCCGTGATGACCACGGGCAATGGCAGGCCTGGCTCCACACCTTGGGTCTGCGCATTGAATGCCTTGCAGAACTCCATGATGTTGAGGCCACGCTGACCCAGTGCCGGGCCGATGGGTGGGGATGGATTGGCCTTACCAGCTGGGACTTGCAGCTTGATAAAACCGACGATTTTTTTCGCCATGTTTTACTCCTTACGGGTCATAACGCCTGCGCTGCACCATGCAGCAACCGGCTCCCCGGGGTTAACGACTCGCTATCACGATGTTCGCACCGAGCCGAAAAGCGCGACATCCAATTGCTTGCCCTGGCGTGCCAGGGCGATCAGGGTTCTTATCGAAGACGTTCTTACGTCTTTTCGACCTGACCAAATTCCAGCTCGACCGGCGTGGAGCGGCCGAAGATCATCACGGAGACGCGCACGCGGCTCTTTTCGTAATTGACTTCTTCGACGGAGCCATTGAAATCCGTGAACGGACCTTCCTTGACGCGAACCAGTTCGCCCACCATGAATTCGATCTTGTGGCGCGGCTTGTCCGTGCCTTCCTGCATCTGGCTGACGATCTTCTGGACTTCCTCTTCGGAAATAGGGGCGGGGCGGTTCTTGGCCCCCCCCACGAAACCGGTCACCTTGTTGGTGTGCTTCACCAAGTGCCAGGTATCGTCGTCCATCACCATCTCGACGAATACATAGCCAGGGAACAAGCGACGCTCCGTCGTCTTGCGCTGGCCGTTTTTCATCTCCACCACTTCTTCGGTCGGCACCAGAATGCGACCGAACTTGTCTTGCATGCCAGAGCGACCAATGCGTTCCTGGATATTGCGCTCCACCGCCTTTTCCATGCCCGAATAGGCATGGACGATGTACCAGCGCAGATCCGGATTTGCCGAAGCAGAAGCGCCTGCAGGAGCTTCTGCTCCAGTGATTTCCGCAGCGGTCGTCATGACTTTCTCCAACCCAAAACCAAGTCGTACAAGACCCATTCCAGCGTCTTGTCCGTGAACCACAGGAAAAGCGCCATGATCACGACGAAGGCAAACACATACGCCGTCATCTGCAAGGTTTCCTTGCGGGTAGGCCAGACGACCTTTTTCACCTCGCGCCATGCATCCTTTGCGAAGGCAACGAACTGACGGCCAGACTCCGACACCAGGAACACGCCCGCAGCCGCCACCAGACCGACGATCAGCGCAGCCCATTGGACGAGAGCACCCTGCTTGCTCAGCAAATAAAAGCCCGCAACCGAGGCGATGACCAAAGCCACCACCGCTGCGAGCTTGGCCTTGTCTGCGCCTGTATTGACAGTTTCAACCTGTGAAGTGGCCATCTTTGAGTATTTCCTGCTTCCGATTCACGGCATCACTTAAGACACCGAAGCCCGCCAGGGCCTGGCGGGCTTGTTCTGGGCCACATTCAAGTGGCAGGGGCAGTAGGAATCGAACCTACAACCTTCGGTTTTGGAGACCGACGCTCTGCCAATTGAGCTATACCCCTGTATACCTTTGCCAGTTAAGCAATGATCTTGGCCACGACGCCAGCGCCGACCGTACGGCCGCCTTCGCGGATGGCGAAGCGCAGGCCTTCTTCCATGGCGATGGGGTTGATCAGCTTGACGGTGATCGACACGTTGTCGCCAGGCATGACCATTTCCTTGTCGGCCGGCAGCTCGATGGCGCCGGTCACGTCGGTCGTGCGGAAGTAGAACTGTGGGCGGTAGTTGTTGAAGAACGGCGTGTGGCGGCCGCCTTCGTCCTTGCTCAGCACATACACTTCAGCGGTGAAGTGGGTGTGGGGCTTGATCGAGCCGGGCTTGCACAGCACTTGGCCGCGCTCCACGTCTTCGCGCTTGGTGCCGCGCAGCAGCAGGCCGACGTTGTCGCCAGCTTGACCTTGGTCCAGCAGCTTGCGGAACATTTCCACGCCGGTGCAGATGGTCTTTTGCGTGTCGCGGATACCAACGATTTCGATTTCTTCGCCGACCTTGATGATGCCGCGCTCGACGCGACCGGTCACCACGGTGCCACGACCGGAGATGGAGAACACGTCTTCCACGGGCATCAGGAAGGCACCGTCCACAGCGCGCTCTGGCGTGGGGATGTAGGTGTCCAGCGCTTCGGCCAGCTTCATGATGGCTTCTTCACCCAGCTTGCCCTTGTCGCCTTCCAGGGCGAGCTTGGCCGAGCCACGGATGATGGGGGTGTCGTCGCCTGGGAAGTCGTACTTGTCCAGGAGTTCGCGCACTTCCATTTCGACGAGTTCCAGCAGTTCTTCGTCGTCCACCATGTCGCACTTGTTCAGGAACACGATGATGTAAGGCACGCCCACCTGGCGGGCCAGCAGGATGTGTTCGCGGGTCTGGGGCATGGGGCCGTCAGCGGCCGAGCACACCAGGATGGCGCCGTCCATCTGGGCAGCGCCGGTGATCATGTTCTTCACATAGTCGGCGTGGCCGGGGCAGTCCACGTGGGCGTAGTGGCGGTTGGCCGTTTCGTATTCCACGTGCGCGGTGTTGATCGTGATGCCGCGGGCCTTTTCTTCGGGCGCCGCATCGATCTGGTCGTATGCCTTGGCTTCGCCGCCGAACTTGGCGGACAGCACGGTGGCGATGGCCGCCGTCAGCGTCGTCTTGCCATGGTCCACGTGGCCGATCGTGCCCACGTTGACGTGAGGCTTGGTGCGCTCGAACTTTCCTTTTGCCATTTTTCCGACTCCGAAAAAAATCTATACCAATACGACAGGATCTCGGCGCAACCAGAATCGGACGCACCTGAAAGTGGTGCCCATGGCGGGAATCGGACCCGCGACCTCTCCCTTACCAAGGGAGTGCTCTACCACTGAGCCACATGGGCAACTTGATGCCGCTCGCACAACATCAAAATCTCTAACTCAACAAACCAGCACAAGCGAGCAATGGAGCGGGAGACGGGAATCGAACCCGCGTCATTAGCTTGGAAGGCTAGGGTTCTACCATTGAACTACTCCCGCATCGGCCAACAGCCTCTGCGCGCCAAGCCTTGCAACCAAGCAAAACTGGACATCACTCTCAACACTACTCTCTCACTGGTGGAGGGGACTGGATTCGAACCAGTGTAGGCGTAAGCCAACAGATTTACAGTCTGCCCCCTTTAGCCACTCGGGCACCCCTCCGGAGAATTTCGAATTATAGCACTAGTTTTTTGCAACACGGAGAAATTAGCAGCCCCGCAGGATCACCCGAAGAGACACATTCCCTGGATTGCACGCGTCATTGGTGCGGCTGGCGGGGATCGAACCCACGACCCTTGGCTTCGGAGGCCAATACTCTATCCACTGAGCTACAGCCGCACGACCGAACTGGCACAGCCTTGGATTATCGCATGCAACCGCCGCCAGCAAACGCACACCACCCCGATGCACCACGACCAACACGAGCACCCACAGACGCACTAGGGCGCAACACGGCAATCCTGGGCATCAACAACCCCTGGCAATGCCAGGCCCAACCCCACAAGAAAGGCATCGGTACTCACCCCACCGACACCCACCAGATCAAAGCCGCCCCCCCCCAGGATCCAGTTGCGGATGAGCCCATCGAACAAGGCATGCAAGCCCACGGCCGCCTCCACGGGCGTCATTGGCAAGACGACCCCTTGCAACTGCGCAGCCAGCTCGAAGTCGCGCGCCAACTGGCGGGTGAAACCATCCGACGCAGCCACGTGACGATCACGCACCCCCACGAGCTCGCTCACATATTCCACCTTGTAGAGCGCAATCTCGAAAACCCGGCGCGTCCGCTCGTCAGAGGCCACGCTGCGCAGCACAAGCGCCATCACCGCACGCAGCCGCTGCACCGGATCCGGACAGGTGCTGCACTCGAATTCCCCATAGCCCTGCTCGAGCGGAAGGGTCACCCGGTCCATCATGGCACTGAAGAGGTCCACCTTGTCCTTGAAATGCCAGTAGATCGCCCCCCGCGTCGCCCCCGCAGCCTGCGCGATATCGCTCAGGGAAGCACGCGAAACCCCCTTCTCCCGGAAGACCTGCTCCGCGGCATCTATCAGGCTGTTGCGCGTGGCAATTGCATCCTCTTTGGTTCGACGCGCCATGGGGTGTATGTCTCCTCGTTCTCAATGCCTAGTCACCGGCCGGATGCAACAAGACATCCGGCGGTCACAATTATACATTCATGTTTGTATGTATAATCGCGCACTTATTTTGTCGGGCTCTCATCTTGGGGCGCTTCCAGCCAGCGGCCCTTTCCCCTACAACCCAATTCCTTGACGCCAATCAAAAGGACTCCCATGCCCACACCGCGTGACGCATCTGCCATTCCCTCCTTTCGCGCCTCTACAACCCACAAGGCCATCTCCCTGGTCGCAGCCACCGCAGCGGCGGTGTTGCTGGCTGCCTGCGGCAAAAGCGACGGCCAAGCCCCAGCCGGCGGGCAGCAGATGCCCCCCGTCGAGGTTGGGGTTGTCACCGCAACGCCCGGCGATGTGGGGCTGATCACCGAATTGCCGGGCCGCGTGGAAGCTTCCCGCGTCGCCCAGGTGCGCGCCCGGGCTGCGGGCATCCTGCAGCAGCGCCTTTTCAAGGAGGGCAGCGACGTGAAGGCAGGCCAGCCACTCTTTCGCATTGACGCTGCCCCGTACGCGGCAGCGTCGGAAAGCGCCCGCGCCAGCCTCGCCAAGGCCCAGGCCAACCTCGCGCAGGCCAGCGCCCAGGTGGAACGCTACCGCCCGCTCGTGAGCGCCAATGCCATCAGCAAGCAGGACTTCGTCAATGCGGAAGCCGCCGAAAAGCAGGCCCAGGCAGACGTGGCCGCCGCCAGGGCGTCGGTGCGCACCGCCGACATCAACCTTGGCTATGCCAGCGTGACATCCCCCATATCGGGCCGCATCGGGCGGGCGCTGGTCACGGAAGGTGCATTGGTCGGGCAGGGAGAAGCCACTGCCCTGGCCGTCGTGCAGCAGATCGACCCGGTGTACGTGAACTTCACCCAATCGGCCAGCGATGTCTTCCAGCTGCGCCGTGCCATGGAAAGCGGCCAGTTCAAGCGCGCCGGCGGCACCGAGGCCGCCAGCGTCAAGCTCGTCCTGGGCGACGGATCGGAATACGCCCAGACCGGCAAGCTGCTGTTCACCGACCTGTCGGTGGACGCCACCACGGGACAGGTCACGCTGCGCGCGGAAGCTCCCAACCCCAAGGGAGAGCTGCTGCCCGGCCTGTACCTGCGCGTGCGCATCGAACAGGCCCAGGCCAGCAATGCCATCACCCTGCCCCAGCAGGCTGTCACGCGCACCCAGCAGGGTGACACGGTCAGCGTGGTGGGCGAGGACGGCAAAGTGTCCCAGCGCCCCATCAAGGTCAGCGCGGCCCAGAACAACCGCTGGGTGGTTCTCGACGGGCTGAAGGCTGGCGAGAAGGTCATGGTGGACGGCTTCCAGAAGCTGCAGATGCTGCCGCCCGGCACGCCGGTGAAGCCGGTTCCATGGCAGGCGCCGGGAGCGCCATCCGCGGCGCCCCCGTCGCCGGCCGCCGCAGCAGCACCTGCGGCACCCGCCGCTTCTGCCGCGTCTTCGTCGAAGCCATAAAGGGCACCCCAGCATGGCCAAGTTCTTTATCGACCGACCCATCTTTGCATGGGTGATCGCCCTGTTCATCATGGTGATGGGCGGCGTGGCGATCACGCAGCTGCCCATCGCGCAGTACCCACCGGTGGCTCCGCCAGCCATCGTCATCAACGCGGCCTATCCGGGCGCATCCGCGCAAACGCTCGAAGACAGCGTGCTGTCGGTCATCGAGCGCGAGATGAACGGATCACCGGGGCTGATCTACATGGAATCCGTCGCCCAGGCCGACGGCTCCGGCAGCATCACGCTGAGCTTCCAGCCCGGCACCAATGCCGATCTGGCCCAGGTGGATGTGCAGAACCGCCTCTCGCGCGCCACGCCACGGCTGCCCTCGGCCGTGACACAACAGGGCGTGCGCGTGGACAAATCGCGCTCCAACTTCCTGCTGTTCACCATGCTCTCGTCGACCAACCCGGCGACGGACACGGTGGCCCTGGGCGACTACGCGTCGCGCAACATCGTCCCCGAGCTGCAGCGGCTGCAGGGCATCGGCCAGGCACAGCTGTTCGGCACGGAACGCGCCATGCGCATCTGGATCGACCCCGCCAAGATGGTGAGCTTCAACCTTTCGGCCGCCGAAATCACCGCCGCCATCCGCGCCCAGAACGCCCAGGTGGCCAGCGGCACGATCGGCGACCTGCCCAACATCGCGGGCCAGGGGATTGCGGCCACGGTGGTGGTCAACGGCCAGCTCTCCAGCGTGGAGCAGTTCGGCAACATCGTGCTGCGCGCCAACACCGACGGCTCCACCGTGCGCATCAAGGACGTGGCGCGCGTGGAGCTGGGGGGCCAGGCCTACGCCACGGCCGCGCGACTGAACGGCAAGCCCGCCGTGGGCATTGGCGTCCAGCTGTCGCCCAGCGGCAATGCCCTGGAAGCCGCGAAAGCCGTGCGCACCAAGATGAATGAGCTCTCGCGCTACTTCCCCGAAGGCATGAGCTGGAGCATTCCCTACGACAGCTCGCGCTTCGTGGACATCTCCATCAAGCAGGTGGCCGAGACCCTGCTGGAAGCGGTGGCGCTGGTGTTCCTGGTGATGTTCCTGTTCCTGCAGAACTGGCGCTACACCATCATCCCCACCATCGTGGTGCCGATCGCTCTGCTGGGCACCTTCGCCACGCTGCTGGCGCTGGGCTTCTCGATCAACGTGCTGACCATGTTCGGCATGGTGCTGGTGATCGGCATCGTGGTGGACGATGCCATCGTGGTGGTGGAAAACGTCGAACGCATCATGAGCGAGGAAGGACTGTCCCCGCTCGAGGCGACGCGCAAGGCCATGCGCCAGATCTCGGGCGCCATCATCGGCGTGACCGTGGTGCTGATCTCGGTGTTCGTGCCGCTGGCCTTCTTCGCGGGCTCCACGGGCAACATCTACCGCCAGTTCTCGGCGGTGATGGTGGCCTCCATCGGCTTTTCCGCTTTCATGGCCCTGTCGCTCACGCCGGCCCTGTGCGCCACGCTGCTCAAGCCCGTCGAAGCCGGGCACCACCACGAGAAGACCGGTTTCTTCGGCTGGTTCAATCGCGGCTTTTCGCGCACCGCCAAGGGCTATGAAGGCTTCGTGGCGCGCATGCTCAAGCGGGCAGCACGCTACCTCGTCATCTACGCCGCCATCATTGGCGCCGTCGCCGTGGTGTACATGCGCCTGCCCACCTCGTTCCTGCCCAGCGAAGACCAGGGCAACATCATCGTCAACGTGCAGCTGCCCCCCGGCGCGACGCAGGAGCGCACGCTGGCCGTGATGCAGCAGGTCGAGGAGTTCATTCTCAAGCAGCCCGAAGTGCAGAGCATGGTGGGCGTGCTGGGCTTCAGCTTCTCCGGCCAGGGGCAGAACGCCGCCCTTGCCTTCGTGACCTTGAAGGACTGGAGCGAACGCCACGGCCCGGGCCAATCGGCGCAGGACGTTGCCAACCGGGCCTTCGGCGGCCTGATGGGAATCCGCGATGCGTTCATCTTCCCGCTGAGCCCGCCTCCCATTCCCGAGCTGGGCAATGCCAGCGGCTTCACGTTCCGCCTGCAGGACCGCGGAGGCGCCGGCCACGAGGCGCTCGTGAAGGCACGCAATCAGCTGCTGGGCATGGCCTCGCAAAGCAAGGTGCTCACGCAGGTGCGCCCGGACGGCCTGGAAGACGCGCCACAGCTGCAGATCGACATCGACCGCGACAAGGCCAACGCCCTGGGCGTGCCGTTCGATGCCATCAACTCCGCGCTGTCGACCGCGCTGGGCTCGAGCTATGTGAACGACTTCCCGAACCAGGGCCGCCTGCAGCGCGTGGTCGTGCAGGCCGACGCGCCTTCGCGCATGCAGCCCGACGATCTGCTGAAGATCAACGCCGCCAACAGCCAGGGCAAGCCGGTGCCGCTCTCTGCCTTCGCCACCACCCGCTGGGTCAATGGCGCGCAGCAGACGGTGCGCTACAACGGCTATCCCGCCATGCGGATCTCGGGCTCGCCAGCCCCCGGTTTCAGCACGGGCGCCGCCATGGCCGAGATGGAAAAGCTCGCGGGCCAGCTGCCCGCAGGCTTCGGCTTTGAATGGACCGGCCAGTCGCGCGAAGAAAAGCTGGCGGGCTCCCAGTCGCTGATCCTCTACAGCTTTGCCATCCTGGCCGTGTTCCTGTGCCTGGCCGCGCTGTACGAAAGCTGGTCGATTCCGCTGGCCGTGATCCTGGTGGTGCCCCTGGGCGTGCTGGGCGTGCTGCTGGCGACCCTGCTGCGGGGCTATGCCAATGACGTGTACTTCCAGGTGGGCCTGATCACCATCATCGGCCTGTCGGCGAAGAACGCCATCCTGATCATCGAATTTGCCAAGGACCTTCAGGCCCAGGGCAAGGGCGTGATCGAGTCGGCGCTGGCGGCCGCGCACCTGCGGTTCCGCCCCATCGTGATGACCTCGATGGCATTCGGCCTGGGCGTGCTGCCGCTGGCCATCGCGTCGGGCGCGGGCTCGGCCAGCCAGCGCGCCATCGGCACGGGCGTGCTGGGCGGAATGATCACGGGCACGGCACTGGCCGTGTTCTTCGTGCCCGTGTTCTTCGTGGTGGTCCGCAGCCTGTTCAAGGGCAGCGCGCGCCAGCAGGAAATGAACCGCCGCCACGCAGAAGAAGCAGGAGTTGGAACCCATGACTAATCACCGCAGCACCTCCATCGCACTGGCAGCGGCAGCGCTGCTGGCCGGCTGCTCGTTCATCCCCGTCTACGAGCGACCCGCGCCCCCCGTACCGGCCACGTACACCACGGCGG
Source organism: Acidovorax sp. GW821-FHT11A03 (assembly GCF_058809075.1). Taxonomy (NCBI): domain Bacteria; kingdom Pseudomonadati; phylum Pseudomonadota; class Betaproteobacteria; order Burkholderiales; family Comamonadaceae; genus Acidovorax; species Acidovorax sp. GW821-FHT11A03. The sequence goes on from NZ_JBXASG010000002.1 coordinate 742,604, forward strand.
CTTCCGCCAGTGGCACCACGCAGGGCGCTGCGGCCGCGGCCCCCTGGCAGGACTATTTCGCCGAGCCCCGGCTGCGCCAGCTCATCGAAGCCGCGCTGGCCAACAACCGCGATCTGCGCGTGGCCGTGCTCAACATCGAACAGGCACGCGCCACGTTCCAGGTGCGCCGGGCCGACCTGTACCCGGGCGTGGGCCTGGCGGCCAACGCCAGCCGCGCACCGGCCGCGGGCACGGGCGACCTGACCAACTCGTTCAGCGTCGGACTTGCGGTTTCGGCCTGGGAGATCGACTTCTTCGGCCGCATCGCCAGCCTCAAGGAGCAGGCGCTCGCGCAGTACCTTGCCACCGAAGAGGGCCGCAATGCGGCGCAGGTCAGCCTGGTGGCCGCAGTGGCCAACGGCTGGCTGAACCTGCTGGCCGACGAGGAGCTGCTGGACCTGTCGCGCCAGACCCTCGCGTCGCGCGAGGAATCGGTGCGCCTCACGCGCATGCGGCTGGACGCGGGCGTGGCCTCGGAGCTGGACTTCCGCCAGGCAGAGTCCCTGACCCAGGCGGCACGCGCCACCCTGGCGCAGCAGCAGCGCCAGCGCGCGCTGGACGAGAACGCCCTGGCCCTACTGCTCGGACAGTCCCTGCCCGACGACATCCGCGCCAGCCTCACAGGCAGCCGGCTGGCCGCTGCGCCCGCCATGGCGCAGTTGCCCGCGGGCCTGCCGTCCGAACTGCTGACACGCCGCCCCGACATCCGCCAGGCAGAGCAGCAGCTGATCGCAGCCAACGCGAACATCGGCGCGGCGCGGGCCGCGTTCTTCCCGCGCATCTCGCTCACGGCCCAGGCAGGCACCGCCAGCGGCGAACTGTCGGGCCTGTTCAAGAGCGGCTCGTGGGGGTTCACGATCGCGCCGTCCCTGCTGCTGCCCATCTTCGACGCGGGCCGCAACCAGGCCAACCTCGAGAGTGCGCAAGCCGGGCGGGGCATCGCCATCGCGCAATACGAAAAGGCCATCCAGACGGCCTTCCGCGAAGTCTCGGATGCGCTGGCGGGCCAGGCCACCCTGGGTGAGCAGGCCGAGGCCCAGCAACTGCAGGCCCAGGCGGAAGGCGCGCGGCTGCAGCTGGCCGATCTGCGCTACCGCAACGGCGTATCGAGCTACCTGGACCTGCTGGACGCCCAGCGCTCCCTGTTCGCCACGCAGCAGGCCGTCGTGCAGGTCAAGCTCGCGCAACTGCAAAACCAGGTGGCGCTGTACAAGGCCCTGGGCGGCGGCGCGCCCGAAGCCGCGGCGGTGGCGGGCAATCCGTCCTGACGCGCACGGCGGCGCCAGGCCACGCGCGCCCGCACCGCAGGGTGGCGGCGCGCGCGGGCTGTCTCGCGCATCTGGCGCGGCGCCTGTGCGATGCTCACGGGGAGGCCCCAGCCCCGCAGATATAATTGAGGGTTGATTTCATCAAAGCCCCCCGATACACCCTGAGGACGTCATGAGCGACAACCACCACGAAGAAGCCCATACCGGCCCGATCAAGAACCCCAAGCAGTTGCTGGTCGCGGTACTTTTCTCGTTTGTGATTCCGATCTTTGCCATCATTGGCTTGGTCCTGTATGTCACGTCGGCCGACAAGCCGGCCGCTGGCGCAGCCAATCCCGAGAAGGCCATTGCCGAGCGCATCCAGAAGGTGGGCATGGTCGAAATCCGCGATGCCAACCGCCCCCTGCGAAGCGGCGAAGACGTCTACAAGGGCCAGTGCGCGGCCTGCCATGCCACAGGCGCCGCGGGGGCTCCCAAGTTCTCGGACGCCGCTGCCTGGTCGGCCCGCATCAAGACCGGCTTTGAAGCGCTGGTCCAATCCGCGCTGAAGGGCAAGGGCGCCATGGCGCCGCAAGGCGGCGGCGACTTCAACGACACCGAAATCGCGCGGGCCGTCGCATACATGGCCAACGCCGCCGGCGCCAAGTTCGCGGAACCCGCGACACCCGACGGAGCAGCCCCCGCGGCTGCCGCCGACGCCGCGTCCGCAGCCCCTGCCGCTACGGCGGCCGCAGCAGCGTCCGCTGCCGAAGCCGCTCCTGCTGCTGCTGCAGCAGCGCCCGCTCCTGTGGCCGCTGCCGCCGCAGGCGCTGGCGAAGCCCTGTACAAGCAGGCGTGCCAGGTGTGCCACGCGGCTGGCGTGGCCGGCGCCCCCAAGTTTGGTGACAAGGCCGCCTGGTCGGCCCGCCTGCCTGCCGGCATCGATGCGCTGTACAACAGCGTGGCCAAGGGCAAGGGTGCGATGCCTCCCCGCGGTGGCGCCGCTCAGGCGTCGGATGCCGATCTGCGTGCCGCCGTCGAGTTCATGGCCGCGGCCGCCAAGTAAGCCCTTCTCTCCCGCATGCGGCGGAGCGCCGCGCGGGCCCATGAAAAAGCCGGTTCTGTGGACCGGCTTTTTTACTTTCTGCGCCCTGGTTCCTTCTCTTTCTTCTTCAGGTGCGCGCCATGCCCGCCCTGGGCGCCCGCCCCTGCATTCCACCGGCGCTCCAGCGGCCATGCGGGCTCAAGACGAAGCCGTAGCGCCCCGGCAAATCCTCTGCCCGCACATCCAGCGGTACCCAGCGGCCCGCCTCCACCGCCTCGGCGGCCAGGGGCACGTCCAGGGTGTGCACCAGCCCCACGCCCAGCTCCGACACCAGGTAGACCCGCCCCTGTGCATCCACCAGGCAGTCCTGCACCGCGCCCCCCCGGCCGGTGTGGGAAAGCACGGAAAAATCCGGCTGTATGCGCCACACGAGGGGCGTGGCTTCCAGTTCCACATACACGCGCTGCGGCCCGTTCTGGAAAAACCATTGCCCCTGCGCGTCGTGCTCGTAATTGCGCGCAATGAATTCGACCAGCTTTTCATGCTGCAGCAGGGACCCTTTGCTGCGCGGAAAGGGGCCCGCGGCCTGGACCTGGTCGTCGCGCAGGTACCAGTGGCCGCGCGCATCCAGGCCGAGCCATCCGTAGCAGTCGGGCACATTGGGCCACTTGGCCAGCGCCTGCTTGACGATGTCATCCATGCGGCGATTGTGCTCCCGCGCGCGCCACGGCCCCCGCATGCTCTGCCAGCCATCCCCCGACTGCGTCGGGCATGGCGCGCACATGCCCCGGCAAGCGCCCGTGGGCAAAGCCGACATGGCCGCCGTGCGGGGGCTGCCAGAGCGTGACGAACCCGTTGGCCACCTCCTGCGGCAACGGCAGGCTGGCGGCCGGAACGAACGGGTCGTTGCGCGCATTGACGACTAGGGCCGGAAGGCGGATGCGGTGCAGCAGCGGCTTGGCGGAGGCGCGCAGCCAATAGTCTTCGGTGTTGCGAAAGCCGTGCAGCGGTGCGGTGAACACATTGTCGAACGCATACAGGTCACGCGCCGCCATCAGAGCCTGCCGGTCGAACAGCCCCGGGTGCTGCGCCAGCTTCTGCAGCGCCTTGGGCACCAGGGTGCGCATGAACATGCGCGTGTAGACCTGCCGGTTGAAGCCGCGCCCGATCGCGTGCCCGCCTGCGGCCAGGTCGATGGGCGAGCACACGGCGGCCACCGCGTCCGCGCTGCGCGCGGCGTCCTCGCCCACTTCGGCGGCCCAGCGCAGGAGCGCGTTTCCCCCCAGGGAGACACCCACCGCCATCAGCGGCCCCCTGTGCGATGCACGCAGGCGCTGCAGCATCCAGCCGATCTCGGCGTGGTCGCCCGAGTGGTAGGCGCGCGGCGCACGGTTGATCTCGCCACTGCAGCCCCGGAAATGCGGCAGCGCGCAGGCCCAGCCCTGCTCGCGCGCCAGGTCGGCGAACGCTTCGCAGTAGTGGCTGCGCGACGAACCCTCCAGGCCATGGAAGACCACCAGCAACGGCCGGGGCGCGCCGGCCGCCGCCACGCCATCCTGCAGGAAGTCCACATCCACGAAATCACCATCCGGCGTCTCCCAGCGCTCGCGGCGGTACTCGGGGCGGGGCCCGAACACCCGGCGCGAGTACAGGGCCGGCCAGATGGTCTGGAGCTGGCCTCCGGGCAGCCAGCGGGGTGCTACATATTTCATAGCTCTTAGCGCTTACAGCTCCGGGGAAAGAAGGCAAAAAGGCTTGAACATGGGAAGGCCATCGGCTCAATGGAGCACGGGCCGCTGCGCGTCCGCCGTCTGCACGTCCGGCGCGGCCCCGGGGCTGGCGTGGTGCGCCACCATGCGCCAGCCTTCGGGGGTCTTGTGGTAGACGTTGGTGGCCAGCACCACGGCCTGGTGCAGGCCGTCGGGCAGCATCACCTCCACGTGTTCGGCGACGCTGTGCACGGCGCTGGTGAGGGCCACCACCCGGTGCACCTGCACGGGCCGGGCCCGCACCGTGCCATGCGAAAACATGGCCTCGAATGCCGCCCGGATTGCCCCCGCGCCCAGCAACCTCGGCCCGCCGGGGTGCACGCAGACGATGTCGTCCTCGTCGGCCCAGCAGGACATCAACAGCTCGATATCGCCACGCTGCAGGGCCTCGTAGAACGCGGCTTCGGTTTCGTCCGAGGAACCTCCGAGGGTGGCGGCGCTGGAGCGGGGACGGGGCATGGTGATCGGCAGGATGGGGTGAAGGAAAGGCATGGGGGCCGGGGGCCCGTCCACGCGCAGGGCACTATTGTGCGGCCATCCCCTTGCGGGCGTGGTGACCATGCGGCCTGCCCGGCACCGGAAAGCGGTGGCGGCGCGCGCACTTGTTGCAGAATCTGCCGGGCGGCCACTGTCTGGCCCATTCGCACCCCGGTCCCTTGTCCTGACTCCACCTGGCGAACACCACCATGATGATGAAACGCATCCTTGCACTTCTGGCAGCCGTGCTGGCCCTGAGCGGCTGCGGCTACAACGACTTCCAGCGCCTGGACGAGCAGTCCAAGGCCGCATGGAGCGAGGTCCTCAACCAGTACCAGCGCCGTGCCGACCTGGTGCCCAACATCGTCGCCACCGTCAAGGGCGAGGCGAACTTCGAGCAGGAAACCCTGACCCGCGTGGTCGAGGCGCGCGCCAAGGCCACCTCGATCCAGGTCACGCCCGAAACCCTGAACAACCCCGAGGCGTTCAATAAGTTCCAGCAGGCGCAGGGCGAGTTGTCGGGTGCGCTGTCGCGGCTGATGGCGGTCTCCGAGCGCTACCCCACGCTGCAGGCCAACCAGGGCTTCCGGGACCTGCGCGTCACGCTGGAAGGCACCGAGAACCGCATCACCGTGGCGCGAAACCGCTACATCCAGACCGTGCAGGAGTACAACGTGCTCGCGCGCAGCTTCCCCACCAACCTGACGGCCATGGCCTTCAGCTACCAGCCCAAGCCCAGCTTCACGGTGGCCAACGAGGCCCAGATCTCCGCGCCCCCCACCGTGGATTTCTCCGCCTCCAAACCCAAGCCCTGAGCGGACTTGCCCTTCCACCGGACAACCGAGAAAATATGTCCCTAGCGCTTATCCACAAAGCGCTGATAGCTATATTTTTTATAGCATTCGCCTTGCCCTGGGCCCGGGCCGACGGGGGCCTGCAGCCCGTGCCTGCGCTCACCGGCCCAGTCATCGACCAGACCGGCACGCTGGACGCCGCCGACACGGCGGCGCTGGAAGCGCAGCTGCGCGCGCTGGAGCAGGCCCGGGGTGCCCAGATCGTGGTGCTCATGGTGCCCACCACCGCCCCCGAAGACATCGCGTCGTTCGCCAACCGCGTGGGCAACACGTGGAAGATCGGCCGCAGGGAGGTGGGCGATGGCGTTCTGGTGATCGTCGCCAAGAACGACCGCAAGATGCGCATCGAGGTCGCCAAGGCCCTGGAGGGCGCCATCCCCGACATCGCGGCGGCGCGCATCATCGACGGCGCCATGAAGCCCAGATTCCAGCAGAACGACTATGCGGGCGGCCTGCGCGACGCCATCGCCCAGCTTGGCGCGCGCATCGCCGGCGAGGCACTGCCCGCGCCCAGGGATACCGGCACAGGCCCATCGACGCCGCAGGACAGCGGCCGCGGAGGCTTCGACTGGACCGACCTGGCCATCTTCCTGTTCTTCGGCGTGATGGTGGCCGGTCCGTTGGCGCGCAGCATCTTCGGCGGGCGGCTGGGAGGCTTGTTCATGGGCGGGGGCGTGGGCTTTCTTGCCTTCGTGTTCACGTCCAGCCTGCTGGTGGCCGGCGGCGCGGGGATCATCGCACTGCTCTACACCTGGCTCTTCAGCGGCGTGGGCGGCGGCGCCCGGCAGGGCCGAAACGCCGGCCCGATCGGCGGCTGGGGCCATGGCGGCGGCGGTGGCTGGGGAGGCGGCACCAGCGGCGGCGGCGGGGGCTTCAGCTCCGGAGGGGGTGGAGATTTTGGTGGCGGCGGCGCCTCGGGAGACTGGTGACATGGGCCCTGAAACTGCAGCACCCTCGACCTTTCCGGGCCTGGCCACCGCCCTGTGGCGCCTTGCGCAGCATCGCTGGGGCGAACCCGGCGCCCGCCGTGCGCTCTCCAGCGACGCCCTGGAGCGGCTGGCCGCGCGGGTTGCGGCCAGCGAGCGGCGGCACACGGGCCAGATCCGCATCGTCGCCGAAGCCAGCCTGCCCTGGAGCTACCTGCGCCGCCATGCCAGCGCGCGCGAACGCGCCATCATGCTGTTCAGCAAATACCGCGTGTGGGACACCGAGCACAACAACGGCGTGCTGATCTATCTGCTGCTGCCCGAGCATGCGATAGAGATCGTGGCCGACCGGGGCCTGGCCCGCCACGTGGCGAGCAGCGAATGGCGCGATGTGATCGCACAGATGTCCACCCACTTCCGCCAGCGGCACTACGAAGAAGGCCTCGCGCAAGCCATCGAGGCCGTGTCGTCCCGCCTGAGCAGGCACTTCCCGCGGACATCGGACACGCCCGGCGACAACGAATTGCCGGACGCCCCCGTGGTCCGCTAGGAGTCCACCCGGCTGCAGCCCGGGGCGCGCCGAGCGCCGCCGGAAACGGGCGGGCGGACCGTGCGCGCCGCGACCGCGTGCGAGGGACGCAGGTGCGCCGCCACCCTTCGCAGCGGTGCGGCAGCCGCCGCAACGGCCTTTCCCAAGCCATTCACACTGTCCCAAACTCGCACCAGGGTTTTCCTCTAAAAACGGCTTCAGATGCCGCGTGGTGCCGCGAAATCCGGCGGGTTGCGGCAGAGTTCCCTCTTCATTGTTTCCAATACTGGAACAGTTAGTTTGCGACCCGGTGGTTTTTCTTCGCGTCCCATCCACGTACAGTTCATCCCATCGATGAGCCGAACCCGCAAGGCGACTCACCGAACCC